>JAOPXN010000048.1 GCA_025965155.1 Propionibacteriaceae bacterium
CAAGGCGACTTGAGGTCGAGATCAAGCAAGCGGCTGCCGCTTATCGGGGAGCCTTGGCTCGGCAGCGCATGTGTCTGGAGACGAATGTGCCGATAACTCGGGTGGGTAACAGTTCGGCGTTTTGTCCGGCACCGGCTCGGCCGAACACTGGCCTGGACACGGTGGTCGCGACCCTAACGCCGCAGTGGGGACAGCCGGTCACGAACGGGCCGCCGAGGGTGACCGTCACGCCGCGGGAGGTGGCCTACCTTGCGGTTGCTCGGCTGCAGCTGCCGAGGGTGGTGCCCGGGATTGGTCCCTCGCCGAAGCTGAACGAGTGGGACATGGCGGTGGTGGGTTATCCGTTGTGGCTGTGGGCCGACGGGCCAACCCATGTCGGGCCGGTGTCGCAGGCGGTCGCCAACCTCAGCGTCTCTTTGGATGCGCGGATCACCAAGATGGTGTTCCGAATGGGTGACGGCGCCACAGTGACGTGTCGCGGGACCGGAACGAAGTGGTCGTGGCGGGTCGGGCCGGCGAAGAAGTCGCCGGGCTGTGGCCATACCTACACGAAGCCGTCGCTGCCGAAGGGCGACTACACAGTCACCGCGATCACCTACTGGGCGGTGCGGTGGAGCATCAACGGCAGTTCGGGAGTGATCACAATGCCGATGACGTCCTCCACCCAGCTGCCCGTGGGCGAGCTCCAAGTCCTGGTCACCCGCTAACGTCTAAAAGGCTGACTGAATCTCCATTGGCCCAGCGCAACCGCCCAGGTGAGTGAAATAGTGCTTCTGTGCTGCTCATGATCGTGCTCGGGTTGATTCTTTTAGTTGCCGTTGTTCTCGTGGTGCGCTGGCACGATCGGATGATGGTTTTGCCTTCGGAATGGCGAAACCGTGCTGGCCGGGCTCCGGTCATGCTGTCCGCCCGGCTGTACCTGTGGTACCTGGCTCTTGTGCTGATCTGCGGTTCCGCCGTCGGGATTCTGGTGGTGGGAACAGGCGGCCGACTGGCCATGCGTCTGCTGGCGGCGACGTCCCCCGACGCCCAGGGACAGATAACCGAGGCGCAAGAGGTTGTGGGGGACATCTCCTTCGGTGGCACGATGGGTTTCATCCTCTTCGGTGGGTTGCCATTTGGCATGGCGGTCGCTGCCGCCTATGTGGTTCTGCATCGCGCCCTGCCGCGTGGCGCAGTCGGAGGTGCAGCTCTGGGACTCTTCTTGCTCATTGCCCTCGGGGTGATATCTGAGCCGCTGAGGCCAGAGAACCCTGACTTTGGCATCGTCGGCCCCGGGTGGCTCGCGGTCGCGGTGTTCACCCTCTTGGCGCTGGTCACGGGGGCTTCGGTGGCGGTCAGCGTAGCGCGTCTGAGTCAGCTCCTGCCCCTCCCGCGCTGGAGCGCATTGCTGTTCCTCCCGCTGGCGGTGCTAGCGACCGCCGCCGGAGGCCGTGTTCTGCCGGTGGCCATCCTGATAGGAGGAGCCATCATATTTGTCTTAGTAAACCGCTTGATCGCATGGCCGAGCGCTACAGCTGCGCGGGTCACCACCGGTCTGCGCGTAGCCCTGGTGGTCACCGTGCTGGCGACTCTCCCGCGGTTCCTTACTGACGTTGCCAGCATCGTGCAGTGAGTGCCTATAGGAAGCCGCCTCCGAATACCGGAGGCGGCTTTCTGAGTGGCTCAGCGTCCCTCTACCCACTTAGGGATTCAGTGGCGAGGCCGTGGTTTGGCTGGTTCGAGTGGTTTGGTGTCTTGGTCTTGGGCGACTGGGCCTGGTGGCACTGACGACGATCAGACAGACCGCCATGAAAGCGGCGCTGAGTTCCATGCTCGACTCTACGAAGTAGCCGGCGCCGAGCAGCGTCGCTAAGACGATGACACCGAGCGCCATGATTCCGCCCATGATGCGGGCCGAAAGGTGGACTCTCTCGCGGTAGGTCTTGGTCACTGTGGCACGATCCTCACGGGTACCTGGCAACGCACTGGATTCTGCGGGGTCGGACTGGCGGGCTGTGCCTTGGTGACGTTGCCCGTCTTAACGATGACCGCGCGGAGGCTGCTGTTATCCCGGGCTGCGGTCACCCAAGCGTAGGTACCTCCACACCCGGTGACGAACAACGACATTATCGCAACGACAGCCGGATGCGGATCATCATCGCGATTCCCCCTGCGATCCCCACGCACCAGCCGATGTTGCGGGTCAGCTTGTTCGTCTCACAGGAGTCGAAGTAGTTCAAGTTGAAGTAGTCGTTCTGAGAGGGATCGAGGCGGACATAGCCACTCTTGCCCTCGCACTTCGCGAGCGTACCGATTGCGCTCTTGGGCTGGTACTTCTTGCGCTCAGCCTCGATCTTCTTACGCTCACCCTTACTTACGTGTGACGTCTTGCCTCCGGCCGCCTTCCAGCCGGCCGTGTACTGACGACGCCAGCTCGCCCTGGTTGCCCCCTTGCCGAACGTCTTCTTGGCTTTCCGGTAGTCCAAGGTCTGGCCCCGGGTCTGCTTCTTGAGCTTGGCCGCGAGCCGGAGTGCCTGGTACTCGGTGGGGCTGACCCTGGCGGTGTGGTTGTAGTTCGGGACAGTGATGTTCACCGACGGCGGGGGAGTCGCGGCCTGACTGGGCAAGGGAACCAGAGCCGTGCCCGCCAGCATTGCGATTGACGCAGCCGAGATGGCTAATGTGCGGAAGTTGGTAGCCATGCGCGCTATTTCCTTTCGCGGGTAGGAGATATTGCAGCGTACGGCCAAAGTAATGAATGTGTACAGTATTAAAATATAAAGGTCAGATTTATACCTGCGTGACAGTGTGTCGTTAATGCTGGCTTACTAATGTGCGCTCGATGTGGTGAAGAAGTTCGCATTTATACCCGTCCAGCTGCATCTTTGGTCGTGGGCCGCTCATCCCTTAGTGGAGAAGCCGGGACGACGCCCCCTTGTCGGGCGAGCGTTTCTGACCACGTCGTCGGAGACGAGTCGGCGGAAGTCCGCCAGAGGAACGAGAATCGTCCGTTTCTCTGCACCGTTACCCACCTCGAGCGTCACGAGGTCCGACGTCTCGTTGAACTGAGCGATCTCGGTTGGAAGGACGTCCAAAGCCTTGGCTTCCCTGGTTGCGGGGTGCTGGCGGACGATCAAGGTGATGAACTCAGAGTCGGCGGCTTCAGTGCCACTAATGTCTGAAACCATGCGCCGAACCAAGGCCATGATGCTTCCTCCCCAATAGGTGCTGCGTGCGGGACGCTTTGTCCTTGAGTTATAAACGCACGAGGTGACATTTCAGCGGGATTTGACGAGACGCTGTGGATAAGTAGGAGTGCGAACCACCGGTGCCCTGCCCCGAAGCGATTAGAGGACGGTGATGACCGTTCTCGCTTGGGTGAGACAGATTGCGCTGCTCCAGCACCTGAAACGTCAAGCCGGACTACGATCCTGCCATGCTCTTGCGCGGTCGCTGGTTCCGTCGGCACGTGGTGCGACCAGTCGGCAAAGCGTGGCGCCGCAGAGACAACATTCGCCACCGGGTCCGCAACAGCCTGAGTCTGTGGCGCCGGCCGCACACCGAAGAGCCGCCGTCGATCCAGGTCTCCCGGTACGGTGATGCCCTGACGTCGGCCGCTCCGGGGCCAGTGATTGTCGTGCGGCATGGTGGGAATGTCGAGGTGGCGAGAGGTTCACCCTGGCCGACTGAACGGCAGCTCCGCATCATCACGGTAGGAGCCGGTCCACCGCCGAGTCAGCTCCCGCCTGGCGCCCAGCACAGCTCGGTGAGCTCCCTCGACCTGGTTATTCGTGTGCTCCGGTCGGTCCCCACAGCTGCTGCCATCATCGAGGTGAGCGTGAACGTGGACACCAGCCGGCGGTGTCTGCATTTCCTGTTGCCTTGGGTCGGCGACCAGGGCATCTACGTCATCGACAGCTCCACCTCGGACGACGACCGGTGGCTGGAGATCGATGATGCCGAGCTCGGGAGTGCATCACTAAGCCGTATGGTGAGTTCGACCGCCGTCGACGGCGCCGCTCTCACCTTCCGAGTCCGCGGCACCCGCCTTCCAAAGCTCCGGGACCGCCACGTACCTGACATCCTTATTCGCCGGAACGGCCAGTCGTGGGGCACTGAGCTCGAGCACCGGCCGAAAAAAGACTTCCGTTCTCGAGCCACTGTGACAGTCAACGACGAGCAGTTCAGGCGTCGGTTTCATGACCCGATGGAGCTGCCCGATCGATACGTTCGCGCCTACAACGACGTTATCTGCATCCGGCGCCAGCTAGCCATCCAGGGCAGCGCTGTGCTGCCCATTTCGTTCCACCACCCACTGCGCCGGCCGCTGTGGACGCGCGCGGCGCCCGAGGTCGGCACCGAACTTGTGGAGATGCCGCCCAACTGCGAGCGAGCCGAGCAGCGTGAGGGGGTTTTCTACCACCTCGACTCCGAGTTCCCCGGCCACTTTGGGCACTTCATGACCGAGGACCTGGCTCGCATCTGGGGGTTGCAGGTGGCCCGACAGCGCTGGCCGGACCTGAAAGTCCTGATCAGCGTCGACCGCCCAACCGACGTGCTCCGACCGTTTCAACGCACTTTGCTGGGTGCGCTTGGCATCGACGAGGCCGACATCATCGTCTTCCACGACCCGCTCCGGGTACAGACACTCGTCGGCGCTACCCACCAGCTCCACAACGGTCGGTACATCGATCCCGAGATCAAGGACGTCTGGGCCACTATCCGCGACGCGCTGGCACCAGAACCCACCGGCGGACCTGCGCGTATCTTCGTCAGCCGGCCGGACTCGCTGCCGCGGCGCTGCCGCAACGCATCCGAAGTGGAGGCTGAGTTCCTGACCCGGGACTTCACAGTCGTCCGACCCGAGACACTCGACATGGCGTCCCAGGTCGCCCTTTTCGCCGAGGCAGATGTTGTCGCTGGCTTTGCCGGTTCAGCGCTTTTCAACTGCATCTTCAGCCGACGCCCGGGAACACGCATCGTCATCGGGTCCGACCAGTACACGGCCTCCAACGAATACCTGATCTCGTCGGTGATGGGCGACGACTACCACCAGTTCTGGTGCCCGGCCGACCACCAGCACCCACCCGGTGGAAGGTCCCGACAGGCCTTTCACTCCGACTTCACGTTCGACTTCAAGCGGGACGGCGACAGCCTCCGCCGCCTGCTCGACAGCGTCTAGGTCGCCTCGGCGCGGAGCGATTCCAGAAATGTGCCCCTCATCGGCCTAGCAACGCGCTGATTTCCCGTGTGTCGCGGTTCTCGCGCGCGACGAGCGGCCGATAAATGGACTCCAGCGTTGGTACGGCCGATCTGCTGGCTTAGGACCGGGCCTCCTGGATGGCCGCAAGTAGCGCCCGCACGCTGGCCGAGGGGTCCTCGCCCTTGGTCAGCGCCGATCCCAGGCCCACCGCGCGGGCGCCGGCCTTGATCCAGGAGGCGGCCGACTCAGGCGACACGCCGCCGGTCGGGACGCAGTCGAGCTGCGGAAGCGCAGCCAGCACGTCGCTCAGGATCTTCGGGGTCCACAGACTGGCCGGGAAGACCTTGATCAGGTCCGCGCCGAGGGTCGTGGCCCGGAGCATCTCGGTCGGTGTTGAGCAGCCGATGGCGGTCAGCACGCCGTACCGCCGCCCCACTTCGATCACTTCCTCCACCAAGGTCGGCGTGACCAGCAGCTGTGCGCCGGCGAGCACGGCCAGGCGTGCGGTGGCGCCGTCCAACACGGTGCCGGCGCCGATGACCCGGCCTCCGGAGACTTCGGCGGCGAGGGTCTCGATCGCCTGCAGGCCCTGCGGCGTCGTCAACGCCACCTCGACCACCGCGACGCCGGCGTCCCAGATGGTGCGGGTCAGCTCAACGGCCCGAATTGAACTGTCTGTACGGACAATCCCGATCACACCGCTGTCGACGATGAGCGACTTCACCTCATGCGGAGCTCGAACTGCCTTCATGATCAACTTCCCTACCTGTCGATGTCGTGGCTGTCCGCCAGGATGGCGTCTCTGGTATCGGCGTCCGGGAGACCGGTGGCGTCCCCGCGGGTGGCCACGACCAGGGAGGCAACCGCCGCCCCCTCACTGAGGCGCTCGGCGGCCGGCAGCCCACGCAGCCACGCGGACAGCCAGCCAGCGTTGAAGCCGTCGCCGGCTCCCACCGGATCCACCGCAGTCACCGTACGAGCGGCCTGATGGATCTGGCCTTGCCTGTCGTACTCGGTTGCGCCTCTTATCCCGTCCTTGACCACCACGATGGCGGCACCCCGCTCGGCGTACCACTGGCCCGGGTCCGCAGTCCCCGAGATGATCTTGGACTCGTCCGCACCCGTGAACACGATGTCGGCGTGCCGGGCGAGTGCGTCCACGATCTGCCGCCAGCGGCCGACATCGGCCAGCCGCAGGCGCACATTCGGGTCGAAGGTCACCGTGACGCCTGCCTCGCGGGCGGTTCGCATCGCATGCACCGTGGCGTCGTACGCACTCGGCGACAGCGCCGCGGTGATGCCGGTGGCGTGCAACACCCGGGCCCGTTCGATCATCTGGGTCGGAACGTCCTCCACCGAGGTGGCACTGGCGGCGCTGCCGGTCCGCCGGTAGATGACGGTGATCGGCCGACCGTGCGGAGAGTCGCGGATCAGCAGCCCGGTCGGCAGCTCGGGATCGCTGACCAGGTGGGAGACGTCGATGCCCTCGGACAACAGCGCCCGCCGGATGCGTTCGCCGAACACGTCCTTACCGACCCGGCCGAAGTAGCCGACCTGATGTCCCAGCCGTGCCAGACCGGTGGCGAGATTGCTCTCGGCCCCCGCGATTCCGAGGCTCAGCTGGTTGGCCACCAGCAGCGGCAGGTCCTCGGTGGCGAGCATCAACGTCATCGCCTCGCCGAAGGTGACGACCTCGGCCGTCTGGGTCGCCAGACTGTCGACCTGGACGCTCATGACT
This sequence comes from Propionibacteriaceae bacterium, assembly GCA_025965155.1. GTDB lineage: Bacteria > Actinomycetota > Actinomycetes > Propionibacteriales > Propionibacteriaceae > Microlunatus. The sequence continues at coordinate 6,924 of JAOPXN010000048.1, forward strand.
AACCGACCGCCTTCAGGTACTTCTGCAGCAGAGGCCCCGCCGTCTTCGACCCCGAGTCGCCGTCGCCGACGAACACGGCCACCGCCATGTCGCCCCGGGCGGCGATCATCCACGCATGGGTCTTGGGCGGATCCGCGGTGCCGTACTCGGCGGTTCCGGTCTTGGCGATGACGCTCGGTGGCTGTAGCGAACCCAGGAACCGGCCGCTGCCCTCGGCGACCACCGCACCCATCATCTCCCTCAGCTGCCTGGCCTCAGCGCTGGTGAGTGGCTGTGCCTTCGGCGACACCTCCTTGTCGCTGACCAGCCGCGGGAGCACGGTCTTCCCTGCAGCCACCGAGGCGACGACAGACGCCATCGCCAGCGGCGAAACCTGCACCTTGCCCTGACCGATCAGTGCGGCGGCCTGGCCGGTGGCCGACTTGTCCTGCGGCACCGAACCGAAGAAGGAGGGGAAGCCCACGTCATAGTCCGTCCCGACGCCCAGCGACGCGGCCGCCTGGGCAAGATCATCTCCACTGAGCTTGCCGCGCTGCCCGATGAACGCGGTGTTGCAGGACTGCGCCACCGCCGTCCTCAGGTTGATCGTGCCGAGGGCAGTGCGCGGGTAGTCGCTGTAGTTCTTGAACCGTCGGCCGTCCACCGTCACAGTAGCCGGGCAGGTCACCTTCGAGCTCGGCGTCAGGCCGGCCCGTAGCAGCGCCAGCGAGGTAGCCACCTTGAACGTCGACCCCGGCGGATACTGGCCAACAGTCGCCGCCGACTGCCCGCCGGTTCCCGGCCCATTGGCAGCCGCCAGCACCTCCCCGGTGGAGGGGCGGATCGCCACCAATGCGCTGGCCGGCTTGGTCAATGCCAGGATTTCCTCGGCGATCTCCTGCTGCCGCAGGTTGAGAGTCAGCTTGAGCGGTTTCCCCGGGACGGCTCTGGCTTCGAAAATGGTGCGAGCGGCCTGCGGGGATGCCGACGGGGACGAAGCGGACGGCGACGGGCTCGCGCCCGAGGTGGTCAGCACCCGCACCTGGACACCCGGGATGCCGCGCAACTGGGCGTCATACCGCCGCTGCAGACCAGAGAGGCCCACCTGGTCGCCGGCGACGACCGCGCCGTCCGAGGCGTCAACGATCTCCTTCGACGCCTCGCCGACCGTTCCGAGGATCGGCCGGGCGAAGTCGCGGGTGGGTGCCAGCATCTGCTCGCCCTCGACCGGCAGAGCACCCCGGATGGCGAACACGGTCTTGTTGACCGGCCGCTTCGGGTCGTCGGCACGCAACGTGATGGCCTCGACGAAGGCCTGGGCTCCCGCCGCCTTCACCTTGGCGGCATAGCTGCCGGCATCCACGCCCATCAGCTTGGCGAGCTTGCGCGCCGAAGTCAGCTGCGCATCGCCGGACACGCTCGCCTTGTCGATGCCGTAGCGGACCACGACCCGCCTCTGCACGAGCGCTACGCCATCTTGTCCGAGCACCTCGGCGCGCTCCGGCTCCAGCCGTCTCGCGGTCAGCCGAGTGCCGGCAGCGAGATCGGGCTGAAGCAGAGTCGGTTCCCATCGGGTCTTCCAGCGGCCAGCCTCGTCGACCAAGGTCGCGGTGGCCTCGTAGTTCCACTGCTGGCTCACCCCAGGGAACGTCCAGGTGTACTTCAAGGTGGCATTGGCTGTATCGGTCTGGACATCCACCCCGCCGACGCTGACGGTCGGGGTGACCGGACCGAGGCCGGCCAGCAGCGCGGTCAGCCGGTCGTTCACGTCGCTCGCAGCAGCCCCGGCGAACTCGACCCTGGTGACGTCCTTTTTCGTCAGGCCGGTGGCCAGCTCGGTGGCGGCCCGCTGCGGGGTGTCGGCCGACCCCGAGGGGGCGGGGGAGCCCCCTTGGCCGGTACACCCAGGCAACACCAGCGCCGCCGCGCAGCACAGCACGACCACTGCCTTCCGGCAGGGCGCCGTGACGGAAGATCTCGCGGACCTGGGGAGTCGACGCACCCGCACATCCTGCCACCACCCGCGTAGGGTCGCCTTCATGGGTATCTACGCGCGACGGCCGTGGCGCTTCCTTGGCCAGGTCGCCGCCGACTTGTTTGTCATAGGCTGGGCCGTCGTCTGGTGGCTCGCCGGATCCTTCGTCCACGCCAGCATCGACGCCGTGGCGGTCCCGGCCCGGGAGACGGCCAATATCACCGAACGGCTGTCCAACGATCTCCGCGACGCCGGCACCGAAGCCTCGCAGATTCCGGCGATTGGTGATCAACTACGGCGTCCCTTCGACTCGGCCGCCGACTCCGTGGCCACTCTGCGGGCATCGGCCGACCAGCAGGTCGCCAGCATTGAGAGGCTCGCCACAACCGTTGGCTGGCTGGTCTTCCTGATCCCTGTCACCGTCGTGGTAGCCATCTGGCTGCCGCGACGACTCGCGTTCTTCTTCCGCGCTCGGGCCGCGCAACGCTTCATCGACTCCAGCGCCGACCTGGACCTTTTCGCGTTGCGGGCGATGACCACCCAGCCGATGCACGTGCTCGCCAAGATCAGTGACGACCCGGTCAGGGCATGGCGTACGGGTGACGTTGCGGTGATCAACCAGCTGGCGGAGATTGAGCTGCGCCGCACCGGGCTGCGACTCCCGGACCACATTCGGGCACGAGAGCGGGACATCCCCGACCAAGGCTTGCGCGGCGGGTCGGGCTGGCAAAAGATGAAGTCGTGAACCGGCACCAGCTCGAGCTGCCGCTGGGCAGCGGGATCGACCGCGGCATGACCGTCGTCCAGTACGGCTACTACGGGCGGCCGGTGCTGGTGTTTCCGAGCGAGGCTGGCCGGGCCTGGGACTTCGAGGCGAACGGAATGGTCGACGCCGTGGCGGACCTGATCAACGGGGGGCGGATCAAGCTCTACTGCGTCGACTCCCTTGACGCCGACACCTGGTCGGACAAGGCGTTGCCGATCGAGCAGCGGGCGCTACGGCACGAGGTCTACACCCGATGGCTGACCCACTCGGTCGTCCCGCATATCCACAACGACACCGGCCAGGGGGTGGAGCTGATCACACTCGGCTGCAGCCTCGGCGCCTACCATGCCGTTCACTTTGCCTTGCAGCGCGCGGACCTTGCTCCGTTGGCGATCGGGTTGTCCGGGAACTACGACGTCACCACCTGGGGGTCGTGGGGCGACCGGGGTGACGCCACCTACTTCGCCAACCCGACGGACTATGTGCCGAACTTGCACGGTGATCATCTCGACTGGCTACGGCAGCGGCTGTCGATCTTGGTCGTCGTGGGCCAGGGCGCCTGGGAGACGCACCCCACCAAGGCGCTTCCCTCGACGGTCACGATGGCGCGTCTGCTGCAGGAGAAAGGGATCCGGTGCGAGCTGGACCTATGGGGCTACGACGTCAGCCACGACTGGGAGTGGTGGCAACGCCAGCTTGCACACCATTTACCGAGGTTCTGCTGATCTTCCACGAATCCGATCTTCAAAGGGAGAGAGATGACGGACAGACACCATCTGGTCGGCCTGCTGCTCGGAGCGGAGGATGACTGGCCCCGCGCTTTCGAAGCCATCGCCTCCCGGATCGGTGCCTTCGAGTACGGGGGTACCCGGCACGTGCTGGACACCGAACGCGTACACATTGCGCCGTTCAACCTGCGCGATCGGGCGCGACACGACGTGGTGATCGACCGGCTGGCCTACTGGTACTACCACCCGCGGGAATGGTTGAAGAAGGTCGCGCTGATGGACGACGTCTACCTGTTGAACTCGCCCTTCACCTTTCAGTCGATGGAGAAGCATGCGGCGTACTGTGCGTTGATCCGGCTCGGCATGAACGTGCCGGACACTGTCCTGGTACCGCACAAGAACCCGGTCGACAACGTGCGCTGGGCCTACACGGCCCGCAACTACAACGACCCTTTCAACCTGGCAGAGATCGCCCGGGAGATGGGCTACCCGCTCTTCATGAAGCCGTTCGACGGCGGTGGCTGGAGGGGGGTGTCCAGGATCAAGGACGAGCGTGATCTGCTCTCGTCCTACGACGACTCGGGCGAGATGCTGATGCACCTGCAGAAGGCAGTGGAACCATTCGACGTCTTTGCCCGCGCCCTCACTATCGGACCCGAGACGATGGTGATGAGCTTCCGGCCGGACGAACCGATGCACAACCGGTACGCCGTCGAGCACGACTTCCTCTCGGCCGGCGTCGGGCAGGAGGCAGTCACCATCGCGCAGACGGTTAACGCCTTCTTCCGCTGGGAGTTCAACTCCTGCGAGATGCTGATCCAAGGCGACAGCGTGCTGCCGATCGACTACGCCAACGCCTGTCCCGATGTCGCGGTCACTTCCTTGCACTACTACTTCCCCTGGGCGATGAAGGCGCTGGTCCGGTGGACCGCCTTCTGTGCCGCCACCGATCGTCGGGCAAAGCTGCATGTCGACCCGGACCCCTGGTACGCCGTCGCAGACGACCCCAACCTCGACTACACCGACAAGCTGGCGTCCTATCAGCGGCTCGCCGACGCCCACTTCGACACCGACCGGTACCAGGAGTTCTGTGCCAGCGCACTGGCCGACATCGACGACCTGGTGCTGGAGTGGGTTTCATCCACCGAGTTCGACACCATGCTGCTGGATACCATCCGGTCGACCTACCCGGCGGAGGAGCAGGACATGTTCATCGGTCACTTCCGTGGGCTGGTCGACCTGTGGATCAGCGACGACGCAGCCATCCGTACACCGCACTGACCAGGTGAGCCAGTCCGGCGGGACTTCAGCGGGTCCCGCCCGTCCAGCCTCAGGCCAGCAAGTCTGAGTACTCCGGATGCTGCGCGATGTAGTCGGCGGTGTAGGGACACACCGGCCGAACCGACATTCCCCGGTCGCGCGCGTCCGACAACGCGAAAGCTGTCAGCTGCGCCGCGATGCCTCTCCCGCGCAAGGCCGGCCGGGTACCGGTGTGGGTGATGATCATGGTGGTGCCTCGGATCGAGAAGTCGATCTCGGCCACCACCTGACCACCCAGACGGCCCTCGTAGCGGGAGCTCAGCTCATTCAGCCTGACGTCTACTTGTACGTCACCGTTGTCTTGTTGCTGGTCGAGCTCCACGTGATCTTGCCTCCCTGGAAGTCGGTGGCCCTCCCTGTAGAGACAGCGTAGTCGCCCCGAGTCGGCATACCGAGCCTCGACTTCTCCGCGCCCAGCCGCTGGTACTTCTTGTAGATCTCACCGTTCACCTCGCGGGTCCCCAGCTGCTTGGTCCAGTACAGCCCGCCGTTGGCGAACTTCTGCACCTGAGAGCCGGCGACGGCTCCCGGAGCCTGGGAAGCGGTAGGAAGGCCGAGCCGGACAGCGTCGCCGCTGCCCAGCTTCGCGTAGTGAGTGTAAAAGGCGCGGTAGACGTCCTGCGCGCCAGTGGCCGGGGAGTAGTAGATCGCGCCGGAGGAGAAACGGCTCATCCGCGACCCGAGGATGCCCGGCACCTCATCCGACGTCGGCCACCCTAGGTAGTGGGTCGTCTCCCCGAGCGAACGGTACATGCTCCGGATCCGGCCCTTGGTCCAGTACGTTCCCGTGCTGGGGTTGGAGTAGATGTCGGCGCTGGTGAAACGCGTGACGCGGCCGGCAGCGACGATGTGCTCCCCGACCACCGGCGACCCGGCCCAGCCCGCTTCGCCCCCCAGAGACTGCCACCGGCGGTAGATAGGGGTGTTGAAGGAGCCGATCTTCTGCGTCACGGCAGCCCGCAGAGTGTCCATCCGGGACCGCATGTTGATGCCAGGGCAGGCGGTCGCCATCACGTCGCCGTGACCGGCGATGATGTTGATCCGCTTGCCTGCCAGCGTCACCTTGCCGGTGCCCTGGCGGTAGTTACCCTCGAGCTTCCATGCCAGCAGTTTTGCCGTGCTGTTCAGCATGGCGGTCGTCGGCGTGGCGGTCTCGAAGTTGCCCATCAGGGAGACTCCGACGGTGTCGGTGTTCCACGACGTGGCGTGCGCCCCGTGTACCGGGTTGGTGATGCCGCCGAAGCGGCCCTCGAAGACGGTGCCGAACTTGTCGATCAGAAAGTTGTAGCCGATGTCGCACCAGCCCTGACCCTTGACGTGGTAGGCGTAGATGCCGCGGACCTGCGAGGCGGAGGAGGCCGCGGTGTAGTTGTTGGCGCCAGCCGTGTGATGGACGATCGCGGCCTTGACGGTGGAGGTGTACCGCGGCCGGGCGCAGTCCCTCCCGTTGTAGGACCGCAGCCTCTCATCGGCGCCCCAACCGGCGCGGGACACCACGGCTGGCTGCCCGCTCAGCTTCGGCATGGCCGGTGCGACCGCGTCCTGCGACGATGAGGAGGTGCGGGCGGCCACGGCTGCGTCTGTCGGCAGCGACTTCGGGTGGACCAGTGACACCGACAGGTCGAAGGGGACGCTGGCGTCCAGAGCCGCGGACCGCGATACCAGCCGGATCTCCACGCCGTCGGAGTCTCCGACCCACAAGGGCGCGGTGCCGGGGCGGGCCTTCAACGCCTCTGCGCCGTCGGGGCCGCTGTTCGACTCGTCCTGCAACAGCTGCCAGCTCGTCCAGCTGCCGCCGGTCCGGACGCGGCCCTCGACCTGCGGTGTGGCAAGGGTGCCGCGCGCCCAGGTGACGCCGATGGTCGAGAACTTCGAGGTGGTCCGGCGGGGCAACGCAGCCACGATCCGGCCGGTCGTGCGCAGTCCCTCCTGCTTCAGCAGCTTCTGCTGTGAGGGGGCTACCGACGGGATCTTGATTTCCCGCACCTCGGGGCTGGCCGTGGCAGGTGCGGCGGCAGCGGTACCGGCGACGATGCCGGAGCCCAGGAGAGCCAGCGACACGCCGCAGGCGAATGCGCGCAGCGTCGGAGTGAGTCGGGAAAAGTGCAGCATGGAGGTCCTTCCGATCAACGCGGCCGCGCGGCCCCCCGTACGTGATCACGGCCGGTGCCACGGCGCGTCGGAAACAGGAGGGACGGATGTGGCAGCCGTGACTCAGTATGACGGCTTATCTCGAATTGACCTAGCCGCGGACCCAAAGGGTCAACCGCTCCTTCACAGCCGGCCATTCAGCACTCAGCATTGAATACTGCACGGTGTCGCGCCAGCTTCCGTCCCGTCGGATCCGGTGGTGCCGGAGTACGCCTTCTTTGGTGGCTCCCAGCCGCTCGATAGCGGCCTGTGACCGGACGTTCCTGATATCGGTGTGCCACACCACCCGCTCGACCTCGAGCTGCTCAAACGCGTGGCTCAGCATGATCAACTTGGACTCGGTGTTCAGCCCGGTCCGCCAGTAGCGGCGCGCCAACCAGGTGTGTCCGATGGCGAGAGACCGCGTGGTCGGGTCCATCTCGTAGAACGAGGTGGTGCCGACCAGCTCGCCGGTCTCCGAGAGCCGCTGCGCGTACGGGGCCCGCAACGGCGTCAACCGCGCCGCGAGGATGTGCTCGGCGGCCTCGGCCACTGTCCGTGGCGGCACGAACGACAGATGAGCGGTGACCTCGGCGGTCTCGGCCGGGTCGCCCAGAGCCGCCAGGTAGTCGGCGGCGTCCTCGACGCACAGCGGTGTCAGCACGAGCCGGTACCCGCGCAGCGGCACTCGCCCTTCCCAATCCACTATCGGCCCGTCCGCGCCACAACAAAGATCCGACGGAACGGCAGCACGGTCCCGAAGGGCTGCTCCGGGTAGGCGGCACCCAGGGCGGCCTTGTACTCGATCTCGAACTCCGTCCGTTGCGCTGCGGGCAACGACTGCAGCACCGGCCTGGCGCCGGTCCCGGCGATCCAGCGGAACACCGGGTCGGCTCCGGTGAGCACGTGCAGGTAGGTGGTCTCCCACGAATCCACCTGACATCCCAGAGAAGCGAGATCGGCCAGATACGTGGCGGCGTCGCAAGCGGCCGGGAACACCACACCGGAGGTGTGTCCGGCGAACCGGGGGTCGGCTGCGAGCTCGCGCAGCAGTTGATGGCTCGGTTCGGTGAAGTTTCCGGGCACCTGAAACGCCAGCCAGCCTCCGGGCGCGACCGCCGATACCAGCCGGGGCAGCAGCTCGCGGTGACCTGGCACCCACTGCAAGGTGGCGTTACTGACTAGGACGTCGACTGGTTCCTCGGGCTGCCACTCGGCGAGATCACCTACCCGGAAGGAGATCCGGGTCCCGGCGTGATCCCTAGCACGTTCAATCATTTCCGGCGAGGAGTCGATGCCCTCGACCGTTGCCGTCGGCCACCGCATCGCCAAGGCGGCGGTCAGCTGACCGGGCCCGCAGCCGAGATCGACCACGCGGCGCGGTGCATCGGAGCTGATTCGCGCAGTCAGGTCGAAGAAGGGTCGCGATCTTTCGTCGGCGAACTGCAGGTACGTCGTCGGATCCCAGACAGCCATCGCACCTCCGTGTTGGCGTCTTGATGAGCGTTGAACCTCTTGATTTCAAGATCTATCAGATTCGTCAGAACGGGTCTGTAGGTTGGCTACATGACCGCATCCTTGTCGGAGACCGAATCACAGAAGGTCGCCGTCGCTACTGCAGACGGGGAGATGCCTGCCCATTTGTGGCTGCCCGCTTCTGGGACTGGGCCAGGGCTGGTGATGTTGCAAGAGATTTTTGGGGTCAGCGACTACATCAAGTCCCGCTCGGCTGATCTGGCTGCGCTGGGTTATGTCGTGCTCGCTCCGGAGCTGTACTGGCGGCTCGGTTCGCCGACGGTGGACGAGTCCGCCCCGGACGTGCTGCAACAGGCGATCCAGCTAGCCGGACAACTCGACTGGGATACCGCGGTCTCAGACGCGGTCGCTGCCACCTCGGCGCTGCGGGGACGCCACGAGGTGGTCGGAGGGGTGGGAGTTATCGGCTTCTGCTTCGGCGGCGGTCTGGCGTTCAACACGGCAGCCGTGACCGAGGTCGATGTGCTGGTCAGCTACTACGGCTCCGCACTGGGTGGGCTGGTTGATCTTGCCGGCCAGGTGAAGGCGCCAAGCCTGCATCATTTCGGCCGCGCGGACCCCTACATCGACCGTCTGACCCAGAACCGGATCGAGGCGGCTGTCATGGCCCGCCCCGGAAACCGGTTCGAAACCTATGAGGGTGCAAGCCATGCGTTCGACAATCCGAATCCTGCATTCCATCATGCGGAGGCGTCTGATGCGGCGTGGCGGGTGACTACCGAGTTCCTGGCTGAGAACCTGCCATGCGGCTGAATGCAACCGCGCTGTCAAAAACATATCTCTGACCGACCGGAGGCATTGCTGTGCAACGAACCGCTTGTTTGAGAGCGCTCCCCGCCGTGTCTTTGAAAAATCCAACTACAACTCTAATTCCCAGATAGGCTCGTATTAACAAGTAGGAAAGGTGTGGTGGGCGCCGTGTTTGAGGGGGAACGTGCGCAGGGGGCAGAGTCGCCCAGACCGGCTTTGTCGGTTCTGATCAGGGTTCGCGGGGCCCTGCCTAATTTGAGACCGGCCGAGCAACGCGTGGCCGAAGCGGTATTGGCCGACCCCGCCGGAGTGTCGGAGAGTTCGATCACCGCAGTGGCACGGCAGTGCCAGACTTCCGAGACGACGGTGCTGCGGTTCTGCCGGGCGATCGGGTTGGCGGGTTATCCGGAGCTTCGCATTGCGCTGGCTCGGGCCGCGCAGTGGGAGGAGACCGACCAGAGTCACGGGGCACCGACGACAGGTCAGATCAGTGCCACCGACTCACTGCGCGACGTGGTCGACAAGATCACGCATGCCGATGCGCGCGCGATCGAGGACACAGCTGCCGCATTGAACCTGACCGTGCTCGAGGCCGCTGTGGACGCGATGGTGAAGGCTGGTCGGGTGGACATCTACGGTGCGGGAGCCAGCGCGCTGGTGGGCCATGACCTGCATCAGAAGCTGCACAGGATCGGGATGGTGTCCTTCGCCTGGGCGGATCCACATCTGTCCTTGACCTCTGCTGCGGTCCTTAGCGCGGGCGATGTTGCGGTAGCCATCTCGCATACGGGTACAACTATTGACACCATCGATGCGTTGGCCACAGCACGGAACCGGGGTGCGACCACGATCGCCATCACAAACTTCAACGGCTCGCCGATCAGCGCCGAGGCTGACCATCTGCTGTTGACGGCGGCACGGGAGACAACCTTCCGTTCCGGTGCGATGTCGAGCCGGATCGCTCAGCTGGCGCTCGTCGACTGCTTGTTTGCCGGGGTGGCGCAGCGCTCGTACGACAAGGCCATCGAGGCACTGGAGAGCACCTACGCAGTGGTGCGCTCCCGGCACAGCGGGCGGCGCAAGCGGCACACCTAAGCCGGCGGGGCCCTTGGCGAGAAGCCGAGGGTAATTAACCTCCGTATACCGCCGTACAATGGTAAAGAGGTTTAGATCGATAGCTCGCGCATAGGGGGATGACGATGAGCGCTGCGGAAACGATGGGGCAGTTAGGGACGGAGCAGAACGACCGCCGCTTTGGACGGTTGGACGAGATGTCGGTCTGCGAGATCGTCGGGGCCATGAACGACGAAGACCATGCAGTGCCCGAGGCCATCCGGCACTCGCTGGGAGAAATCACCGCAGCCATCATCGCTGCTGAACCAGGATTCGCTGCGGGCGGTCGGCTGATCTACCTGGGAGCGGGCACTTCAGGTCGTCTCGGCGTGCTGGATGCCGCGGAGTGTCCGCCCACCTTTCAGACCGATCCCGACCGAGTCATCGGTCTGGTCGCCGGCGGCCCCCGTGCTTTGGTCGAGGCCGTCGAGGGTGCCGAGGACGACACCGAGGCGGGGGCGTCCGATGTGGCCGGGCTCGATGTGGACCGGCGAGACACGGTAGTGGGCCTTGCGGCCAGCGGTCGGACCCCCTACGTCAAAGGTGGGCTCGCCAAGGCTCGTTCGCTGGGCGCTGTCACCATTGCGCTCTCCTGCAACGCCGCGGCCGAGCTGTCCGAGATCGCTGAGTTCAGTGTGGAGGTGCCGGTCGGTCCAGAGGTGCTGGCGGGGTCCACGCGGCTCAAAGCCGGTAGCGCTCAGAAGCAGGTGCTGAACATGATCAGTACCACGCTGATGGTCCGCGTCGGTCGGACCTACGGGAACCTGATGGTCGACATGTCCGCCTCCAACGACAAGCTACGGGAGAGGGCCGTCGGTATGGTCAGCACCATCGCCGGCGTCGACCCTCAGGTCGCCAGTGCGGCGCTGGAGCAGGCCGGCAACGAGGTGAAGACCGCCGCGGTGATGTTGGTGCAAGGTGACGACGCCGAGCACGCGCGAGCCCGGCTCGACGCTGCCGAGGGACGGCTGGGTAAGGCCATCGGCATCCCCAGCTCGCAGCACCCGGCCCTGTCCTGACGAGTGGACCGTGGCAGCCGGGCGCACCTCAGCCGTCCGGTTAGGGTGAAGGGTGACTCAGCCCAACCCTCGGCGGCGCGCCGTGTCCACGATCATCGTCTTGGGCATGCTCTCCACCTTCGGCCCGATCTCACTTGACCTCTACCTTCCGGCCCTGCCAGAACTGGCTCAGGACCTGGATGCGAGCGCCTCCAGTGCTCAGCTGTCCATCACCGCCTGCCTGCTCGGGCTGGCCGTCGGTCAGCTGATCGCGGGGCCGCTGTCCGACAGGTTCGGTCGTCGTCGACCGCTGATCATCGGGCTGGTGCTCTATCTGATTACCTCGGCGGCCTGCGCCTTCGCACCGTCAGTCACCGTGCTGCTGGTTCTGCGCCTGCTGCAGGGGCTGTCCGGAGCAGCCGGCCTGGTGGTCTCCCGCGCCATCGCGCGGGACCTGTACTCCGGACGCAGGTTGGTGATCGTCTTCTCCCGGCTGATGCTGGTCTCGGGTCTCGCACCGGTGATCGCTCCCGTTCTCGGCGGTCAGCTCAGTCGGGTGATGACCTGGCGGGGCATCTTTGTGGTGCTGGCCGCGTTCGGTGCGGTGCTGCTGGCGGCGGGACTGTTCGGCCTGCGCGAAACTCTGCCGCCGGAGCGACGCCTCTCCGGCGGTGTGCCCGCCACCTTGCGTGGCTTCCGGAGTCTGCTCAAGGACCGGCTGTTCGTCGCCGTCGTGGCCGCCTCCGGTTTCGCCGGTGCGTCAATGTTCGCCTACATCGCCGGCGCCACTTTCGTCCTGCAGCGGGTCCATCAGCTGTCGCCACAGGGGTTCTCGTTCGTCTTCGGCATCAACTCGTTGGGCATCATGGCGATGGGCCAGGTCGGTGGCCGACTGGCCCACCGGTGGTCACCGAGCCGGGTCCTGGGCATCGGCTTGCTGCTCAACCTGCTCGGAGCCACCGGGGTGGCGACAACGGTCCTGGCCGGGCTCAGCCTGCCGTTCCTGCTCGGCTCGCTGTTCGTGATGGTCAGTGCCGTTGGCCTGGTATTCCCCACGGCAACAGCGCTGGCCCTGGCGGACTACCCGCACCAGGCCGGCACCGCCTCGTCGCTACTCGGCCTCGGCCAGTACGTCGCCGGGGCGGCCGTCGCTCCGCTGGTGGGGATCGCGGGGGAGGACACCGCCGTACCCCTCGGCGTCGTAGCCTTGGCTTGTAGCCTGTGCGCGACTGCGGTGTTCGTGTTGGTGGCCCTCCCCGCCGTCCGGCGCCGGCACCTCGACGAGACGGCCGACCTGCCTGCGTTGACGGAGTCGCCGCAGCGGTGACGGCTAGCCCAGGGATCTGATCCCGAAGAACCCGGCTCAGCTCAGGGAGTAGGCCTTCGGTACCGATGGTTGCCAGGCCAGCCGCATCCCCGCCTCGGTAGGAGTCCGGTTCGCCTTGGCGTTGTTGCACCGACGGCAGGCAGCCACCGTGTTCAACCAGGTATTCCGCCCACCCCGGGACTGCGGCAGCAGGTGGTCGACGGTCTCCGCGGAACCTTCGCAGAAGGCGCAGGTGTGCCGGTCGCGGCGCAGCACTCCACGCTTGGACCACGGCGGGGTCCGGGCGTAGAGGAAAGTGGTCTTAACGTACCGGATGAGGCGGAGCACCAGCGGCCACGGGTACGGCCCGATCGTGTGGTCCGCCCGAGCCTCCTCCACGATGGCCACCTCACGAACCAGCATCTTGATGGCGTGCTTGATCGACACAGTGTGCAGCGCGGTGTTGTCGGTGTTGAGGACGATCACTCCGGTGGTCATAGGGCGCCCCTTGCTCGCTCGCACCCTCGTCGGTCCAATGGTGAGACCTCATGGCGAGTGCATGATGATCCTGTGCTGTCATGGAGATTATCGGACACAGTTCAAGTGATCTCACGCCAAAGCGAAAATCATCGTCTACCTGATATGGAAACTTTTCCCCCCGACGCCCCGGCTCGGCACCGCAGGCACAGCGCGGGCCCGACGCCGACGAGGCAACACACGGTCCTGAAGTCCCCGATCGGGATGCTCACCTTGGTCAACGCCGGCGGGGTGCTGTCTGGTCTCTATCTACCCGACCATCGCCCCCGGCCCGATCCCGCCACCTTCGGCATCCGCAGTGGTGAGGGGTTCGAAGTGGCAGTCGACCAGCTGGCCGAGTACTTCGACGGCGACCGGACTGAGTTCTCCGTGCCAGTGGCGCCGGTCGGTACCCCCTTCCAGCAGCGGGTCTGGGCGGTGCTACAAACCATCGGATACGGCGAGACCATGTCGTACGCCGGTGTCGCCGGCCGGCTCGGCGGCCCGACCCTGGTCCGGGCGGTGGGGGCGGCCAACGGCCGGAACCCGATCAGTATCGTCATTCCGTGCCACCGGGTAGTGGGCAGCGACGGGTCACTGGTCGGCTACGCCGGCGGCCTGGATCGTAAGCGCTGGTTGCTGAACCGCGAGCGGGGGAGTCACTGAAGGGCCTAGGGTGGCGGCTATGGCCCTGGTCGTGCCGTTCGATCATGTTGAGGCATCCGAGCTTGCCGCGGTCGGCGGTAAGGCGCTCAACCTCGGCATCCTGACGGCCGCCGGGTTTCCTGTTCCACCTGGGTTCTGTGTCACCACCAAGGCGTACGAGTGCGCGGTCGGTGACCGGATTGACGCCCTGTTGGCTGGTCTGCCGACCGCCGCCGACCCCGCTGCGGCGGCCGCCGAAGTTCGGGAGGCGGTGCTAGCCGCGCCCATGCCGGAGGAAGTCCGGGTGGCGGTGCTGGACGCGTATCGCGAGTTGGGGTCCGACCTTGCGGTAGCGGTACGGTCCTCAGCCACCGCCGAGGATCTGGCCTTCGCCAGCTTCGCCGGGCAGCAGGACAGCTATCTGAACATCATCGGACCTGACGCACTGATCGACGCGGTGCGCCGCTGCTGGGCCTCGCTCTGGACCGACCGGGCAGTCGACTACCGGGCTCGGAACGAAATCGACCAGGGGTCGGTGCGCTTGGCGGTGGTGGTCCAGCAGATGGTGCAGTCCGCCACCGCCGGGGTCTTGTTCACCGCGGACCCGGTGACCGGGACCCGTTCCCACAGCGTGATCGACTCCAGTCCAGGCCTCGGCGAGTCGGTGGTTTCCGGTGCCGTCAACCCGGACCGGTTCGTGGTTGACAGCAATATCGGGGAGATCCTGCAGCGGCGGATCGGCGACAAGCGGGTGCTGATCCGCTCCCGCGACGGCGGCGGCGTGGAACGGGTCGAGCGGCCTGCCGGTGAGGACCTCCCCTCGCTGACCGACCAGCAGATCAGCGCCCTGGTCGATCTTGGCCGACGGGTACAAGTCCACTACGGGTCGCCGCAGGACATCGAATGGGCCATCGACGGTTCCGGCACGCTGTGGCTGACTCAAGCGCGGCCGATCACCACCTTGTATCCGCTGCCCGCCACCACCGGCCAAGCCGGTACCAGGGCTTATCTGTGCCTGAGCTTGGCTCAAGGTCTCACCCGGCCCATTACGCCGATGGGTCTGGCCTCGTTCCGGCTGATCGCGACCTCGATCGCCACGGCTGCGGGTCACCCGCCCGCGGACCCGCTTCGGGGGCCGACCAGCTACTCCGACATTGGCCAGCGGCTCTTCGTCGACTTCACCGGGATGATCCGCAACCGAGTCGGTCGGCGTGCTGCCATGACAGTGTTCGGGGTGATGGAGGCCCGTGCCGCGGTGATAATCCAGGGGCTGACGATCGATCCGCGGTTCACGGTGATCGAGGCGTCGCCGCTGCGGACGCTACGGCCGGTGGCCCGGGTGGTCCTCGGCGTCGGCGTACCTCGACGGGCACTGCTGGCTGTGCTCAGTCCGAGCCGTGCCTATCGCGCCATCGACGCCGTGGAGGCCAAGCTGCGTGAGGATCTGACGATGCAGGATGACGCCACTCCCGCGCAGCGTCTTGATCATGTTCAACAGCTCTTGTCCAGCCGGATCTTCATGCTGATGCCGACTGTGGTCGCCTATCCATTGGCCGGCTTTGCGTTGCTGGGCCTGGCAGGCAAGCTGCTGGGAGATCTGGCACAGCCTGGAGAGCTGCAGGCGATCTTGCGGGGGCTACCGCACAACGTCACGACGGAGATGGACCTGGCGCTGTGGCGGCTGACCGAACGGATTCGTGATGATCATGAGTCGGCGAAGGTAGTGAGCTCGGAATCCGTTGTGGGGTTGGTGGATGCTTTCCGTAGCGGTGCTCTGCCGGAGACAGTGCAAGGTGGTCTCACGGAGTTCCTCCGCGGGTACGGTCATCGGTGCGTCGCCGAGATCGACATCGGTATACCGAGATGGTCGGATGACCCTTCTCATCTTCTCGGAGTGATCAAGAACTACCTCCGGCTGGCTGATGATGACCGGTCGCCGTCGGCGCAGTTCGCCGACGGCAATCGTCACGCGGAAACCATGATCATGGAACTGGTGGGAAGGATGCGTGGCCGAAGTCGGATCCGCTCGCGGGTGGTCGGGTTCGGGCTGCGGCGGGCACGCCAGCTGGCGGGTCTGCGGGAGCGGCCGAAGTTCCTGCTCGTCCTTGCGCTGGCCGCGTTGCGTCAGCAGCTGGGGCTGGTCGGGGACGTCCTGACCGACCGGGGGCGGATCGCGCACGGCGATGACGTCTTCTTCCTCGACCTGGCCGAGGCCCGACGAGGGCTGGCCGGGGAGGACCTGACTGTGCTGGTGCGAGAGCGCAGAGCAGCCTATGAGCTGGAGCTTCGTCGCCGGCACATTCCCCGGCTGCTGCTTTCTGACGGCACGGAGCCGGAAGCGGTCGGTGTGGCAGCCGACCATCCCGAGGGTGCACTGGTCGGCAGCCCGGCGTCGGCGGGCACGGTGACGGCCAAGGCCAGGGTGGTGTTGGACCCGGTCGGTGCGCACCTGGAACCCGGCGAGATCCTGGTGGCGCCGTCGACCGACCCCGGCTGGACACCGCTGTTCCTGACCGCGGGTGGGCTGGTGATGGAGATGGGCGGCTCGAACTCACACGGGGCTGTGGTGGCCAGGGAGTACGGTATCCCCGCTGTCGTGGGAGTACCCGATGCCACTTCCCTGATCTCGTCGGCTCAGACAGTTACGGTGGACGGGGCCGCCGGGCTGGTGCTGCTGCTGGGGGAGCCGTCGCAGATTTGACCCCCCAGTTGACGAGATCGAACGCGTGTTCGATTATGGAGGGGTGACTGTCTCTTCCGCTCCTCCGCGCATCAAGGAGCTACAGGAGCGGGTGCAACGGATGCAGGGCACTGCCACATCCCGCCCGCTGGAGACGGTACCCGCCTTCGCCGGGTTGATCCAGCTGAAGACCGGCGCAACCTACGGTGTGGACAACCCCAGCCTGGCGATGGCATTGATGGCCGGACCCTCCCGCGCCGGCGCCTGGTCGGCCGTGGTAGGAGCTGCCGACTTCGGTCTCGAGGCGGCGGCTGAGCTGGGGGTCGACCTGGAGCGGACCATCGTGGTACCCGACCCCGGTGAGCAGTGGCTCAGCGTAGTGGCCGGTCTGATCGATGTCGCCACCGTCGTGGTGGTCAAACCACCGGCTCGGGTCACCGAGCACCAGGCAGCCCGGATCACCTCCCGGCTGCGCCAGCGCGATGCGGTGCTGATCGCCTGGGGGGAGTGGCCCCGTAGCGACGCCCGGCTGACGGTCCAATCGTCCAGCTGGCAGGGGTTGGGGCGTGGCCACGGGCACCTGGTCGGCCGGCAGGCCACCGTGGTGGTGCGTCGTGGCGCTGCTCCGCCGCGGGAGGCGTTGATGTGGCTGCCGGGCGCCGACCAGCAGATCACGCTGGTGGACAGCCCGCTGGCCGACGTCCGGGCCGTACGGGTGAGCTGATGACCGAGCTACTGGCTAGACAGCAGTCACCCGCGACCGCCCGGGTGATGGTCGTCTGGTGTCCAGACTGGCCGGTGATCGCGGCCATGGTGGAGGAAGGTCTGCCCGCCCAGCTGCCGATCGCCGTCGTCGCCCACAACCAGGTGTTCGCCTGCTCCCAGGCCGCTCGGACCGAAGGAGTCCGGCGCGGTATGCGACGCAGAGATGCGGCCGCCTCCTGTCCTGACCTGGTGCTGGTCGACCACAACCCGGACCGGGACCTGCGGGTCTTCGAGGACATCTTGTCGGTAGTGGAGGAGGTCAGTCCCGGAGTGGCGCCGATCCGCCCGGGCCTGTGCGCTCTGGGAGTTCCCAGCCGTTACTACGGAGGGGAGCCGCAGGCGGCAGCGGTGATCGCTGAACGGTTGGTCTCCTCCGGGGTGTGGGACTGCCGGATCGGGATCGCTGACGGGATCTTCGCGGCCGAGCAGGCCGCCCGGCGGGCTGCTCCGCAGGACAGCTGCATCATCGAGCCCGGGGGCTCTGCCGGCTTCTTGTCGGGTCTGTCGATCGGAGTGCTCGAGGATGCCGAGATGGTCAGCCTGCTGAAACGGCTCGGCCTGCGCAGCCTTGGTGACTTCGCCGGGTTGGCACCGCGCGACGTGCTGACCCGGTTCGGTCGCGACGGCGCCTGGCACCATCGGCTGGCTCGCGGCCTGGACAACCGTTCTGCTGCCGGCCGTACCCCGCCCCCGGAGCTGGACGCCTACGTCGACTTCTCCCCGCCGCTGGAGGTGATGGAGCCGATCGTGTTCAGTGTCCGACAGACCGCGGAACGGTTTGTCGCCGAGCTGGCCCGACTTGGTTTGGTGAGTACGACGGTCAGGATCGAGATCGTCGGCGATGGCAGCTGGAACGGGTCCCGGCGCTGGGCCCATCCACGCTGGTTTGGCGCCTCCGACCTGGTGGACCGGGTGCACTGGCAGCTCCAGGCGGACCCGCCGCCCGAACCGGTCACCGGCGTCCGGCTGGTGCCCGAGTCGGTCGAGTCGATGGCCGACCAGGGCGAAGGGCTGTGGGGCAGCGCGCCCGACGAGCGGATCGATCGTGGAGTGGCGCGGCTGCAGAGCATGCTGGGCCACGAGGCGGTGCTCAGCCCTTCGCTGCAAGGAGGGCGTAACCCGAAGGACCGGCAGGTCGGCACACCCTGGGGAGAACGAGCGGATCGACTACGGCGTCGCAGACTTCCCTGGCCCGGCAGCATCCCCCCGCCGGCGCCGACCCGGGTCTTCGCCGAGCCACGTAAAGCCATGGTGCTGGGAGCCGAAGGGCAACCCGTCGGCGTCACTCCCCGCGGCATGGTCACCACCGAGCCGGCCCTGTTCAAGACCCAGGAGTCAGCCGAACTGCTACGGATCGAAGCCTGGGCCGGCCCCTGGCCGATCGACGAGCTCTGGTGGGACCCAGCACATGCGAGGCAGGTCGCCCGCTTCCAGGTGGTAGGGATCGATGGCAGCGCCTGGCTGCTGGTGGTCGAGGACAACCAGTGGTGGGCAGAGGCGCAGTATGCGTGACTCGTGGGGTGGTGATCTGTGGCCAGAGGCCGGAAAGCTACGCCACAGCAGAAGCAGTGATCTGTGGGCAGAGGCCGGGAAGCTACGCCACAGCAGAAGCAGTGATCTGTGGGTAGGGGTTTGGGGGCTACGTCAGGGCGTGGTCGGGCGTTCCGACCGGAGCGGAGCTTGCGGAGCGCAGGGAGGTGGGCGGGACGTAGCCCCCAAACCCCTACCCACAGATCACCCCCCAGAAGATCACTCCACAGAACATCACCACCCGAACGAACAACCAGAAAGACGCTAAATGGGCTGGAACAACCCACCAATGCCATGGTCAGAGCTGGAACGCAAGCTCTCCGGCCGCCCAGTGAAACCACCGCCGGAGAACACCGACCACGACAGTGCACCCGGCTGGTCGCAGAAGCGGGCGGCGTACGAGCCAAGCCCTCGTGCGCAACGTCCGAGTGGGCCGGTGGTGCCGTACGCGGAGCTGCATTGTCACAGCAACTTCAGCTTCCTCGACGGTGCCTCCGACCCGGAGGAGCTGATCGAGGAGGCGGTACGGCTGGGCCTGAGCGCGTTGGCGATCACCGACCATGACGGGTTCTATGCGGCGGCCCGGTTCGCGGAGGCTGCCTTGGAGTATGACCTGAGGACTGTCTACGGTGCCGAGCTGTCGTTGGGGCTCAGTGCGCCGCAGAACGGTGTGGCTGATCCGGAAGGCCAGCACCTGTTGGTGTTGGCGCGGGGCGTGCAGGGCTACCACCGGTTGGCGGCGGCGATTACCGAGGCGCAGCTGCGCGGAGACGAGAAGGGGCGTCCGCTCTACGATGTGGAGGAGCTGGCGGCGCAGGCCGGAGATGACTGGATAATCATGACCGGATGTCGCAAGGGGGCGGTCCGGCAAGCCCTTGCCAACAAGGGAACCGAGGCAGCGGCGAGGGAGCTGGACCGGCTCACCGCTCTGTTCGGTCATGATCATGTTGTGGTGGAGCTGATCGACCACGGGCTGCCGACGGACTCGATGATCAACGACCAGCTGGCTGTCCTGGCGGATGATCATGGACTTTTGTTACTGGCAAGCAACAACGTGCACTATGCCACTCCGCAAGGGTCCAGGCTCGGTGCGGCGATGGCCGCTGTCCGTGCTCGGCGGAGCCTGGCCGAGATGGACGGCTGGCTACCGGCACCCGGAGCGCATCTGCGTACCGGAGCCGAGATGGAGCTAGGGTTCCGCCGGTTCCCTGGGGCGGTGGCCCGTACGGTGCAGCTGGCCAATGACCTTGCCTTCGACCTCAAGGCCGCCAGCCCCAGGCTGCCCAAGCAGCGGGTGCCCGATGGTCATACGCCGATCAGCTGGCTGCGCGAGCTGGCCCGTCAGGGAGCCGACGAGCGCTACCGGCACAACCGCGCAGAGGCCGAGGAGCGACTGCAACGTGAGCTGGCGGTGATCGAGCAGAAGGACTTCCCCGGCTACTTCCTGATCGTGCACGAGATGGTCCAGTTCGCCAAAGGCAAAGGGATCATCTGCCAGGGCAGGGGATCCGCAGCCAACTCGGTGGTCTGCTTCGTGCTCGGGATCACTGCCGTGGACCCGATCAAGTACCAGCTCCCGTTCGAGCGGTTCTTGTCGACCACCCGTGACGAGGAGCCTGACATCGACGTCGACATCGACACCGACCGTAGGGTGGAAGTGATCCAGGAGGTCTATCGCCGCTACGGCCGTCGGAACGCGGCCCAGGTGGCCAACGTGATCAGCTACCGACCGAAGTCGGCGGTCCGCGACATGGCCAAGGCGCTGGGCTACTCCACCGGCCAGCAGGATGCGTGGTCCAAGCAGATCGACACCTGGGGCTCGATCCCGGACCGGAATGATCATGACATCCCGCAGTCGGTGGTCGATCTCGCCGACCAGCTGCTGAAGGCACCCCGGCACCTGGGCATCCACTCCGGTGGCATGGTGCTGACCGAGCGACCGGTAGGGGAGGTGTGCCCGATAGAACGCGGCCGGATGGACAACCGGACTGTGCTGCAGTGGGACAAGGACAGCTGTGCCTGGATGGGGCTGGTCAAGTTCGACTTCCTCGGGTTGGGGATCATGAGCGCCATCCGGCACACCTTCGACCTGGTGGCCGACACCGTGGGCGAATGGTTGACGTTGGAGACGATCCCGAAGGAGGAGCAAGGCGTCTACGACATGTTGTGCCGGGCCGACTCGATCGGTGTCTTCCAGGTGGAGAGCCGGGCTCAGATCGGGACCCTGCCGCGACTGCAGCCGCGCCGGTTCTACGACCTGGTGGTCGAGGTGGCGTTGATCCGGCCGGGTCCGATCCAAGGTGGCGCAGTGCATCCGTACATTCGCCGGGCGACGGGCCGGGAAGAGGTGACGTACCTGCACGAGGCGCTGATTCCGGTGCTGGAGCGGACCAAGGGGGTGCCGCTGTTCCAGGAACAGCTGATGCAGATCGCGGTCACCGTGGGCAGCTGCAGCGGGGACGACGCCGACCTGCTGCGGCGCGCGATGGGCTCCAAGCGCGGGGTGGAGAAGATTGAGCGGCTCCGGCAGAAGCTCTACGACGGGATGGCGGAGCACGGCATCGAAGGCGACCTGGCCGACGAGATCTACGCCAAGATCGAGGCCTTCGCCAGCTTCGGGTTCGCCGAGAGCCACGCCATCAGCTTCGCGCTACTGGTGTACGCAACGTCCTGGCTGAAGCTGCACTATCCGGGAGCCTTTCTGGCCGGCCTGCTTCGGGCGCAGCCGATGGGGTTCTACTCGCCGCAGTCGCTGGTGGCCGATGCCCGGCGCCACGGGGTTCGTGTGCTCAGGCCCGATCTGCGCTTCTCTGGTGCGGACGCCGAACTCGAGCTACTGGACGTCTGTACCCCCGGCCCGACTGGGATGGTGGCCTGTCTGGACCCGGACCAGCCCGAGGTCGGGCCTTTCGACCGGGAGGCCCCCGACGAAACCGAGCTGCACCGACGGGACGGGCGGTTCGCCGTGCGACTCGGCCTGTCGGAGGTGCAGGGTCTGGGTTCGGAGACGGCCGAGCGGATCGTGGCGGAACGGGCCCGCGCTCCGTTCACCGACATGAACGACGTCATCCGCCGCGCCGGACTCACCGCGAAGCAGGCAGAGGCACTCGCCACGGCTGGAGCATTCGACGGCTTCGGCCTCTCCCGACGGCAGGCGCTGTGGAACGCCGGCTACGCCGACCGTGCTGACCAGCTGCCGGGTACCGCGATCGACGCGGCTCCGCCGACACTGCCTGGGATGAGTCCGGTCGAGCTGACCCTGGCCGATCTGTGGGCGACCAAGATCTCCCCGGACAACCATCCGATCGGTCATCTCCGCGGGGTGCTGGATGAGCACGGAGTGATCTCGGTGGCCCAGCTGGGAGCTCCGCACAACGGCCGCCGGCTCCGGGTAGCCGGGCTGGTCACCCACCGCCAGCGTCCCGGGACCGCTGGCGGGGTCACCTTCCTCAACCTGGAGGACGAGACCGGGATGTTGAACGTGGTCTGCTCCCAGGCGTTGTGGGGGCGCTACCGACGGGTCGCCCGGGGGACCAACGCGTTGATCATCCGCGGGGTGGTCGAGCACTTCGACGGGGTGACCAACCTGGTGGCTGACCGGCTCGACCCGCTGAGCGATGTCTTCCCCGCCGCGCAGCAGATCTTGCCAGGCAAACACCAGTCCCGTGACTTCCGCTGACCCGATCCCGGCTGAGGGCGCCGCGAGTCCGGGGTCGAACGTCCCGTCACGGCCGCGGGATGTTGCGGAGGTTCGACTTGGCCAGCTTGACCGCCTCCCCGGCACCTCCGTTCATCACCATCTTCGACATCGCGAGGGCGAACCCGCGCAACTGCTCTCCGGTGATCGTCGGCGGAACGGACAGGGCGAGTGGGTCGGTGACGAGATCGACCAGTGCCGGACCCGAGTACTGAAAAGCGTCGAGGAAGGCGCCGCTGATTTCGCCGGGTTTCTCCACCCGCTTGGAGTGGATACCGAGGGAGGCTGCCAGTGCGGCGTAGTTCACCGGTGACACGTCGACACCGAAGTCTGGTAGCCCGTCGACCAGCATCTCCAGCTTGACCATGCCGAGCGTCGAGTTGTTGAAGACGATGATCTTCACCGGCAGTTCGTACGCCGCCACCGTGACGAGCTCACCGAGCAGCATCGCCAGTCCGCCGTCACCGCAGACGGAGATCACCTGCCGGCCCGGATAGGCGAGCTGGGCCCCGATGGCATGAGGCAGTGCGTTCGCCATCGAGCCGTGCAGAAACGAGCCGATCAGCCGACGGCTTCCGTTCGGGTTGATGTAGCGAGCCGTCCAGACGTTGCACATTCCGGTGTCCGCGGTGAAGATCGCATCCTCACTGGCAAGATCGTCGAGCAACGCGGCCGCATACTCGGGGTGGATCGGTACCGTCTTTTCGACGTTCTTGGTGTAGGCCCCCAACACGCCGTTGATCAGCTTCTGGTGTCTCCTGAGTGTTCTCTCCAGAAACGACCGGTCCGACTTGCGCTGAACCCGCTCGCTGAGCAACGCCAGAGTCGCCCGTACGTCCCCGTGGACCGGGAAGTCGACGTTTGCACGGCGCCCCAGATGCTCTGCCTTCGCATCGACCTGGGCGATCCGGACGTCTCTTTCGTTCGGCAGGAACTGGTTGTACGGGAAGTCAGTACCGAGCAGGATCAGCAGATCCGCGTCATGGATGCCGTCGTGCGCTGCGCCGTACCCCAACAGCCCGGTCATGCCGACATCGAAGGGGTTGTCGTACTGGACGAAGTCCTTGCCCCGGAGGGTGTGTCCGACGGGCGCGGCAACCAGGTCGGCGAACGTGACGAGCTCGTCGTGCGCATCCCTGGCGCCGGCCCCGGCAAAGATGGCCACCCGGTGAGCCTGGTTGACTGCGTTGGCCAGCCTCTCGACGTCGGCGACGTTGGGAACGAGGGTGGCCCGGCGAGGTTGGACGAAGGTCGGGACGCCGCCGACCGCGTCCTCTTCGGCGATGTCACCGGGCATGGTGACGACCGCAACGCCACCCAGGCTCAGGGCGTGCCGGATGGCGGAGTTGACGACTCTGGGAGCCTGTTCGGCAGTGCTGACCAGCTCGGCGTAGTTCGAGCACTCAACGAACAGTCGGTCTGGATGCGTCTCCTGGAAGTACTCGGTACCGATCTGAGCGCTCGGGATGTGGCTGGCTATTGCGAGAACCGGTGCGCCGGTCCGGTGCGCGTCATAGAGGCCGTTGATCAGATGCAGGTTGCCGGGGCCGCAGGAGCCGGCGCAGACGGCCAGGTCCCCGGTCAGCTGAGCCTCTCCAGCGGCGGCGAAGGCGGCTGCCTCCTCGTGCCGGACGTGGACCCAGTCGATGCCGCCCTCGGTGGAGCCACCGCTGCGGCGCACGGCGTCGACGATGGGGTTCAGGCTGTCCCCGACGATGCCGTAGATCCGTTTGACGCCGACCTGCTGAAGCTGCGAGATGAGTTGATCTGCAACTGTTCTGGCCATCGGCCGACCTTCCTAGGAAGCGCTGCGGGATTTGGGGGGCTCGGTCGCCTCCTGATCGACAGTAGACGCTCCGCCCCACAATCGGGAGTGGGCCAGAGCATCCGAGTGCCGCAATGCCGAGCCAATGGTAAATCTCAACAAGATGAAGACATTGCGGGTTGAAAGCACACAAACGGTGCATTCACCTGCTGCCGTGATCTATCCCTCATCCCTGATACGCGGGATGCGGGTGGCGTCCACAGGGCCATAAAATCTATGCGTTTGACGGCACGGTTCGCAGGCAAAGCGGAGGGATTGAGACCGATGGCAGATACTTCGACTGTCGACAAAACGTCTTGGGAGAAGGCGCTCGCCCAGCTGACCAAGGATCGCGAGGGGCAGTACGTCACGATCGAGGTCGTGGACCGGGAATACGGAGACGAGACGGAAGCGGAGCGTCTGCCGTTCGCGTATGCCAACTATGACAGGAAAGATGACGTCGTGGTGATCGGCGTCGGTGGAAAGTCAGGCGCCTACCCGGTGGTGCTCGGGCACATGATCTGGCATCCGACCGAGGTTGACGTCGACCTGGCCGCAGGGGCGGTGAAAGTCGTCGAACCGGACGGCACCACCACTTTTGTGGGCTTCTTCCCCGATCTGGGCAAGGCGTAAAGCTGGCACCCAGCTGACGCCGGCCGTGGCGGGCCAGTGGGGTGCTATCGCCGAGCGACTGTGTCGAGCTCGTTGCCAAAAGGGCGGGTGTACCGCACGAACTCGTCCGGGCCATCCCACCGCGGACCCGGACATCAACTCTTTCCACGAAAGGACGCCATGACTACCTCAGATACAGCAGGCCAGAGCACCGACAGTGCTATCAGTGCCGGCATAGAAGCCGAAGACAACGAAGCTGTCCTGCGAGCACTCGCAACCAGTATCGCGCTATTACCACAGTCCGCGCCGGAAGAAGGCGAAGAACGGCCCGAGGGCACGATCGCGCTGCCGGTGATCGAGCAGGAGGGCAAGCAGTACATCCCTGTCTTCACTTCCGAGGAAGCGCTGCGGGCCGCAGGAGCCGACGTCGACAGTGCGGTCCGTATTCCGTTGGCGCAGCTCGCGGCGAACTGGCCTGGTGAAGATCTGTGGCTTGCCATCAACCCGGCGAGCGATCAGGGGCTCACACTTCCCGCGGATGTCGTCCGCGTACTACCTGTTTATGCCATGGGCGACATGATGGGTGACGCGACAGACGGCGCCCCGGGTAATGCGGCGAGCGGTGATGAGATGGCTGACGGCACGCCTGCAGAGCAGTCATCCACCGACCAGCAGCGACAGCCGACCGGGTAGCCGCTTTCTTTCCCAGCACCTGCAAGCCGAGAGTACTGGCGCCGTAGCCCAAGCAGACAACGAACTCGATCACCAGCCAGATAGAGAATCGAAGCCAACAGCGGTGTCTTGACGGGTCCCGGCGTCACCGCCACCCGGCGATTCCGGTCTCCTCACCGAGGTCGGCGACGGCTTCGAACCCGCTGTCGGCAAGGAAAACGACGGCGGCAACGAGTGGTTCTGATCGTGGCCTGCAAGAGTTGGTCTTGGCCTCAAGCCCTGCCAAAGTGTCGGTCTCGGTGCCCGTCGCAATGCCGATTCTAAAAGCCCATCAGGTCCCAGGCGGTCGATGCTCATAGTTAACGGTACGACCGTGCGAAGCGCCCGGACTGTGAGGCAACGTACATTTCACGGTAGTAGACACGCTTATATTGCCGGGCTAACGTTTCGGGTAAGACCTCGGGGGTCCACATCAAGAAGGGCCGAAGGGGGCACCGGTGTCCACGAACTTCTGAACACTGAAGTGTGCAAAGCCAGCAGCGCCATGAGCAGTTTCGAGCTTTGACGGCGGTGAGGCTAATGAGCGTGGCCATGAGATGGCTGCGATAACCTCCAAATACGAGGGGGTCAGCCTAGTGTGCATGCAATCGCCTACGGTTAGCGACCGACCGAAATAGGTCGCTAACACAACGTAAATCGGTTGGGGCCGGCAGCCTGGCGTGGCTGCCTGCATAGCCGTAGCGTCGGTCGCCCGGCCCAGACGCTGGACGCGGACGCGTTGAAGTCTGCGTCCAGTTGAGGAAGGTCCGGCGCCGAGTCGATGACTGGACTGACGCTCCCGGCGGGAGCGTCAGTCCTAGTCAACGGCCTGTTCTTGTGTCCGAGAGGGGACTTGAACCCCTATGCCCTAATACGGGCACTAGCACCTCAAGCTAGCGCGTCTACCTATTCCGCCACCCGGACCTGCTGCTGCGCGATCCCGTGCAGCGCATGAACTATAGCAAGGATTGCCGCCAGGACCGATTCGGGCCGGATGCACCTGCAAACGGACCCCCAACCGGGTGAAAGGATGAGGACATGACCGCCTCGTACAGTGCCGAATCCGACGTCGTCCAGATCTGCCAGGACCTCATCAGGATCGACACCTCTAACTACGGCACCGAGCCCGGGCCGGGGGAGCGGCTGGCCGCCGAGCACGTGGCCGGCCTGCTGGACGAGGTGGGCATCGCCAGCGAGCTGTACGAGTCGGAGCCGGGCCGCACCTCGTTGGTGGCGCGATGGGAGCCCGACGGCGTCGACACCTCCGTGCCGCCGCTGCTGGTCCACGGTCACCTCGACGTGGTGCCGGCCAACGCCTCGGACTGGTCGGTGCCACCGTTCTCCGGCGAGGTCGCCGATGGCTGCGTCTGGGGCCGGGGTGCGGTGGACATGAAGGACTTCAACGCCATGGTGATCAGCGTTGTCCGGGCCCGCGCCCGCGCCGGTGTCGCGCCTCGGCGGCCGATTCGACTGGTCTTCACCGCTGACGAGGAGGCGGGCAGCGGCCTCGGCGCGCAGTGGCTGGTCGACAAGCATCCCGAGACGGTGGAGGGATGCACCGAAGCCATCGGAGAGGTCGGTGGGTTCTCCCTCACCATCAATAATGATCTTCGCCTCTACCTGATCCAGACCGCGGAGAAGGGCCTGGCCTGGCTGAACCTGATCGCAGATGGCCGCGCCGGGCACGGCTCCTT
Source organism: Propionibacteriaceae bacterium (assembly GCA_025965155.1). GTDB lineage: Bacteria > Actinomycetota > Actinomycetes > Propionibacteriales > Propionibacteriaceae > Microlunatus. The sequence goes on from JAOPXN010000048.1 coordinate 34,179, forward strand.
CCGCAACGACGACAACGCCGTCACCGAGCTGGCCGCCGCGGTCGCCCGGGTCGGTCAGTACGAGTGGCCGCACAAGATCACCGATGCCCAACGTGCCTTCCTGGAGGCGGTGTCGGAGGCCTTCGAGATCGATCTTGATCCGGACCGGGCTGAGGAGACGCTAGCCAGGCTCGGCAGCATCGCGCGGATGGTCGGCGCAACCATGTCCAACACCGCCAACCCGACGATGCTGTCCGCCGGCTACAAACACAACGTCATTCCCGGCCGCGCCACCGCCGGCATCGACGGACGTTTCGTCCCTGGTGGCGAGGACGAGTTCCTGGCCACTATCACGGAACTGATCGGCGACAAGGTCCGCTACGAGTTCGTGGCGCGGCAGCCGTCAGTGGAGACCGAGTTCTCCGGTGCCCTGGTGGAGGCGATGAAGTCCTGCCTCATGGCGGAGGACCCGGGAGCCAAGGCGGTGCCGTTCTTGATGAGCGGAGGCACCGACGCCAAGGCCTGGGACCGGCTCGGGATCCGCTGCTTCGGGTTCGCCCCGCTGCGGCTGCCACCGGATCTGGACTTCGTCGGCATGTTCCACGGCGTCGACGAGCGGGTCCCGACAGACTCGCTGGAGTTCGGCGCCCGGGTTTTGGACCGTTTCCTCCAACTCGCCTGACCCGCCGGTACGCTGGGTCCCGATGAGCATGAAAGTCGTCGAGTACGAGGTCGAGCGGGTCCGTCTGGGCAGGCACGTCCCGCGTGGCGCCGTTCGCAAGATTCTCACCGACCACGCCGAGTACGGCGGGTGGGAGCTGACCCGGCTGAGGCGCTACCGCGACGGCACCCGGGACGTCTGGATCCGCCGCAAGATCATCCGCGTCCCGGCCAGCCTCTAGCCGCGCAGAACCTGAAAAGCAGCCGCTAGCCACGCAGGGCGTTGGGGCCCCCGGAGACATCGTCCAGAGCCGAAGCGATCTCATCGGGCAGCCGCTTCGAGTCGACAGCCAGGGCCGGTGCCAGCTGGCCAGCAGTCCGGGCTCCGAGTAGCGGGGCCGTCACACCGGGGGCGTCGCGGACCCAGAGCAGCGCGATCTGCAGCGGGGACAGGTCCAGGCCCTCGGCTGCCCGAGCCACCGCCTCCACCACGGCCCGCGAGCGCGACTCCAGGTACGGCTCGACGAACCAGGCGAAGTGGTCGCTGGCCGCCCGGGACCCACGCGGCGTCCCGGTCCGGTACTGGCCGGTCAGCACGCCACGCCCCAGCGGCGACCAGGGAAACAGTCCCATCCCGAAAGCCTTGACTGCCGGCAGCACCTCGACCTCAGCCCGTCGGGCCAGCAGCGAGTACTCCACCTGGGCGCTGCTGATCGGGTTCCGGGCCGGGAACGCCTGCTGCCAGGTGGCTGCCTGGGCGGTCTGCCAACCGACAAAGTTCGAGACGCCGACATAGCGGGCCATGCCCTGGCTGACCGCGTAGTCGAGGGCGCTGAGAGTCTCCTCCAGCGGAGTGGTGCCCCAGGCGTGGACCTGCCACAGATCGACGTAGTCAGTCTTCAGCCGACGCAGTGAGCCTTCCAGGTCGCGAAGCAGCGCGCGGCGGGAGGTGTCGACGATCCGCTTACCGTTCCGGATCACGAAACCTGCCTTGGTGGCGATCACCATGTCCTCGCGGTTGGAGACATCGTTGACCAGCTGCCCGACCAGCCGTTCAGCATCACCTCCGCCGTACGCAGCCGCGGTGTCGATCAAGGTCCCGCCTGCTTCGCAGAACATCTCCAGGATCGACCGTGCGGCCTCGGCGGGAGTGTCGCGGCCCCAGGTCATGGTGCCCAGCCCCAGCCGCGATACGCGCAACCCACTGGTGCCGACCAGCCGTGTCTCCATGCGGAAGACACTAATGCCCCAGGCGCGAGCCGGGCCGACGCGCCACGGCCGTCGGCGCCCCGCGGTGAGGCGTTGATCATCCGCGGCCGCCTGATCATCGGCACTAGGGTGGCTGCATGCGCCTCGGCCTCAACCTGGGATACATGGTCGGCTCCGACGACCCGCAGGGGCAGCTGCAGCTGACTCGACATGCGGAGAGCCTCGGTTTCGACGTGGTCTGGGCCGCTGAGGCGTACGGGTCCGACAGCCCCACCGTGCTGGCCTGGCTGGCAGGTCAGACGACCCGGATCGCCGTCGGCTCGGCCGTGATGCAGATTCCTGCGCGGACGCCGGCGATGACGGCGATGACTGCGGCCAGCCTGGATCTCCTCAGCCAGGGCCGGTTCCGGCTCGGCCTCGGCGTCTCCGGCCCGCAGGTGTCGGAGGGTTGGCACGGCGTCCGGTTCGACCGTCCCTTGGCGCGGACCCGCGAGTTCATCTCCATCGTGACCCGGGCACTGTCCCGCACCACAGTGGTCTCCGACGGGCCGCACTATCCACTGCCACTACCCGACGGGCCCGGCAAGGCGCTCAAGCTGACCATCGCTCCGGCCAGCGACCACATCCCCATCTATCTCGCCGCGGTCGGACCGAAGAACCTCGAGCTCGCCGGTGAGCTGACCGACGGCTGGCTCGCCGTGTTCTACTCCGCTGAGTTCGCGCACGAGCAGCTGGCCCGGATCGAGGCGGGCAGGGCCAAGGTCGGACAGACCATGGCCGGCTTCGACGTGGTACCGACCGTTCCGCTGGTAGTTGGCGACGACCCGGTCCGCTGCGCTGACCCGGTACGGGCGTACGCCGCGCTCTACCTCGGCGGCATGGGCAGCAGGGAGCAGAACTTCTACAACGCGCTGGCGGTACGGATGGGCTACGCCGACGCGGCAGCACGGGTGCAGGACCTCTTCCTCGACCGGCGCCACCGCGAGGCGATGGCCGCCGTCCCGTACGAGTTCATCGACGCGACCTCCCTGCTGGGGAACCCTGCGCGAATCGCCGACCGGCTTCAGTCGCTCGCCGCCTCCGGAGTCACCACCTGCGCCGTTGCTCCGTACGGCGACACCGTGGAGCAGAAGCTGGCCGCGCTCACCGTCGCCGCCGAGGCGCTAGAGAGGTCACAGGTCGGGGACTGACCCGGGCTCAGGACTCAGGCCTGCGGGACAGCCTGCAGCACGCCGGTCAGCAGCAGCACCGCCACCACGGCGGCGAGGACGAGCCGGTAGATCACGAACGGTAGGAAGTTGTGCGTGCTGATGTAACGCAGCAGCCAGTGGATCACCGCGAAGCCGATGACGAAGGCCACCACGGTCGCCAGGATGATCGGCCCCCAGGCCGGCGGCACCGGGTCGCTGGAGATGTCGAAGAGCTTGAAGAAACCGGAACCGACCACGGCCGGGATAGCGAGCAGGAACGAGTAGCGGGCGGCGGCCTCGCGGGTGTACCCCAGAGCCAGGCCGGCCGTGATGGTCGCGCCGGAGCGGGAGACTCCTGGTATCAGGGCTAATGACTGAGCAAAACCGAAGATGATGCCGTGACCCCAGGTGAGCTGGTCCAGCGGCCGCGCGTTCCGGGCGAACCGGTCCACGACCCCGATCACCAGACCGAACCCGGCCAACATCGCGACGGTGATCCACAGGTTGCGGAGCGCGTGGTCGATCGCGTTCTGGAAGAGCAGTCCCAAGATCACGATCGGGATGGAGCCGATGATCACCAGCCACCCCATTCGCGCCTCCGGGTCGTTGCGGGGGATCTTGCCTGCCAGCGACAGCGCCCAATGCTTGATGATCGTGACGATGTCGTGGCGGAAGTAGATGATCACAGCCAACTCGGTACCGAGCTGGGTGATCGCGGTGAACGCGGCACCCGGGTCGTCGCCGCCGAAGAACTGGCCCACGATCGAGATGTGGGCACTCGAGGAGATCGGCAGGAACTCCGTCAGTCCCTGCACGATTCCGAGTACTAGCGCTTCCAACCAACCCACGATCGTCACTCCTCAGCTTCGTCGGCACCCGGTCAGGGTCCCGGACCACCGTAGACTGCGGCACTGTGGCCGGCCTGAGGCGTTCGCCGTAGCGCGAGTGATCCGCGCCACACGCCTGTGAGCGGGAGTGTGCCAGGTCACAGACCAGAGGCGCTGCCGCGCTTCCGCGTGCTGCAAGGTCGAGTAGAAAGGACAGGTGACGATCCACTCGGAGCACCCGTTCCTGCCGCCGGAGAACGAGCGCAGCCCGCTGCGCCGGTTCCGGGGTCGGATGGCGGCCCCCGTCACTGTGTGGACCACGGCCGGTGACGGTGACCGGGCCGGCTTGACCGTGTCGTCGCTGATGGTCGCCGACGGTGAGCCGGCGCAGCTCCTCGGCCTAATCGACGAGGACTCAGATCTGGCGGACCTTCTGCTGCAGACCCGTACCGTGGCAGTCAGCCTGCTCGGCTGGGAACACCGGGGACTCGCGGACGCTTTCGCCGGGACGGCGCCGGCGCCGGGCGGGCCCTTTCGGATCGGAGCGTGGACGCAGACCCAGTGGGGGCCGGTGCCCGCCGACGCGATCGGCTGGCTCGGCGCGCGGCTGCTGCCGGGGGACCCTGACCACGCCGGTTGGGCTTTGCTCATTCGGGCGACGGTCGAGCAGGTGGAGCTGGCCGGTGCCTCCGACCAGCAGGCCATGGCCCATCTGCGCGGCCGCTATCGCCAGCTCGAGACCAGCTGAGCGACGCCGCGACCGGCGGCTCGGGGCCGGTCGCCTAATCTTCGATCATGACCACCGTGCTGCTGATCCGCCACGGCCGCACCACGGCCAATACCTCCGGCGTCCTCGCCGGCCGGTCTTCCGGCGTGGAACTGGACGAGGTAGGAGCGAAGCAGGCCTCGGTCGCAGGTGAGCGCATCGCACCGATTCCGCTTCGGGCTCTGGTGAGCTCGCCACTGCGCCGCTGCAGGCAGACCGCTCACGCGCTGCAGGCCGCCCGTACCGATGGGCTGGGCACCACCATCGAGCAGGGCCTGACGGAGTGCGGGTACGGCGAGTGGACCGGCCGGTCGCTGAAGGACCTCAGCAAGGAGAAGCTCTGGCAGACGGTGCAGCAGCAACCGTCCGCCGTCCGGTTCCCCGGGGGCGAGTCGATGGTGGAGATGGCTTCCCGCGCTGTCGGAAGCATTCGCGGCTGGGACTCCCGGCTGACCGAGGAGTTCGGTGACGGCGCAGTGTGGGCCGCGGTGTCGCATGGCGATGTGATCAAAGCGATCCTGGCCGACGCGCTCGGGCTGCACCTGGACGGGTTTCAGCGAATCATGGTCGATCCGGCATCCATCTCGGTGATCCGCTACACCTCCACCCGCCCGTACGTGGTGACCATGAACTCCACCAGTGCCGAACTGTCGTCGCTGTTCCCGCCCCCAGCCGCGAAGTCGAAACGGACCCGGCGACCAAAGTCCGACGACGCTCCGGTCGGCGGCGGTCTGGGGTCTGCCGAAACGATCCCCTGAGTCCCGGGCATAGGCTTGTGCCATGGCGATTCTCGTTCACCGCTACGACTCCCCGGACCGGTTCGTTGCAGGAACCGTCGGTCAGCCGGGCGAACGCACCTTTTTTCTGCAGGCCCGTGAGGGCAACCGGATGACCAGTGTGGTGGTGGAGAAGCAGCAGGTGCTGGTGCTGGCAGAGCACCTGGAGCGGGTTCTCGACGAGGTGCTGCGGCGCAGCAGCGGTGCAGCGGCGGTACCGCCGCCGGCCAAGGCCAGTAAGGACACCGAACCTCTCGATGCGCCGATCACCGAGGAGTTCCGAGTCGGCACCATGACCATCGCCTGGGACCCGACCGTCGACAAGATCGTCATCGAGCTGTTCTCCAACGTGGAGAGCGACGACATCGAGGACGACCAGCCCGCCGCGGGCGAGCCAGACGAGGTGGAGGCCGATGAGGTCTTTGTGGTGAAGATCACCGCCTCCTACGCACGTGACTTCGTGGCCCGGGCCACCGCCTTGATCTCCGCGGGCCGCCCGGCGTGCCCGTTCTGCCTGCAGCCAATGGATGCCTCCGGACACATCTGCCCGCGGGCCAACGGGTATCGGCGTCCGCTCTTTTGAGCGCATCCTTCTCCTCCGACACTCACCCGGCGCTGACCACTGGGCTGGGTGATGGCGAACTGGAACTGACCGGTCGGCTGATGCAGGCCTCCAATGCCACGTTCCTGGCCTCGCTGCGAACCGAGACCTCGGTAATCGAGTGCGTCTACAAGCCGATGCAGGGTGAGCGGCCGTTGTGGGACTTCCCGACCCACACCCTCGCGCTACGCGAGGTCGCTGCCTACGAGGTCTCCCGGATCGGTGGTTTCGACGTGGTCCCGGTGACCGCCCTGGTGGAGGGTCCGATTGGACTCGGCTCGCTGCAGGTGTGGGTCGACTCCGAACCGGAGGAGAACGAGGCCCTGGTCGACCTGGTGCCTGCCGAGAAGGTGCCGCCGACCGGCTGGTTCACCTGTGTGGACGGCTTCGACTCCACAGATCGCCGCGTCTGCGTCATCCACGCCGACAACCCCGAGCTACGGATGCTGGCCGTATTCGACGCGCTGATCAACAACGCCGACCGCAAGGGCGGCCACATCATCGGCAGCGCCGGGCGGGTCTTCGGCGTGGACCACGGGATCAGCTTCCACACCGAGCCCAAGCTGCGCACGCTGCTGTGGGGCTGGGCGGGTGAGGAGCTGACCGAACGCGAGCTCGCGGCCGTAGCCACCGCCCGCCGGGAAGCACCGGCCCAGCTGGCGGAGCTGCTGGCCGAGGAAGAGATCGAGGCGCTGGTACGGCGGGCCGACATGCTGTTGCGACGCAAGCGGCTGCCGATGCCGCGGGGTGGGTCACACACCATCCCCTGGCCACCGTTCTGAGAGCGGCGGGCCTCTGGGCTCCAGCCGGATAGGGTTGATCACATGCAGGCTTGGAACAGCGCACCGGTGCAACGGCTACAACTTTCGGCGCCGGCGGCGCGTGTCCATCTCTTCGACTCGGCGTCCCAGACATTCGTCCCAGCCGGTCCGGAGGAGGGCACCGCGCGGCTCTACGTCTGCGGGATCACCCCGTACGACGCGACCCACATGGGACACGCCAACACGTACGTGTCGTTCGACCTGCTGAACCGGATCTGGCGCGACGCCGGCCTCGAGGTCGCCTACGTCCAGAACGTCACTGACGTGGATGACCCGCTGTTGGAGCGCGCCACCGCGACCGGCGTCGACTGGCGGGAGCTGGCAGAACAGCAGATCCAGCTCTTCCGTGACGACATGGAGGCGTTGAACGTGATCCCGCCGGCGCACTACCTCGGCGCGGTGGAGACCATCCCGCTGGTGGTGGACCTGATCGCCGAGCTGCAGCAGCGGAACGCGGTCTATCCGGTCGACGATCCGGAGTTCGCGGACCTCTACTTCGCCCAAGCCAGCGACCCCCAGTTCGGATCGCTGTCCCATCTGCCCGAGCAGGAGGCCATCGCCATCTTCGCCGAGCGGGGCGGCGATCCGGACCGGCCCGGCAAGAAGGGTCCGCTGGACTGTCTGGTCTGGCGGCAGCAACGCGAGGGCGAGCCCGGCTGGGACTCACCGTTCGGTACGGGACGGCCCGGCTGGCACATCGAGTGCACGGCGATTGCGCTGCAGCTGCTCGGCTCCGACTTCGATGTCCAAGCTGGGGGTAGCGACCTGGTGTTCCCGCACCACGAGATGTGTGCCAGTGAGGCGCGGGTGGCCACCGACCAGCCGTTCGCCAAGAGCTACGTCCACAGCGGCATGGTCGGCCTGGACGGGGAGAAGATGTCCAAGTCCAAGGGCAACCTGGTGCTGGTCTCCGCGCTCCGACAGCAGGGGGTGGACCCGATGGCGATCCGGCTGGCGCTGCTCTCCAACCACTACCGCGACGACTGGTCCTGGACCGATGACGTGCTGGTCGCCGCCACGGAGCGGTTGGCCCGGTGGCGGGAGGCGGTCCGGCTGGACGCCGGTTTGAACGCCGACGAGGTGATCGACCGGATGCGGGCAGCACTGCGCAACGACCTGGACGCGCCCGCCGCGCTCGCCGCGGTAGACGCCTGGGCCGGCGCCTCGACCGCCATCGACGCAGACGACTCCGCGGCCCCGGCGCTCATCGCCCAAGCCTGCGACGCCCTCCTAGGCGTCCGCCTCTAACCCCGACCCGTCACATCCTCCGCACTCTGGGCGGCATGTCGCGTCGGACCCGACGTCTCAGCGACTGCGCCGGCGTATCCCGTGGTCGGTGTGGCATGCCAGAATGTGGATGACGAGCTAACTACTCGCGCGTGTTCCGGGGTCGGTGTAATTCCGAGCCGGCGGTGACAGTCCGCGACCCGATCGCATCCAGCGGTCGGTTGATGTGGTGAAACTCCACGACCGACGGTGAAAGTCCGGATGGGAGGTTCACGCGAGTGCATGGTTGCGAGCGCCGACGCAGTCGGTGAAGCGACGATGTTCCGTCCACCCCGGTGCCCGACGCGAGCCGGACGAGTGGAGGACCCCATGGATTTCTCAGACATGCTGCTGCGACTGCTGGACGCGAAACTTGATATCGGACCCGGCATCTTGTGGCGGGAGATCATCGGCAACGGATTCGGTCTGGCCAGCGCCATCCTGGGCATGCGCCGCCGAGTCGCGGCCTGGCCGATCGGCATCATCGGCAACCTGTTGTTGTTCACCGTGTTCCTCGGCGGCGTGTTCCACACGCCGCAGGACCTGGACCTGTGGGGCCAGGCAGGCCGGCAGATCTTCTTCTTGCTGGTCAGCGTGTACGGCTGGTACCGCTGGTACACCTTCCGCAAGTCCGGTAAGAGCGCTGACGGTGTCGGCGTCAAGGTTCGCTGGGCCGGCCGGTCCGGACTGATCCAGCTGGCTGTCGGCGCGGTGGTGCTGTGGACCGTGTCGTACTTCATCCTGCGGGCGCTCGGCTCATGGGGCCCCATCGCCGACGCGTGGATCCTGACCGGTTCAATCCTGGCCACCTACGGGATGGCCCGCGGCTGGGTCGAGTTCTGGCTGATCTGGATCGCTGTCGACCTGGTCGGTGTCCCGCTGCTCCTGATCGCAGGCTTCTACCCCTCGGCGATCATGTACATGGTCTACGGGGCTTTCTGCGTCCTCGGCTTCATCTCCTGGTGGCGGATCGAGAAGCGGGAGCGTGCCGCGACCCCGGTCCCGGCGGCCGAGGATGAGGTCATGGTCAAGCCACTAGGCTGACGGGCGTGAGCAAATCTTTTGATGCCTTGTTCGCTGAGCTCAGCGAGAAGGCGGCACGGCGCGAGGTGGGGTCATCGACGGTGGCCCGCCTCGACGCCGGCGTGCACGAGATCGGCAAGAAGGTCGTCGAAGAGGCGGCCGAGGTCTGGATGGCGGCGGAGTACCAGAGCAAGGCCGAGGCCGCCGAGGAGATCAGCCAGCTGCTGTATCACCTTCAGGTGATGATGCTCGCCCTCGATCTTGACCTCGAAGACGTTTACGCCCACCTCTGAGTGGGCCACCTAGGATGTTGGGCGTGAATTCGTCTCGCCCCCTGCTCAAGGTGGCTGTCCCCAACAAGGGGTCGTTGTCCGACGCCGCCGCACAGATGTTGCGGGAGGCTGGCTACGCCCAGCGCACCGACTCCAAGGAGCTGGTGCTGCTCGACGAGACCAATGGGGTGGAGTTCTTCTACCTGCGGCCTCGCGACATCGCCGTGTACGTCGGTGAAGGCACCCTCGACATCGGTATCACCGGCCGGGACATGCTGCTCGATTCCCGCGCCGGGGCCACCGAGGTGCTGCCGCTGGGGTTCGGCCGCAGCCGGTTCCGCTTCGCCGCGCCGGTCGGGAACGACCTGTCGGTGACAAAGCTGCACGGTTTGCGGTTGGCGACCTCGTACCCGGGCCTGGTCGAGAGCTACCTCGCCGAGCATGGAGTCACTGCCCGGCTGATCCGGCTGGATGGTGCCGTCGAGACCGCCATCCGGCTGGGGGTTGCCGATGTGATAGCCGATGTCGTGGAGACCGGTACGACGCTGCGGCAGGCCGGCCTTGAGCTCTTCGGCGACCCGATCCTGCAGTCCGAGGCGATCTTGATCCGTCGCGCGGAGGTTGAGCCGCCGATCGGGATCGAGCTGTTGGAGCGCAGGCTGAACGGCGTCCTGGTGGCGCGTAACTACGTGATGATGGACTACGACGTCTCCGACGCCGCGGTGGAGAAGGCTTGCGCTATCACCCCGGGCCTCGAGTCGCCGACCGTGTCGCCGCTGGCCCGGAAGGGCTGGCACGCGGTCCGCGCGATGGTGCCCCGGACGGAGGCCCAACAGATTATGGATGACCTGTGGGAGCTGGGCGCACGGGCCATTCTGGTGACCGACATCGCCGCCTGCCGACTCTGATGGCTGACCCCGGCAGCGTCTCCACCGACGCGGCGATCACCTTCCGACCGCGGAAGCTTCGCATCGTCGGCACCCTCTTCACCATCGGGCTGTGTGTTCTGTGCGCCATCGGCTGGTTCGCGCTTCCGGCGGATCTCCGGGCGATGTTCAACTGGCCGCAGCGGCTGACCTTGCTCGCCTGCCTCGGGGTGATCGTGTTCATCCTGGCTGCCATGGCGGGAAGCTACGTCCGGGCAGACGCCTCCGGCGTTCGGCTCCGCAACGGGCTGCGCAGTCACCAGGTCGAGTGGCATCGGGTGCACAAATTCTTACTTCGGCCCGGTGACCCGTGGGGATTCATGCTGCTGCGGCCCGACGACGGGACGCCGTTCGAAGCCGACCTCGACGCGGAGAAGTGGCAGTTGATGGGGATCCAGGGAAGCGACGGGCCACTGGCTCGTGAGGCCATCAAGGAGCTGCAGCGGCGCCAGCGGCTCGCGCAGGGGCGCTAGTCCAGGTCAGCCGGCGCAGGCTAGACGATGTGCGCGCCGCGGATCACTCGATGCCGCGGGACTTGAGCAGCGCCTCGATCTCTGCCATGTCGTCGTCGACTGGAGCCTGCTGACCCTTCTTGGCCTGCGCTGATGGGGCGGCCTTCGACGGTGCTGCCGCCGGCTTGCCACTGGATACGGCAGGTTTCGCGGACCCGGACACTGCCTTGGACCGTGCCGGCGATCTGCGAGTGACTACCGCGCCTACCATCCAGAGCACCATGCAGAGCCCGAGCAGCCCGACCCCGAACCAGATCACCGGCGAGAAGGCCGTGGTGCTGATCCAGTTCAGCACCGCGCCGACGCCGTTCCAGACCAGGCGTAGCAGTCCGCTCAGGTAGAGACCCACGGGCGCCAGCGTCAGCCCGATGCCCTGAATCACCCGACCGCGACGACCACGACGCCAGGAGATCCCGGTAAAGACAATGCCGAGGAGGGCGAGAACGGCGCATACGGGCAACAACCAGATATCTGCAGCAGGCATGTCATCAACAGTGCCACGAAAAACCCAGAGTCGGATGAGGGGCGGCCCCCAGCACACCCGGGATCGGCCCTGAGACGGGCCGGCCCGGCACCGAAGTCCAGAAAGCGACCACTCATCACGGCCAGATCGAGGATCTGCCGCGTGTCGAGCGACGGTCTGGCCATGGGGGTCCGCTTTCTGGACTTACGTCTGCGGTCACCCGAATCCGACTCGGTACGGTGAGGGTGTGCACTCCGAACGCAGCCTGGCCGAGTCAGCATTCGGCGACGACGACGGAACAGCCACCCCCGCGACCCGGTCCGCGTTGGCCGCCGCCGTGGGCAGCGCCGACCCGCAGGACTACCTCCGGGCAGTCGCCGCGCTGTGCCTGGACCGGGTGCTGGTGCCGGTCGTTGCCACGGCCACCCGTCTCGGCGAGACAGTCGGTGGCCTGTCCTCCGACAAGGAGGCGGAGATGTCGGTGGTGCTGCTGCAGGCGGCGGATGGACGACGCGCCATGCTGGCGTTCACCGGGACCGATGCGCTCCAGGCCTGGGACGACACCGCCCGGCCAGTGCCGGTGACGATGGACATTGCGGCCTCCTCAGCCCAAGCCGACGGTGCGGTGGCCTTGCTTGTCGACTTCGCCGGCCCGCATCCACTGGTCATCGACGGTGACATCTTGGCCCAGCTCGCTGCCGGACACCGACTCGCCGAGCTACCAGACCACCAGTTCGGCTGGGTGGTGGCTCAGCGGGATGCAGAGGAATAACCACTGCGGCGTCAAGCGTTGAGATAAGTGCCGGAAGAGGAGATGTGCCCGCAGGGGCTTAACAGTGATAATCTCTTCTCCGACCGATCTAGTGGCAACACTGGGTCCGCAAGCGGAGACCTGATCTCCCACCCGTACGACAGCACCACGGTCGTCGGGTCGGTCTACGAGACGGCGCGCTGCGCCGTTGTTCGTGGTTTCAGGGTCTTCGCGTACGCGCGGAGGCCCTTTTGTCGTCAATGGACCGATCATCACACGACAAATTTGGAGGACATATCAGCACCGAACCGCGAATCAACGATCGCATTCGCGTCTCCGAGGTCCGTCTCGTCGGACCCGCGGGGGAGCAGGTCGGGATCGTACGCATCGAGGACGCTCTGCGCTTGGCGCGGGAGTCGGAGCTCGATCTGGTCGAGGTCGCGCCGATGGCGCGTCCGCCGGTGGCCAAGCTCATGGACTACGGCAAGTTCAAGTACGAGAACGCGCAGAAGGCCCGTGAGAGTCGTCGCAACCAGACGAACACCGTGATTAAGGAAATGAAGCTTCGCCCGAAGATTGACAGCCACGACTACGAGACCAAGAAGGGTCACGTGGTGCGGTTCCTCAAGGCGGGCGACAAGGTCAAGATCACGATCATGTTCCGTGGCCGCGAGCAGTCGCGCCCGGAACTGGGCTACAACCTGTTGAAGAAGCTGGCGCAAGACGTTGACGAGTTCGGGTTTATTGAGTCGTCGCCGAAGCAGGACGGCCGCAACATGCTGATGGTGCTTGGCCCGCACAAGAAGAAGACCGAGGCTCGCGCCGAGGTCCGTGCCGAGCGCGACCGCAAGGCAGCGGAGCGGCAGGCGGATGCCGAGGTGGAGCGGACCGAGCAGGCCGACCACCGTACGCAGCACGCCGAGCAACCGCCGACGAAGAAGAAGCGAGGTCCGGCCGACAACCTGGACCCCGATATCGACCTGAGCTAGACAACGAGTTCGACCCCGCCCGGAGTAAGTCCCCGGGTCGGGCCCAAAGAGATGGAATGGAGCGGCAGCATGCCGAAGATGAAGACGCACTCCGGTGCCAAGAAGCGGTTCAAGATCACGGGTTCGGGCAAGGTGATGCACCGCCAGGCGGGCAAGATGCACCTCAACGAGCACAAGCCCACGTCGCGCACCCGTCGCCTGACCGGCGATGTCGTGCTGTCCAAGGGCGACGCCGCCAAGGCCAAAAAGATGCTCGGCAAGTACGACAGGTAGTTCGCGCACTTCCCAGCGGCTGCCGCCGCACCCCATCAGTCTTAACCAGCAAGGAGTATCCCCATGGCACGCGTGAAGCGTTCTGTGAACGGCCAGAAGAAGCGCCGTCAAGTTCTTGAGCAGGCGTCCGGCTACCGCGGACAGCGCTCGCGGTTGTACCGCAAGGCCAAAGAGCAGGTCACCCACTCGCTCGTCTACGCCTACCGCGACCGTCGTGCCCGCAAGGGTGACTTCCGCAAGCTGTGGATCCAGCGCATCAACGCTGCGGCCCGCGCGGAGGGTATGACCTATAACCGTTTCATCTCCGGTCTGAAGGCCGCAGGTGTCGAGGTTGACCGCAAGATCCTGGCCGACCTGGCCGTCACCGACCAGGCCGCGTTCAACGCCCTGGTTGCCATCGCCAAGGAAAACCAGCCTGCAGCAGCTGATTCCACCACCGCCGCCTGACGGGCAGCCGGTGCACGACGCCTCAGAGTACGAGCCGATCCGACTGGCTTCTGCATCGCAGAACCAGATCAGGTCGGCTCGTCGGCTTGTCCGGCGCAAAGAGCGCGCCCTGGCGGGGGAGTTCCTGGCCGAGGGCCCGCAGGCTGTGCGAGAGGCCCTGGTCCAACCGGGCCTGGTAAGCCAGCTGTTCGTCTCCCGGGCCGGCGCGGAGCGGCACCACGACCTGGTTCGTGCCGCGCTCAACCAGGGCGTCGATGTGGCGCTGGTGTTAGACCGTGACCTCGCGGACCTGTCCGACACGGTGACCCCGCAGGGGGTGGTGGCCGTCTGTGCGGTGGTCGACGTCGCTCTGGAGCGGGCGCTCGCCGCCGACCCGCGGCTGGTGGTGTGCTGCGCGCAGGTCCGCGACCCGGGCAACGCGGGCACCGTGATCCGCTGCGCCGACGCTTTCGGCGCCGATGCCGTGGTGCTCAGCGCCGGGTCGGTGGACGCGTACAACGCCAAGACCGTACGGGCCAGTGCCGGCAGCCTGTTCCACCTGCCGTTGGTCCTCGGGGTGGAGCTGGAGACCGCGCTTGCGGAGTTCCGCTCCCGCGGCATGCAGGTGTTGGCTGCCGACGGCGCCGGCGACGCCGACCTGGACGATCTGGCCCTTGCCGGGGATCTGGCGCAGCCCACCGTCTGGCTGATGGGTAACGAGGCCTGGGGTTTGCCGGAGGAGCACGCCCGGCTCGCCGACCGGGTGGTCCGGGTACCGATCTACGGCCGCGCCGAAAGCCTCAATCTCAGTACCGCGGCGGCAGTCTGCCTCTACGCCACCGCCTCAGCCCAACGCACCAGTTCGCCGAGTGGGCGCTGACTCCGGCGGATGGGCGGCGTGTCGCAGCAGAGCTGACGCGTCGGCCTGAGACCGTCCACGCCTCAAACTCGTTGGCGTCACCCTTCCGGCCCTTCCTAGACTGTCGTGGCTGGTAATCCGCATCAACTGTTAGACGAGGGGAGCCCATGTCCGGGCCGAACAAGAGTTATGACCCCGTTCAGGTCACGCCGCTGAATGCCGAGAGTGTCGAGGCCATGGTGGCCGACGCCCTCGACGCCTTTGCCGCGGCGACCTCGGTGGCCGAACTCAAGCAGGCGCGGGCGGCACATGCCGCGGACCGATCCCCGGTCGCGCTGGCCAACCGCGAGATCGGCGCCCTGCCGCCCCAAGCCCGCAAGGATGCGGGTGCCCGGATCGGCCAGGCGCGCGCCCGGATCAACCAGGCATTGAATGATCGCGAGGCCGAGATCTCAGCCGACGAGCTGGCCCGGGTGCTGGTGGAAGAACGCGTCGACGTCACCCTCCCGGTTGAGCTGGCCCCGGTCGGCGCCGTCCATCCCATTACCGCCCTGATGGACAAGATGTCCGATGTCTTCGTCGGGATGGGCTGGGAGGTGGCCGAGGGTCCAGAGTTGGAGTCGGAGTGGCTCAACTTCGACGCCTTGAACTTCATCCCCGATCACCCGGCGCGGACCATGCAGGACACCCTGTTCGCTGACCCTGCCGACGGTGGGATCGTGCTGCGGACCCACACCTCACCGGTGCAGATCCGGAGCCTGCTCGACCGTGAGCTGCCCGTCTATGTCGTCTGCCCGGGGAAGGTCTACCGTGCCGACGAGTTCGACGCGACTCACCTGCCTGTGTTCCACCAGATTGAGGGCCTCTGTGTCGACAAGGGAATCAACATGGGCCACCTCCGCGGCACCCTGGACGCCTTCGCCCGGGCCATGTTCGGCGACGTCCGGACGCGGATGCGCCCCAACTACTTCCCGTTCACCGAGCCGTCGGCCGAGGTGGACCTGGAGTGCTTCGTCTGTCATGGAGCTTCCGTCGGTGATCCGGCGAACCCCTGCCGCACCTGCAACAGCGAGGGCTGGATCGAGTGGGGCGGCTGCGGGATCGTCAACCCGCGGGTCCTGCAAGCCGTCGGAATCGACCCGGACGTCTACTCAGGATTTGCGTTCGGTATGGGAGTTGACCGCGCCCTGATGTCCCGTAACAACAATGCCGACCTGCGCGACACGGTGGAAGGCGACGTACGGTTCAGCCGCTCGCTGGTGGGGACAGCACGATGAGGGCGCCGCTGAGCTGGCTGCGCGACTACGCAGCGCTGCCCGGGGACCTGACCGGTCATGATCTTGGTCAGGCGCTGATCCGTGCCGGTCTTGAGGTGGAGACGGTGGAGTCCGCCGGCGCCGACGTGACCGGGCCGTTGGTGGTCGGCAGGGTGCTGGAGTTTGCCGAAGAGCCACAGAAGAACGGCAAGACGATCCGGTGGTGCCGGGTCGACGTCGGACCGGAGCACAATGACACGTCCGGGTCTCGGGGGATCGTCTGTGGTGCCAGCAACTTCAGCGTGGATGATCTTGTCGTGGTCGCACTACCCGGTGCGGTGCTGCCCGGCGGTTTCGCTATCGCGGCGCGGAAGACGTACGGGCACGTGTCCGACGGGATGATCTGCTCGGCCAAAGAGCTGGGCCTCGGTGATGATCATGCCGGCATCATGGTGCTCAGTGATGATCTTGCTCCGGGGGCCAGTGGCTATGACGTACTGCACCTGCGGGACGAGGTCCTCGACATCGCGGTCACCCCTGACCGCGGTTACTGCTGGTCGATGCGTGGGCTGGCCCGCGAGTCGGCGCAGGCGCTCGGCGTCACCTTCGCCGACCCGGTGGACCGCCCGGTGCCCGCTGCGTCGACCGCCGGCTACCCGGTGTCGCTGGAGTCCGATGCCGGACCGCTGTTCGTTACGGTCACGGTGACCGGGATCGACCCGGGCCGGCCCAGTCCGCGCTGGATGCAACGCCGGCTGCAGCTGGCCGGGATGCGTCCGATCTCACTGGCCGTCGACATCACCAACTACGTGATGTTGGAGACGGGCCAGCCGATCCACGCCTACGACGCGGACCGGCTCAGTGGCCCTATCGTGGTCCGCAAGGCGCAGCCCGGGGAGAAGATCGTCACCCTGGACGGCGTCACCCGGGAGTGCGACCCGGATGACCTGTTGATCACCGATGACAGCGGGCCGATCGGCCTGGCCGGCGTGATGGGCGGAGCCTCCACGGAGCTGTCCGCGGACACCACCACGGTGGTGATCGAGGCTGCGTACTTCGACCCGCTGACCATTGCCCGTACCTCCCGCCGGCACAAGCTCTCCACTGAGGCCAGCAAGCGTTTCGAGCGGGGCGTCGATCCCGCGGCCGGGTACGCCGCCGCACACCGGGTCGCCGATCTGCTGGTCGAGCTGGCTGGTGGCACGGTGGTCCCCGACGAGACGATCTGTGGCGCCATGCCCACGATCCCGACGCAGCAGATCGACACCGAGCTGCCGAGCCGAGTGCTCGGCTTGCCGGTGCCGGCCGACCAGGTCGTCGATCTGCTCGAGGCCATCGGTGTCCAGGTCACCCGCGAGGGCGACGAGCTGCGCCTGCTGCCGCCGACCTGGCGTCCGGATCTACGCGACCCGTACGACTATGTCGAGGAGGTCGGTCGGCTGATCGGCCTGGAGAACATCCCCACCGTCGTACCGAAGGCGCCGCCCGGCCGCGGCCTGACGAAGTCCCAGCGGCTGCGTCGCGCGGTGAACTATGCGGTGGCCGGCGCCGGATTCGTCGAGGTGATCAGTTTCCCGTTCGCAGCCGAGAGTGAGCTTGATCGACTAGGCATTCCCGCCGACGACCCACGGCGGCAGCTGGTTCGGCTGGCCAACCCGCTGTCGGAGACGTCGCCGTACCTGCGGACAACGTTGCTTCCGGGCCTGCTGGCCGCGGTGGCCCGCAACACCAGCCGCAGCAATGATGATCTTGCTCTGTTCGAGTCCGGTCTGGTCTTCCTCGGCAATCGGGAGTGGCGCCCTGCGCCGCGTCCCGGCGTCAGCCAGCGGCCATCGGAGGAGGAGCTGGCCGCGATCAACGCTGCACTGCCACGCCAACCACGGATGCTGGGCGCCGTGCTCAGCGGCCACTGGCTGCCGGCCCGGGCGTTCGCCCCGGCACAGCCGGTGACGTGGCAGCATGCGGTCGCTCTGGTCGAGGTTGCGGCACGGGCCGTCGGCCTGTCGGTGGTACGTCGACCGGCCCAGCAGGCTCCGTGGCATCCAGGTCGCTGCGCGGAGATCGTCATCGCCGGCACCGATACCGTCATCGGTTATGCCGGTGAGCTGCATCCGAGTGTGTGCAAGGCGTTCGGGGTTCCGGCCCGGACCTCCGCCGCCGAGATTAACCTCGACCTGCTGATCGAGGCGGCGCCCGACCGTGGTGATGTCGCCGATATCTCCACTTTCCCGGTGGCCAAAGAGGACGTGGCACTGATCGTCGACAGCGATGTTGCTGCCGAGGACGTGCGGCAGGCACTGGTTCGCGGTGCCGGGCCGCTGCTGGAGTCGGTCCGCCTGTTCGACGTGTACGTGGGGGAGCAGATCGGCGAGGGCAAGAAGTCGCTGGCGTATGCACTGCGCTTCCGGGCGCCGGACCGTACCCTCACCGACGCCGACGCAGGCGACGCCCGGGACGCAGCCGTCGCAGCTGCCGCGGAAGCCACCGGCGCCGTCCAACGCACCGAATAGCTCACTAGTCGCGTCCTCCGCCATTTCGGCGGAGTGGCGCGGCGGCGCTGACCAGTCGCGAGGAAGGGTCTGTGGATAACTGAATTCGAGGCTCCGCGCCGTTGCAGAGTGTCGGCATGGAGATCTCCGGCGAACGGCCACTCGGACCGGCTGCCCCGCGCCTGTCGGCCACCGACGTGTTCACGACTCAGCAGGCGGCGGCCGCCGGCGTGGGTAGGCACCTGCTGACCCGGCTGACCGGCGAGGGCTCCCTTCGCCGGGTGCTCAAGGGCGTGTACGTCGACGCCGCCGTACCGGACAGCATCGAGC
This sequence comes from Propionibacteriaceae bacterium, assembly GCA_025965155.1. Lineage (GTDB taxonomy): Bacteria > Actinomycetota > Actinomycetes > Propionibacteriales > Propionibacteriaceae > Microlunatus. The sequence continues at coordinate 52,843 of JAOPXN010000048.1, forward strand.
TGCGGGCCAAGGCGTTGAGCCTGGTGGTGCCGCCCACGGCGGTGGTCACGGACCGTACCGCGGCCTGGCTCCGCGGTGTCAGTGTGCTGGCCGCCGGTGATCATCTCGCCATCCCACCGATCTCGGTGGTGCTGCCACCCGGCAACACCCGCGTCCGCGCCGGGATCGCGGCGGGCGGGATCCGGATGCTCGCACCGGGTGACATCGAGACTCTTCACGGGATTCGGGTCACCACAGCGTTGCGGACGGCGATCGACCTCGGCCGGCTCACTCCACCCGACTCGGCGATCGCCGCTTTGGATGGCCTGCTGCGGACGGCCGAGTTCTCCCAACAGCAGCTGCTGCAAGAGATTCGTCGCTTCAAGGGCTTCCGCGGGGTACGACAGCTGCGCTCCCTGGCACCGATAGCCGACGGCTCCGCCGAGTCGCTGGGGGAGTCGGTACTGCGGCTGCGATGGATTGACGCCGCCCTGCCGAGGCCCGAACTACAGATTCCGTTCTTCGACGAGGTCGGACGACTCCGGTACCGCGGCGATCTGGGCTGTTCCGCGATCCGATTGCTCGCCGAATACGACGGCGAAGAGTTCCACTCCACGGCCGAACAGCGCCGGCACGACGAGCGACGACGTACCTGGCTCCGATCCCGCGGCTGGGTCGTGGTGGTGGTCCGTAAGGAGCACCTGTACGGGCCGCGGTCGCCGGTACGGTCCATGCTGCGTACAGCGCTCGCACAGGCCCGCTCCCGGCTGACCGCCACAGGCTGACCGCCCTTAAACCCACGACACGTCACCTCCGCGACACGTCACTTCAGCCGCACACAGACCCCCGCCGACACGTCACAGCAGCCGAACGCAATCCCGCCCACCCGTCACGTCCGCTGCGACACGCCGCCGACACAGCGGAAGCAGGGACTAGTCGGGTGGAATAGAAATGTTGGGTGTGACATAATCATTCGCATGACGGTGAAGGTGGCGGTGGCTGGTGCCACGGGGTACGCAGGCGGTGAGCTGCTGCGGCTGCTTGCTACCCACCCCGAGGTTGAGATCGGGGCCCTGACGGCGGGAAGCAGTGCCGGGTCACGCCTCGGCGAGTCCCAGCCGCATCTCACCCCACTTGCCAACCGCCTCGTCGCCGACACTACCGCTGAGACGCTGGCCGGCCACGACGTGGTGTTCCTCGCGCTGCCGCACGGCACGTCCGCGGCCATCGCCGCTCAGCTCGGACCGGCCACCGTGGTGATCGACTGCGGGGCCGACTTCCGGTTGAGTGACCAGGCCGCCTGGGAGCAGTTCTACGGAACCCCGCACGCCGGCACCTGGCCGTACGGCCTGCCCGAGCTCCCGGGCCAGCGGGACAAGCTCGCCGGTGCGCGGCAGATCGCCGTACCCGGCTGCTATCCGACCACCGCCACGCTGGCCCTGCTGCCGGCGGTGACCGCGGGTCTGACCACCGCCGAGGACGTGGTGATTGTCGCTGCTAGCGGCCCGTCGGGCGCCGGCAGGTCCTTGAAGCCCCACCTGCTCGGGTCGGAGCTGATGGGCTCGGCCAGCGCGTACGGGGTCGGCGGCGTGCACCGGCACACCCCCGAGCTGATCCAGAACCTGCGGGTCTGCGGCGCCGCCGCGCCCACCGTGTCCTTCACACCGGTCCTGGTCCCGATGTCCCGCGGCATCCTGGCCACCTGCACAGCGCCGCTGGCCGACCCCGGACTGACCGCCGACGACGCCAGGGCTGCCTACCAGGAGGCCTACGGCTCCGAGCCATTCGTCCACCTGTTGCCGGCCGGGCAGTGGCCGCAGACCCAGTCGGTCCTCGGCTCCAACTCCGTCCACATCCAGCTGGCCGTCGACTCCGCCGCAGGACGGCTCGTCGTCGTGGCCGCTGCCGACAACCTGACCAAAGGCACCGCCGGCGGCGCGGTCCAGTGCATGAACCTGGCGCTCGGACTTCCGGAGGCCATGGGGCTGCCAACGATCGGCGTCGCACCGTGACCGCGTGGGAGCTGACCCGGCACGCCACCGAGGTCGGGATGGCACAGCTGCCGGCCCACGGTTCCGTACCCCGCTGGGCCCTGGACGACCTGCACGAGTCACCGTTCTGGAGTGTCACCCGGACCGCCGACGAGCTCTGCATCATCTGCGCGTGGGAGGACGTTCCGGGTACGACGTCGGCGGTGGGCCCATTCGTCGTGTTCAGTATCGACGGGCCGCTGGACCACTCGCTGGTCGGCGTCCTCGCCGGGTTGCTGGATCCGCTGGCCGAGGCCGGCATCTCCATCCTGGCCCAGTCGACGTTCGACACCGACTGGATTCTGGTGCCCTCACCCCAAGCGGACCAAGCAGCTGAGGTCTGGGAGTCGGCAGGCCACAAGATCGAGATTGAGGAGCCGGCATGAGTGTCACCACCCCACAGGGCTTCACCGCGTCCGGTGTCGCCGCCGGTCTGAAGACCAGTGGCCGGCCCGACCTTGCGCTGGTGGTGAACAGCGGCCCGCGGTTCGACGCTGCCGGTGTCTTCACTAGCAACCGGGTCAAGGCCGCACCGGTGCTCTGGTCCACCCAGGTGCTGACCGACCACACTCTCCGGGCAGTGATCTTGAACTCCGGCGGCGCCAACGCCTGCACCGGACCTGAGGGTTTTGCCGACACCCACCGGACCGCCGAGCTGGTCGCCGACACCCTCGGCATCGGAGCAATCGACGTCGCCGTCTGCTCCACCGGGCTGATCGGTGTCCGGCTGCCGATGGACGCCATCGAGTCAGGGATCGGCATTGCTGCGGGGGCTCTCTCCAAGGACGGCGGCCACGACGCCGCGGTGGCGATCATGACCACCGACTCGGTACCCAAGGAAGTCGTCGTGCACGGCGAGGGCTGGTCGATCGGCGGGATGGCCAAAGGGGCCGGCATGCTGGCCCCGGGCCTGGCCACCATGCTGGTGGTGATCACCACCGACGCCGTCGTCACGCCGGCGGTCCTGGACGATCAGCTGCGCACTGCCTGCTCCACCACATTCAACCGGCTCGACAGCGACGGCTGCATGTCGACCAACGACACGGTGATCGTGCTGAGCAGCGGGGCGTCCGGGGTGGCGCCCAGCAACGCGGAGTTCACCGGCGCGCTGACCGAGGTCTGCGCTGATCTTGCTGCGCAGCTGCTGACCGATGCCGAGGGTGCGTCCCACGACATAGCGATCACCGTCAACGGCGCCGCTAGCGAGGACGACGCGGTGACCGTTGGCCGCACCATCGCCCGGAACAACCTGTTCAAGTGCGCGGTGTTCGGCCAGGATCCCAACTGGGGAAGGGTTCTTGCCGCGATTGGTACCACGGACGCGGTCTTCGAGCCGGACCAGCTGGACGTGACCTTCAACGGCGTCCAGGTCTGCACCGGTGGCGGGATCGGGCAGCCACGCGAGCTGGTGGACCTGTCGGGGCGCCGGGTGAATGTCGACGTCGACCTGCACGCCGGCCCGCACACTGGCACCATCTGGACCAACGACCTGACCTACGACTATGTGAAAGAGAACGCGGAGTACTCCTCGTGACCACACCCGACGCACCTGACATTTCGATCGGCGACAAGGCGGCGATCCTGATCGAAGCCCTGCCCTGGTTGGAGAAGTACGGTGGCAGGACCATCGTGATCAAGTACGGCGGCAACGCCATGATCGACGAAAACCTTAAACGCGCCTTTGCCGAGGACGTGGTGTTCCTTCGCCGCTGCGGGGTCCACCCGGTGGTGGTGCACGGTGGCGGTCCGCAGATCTCCCAGATGCTGGACCGGCTCGGGATCGAAAGCGAGTTCCGGGGTGGACTGCGGGTCACCACCCCCGAGGCGATGGACGTCGTTCGGATGGTCCTGGTCGGCCAGGTGGGCCGCGAGCTGGTCGGTCTGATCAACCTGCACGGACCGCTCGGCATCGGTCTGTCCGGAGAGGACGGCGGCCTGTTCGTGGCTGAGCGGCGCACCCTCTCGGTAGACGGTCGCGATGTCGACCTCGGTCTGGTCGGAGACGTGGTCGATGTACGCCCGGAGGCCGTACTGGACCTGATCGACGCCGGCCGCATCCCGGTGGTCGCCACCGTCGCCCCCGATGAGGACGGCCTGGTGCATAACGTCAACGCCGATACCGCCGCCGCGGCGCTGGCAGTCGCGCTCAAGGCCGACCGGCTCGTCGTACTGACCGATGTCGAAGGTCTGTACGCCGACTGGCCGAAGAGCACCGAGGTGGTCTCGCAGATTAGCGCGACTGAGCTCGAAGAGCTGCTGCCGAGCCTGGAGTCCGGGATGGCGCCGAAGATGGAGGCCTGCCTTCGTGCTGTCCGGGGTGGCGTCAGCCGGTCGACCGTGATCGACGGTCGGGTCCCGCACGCGCTGCTGCTGGAGATCTTCACCAACGCCGGGATCGGCACCATGGTCACTGCGGACCCGGTCCGGCAGCCAGCGGAGGTGTCGGCATGACCGCGGAGACCTTTCTGACCGAGCTGGTGCACGATGCCTCGCCGCAGTCGGTGCTGACGCAGCGCTACCGCGACGTGATGATGAACACCTTCGGCCCCCCCAAGCGGGTACTGGTACGCGGCGAGGGGTGCTACGTCTACGACGCCGACGGGCGCAAGTACCTCGACCTGTTGGCGGGGATCGCGGTCAACGCGCTCGGCCATGCGCACCCTTTCGTGCTGTCCGCGATCACCAGCCAGCTGGCCACCCTGGGTCACGTGTCGAACTTCTTCTCCACGCCGGCCCAGGTCGCGCTGGCTGAGCGGCTGGCGGAGTTCGTCGTGGTCAATGACCCGTCGGTCCCGGCGCGGGTGTTCTTCACCAACTCCGGCACCGAGGCCAACGAGGCGGCGTTCAAGCTCACCCGGCGCACCGGCCGTACCAAGCTGGTGTCCACCGACGGCGCCTTCCACGGAAGGTCCATGGGCTCGCTCGCCATCACCTCCAACCCGAAGTACCGCGATCCCTTCGCTCCGCTGCCCGGAGACGTGACCTTCGTTCCGTACGGCGACGTCGCCGCCCTGCAAGCCGTTGTCGACGACACCGTGGCGGCGGTGGTGCTGGAGCCGATCCAGGGTGAGAACGGGATCGTGATGCCGCCGGACGGTTACCTCCAGGCGGCCCGCAAGATCACCGAGCAGGCGGGCGCGCTGCTCTGGATCGACGAGGTACAGACGGGGATCGGCCGCACCGGAGCCTGGTTGGCGCACTCGGCCGACGGCATCACCGCCGACGTGGTTACGCTGGCCAAGGGCCTGGGCAACGGCTATCCGGTGGGCGCCTGCATCGCCACCGGCGCCGCGGCCGATCTGCTCGGGCCCGGCTCACACGGCACCACCTTCGGTGGGAACCCGGTCGCCGCCATTGCCGGTCTGGCCGTGCTCGCGGTGATCGAACGGGACGGGCTGCTGGAGCATGTCACAGCCGCGGGCGAGCATCTGGCCGCCGCGGTGATGGCACTGCAGCATCCGCTGATCGCAGAGGTTCGGGGCCGAGGGCTGCTCCGCGGCATCGCGCTGAATGCCCCGATCGCCGGCGCGGTGGCCGACGCGGCCCTGGAGGAGGGCTTCATCATCAATGCCCCTCGCCCCGATGTGCTGCGGATCGCACCACCGCTGATTATCAGTACCGGCCAGCTCGACACGTTCGTGGCCGCCCTGCCCGCTCTTCTTACCGCTGCTCAGGAGGCATCCGCGTGAGCACTGCCAGTACCCAGGTCCGTCACTTCCTGGCCGACGACGACCTGACGCCCGCCGAGCAGACCCAGATCCTCGACCTGGCCGACCTGCTCGCTGTCGAACCGCTGAAGCTGAGTACCTTCGCCGGCCCCCGGTCGGTGGCCGTCCTGTTCGATAAGGCGTCTACCCGCACCAGAATCTCGTTCGAGGTCGGAATCGCCGAGCTCGGCGGTAACTCCTTGATCATGGACTCGGCGCTGTCCCAGCTTGGCCGGGGCGAGCCGATCGCTGACACTGCCCGGGTGCTGGGGCGCCACGTGGCAGCCGTGGTCTGGCGCACGGCCGGGCAGGAGCGGCTGGAGGAGATGGCCGCCTACGCGGGAGTTCCGGTGGTCAACGCGCTGAGCGACTCGTTCCATCCCTGCCAGGTGCTGGCCGACCTGCAGACCATCCGACAGCACCGCTCAACGCTGGCCGGCCTGACGCTGAGCTATCTCGGTGACGCCGCCAACAACATGGCCAACTCCTACCTGCTCGGCGGAGTGTTGGCTGGGATGCATGTCCGGATCGCGGGTCCGCAGGGCTTCCATCCGGATCCGACCATCGTCGCCCGGGCGGAGGCGGTCGCGGCGTCAACCGGCGGCAGCGTGCTAATCACCGACTCCGCCACCGAGGCCGTGGCAGGCTCCGACGTCGTCGCCACCGACACCTGGATCTCGATGGGGCAGGAAGACGACGGGGTGGACCGGGAGCGGATCTTCTCCCCGTACGCAGTCACCAGCGACCTGATGCGGCTGGCCGATGCCGACGCTCTGGTGCTGCACTGCCTTCCCGCGTACCGCGGCAAGGAGATTGATGCCGAGGTCATCGACGGACCGCAGTCGGTCGTCTGGGACGAGGCGGAGAACCGCCGCCACGTCCAGAAGGCGCTGCTTGCCTTCCTCGATGATCATGCTCAAGCGGCCAACCGATCCCGGAACGCCCCATGACGACGGCGACCCGACGGGCTCCGCTGACCAAGACTGCGCGGCACGCGAAGATCATCGCCGTGCTTGAGCACCGCTCGATCCGGTCCCAGACCGAGCTGGCCGACGAGCTGGCAGCCGACGGTGTCCACGTCACCCAAGGCACGCTGTCGCGCGATCTTGTCGAGGTCGGCGCGCTGCGTATCCGTGGAGCGGACGGCCACCTGGTCTACGCCGTGCCGGGCGAAGGGGGGGACCGGACACCCCAGGTGGGCGAGTTTGCGAGCTTCGAGGCACGTCTTGCCCGGTTGTGCCAGGAGATCTTGGTGTCAGCCGAGCCATCGGCGAACCTCGTCGTGCTGCGAACTCCGCCCGGGGCGGCACAGTACTTCGCCTCCGCCATCGACCGGGTCGGCTGGGAGTCGATCCTCGGCACCATCGCCGGGGATGACACGATCTTGTTGATCAGTCGAGACCTGATGGGCGGCACCGACCTGGCCAACCGCTTCCTCACCATGAGCAGGACAGGCAAGGCGGCACTGACTGCGCCACCCGAGTCCGAACCGCAGCGCAGCGGCACCACCAATGAATGACCTCCTCCGGCCTGCTCTTTGTGGGCAGACCTCCTACCGCAACGAAGAAAGAGACTGAACATCGTGAGTGATCGAATTGTGCTGGCTTACTCCGGAGGCCTCGACACCTCCGTCTGCATCGGCTGGTTGGCCGAGGAGACCGGACAGGAAGTTGTTGCCGTCGCAGTCGACGTCGGTCAGGGCGGCGAGGACATGGAGGTCATCCGGCAGCGTGCGCTGGACTGTGGCGCCGTCGAGGCCGTCGTTGTCGACGCCAAGGACGAGTTCGCCGAGGACTTCTGCCTCCCGGCCCTCCGCGCCAACGCGCTGTACATGGACCGCTACCCGCTGGTCAGCGCGCTGTCACGGCCGCTGATCGTTCGTCACCTGGCCGAGGCGGCGAAGTTCCACGGGGCGACGGTGGTCTCCCACGGCTGCACCGGCAAGGGCAACGACCAGGTCCGGTTCGAGGTCGGTGTGATGGCGCTGGCGCCCCAGCTGAAGGTGATCGCGCCCGTGCGCGACTACGCCTGGACCCGGGAGAAGGCCATCGCGTACGCGGAGGAGAAGGGTCTGCCGATCGACCAGAGCAAGTCCTCGCCGTACTCCATCGACCAAAACGTCTGGGGACGTGCGGTCGAGACAGGCTTCCTGGAGGACATCTGGAACGCACCGATCGAGGACGTCTACTCCTACACCGCCGACCCAACGGTGCCGCGGGAGGCCGACGAGGTCTTGATCACCTTCGAGGCAGGCGTGCCGGTCGCCATCGACGGCCAGAAGGTGAGCATGCTGGAGGCAATCCAGCAGCTGAACATCCGCGCCGGCGCCCAGGGTATCGGCCGGCTCGACATGGTGGAGGACCGGCTGGTCGGCATCAAGAGCCGTGAGGTCTACGAAGCACCGGGCGCGATCGCACTGATCGCTGCCCACATGGAGCTGGAGAACGTCACAGTCGAACGGGAGCTGGCCCGGTACAAGCGCGGCGTCGACCAGCGGTGGGGCGAGCTGGTCTACGACGGCCAGTGGTTCTCACCGCTGCGGAACGCCTTGGAGACCTTCATCGGCGAGGCGCAGAAGGCGGTCAGCGGCGATATCCGGCTGGTTCTGCACGGCGGCAAGGCCACGGTCACCGGCCGGCGCAGCGACGCCAGCCTGTACGACTTCAACCTGGCTACCTACGACGAGGGCGACACCTTCGACCAGTCGCAGGCGCGGGGGTTCATCGAGCTCTACGGCATGTCAAGCAAGATCGCCGCGCGGCGGGACGCTGGTCTGGCCTGATGACCGACCCTTCTTCCCAGGGGCACTCGGCTGACGGGCGCCTCTGGGGTGGGCGCTTCAGCGGGGGCCCGGCCGAGGCGATGTTCGCCCTCAGCAAGTCGACACAGTTCGACTGGCGGTTGGCACGGTACGACATCGCCGGGTCCCGGGCTCACGCCGGTGCGCTGCTCCGTGCTGGGCTGCTGACCCCTGCCGAGCACGAAGCCATGGTGGCCGGCCTGGACCAGCTCGACGATGACGTGACGGCCGGCCGCTTCGTGGCCGCGCCCACCGACGAGGATGTCCACGGCGCACTGGAACGTGGACTGATCGGGATCGTCGGCTCCGACCTCGGCGGACGGCTCAGGGCGGGCCGGTCCCGCAACGACCAGATCGCCACCTTGATCAGGTTGTACCTGCGCGACGCCAGCCGGACCGTCGCTTCCCAGGCCCTGGGGGTGGGGGCTGCGCTGCACGAGCAGGCATCCCGACATCTGGGCGCGCCGATGCCCGGTCGGACACATCTGCAGC
>JAOPXN010000050.1 GCA_025965155.1 Propionibacteriaceae bacterium
CAAGGCGACTTGAGGTCGAGATCAAGCAAGCGGCTGCCGCTTATCGGGGAGCCTTGGCTCGGCAGCGCATGTGTCTGGAGACGAATGTGCCGATAACTCGGGTGGGTAACAGTTCGGCGTTTTGTCCCGCGCCGGTTCGGCCGAACGCTGGCCTTGACACAGTTGTCGCGACACTGACGCCGCAGCCGGGACAGCCGGTCAAGAATGGGCCGCCGAGGGTGACCGTCACGCCGCGGGAGGTGGCGTATCTTGCGGTTGCTCGGCTGCAGTTGCCGCGGGTGGTGCCGGGGATCGGTCCGTCGCCGAAGCTGAACGAGTGGGACATGGCGGTGGTGGGCTACCCGTTGTGGCTGTGGGCCGACGGGCCGACCCATGTCGGGCCGGTGTCGCAGGCGGTCGCCAACCTCAGCGTCTCCCTGGATGCGCGGATCACCAAGATGGTGTTCCGCATGGGTGACGGCGCCACAGTCACGTGTCGCGGGACCGGAACGAAATGGTCGTGGCGGGTGGGGCCTGCGAAGAGGTCGCCGGGCTGTGGCCACACCTACACGAAGCCGTCGCTGCCGAAGGGCGACTACACAGTCACGGCGATCACCTACTGGGCGGTGCGGTGGAGCATCAACGGCAGTTCGGGAGTGATCACGCTGCCGATGACGTCCTCCACCCAGCTGCCCGTGGGTGAGCTCCAGGTGCTGGTCACCCGCTGACCCAAGGATGATTATTCCGGGGAGCAGTCAATCACCGACTTCGGCGCCATCATCAGTGGCCGGCGTACATTCGACATCGCGGGAGGGTGGAACGGTAGTCACCCGGTCGACGTGCCGATCTTCGTCCTCACGCATGAGGCTCCCGGATCCGGCGAATGGAGCCCTCAGGTCACCTTTGTGACCGACGGCCTCGACCGTGCCCTCGAGCTGGCCCAGCAGGCTGCCGGAGACGCAAAATCTCAGTCTTCGCAGCCGGCATCACCCAACAGTTACTACAACGGGGACTCCTCGACGAGATCAAAGTCGGTGTCGTCCCGCTCTTGCTCGGCTCAGGTGTACGGCTCCTTGACCACTTCGGAGCCGACCCCGGCGAGCAGCCTGGCCCTCGAGCGGCCGCAACGTCTGCCTGGCCGACCAGACCGTGCGTTAGGGTCGCTGCGTGACGACGGCAGTGTCAGAGTTCCTCTCCGGTGTCGGGTTGTTAGGCCGTGCCCTCGGTCTCATCACGCGCCGGCCACGACTGTTCCTGTTGGGGATGATCCCTCCACTCATCACGTCCACCCTCTTTGTCATTGCGCTGATCGTTCTCTTCGCCCAGCTCGACGGCATCGTCGGTGCACTGACCCCGTTCGCAGACGGATGGTCCGCGGGGGCCGCCAGGCTGATTCGTATTTTGATCGGCGTCGGGCTGGTCGCCGGGTCGGGGTTGGTCATGGTGGTCTCCTTCACGGCGCTGACTCTGACATTGGGCTCGCCGCTGTACGACAAGATCTCCGAGGCGGTGGAGCAGGAGCTGGGCACCCCGGGCCCCGCGTACGAGGAGCCGCTTTCCAGGGCCGCGGTTCGAGCACTCCGGCAGTCGCTCGGCCTGATCCTCGTTTCAGCCGTGGTGGCGCTGGGCTTGTTCTTCGTCGGTTTCATCCCCGTTCTGGGTCAGACAGCGGTACCGGTCATCTCTGCCGCCTTCGGCGGATGGATGCTCAGTATTGAGCTGGTCGGATCGACCTTCGACCGGAGAGGCATGCTGCGGATCTCCGACCGTCGCGCGGCGATGCGGCATCGGCGAGCCCATGTCCTCGGTCTGGGCATTCCGACGTTCCTACTGCTGTCTATACCGTTCGCGGGTGCGGTGGTCTTCCCGGTTGCCACGGCAGCCGGCACCCTCCTGGCGCGCGACCTCCTGGCCAGCCACCCGGCCCCAACAGGTCGCCCCGCGGCAGTCTGAACTGGCCGCCCGCACCCAACGGCTGTCAGTCAGCGCTGGGCTCTGCCCGTACTTCCGCGAGACTTGAAGCGCGGGATGGAGTCCAGGTGCGCGGCCGGTGCCTCGCCGTCGAGAAGCCCGAACAAGCGACGGGCGACATGGGCGCCCATCGCCATCACGTCATGACTCATCGCTGAGAGCTGGGGGTGGGTGATCTCGCACAGCGGCGAGTCGTCCCAGGCCAGCAAGCTGATCTGTTCGGGCACCTTGATACCCAGCTCAGACAGAGCGGAGAGGCTGGCGACCGCCATCAGGTCGTTGTCGAACAAAATCGCGGTCGGTGCGTCCGGCCCCGTGGCCAGCTCGCGAGTCGCCCTCCGACCGGCCTCGCTGGAAAAGTCTGCGTGCACCACCTGGCCGGTGAGCCCACGCGCAGCCACCGCCTCGTGGAAGGCCTTGTCCCGAATGCTGACGTGTCCGAGGTTGGACAGCCCGGCAACTCGGGCCAGCCTGCGGTGACCGAGGTCGGCAAGGCTGGCGACCGCATCCCCCATAGCGTGGGCATCGTCGGTCCAGACCCCGGTGAAACCCGTAGAGAGTGCGGGGTCCCCGACGAAGACGGCTGGCATCCCTAGCTCGGCCAGCAGCGAGTTCCGGGGGTCGTCGACCTGCAGATCCACCACGATGACGGCATCGACGCGGCGCTCGGACGCCCAGTTGCGGTAGGTCTCCAGCTCAGCATCCATGTCCGAGGCCATCTGCAGCAGCAGGGCGTACGTCTTGGCGGCCAGAACGCTCTCGATCCCCGCCACGAACTCCATGTAGAACGGTTCGCTGCCGAGTGTGCGGGGGTCCCGGGCAAGGATCAGCCCAAAGGTGTCCGTCTTCGAACCGGACAGCATCCGGGCGGTGCGGTTCGGCGCCCAGCCCAGGTCTCGGGCGACCTCGAGGATCCGCTGCCGGGTCTGGTCGGACACGCCGGGGCGGCCGTTGAGCGCGTACGACACGGCGCCCTTGGAGACACCCGACATGCGGGCGATCTCGTTGATCGTCACACGAGACACGATTCTGTCCTCCTTCACCACCGAGAGCCCTGCCGAAACGCACTCAGTAGTGGGACCGTACTGTACGAACTGAACCGGTTCGGTGTGCCACGACACATGGTGGGACAGATGCTTTATTCTCGCCACCATTGCTGAAAGGGTTAAGTGGTTGCATCCTGGCGGCATCTCACGAACCGCTCGCCCACACTATGTCTTCTAAGGAGAAGAACATGTCGAAACCCCTCAACCTGTCGGTGCAGCTCTACAGCGTCCGTAACGCCCTAGCCGAGGACTATGACGGCACCTTGGGCCGGATCGCAGAGTTCGGCTACACCCAGGTTGAACCCTTCCAGTTCACCAACTTTCTCGACGAGCTGCGCTCGGGCCTGACCAAGTACAACCTCTCGGCGCCGACCACCCATGTTGGGCTGATCGCGGGGGACCAGGACGAGATCTTCGCCGCAGCGAAGGAGCTCGGCATTCAGACGGTCATCGATCCGCACATCGACCGCTCCCGCTGGCAGACCGAGGACGACATCAAGCAGATCGCCTCCGAGCTCAACGCCGCAGCGGAGAAGGCGGCTGGGTACGGCCTGACCGTGGGTTACCACAACCACGCCTTCGAGCTTGAGTCCGTGATCGACGGCAAGCACGGCCTGGACATCCTCGCTGAGAACCTTGCTCCCGAGGTGGTGCTGGAGGTGGACACCTACTGGGCATTCGCCGGCGGCGCCGACGTCCCCGCGTTGTTGGGCCGACTCGGTGACCGCGTGGTAGCGCTGCACGTGAAGGATGGCGACGGGAGCCAGGACACCAAGAAGCAGGTCGCGGTGGGAAAGGGCACCCTGCCGGTCTGGGACTTCATCGAGGCTGCCCCCGACGGTGTGCTGAGCGTGGTGGAGCTCGACGACAGCTCCGACGACCTTGTCCAGGCCGTCGGCGACAGCTACGCCTATCTTACCGGCGAGAAGGTGAGCTGAACCATGAGTGAGACCTCGACGAACCGGACCGGTCCGGTCGGCGTCGGCATCATTGGTGCGGGCGTGATCAGCAAGACCTACCTGGAGAACCTCAACAGCTTCCCGGATATCGAGGTGCTGGCGATCAGTGACCTGTTCCCCGAGGCCGCCAACGCGCGCGCCGAGGAGTACGGCGTGCCGGTGAGCGGCGGTGTGGAGGCAGTCCTCGACCACCCCGACGTGGAGATCGTGGTCAACCTGACCATTCCCGCTGCCCACGCCGAGGTGGCTGGCCAGGCCATCGCCGCCGGTAAGCATGTGTGGAATGAGAAGCCGCTCGCACTCGACCGGGCCAGCGCGAGTGCCTTGCTGGAGACCGCGGAGGCTGCTGGGCTGCGGGTCGGTTGTGCTCCCGACACCTTCCTCGGCTCAGGCCTGCAGGCCACCTTCCGGGCGGTCGCGAACGGGCTGATCGGTGAGCCGCTGACGGCGTTGATCTTGCTGCAGGGCCCTGGGCCCGAGTCGTGGCACCCGAACCCGGCCTTCCTTTTCCAGGAGGGCGCCGGGCCGCTGTTCGACATCGGACCGTACTACCTGACTGCCCTGGTCCAGATGTTCGGTCCGGTGGCCTCGGTGGCCGCGATTGGTTCAAAGTCCAAGGCGAAGCGCGTGATCGGCTCCGGGCCCAAGGCAGGGGAGGAGTTCGAGGTCACGGTGCCTAGCCAGACCAGCGCACTGGCGAAGTTCGAGAGTGGTCAGTCGCTGACCACGATCTTCAGCTTCGACTCTCCGGTCCCGCGCACGCTGCTGGAGGTCACCGGTACCGAGGCGACCCTGCAGGTGCCCGACCCGAACACGTTCGGTGGCGACCTGAGGATCCGCAAGCCAGAGGCGGAGGACTGGGAGGTCAGCGAGTCGACGACCGAGCTCGCCTCGCGCGGGACCGGGGTGCTGGAGATGGCTCGCGCCATCCGCGAGGGCCGCCCGCACCGGGCCCAGGGTGCGCTCGCGTACCACGTCCTGGACATCATGATGTCCATGGCCGAGTCCGGCGAGCGGGGCGAGTTCGTCCCGGTGGAGAGCACGGTCGAGCCGGCCGCTGTGCTGCCGGAAGACTGGGACCCGAAGGCCGCGACTGTATAGGTAGGCCCGCCACGTGAAATGAAAGACGTCCCGGCCGAGCTCTGCTCAGCCGGGACGTCTTCGTCTCTCCTAACCTCAGCGCGCCACGAGGTCGTTCACCGAACGCAGCACCGGTACGGATGTGAGGGCCGCACTGTCCAGCTCACCCGAGGTGACCGTGAACGTGTGCTGCTCGCCAGCAATCAGGGTGATCAGGCCACTGTCCACGCGCGAGGCGGCGTCGAGCCGGTCCGGGAACAGCGACACATCCTTCACCAGAGCCTTGGCGGTCACGGTCACGTCGTAACCGGAGTCGGTCCGCTCGGCGCGCGCCTCGAAGCCCTCAGCCGGCGACACCAGGCTCAGTTCCGTGTCTTCGACGAAGTACCAGAAGGCTGGCGCGGCACCCGGCGTGCTCACCACGATGAACTCCGTCGCCGGGTCGGCCGCGCCGACGATGTCGGCGTCCAGCGCAATGGTGGTGGCTCCGCGCGGATCGACGTCGAGCTCGAGGTGCTGCTCAGCCAAGACGTCGCTGCCGACGCCTGTGCTCCGCCGGGTCACCGTGAGTCGACCCTGCCACGGCTGGTCGGAGTCGTTGTGTGCGACCAGAGTCGGCAGCTGGTTGCCTTCGTCGTCCGGCCGCGGCTGAAGCGTGAGCAGCCGGGGTTGGTACACCGCCTTGAGTGCATGCCACAACGGCTTGCGGATGCCGTTCCAGTCGACGGCGGCCCAGGAGATGACCGGCCAGTTGTCGTTGAGCTGCCAAACCACGGTGCCCCGGTTCAGCGGGAACAGGCTGCGGAAGTGGTTGATGCCATAGGCGACCGCGCGAGCCTGGTTCAGTGAGGTGATCCAGTGCCAGTCGTCCATGTTGGCGACGGGTTCCGTGCTCCACTTCGGCAGGTGGTTGCCCAATCCGCGTTCCAGCTTGCCGTTGCCGTCGGCGGCCTTCTGGTGCACCAGCATCTGCGGCCCGTACGGGTCGAGCGGCTCATCGTGGACGACGGAGAAAAGCGTCGACCAGGCGGCCGGGCCCTGGAATCCGAACTCGGAGACGTAGCGCGCGGGGTAGTCCCGGTAGTGGCTGTAGTCGACCTGGTTCCAGACGTCCCAGATGTGCATGCTGCCGTGCCGGGGGTCGTTCGGGTGGTGGTACGGCGCATACGAGAACGGGCTCCCGGCGGAGTACGGAGTCCGCGGGTCCAGCTCAGCCACCAGCCGAGGCAGCAGATCGGTGTAGTAGCCGTCGCCCCAGCTGCGTCCAGCCAGCGGAGCCCGCCAGCCCCACTCGACGAACCCCCAGATGTTCTCGTTGTTGCCGTTCCAGATGGCCAGGCTCGGGTGCGAGGACAGCCGGGTGATGGCCTCGCGGGCCTCGGCCTCCACCTCGCTGTACAGCGGCTCGTCCTCGCTGTAGGCGGCGCAGGCGAACAGGAAGTCCTGCCAGACCAGCAGCCCCAGCTCGTCGCAGAGGTTGTAGAACTCTTCGCGCTCGTAAATGCCGCCGCCCCATACCCGGAGCAGGTTCATCCCGGCATCGACGGCCTCGTTGATGGAGGTGCGGTAGGTCTGTAGTGTCAGGCGGCTCATCAGCGCATCGTCGGGGATCCAGTTGGCACCCTTGACGTAGATGGGCTTGTCGTTGACCGAGATCACGAACTCAGAACCGGCGGCGTCCGGCTCGGTGCTCATCGTCACCGTACGGAAGCCGATCCGCCCGTCCCAGTGCCCCATGCCCTGGTCATCGGCGGTCAGCCGAACCGACAGCGGATAGAGGTTCGGTTCGCCGTAGCCGGTAGGCCACCACAGGTTGGCGTCGGGTACCCGGGCGCTGACGACCGCGCTGGTCTGGCCACTGGGGACCGCTACCTCCGCGCTCACCTCGCCGACCTGGATGGCGACCCGGGCAGGCGACGCTGCGGAGTCGGTCCACTCCAGGTCCACATGTACGTCCAGGGCTCCGTCGCTGCCGTCGACCGTTGCCAGCGGACGTACTGTGGCAAGCCGGACGGTGCTCCAGGACTCGATCGCGATCCCGCCCAGGATCCCGACACCGGCCAGGTTGGGACCCCAGTCCCAGCCGTAGCCACTGGCCATCTTGCGGATGGCGTTGAAGGGGTCGCCGTAGGCACGAGGCCGATCACCCAGCTTCGCCGCCAGCCGCTCCGCTGCGTTGATCGGGGCCTCAAAGGCAATGGTCACGGTGTTGCTGCCCGGCACCAACAGCGAGGCAACGTCGAAGCGGTAGCTGCGGTGCTGGTTCGCGGTGCGTGCCACCTCGGTGCCGTTGAGGCTGATGGTGGCCACCGTGTCCAGCCCGTCCGCCACCAGGTCGTGCCGCTGTTCGGTGCCCGGCTGCCACTGGAACTCGGCCTGATAGACCCAGTCGGTCCGGCCGATCCAGGCCAGGGCCGTCTCGTTGTCACCGTCAAAGGGGTCCGGGATCAGTCCTTCGGAGAGCAAGGCGGTGTGCACCTCGCCAGGAACCTGCGCCGGGTGCTCGGCGTCGCCGATGGCGGCCCATTCCGGGCTCAGCTCGGTATTGCTTCGCACTGTCCAGGCGACGCCGGCCTCACTGGTGAGTGCGGTGGTGCGGACGCTTGAGGTCGTCGAGAGGGTGTCAGAAGTCACGGGGGAACGCTACTTTACCGGTTCAGTGACTGACAAGCGCCGGCCCGCGAACCGGGCAGACCGCGGCTGGAAATTCTTGTTACCGGCCGGTAGGTTTCAGCGTTACGCTGGCGACTGTGACCGACTTCAGCGACATGTATCGGCCCACCGAGGAACACGAGGCGTTCCGTGCCGCCGTCCGTGAGGTGTGCGACGCGAAGGTGGCGCCTAACGCGGCCGAGGCGGACGAGCTGGCGGAGTTTCCGAAGGCGTCGTACGAGGCGCTGCGGGCAGCCGACTTCCACGCACCGCATATTCCCCAGGCGTACGGCGGCGTCGGGGCGGATGCGCTGGCGACCGTGATCGTGATCGAGGAGGTGGCCCGAGCCTGCGCGTCATCCTCGCTGATCCCGGCCGTCAACAAGCTCGGGTCGCTGCCGTTGCTGCTCTCCGGGTCCGAAGAGATCCGGCAGACCTATCTGGCTCCGGTGGCAAGAGGTGAGTCGATGTTCTCCTACTGCCTCTCCGAGCCCGATGCCGGATCGGATGCGGTGTCGATGAGAACCCGGGCGGTCGCCGATGGTGACGGGTACGTCCTGAACGGGGTCAAGCGCTGGATCACGAACGCCGGCGTGTCCGACTACTACACGGTTTTCGCGGTCACCGACCCCAGCCTCCGCAGCAAGGGGATCAGTGCGTTCGTGGTGGAGAAGTCGGACGAAGGCGTCTCGTTCGGCGCGCCGGAGAAGAAGCTCGGCATCAAGGGCTCACCGACTCGGGAGGTCTACTTTGACCAGATCAGGCTCCCCGCCAACCGGATGATCGGCGCGGCAGGAACGGGCTTCGCGACAGCGATGAAGACGCTCGACCACACCCGGGTGACCATCGCCGCGCAGGCGATCGGAATCGCCCAGGGCGCCTTGGACTACGCACTGGGATACGTCAAGGAGCGCAAGCAGTTCGGCAAGGCGCTGGCCGAGTTCCAGGGACTCCAGTTCATGATCGCCGACATGGGGATGAAGCTGGAGGCTGCTCGCCAGCTGACCTATGCCGCCGCCGCGCGGTCGGAGCGGACGGACCCCGACCTCACCTACTTCGGCGCGGCCGCCAAGTGCTTCGCCTCCGACGTAGCGATGGAGATCACCACCAACGCCGTGCAGCTCCTCGGCGGCTACGGCTACTCCAAGGACTATCCGGTCGAGCGGATGATGCGGGATGCCAAGATTACCCAGATCTACGAGGGCACCAACCAGATCCAACGGATCGTGATGGCACGTCAGCTCCTTGCGGGGATCCAGAGTGGGCTTTGATCTTCGTTCTCGCTGGTCACGGCTGGGCCCCCACCGCAGTTCTGGGTGACCTGTCGGGGCTCACAGTAAGAGCGTGCGTGTCTGCGGATCCTCCGTCGAGCCTGGTCCATGGAGGCCTCCCGATCGCTGTCCCGCTTGGCCCGTGAACGCCGCCGTCCACGGTGTCGGGCAAGGAGACGCAGACCGCCCACGGCTTCGCTTGAAGCTCCGGCTGCAAGCCGGTGCTCACCGGATCTCCATGGTGTCGAAGGTCGGGGCCGGCCACCGGTTGGTCGCGGGCCGGTCCAGGTAGAAGAAAGCCGTCGAGGCGATGTCGTCCCGCAGCGGGAGGTAGCGGCCGCCGTCCCGCCAGCCCAGCGCCTGGATGTCCACCCGGAGCCGCTCCGCGAAGTGGATCGGGTCGGGGACGTGCCAGCGGTACATGCCGAAGCGCTGCTGGCTGGCGTAGAGGCCGTCGGGACGGATCACCTGCGGCAGCCCGAGGTACGGGGTGGAGAAGGGGGTGTACCCAGTGCCCGGGACGTCGAAGTTCCAGGCCCCGCCGAAGTAGTCCTCGGTCCCGGTGCCACAGATCGTCGGGTGCTCGGCGTCGTCGTCTAGGTAGAACTTGATCTCGCCCTCCCCCCACCAGCCGGAGCTGTTGACACCCCAGGCGAGGTAGGTGCCGACGTAGTGACCGGCTCCTTGCACGCCCTCGAGCAGGGCGTGCGGAGCACGGTCCGCCAGCGGGTTGCTGCGGTGCCACTGGGCGTGGAAGTAGCCGTCGTCGGTGTGCTCGCCGCCGACCTCATAGGTGACCTGGTAGTAGACCCGAGCGGTGCGGTCGGAGGTGTTCTCCAGGGTCAGCCGTGCTCCGCTGCGGAAGGGCATCGGCCAGTAGGAGTTGAAGCCGCCGTGCGGGTTGGCCGCGACCATCTGCGAGCTGACCTGGGCAAAGCGGCCCCAGCCGCTGCAGAAGAAGTCCCCGTACGGCACCTCCACGGCAGGCTCGTCCGAACCGTCCCAGTAAGCCCGCAGCACGAGGTTGCGCCAGTGGTCCGGGTGGACCGTGATCCAGACGTGCGTGATAACACCGGGACCTTCGATCTGAGCCAGCGGTAGCGTGGCGCCACCGTCCACGTCGACGCTGGGGGAGACCTTCCAGCCCGGGCCGAGATCGCGGGCGCAGTCGGCCCCCGTTCCCTCCGTGGCCCGCGCGCCGCCTCCGGGGCTGCCGTCGAAGTTCTCGGGACTGATGGAACGGGTCAGCACCGGTCGGAGCCGCGCGATGGACCGGGGTGCCGCAGGAGACGTCATCGTCCTACCTCCTCGTAGGGTCATAAGCCTGGGAATCGATTACCGAGCGTAGGACCAGCGCGGTAGTTCGGTCAACGTGTCTGTCGACGTCCGCACCGCTGGAGGCGGTCAATAGGCGGCCCAGTCTCCCCAGAAACTTTTTGGCCGAGCCCCTTGCCAAAGAAATCGATTACTGGCACGGTACTCGTACTGGGCATGGTCACCCCCTGGTCGCGGCAGCGCTCGCGGAGGTGGTTACCGGATCTGCCCATCCCGACGTTCACCACAACTCTTCGAAGGAGACCGCAATGGCTGCGGTTCAGCCGCCCCCCACCGGCACCTGGTCGGCCCTCAGAACCCTCGGACCCGAGGCCGGCGTTGCGGCATTCCCGCTCGGCGGCATCGGCACCGGCACCGTGTCGGTGGGCGCGCGTGGCGAGCTGAGGGACTGGGAGATCGCCAACCACCCCGACAAGGGGACCTGGCTGCCGTACACCTTCTTCGCCATCCGCGCCCAGCCGGACGGCGCCGACGCCGTCACCCGCGTCCTGGAGTCCCGGATCCAGGCGCCTCACGAGGGGGACTCCGGTCACCACATCGGCAAGGTCGCGGGGCTGCCCCGGCTTCGCAACAGCCGGATGCGCGGGGAGTACCCCCTGCTCACGATCGACTTCGAGGACGACGACCTCCCGGTCGATGTCCGGCTCGAGGCGTTCACCCCGCTGGTACCGCTCGACGTGCAGGCCTCCGGGCTGCCCGGCGCCGTCCTGCGCTACGTCGTGCACAACCCGACCGAGGCACCTGTGGCGGTGACCGTCGCCGGGTCGATGTCCTCCCCGGTCGGCATCATCGGGCACAACATCTTCCAGTTCCCGGAGTTCGAGGGCCACCCGTCCGTCCAACGGCGCACCGCCGACGGCCTGACCGGCCTGTACTTCGGGACCGACCTGCCTGCCGACCACCTGCTGCACGGCTCGGCCTGCCTCGCGACCGCCGACGTCAGCACGACGACGACCGAGCAGTGGGCGGTCGACTTCTGGGCTGACGGCGTGCAGCTGTTCTGGGATGACCTCGTGGCCGACGGCCTGCTGGCGGACCAGCCGGCCACGCTCGAAGGCGGCTCGGAGCTCGGCCGTTCCCTCGACCGGCTGCCCCGGCTGCGGACCGGCAGCCTTGGCATCGTCGCCGAGCTCGCGCCGGGTGAGGTCCGCTCCTTCGAGTTCTTCCTGACCTGGCATACCCCCAACCGCTCCAAGGCCTGGAACGGCATGGTCGGGTTGCCGAACACCCACGCCGACGAGATCATCCTCAACCACTACGCCACCCGGTTCCCCGACGCCTGGGCCGTGGCCGCGCACCTGCGGGACCATGGGACGGAGCTGGAGAGCGCGACGAAGGCCTTCCACGCCGGCCTGTTCGGCTCCACCCTGCCCCGCGAGCTGGTCGACGCCGTGTCCTCCACCCTGGTCGTGCTGCGCAGCACCACGTGCCTGCTGCTCGACGACGGCTCCGAGGGAGGGTTGTTCGCGGCATGGGAGGGCAGCTTTGACCACGCGGGCAGCTGCGAGGGCACCTGCACCCACGTCTGGAACTACGCCCAGACGGTCGCGCATCTCTTCCCGACGCTGGAGCGCAGTGCCCGGCGCACCGAGTTCCTGCACGAGACGCTCGAGAACGGCCGGATGCGCTTCCGCGCCAACTCCGTCTTCGGCAACGAGCCCCAGGAGTTCCACCCGGCGGTCGACGGGCAGATGGGGACGGTCGTCCGGCTCTACCGGGAGTGGAAGCTCAGCGGGGACGACGCCTTCCTCGAGGAGCTGTGGCCGGCCGCCCGGCGCGCCCTCGACTTCGCCTTCACCGCCTGGGACGCCGACGGCGACTTCGTGCTGGACAGCCAGCAGCACAACACCTACGACATCGAGTTCTACGGCGAGAACTCACTGGCGAACTCGATGTTCTTCGCGGCGCTCCGCGCAGGGGCCGAGATGGCCGAGCATGTCGGCGACATCGAGACCGCCAAGCGCTGGAGCGAGGCGGCCGCGGTCGGGTCCGCGCGGATGGACGAGCTGCTCTACAACGGCGAGTACTACGTACAGCGCACCGACGACGTCGACGAGCACCGCTACCAGTACGGCACAGGCTGCCTGTCCGACCAGCTGCTCGGCCAGACGCTTGCGCACCTGACCGGGCTGGGCCACGTGCTCCCCGCCGAGCACGTCCGCAGTGCCGTCGCCGCCGTCTACCGGCACAACTTCCGGCAGGACTTCACCGGCTACCACAGCGTGCAGCGGACCTACGCGCTGAACGACGACCGCGGTCTGGTCCTGTGCAGCTGGCCGAACGGCGGCCGGCCCCGCATCCCGTTCGTCTACAGCGACGAGGTGTGGAGCGGGATTGAATACCAGGTCGCCACGCACCTGGTCTATGAGGGCTTCGTCGAGGAGGGCCTGGACATCGTCCGCGCGGTCCGGGAACGCCACGACGGCGTGCGCCGCAACCCGTGGAACGAGGTGGAGTGCGGCAACCACTACGCGCGGTCGATGGCCAGCTGGGGCGTGCTCGTCGCACTCACCGGTGCGGAGTGGGACGGTCGCAGCGGCTGCCTGCGCCTGGCGCCGCACGCGGCCGCGCTGGACGGTGGCACCGGCCGGCTGTTCGTTTCCACGGGGACGGGCTGGGGCGAGCTGGAGCTGCGACCCGACGGCGCCCGGCTGCGGCTGCTGTGGGGGGAGGTCCAGCTGTCGGAGCTGGACGTCCGGCACCCCACCGGCGCCGCCTTCGCGTTGGATGCCCCAACCCGGCTCACCGCCGGGGACAGCGTCGAGCTGACCGCCCGCCCGAGCACCGACTGAGCGCGCCACACCGAGACGAGGACGAGTCGTGACCACCTACACCTTCCCGACCGTGGCTCCCGTGCCAACGGCCGAGCCCAAAACTCTCTACACCGTCGCCAGCGGGGACCTGCGCCTCTCGGCGAACAGCAAGTGCTGGCCGATCCAGCAGCAGCTCGAAGCCGACTTCGCGCGCGCCGTGGAGGCGCTCGGCTGGCGGGTGCGCCGGGCCCACGGGGTCGACCCCTGCACCGGGCACGGCTTCATCGACAGCCAGCGGCGCGGGATGGACGTGTTCCGCGACATCCCGCCGGACGCGCCGCTCGTCGTGGTGGACGCGGTCTGGCAGTACAGCCACCACGTGCTGCCGGGCCTGCGCACGCACCGAGGCCCGGTGCTGGCGGTGGCGAACTGGGCCGGGGACTTCCCCGGGTTGGTCGGGCTGCTGAACCTGGCCGGCAGCATGACCAAGGCCGGCGTCGCGTACTCGTCGCTGTGGAGCGAGGACTTCACGGACGCCTGGGCAGTGCAGAAGCTGGCGGAGTGGCTCGACAGCGGGACGATCGTGCACGACGTCAGCCACGTCTGGGACCTGCCCGAGCTGGACGGGTCGAGCGAGGAGGTGCGACTCGGCCGCGCGCTGGCCGACCAGCTGCGGCGGGAGAAGGCCATCATCGGGGTCTTCGACGAGGGCTGCATGGGCATGTACAACGCGATCATCGACGACGAGCTGCTCAACCCGCTCGGCATCTACAAGGAGCGGCTCTCCCAGAGCGCGCTGGTCGCCGAGATGGCAAAGGTGCCCGACGCCGAGGCCGAGGCCGTGCGGAGCTGGCTTGATGAGGCCGGCCTCCGGTTCCACTTCGGAACCGACCCGGATACCGAGCTGACCCCCGGGCAGGTGCACTCACAGCTCAAGATGTACATCGCCGCCATGCGGATCAGCGACGACTTCGGCTTGGACGCCGTGGGCATCCAGTACCAGCAGGGCCTGAAGGACACCGTCCCGGCCAGCGACCTCGTCGAGGGCCTGCTGAACAACGTCGAGCGACCGCCGGTGCTCAGCCGCGACGGCGCGCGGGAGCTGTACGCCGGTGCGGCGCTGCCGCACTTCAACGAGGTCGACGAAGCCGTGGCAGTGGACGCCCTGGTGACCAACCGCCTCTGGACGGCGATGGGCTTCGACCCGGCCACCACGCTGCACGACGTCCGTTGGGGGGAGGAGTACGACGGTGAGTTCGTCTGGGTGTTCGAGATCTCCGGAGCGGTGCCGGCGAGCCACAACGGCGGCTACGACCGGTCGTACAGCATGCGGCAGCCGCCGATGTTCTTCCCCCTCGGCGGAGGCACGCTGTCGGGTTGCTCCAAGCCGGGCGAGATCGTCTGGTCAAGGGTCTTCGTGATGGACGGTGAGCTGCACGTCGACCTCGGCCGGGGCCACGTGGTGGACCTGCCACCCGAGGAGACCCAGCGCCGGCTCGACGCTACGGATCCGCAGTGGCCGATCATGCACGCGGTGCTGCACGGCGTCAGCCGGAACCAGCTGATGGCTCGGCACCGGGCCAACCACGTCCAGGTGGCCTACGCGCCGAACGCGGTGGCGGCTGACGCCGCCGCGCTGGCCAAGGCCGCCATGTTTGCGCAGCTGGGGCTGAAGGTGCACCTCTGCGGTGACGTGCCGACCTGCGGCGTGTCGTCAAGGTAATCGTTTTCGTCGCTTGAGTCGTGCGCGACCAAGTGCTGAGTCCACCCACTTGGTCGGGCCCGCACAGGAGCGCTTAGGCCATGGATCTGCGGGTCTAGGCGGCGAGAGAGTCCAGTGTGGCTGCGTAAGTGATGCAGATCACACGAAGTACCACCAGCAAGACTGGTCTGAGGCATTGACCGACTCGGACTTAAAAGTGTTCAATTCAGTAATCGATTTCAAGCCAAAGGGGGCTTCGGATGACCAAGCACGTAATAGGTGCAGCAACTGGAACTCAGGACGGGGTGACCGGTCTTATCCGGAGCTCCCTGACCCGACGTGGGTTTCTCGGACGGGTCGGAGGGGCGGCGCTGATTCCGGCCTTCGGCCTCCCGCTCGCGGCCTGCGGAGAGAAGGACTCGGGCTCATCGGGCGGGTCCGGCGGCGCCACGAGTGGCACGGTGACGTTCGTGTACTACGGCGACGCCGAGCAGCAGAAGGACTACGAGAAGCTCTTCACCAAGTTCAAGGCCCAGTACCCGGGGATCACGCTGAAGGCGCAGGGGATCGCGGCCAAGTCCTGGGCGGACTTCGCGAACGCGGTTGCGACCCGGCTGGCCGGAGGGCAGCCGTTGGACGTGGTGCAGATCGCGACCGAGGGCCAACGGATCTTCGCGTCGAAGGGCCTGCTGGAGCCCCTCGACGAGTACATCAAGAAGGACCAGGCCGCGGTCGACGCGTACTACAAGGACACACCTCCGAACCTGAAGAAGTGGCTGGGGCAGTACTCCTCTCCGGACGGCAAGACCTACTACCTGCCCGGCGGCTACAACACCATGGCCCTCTACGTCAGCGGCAAGATCTTCTCCGCGGCAGGGGTCGACCTCCCCACCGACAGCTGGACCTGGGACGACTTCCGGAAGGCCGGCCAGGCGGTCAAGGCCAAGACCGGCGCCTACCTGACCGGCGCGGGCAACGGCTACTTCACCGACGTCATGCCGTGGTTGCTCAACAACGGGGCCAGCACGTTCAACGAGGACTGGTCCCAGCCGACGTTCGACAGCCCCCAGGCAGTCGAGGCGCTGACCTTCGCCCGCTCGCTCGTGGTGGACGGGCTAGCGCCCAAGCCGGGCGGCACCTTCGACGCGCCCACCCAGATGGCGCAGGGCAAGCTCGCATCCTTCGGCGGCGGCCGGTGGCCGACCAACGACCTCCGTCGGCTCAAGGCGCTCGACGGCGTCGAGCTGGTGAAGTGGCCGCAGCAGGCGAAGGCCGGCTCGCCCGTGGGCTGGGACGCCTGGCCGATCCTGAAGCAGTCGAAGAACAAGGACGCCGCCTGGACGCTGATCACCCACCTCATCTCCGAGGAGTTCGGCGACACCATTACCACCGGTGGCGGCGGCGCCGTTCCCGCCCGCATCTCCGACGCCACCAGTGAGGCCTTCCTGGAGAATGCGCCGAAGAACACCGAGCTGCTCTACAACCTGCTCGAGGTGGCCACGCCCATCCCGTCGCCGAACCGCGGAGCCGAGAGCCAGAAGGTGATCGAGGAGGCGTGGCTGCAGGGCATCAGCGGCACCAAGGAGCCGCAGGCGGCCCTGACCGAGGCCAACGCAAAGCTGCAGGGTCTCCTGGCGTGACTACCGCGACCGTGGACCGGGTGGAGGGTGTACCGCGCCAACGGCGCGCTCGACCCTCCACGGGTCGCAGCTTCCCGCTGGCGGGCTGGCTGTTCATCAGCCCTGCCATGCTGCTGTTCCTGCTGTTCATCCTGGGACCGTTCGTCGCGGCCATGGCGCTGAGTCTCTACTCCTACGACCTTCTCACCCCTGCGGAGTTCGTCGGGCTGAAGAACTTTCGCGCCCTGGCCTCCGACGACTTGTTGATCAAGGCGCTGGGCAACACCTTCGTGTTCGCCTTCGCCTCGGTGGTCACCCACCTGATCGGCGGCCTGCTGCTGGCGGTCGCGGTCAACCGTGGCCTGAACAAGGTGCTGTCGTACTTCATCCGGACGGCCGTGTTCTTCCCGTTCCTGATCTCCTGGGCGGCCGTCGCGCTGCTCTGGAAGTACGTGCTCGACCCGAGCTTCGGCATCCTCAGCTACTACCTCGGTCTGATCGGGATCGAGGCCCCGGGCTGGTTCACCGACCCGAACTGGGCGCTGCCCTCGATCATCGGTATCGACTTCTGGCACACCATCGGCTACACGTTCTTGATCATGCTCGCGGGGCTGCAGACGGTGCCGAACGAAATGACGGAGGCGGCCCGGGTGGACGGCGCCAACCGGGCGCAGATCTTCTTCTTCGTGACGCTGCCGCTGATGACGCCGACGATGTTCTTCGCCTCGGTCATCACGTTCATCGGCGCCTTCCAGATCTTCGACCCGGTGCAGATCATCACCGGTGGAGGTCCGAACGACGCCACCATCACGGCCGTCATGTACCTGTACCAGACCGGCTTCCAAGCCTTCCAGATCGGCTACGCGTCCGCGATCGCCCTGGTCGTCTTCGCCGTGATCATGATCGTCACCATCGTGCAGTTCTGGGGTTCGCGGAAGTGGGTGCACAACGCATGAGTACCGAAGTCGTGAGCTCAAAGCGGCGGCTGGACGCCGGCGCGCGGCGCCGCCCACCCTTCCGGGTCGGCCGGCTGGTGATCAGCGTGGTGCTGTTCGTGGTCGGCGTCTTGATGCTGGCTCCGCTGGTGTGGCTGATCTCCACCAGCCTGACCGACCCGGTGGAGGCCTTCCGCCTCCCGCCATCCTGGCTGCCGGTGCCGTTCAGCCTGCAGAACTTCCGCGACGTCGTCGACCTCATCCCGCTCGGTCAGATGGCGCTCAACAGCCTCATCGTGACGGTCATCAGCGTGCTGGGGTCGTTGTTCACCGCCTCGTTGGCCGCCTACGCCTTCTCGCGGCTGCCGTTCCCCGGGCGTGACTCGATCTTCGTGGTGCTGCTGACCGCGCTGATGGTGCCGACCCAGCTGACTATCATCCCGATCTTCATCCTGATGCGGAACCTGGGGTTGATCGACCACCTGACGGCGTTGTGGCTGCCGGCGCTGATCAACGTCTTCGCGATCTTCTTCCTCCGCCAGTACTTCAACAGCATCCCGCGGGATCTCGACGAGGCGGCGCGGATCGACGGTGCGGGGCACCTGCGGATCCTGTTCCAGATCATGATCCCGTTGGCCGGGCCCGCGCTGTCGGCGCTGGCGATCCTGGGCTTCGAGTCCTCCTGGAACAACTACTTCGGACCGCTGATCTTCCTCACCAGTCCCGAGAAGATGACCCTGCCCATCGGGTTGGTCTCGCTGTCCGCCGGGCAGGGCGGCGGTCCAGCGGTGGTCGTGTTCGCCGGGATCACTCTCGTCGTGCTGCCGATGCTGGTCGTCTTCCTGGCCTTCCAGCGGGCCTTCGTGGAGAGCGTGGCCTCAGTCGGGATCCGGGGATGAGCGAGCTCGTCGAGGGCTCCGGGGACCAGCTCCGGCGGGCGGCCCGCGTCCTCGTTCCCAACCTGCCGGTCCTGCTCGTCGGGTCGGTGCTGGTGGCCGCCGGGTGGGCACTGTTGAGGCTGCTGCCGCCTGAGCTCGGCTGGGCGGTGGTGCTCGGCCTCGGGCTGGTGGTCCTCCCGGCGTTCGCGGCGCTGCTGCGCGGCTGCGAGGTGCTGCTGGCCGATGAGCACTTCGGGGTCCTCAACCTGTTCCGTTCCCTGGTCCGCGGCTACGGGCCTGCGGTCAAGGTGACAGCGCTACCCACGCTCGTGGTGGTGCTGACGCTGCTGGCTGCGGATGTGTGGCGGGTCAGCCACCAGAGCTGGATGCTCGCCTCGGTCGGTGTGGGGATCGCGGTGAGTCTCGTTGCCCTCTACACCGGCGTGATCGCGTTGCCGTACTTCCTCCGCACGGGAGCCGCTCCCGTGGAGGGTTGGCTGGTGTCGTTCTACATCGCCAGCCGCAACCCCGTTGCTGTGCTGGCGGTGCTGTCGGCCACGGCGCTCGTCGTCTGGGCCGCGGCGTACCTGAGTTTCGCCCTGGTCCTGCTGCTGCCGGCGCCGCTCGCCCTCGTCTGGGCCGCGGCCGTCACCTCGGCCACCGGCAGCAGTCAGGCGCGGTTGTCGGCGCGGCGGCAGCAGACCCGCTGACACCACTGATCCCCGCCGGCCCCTGACCATGTGGTCCGGGACCGTCGTTCGACCTACCACCCCTCAACTCTGCGTCTCCGCAGGAAGGAAACCATGACCTCGCCGGACTGGCCCGTGCTTCGCTCCTACGACGCTCAGCACCTCGAACGGATCTCGCTGCCGCTGGGCGGCATCGGCACCGGAACTGTCGGGCTCGGCGGCCGGGGCGACCTCCGCGACTTCGAGCTGGGCAACCGGCCGGGCAAGGGGTTCCGCCCCGCCACCGTCTTCTTCGCGATCCGCACCCAGGCCGGCGACGAACCCGCCCGGGCCCTCGTGGCGGAGGGGCCGCTGCCCCTCGACCAGTACGAGGGCGCGTTCGGCTCGCCCGCTCCCAACCACGGGCTGCCGCGCTTTCGCCACGCCGCTTTCGACGCCGCGTACCCGTTGGGGCAGGTGCGGCTGCGCGACGACGACTTCCCCGTCGAGGTCACCCTCCAGGGTTTCAACCCTTTCGTGCTGACCGACACCGCCACCAGCAGCAGCCCGGTCGCCGTGCTCCGGCACCGCCTCAGAAACCGGAGCGCTACAACGGTGCGGGCCACGGTCGCGTTCTCCCTCAGCAACTTCGTCGGGGCCAACGGCACCGACGACGAGACGGGGGACAACCAGAACCGCTACCGCGAGGCCGACGGCGTCGCGGGCCTCACCTTGACCGCGCCCGGCCTGCCGGCGACCGCGGAGGCCGGTGGCGAGGTGACCATGGCGCTGCTCGTCCCCGAGGGTGTCACGGCAAGCCACCGGACGGGGTGGGCCGACCTCAGCTGGGGCAACTCGCTGCTCGACTTCTGGGACGACCTGCTCGACGACGGTCGGCTCGACGACCGCACCAGCACGGCAGCGCGGCCGACGGCGTCACTCGCCGGTGAGGTCGTCCTCGCGCCGGGCGAGACCACGGACCTCACGTTCCTGCTGACCTGGTGCTTCCCGAACCGTCGGGCCTGGCGGTCGGAGGAGTACGGCGGGATCAACATCGGGGAGTACAGCGACGCCATCGTCGGCAACGCCTATGCCGAGGCCTACCCCGACTCCTGGCAGACCGCGCTCCAGCTGGCACCGCGGCTGCCCGAGCTCGAGCAGGCGACCGTGGCCAGCGTGCGGGCGGTCGTCGACACCGACGCCCCGGCCGAGATCACGGAGGCGGCGCTGTTCAACCTCAGCACGCTCCGGAGCCCCACGGTGTTCCAGACGGCGAGCGGCGACTATTACGGCTGGGAGGGCGTCGGGGACCGGGAGGGTAGCTGTTACGGTACCTGCACCCACGTCTGGGGCTACGAGTTCGCCACCTCGCTGCTGTTCGCACCCATCGCGCACTCGTTCCGCCGTACCCAGTTCGTCCGCTGCACCGACGACATCGGGCTGATGAGCTTCCGGGCAGGCCTGCCGGTGGAGAAGTCGCGCAGCTGGGACCTCGCGGCCGCCGACGGCCAGATGGCGTGCATCGTGCACCTCTACCTCGACTGGGTCCTCAGCGGGGACGAGTCCCTGCTCGCTGAGCTGTGGCCGGCGGCGCGGCGGTCGCTCGAGTTCTGCTGGGTGCCCGGCGGCTGGGACGCCGACCGGGACGGCGTGATGGAGGGTGTGCAGCACAACACCATGGACGTGGAGTACTACGGGCCGAACCCGCAGATGGGGTCGTGGTACCTGGCTGCGTTGCGCGCGGCCGAGGAGCTGGCTCGGGTCGTCGGCGACGCGGACTTTGCGTCGTACTGCCGGAGCCTGTTCGAGAGCGGTTCGCGCTGGCTGGACGAGCACCTGTTCAACGGGTCCTACTACCGCCACGAGGTGCGCCCGGTGACGGGAACGGACCAGATCGCCCCGGGCCTGCGGCACCGCAGCATGGGGTCCGCTGACACTAAGGACCCGGACCTGCAGCTCGCGGACGGATGCCTGGTCGATCAGCTCGTCGGTCAGTACGCCAGCACGCTCACCGGCCTGGGCGACCTGCTCGACCCCGACCACGTGCGCTCCGCGCTCGGCGCGGTCTGGCAGCGCAACTTTCGGCACGACTTCACCCACCACTTCAACCACATGCGCAGCTTTGTCCTGGGTGACGAGGCAGGCGTGC
>JAOPXN010000062.1 GCA_025965155.1 Propionibacteriaceae bacterium
CGCGGCGATGTAGCCGTCCAGGCTCAGGTTCATGCCAAAGGTCAGTTTCCGCATGGCGTCAGCCTCCAGGAGTCGGTATTCGACGTACAGACCAACACGGCGCGGAAAACTCATCGGTCAGACCACACCGAGCGGTTGACCACCGCCCCAAGCGGATGCTGCCTACGGAAGGGAAGGCTCTCCGGTCACCGCTTCGCCCAATCCTGGCAGCGCCAAGCGGCCTGCTTGAGAAGCCGAACCGGAGTAGGACACGGTCCGCGTTGGCGCCAGTAAGCCCGGCTCCCGCGCCTGCACCAAGTACGCCGCAAGCCGATGGAGATGTAGCTCCGTGCATCCCGTGATTGGAAGGCGAATCGCTGATCATGTGGACCGTATATCGCCACCCTCCGCAGAATTGCCTCCATAAGGACTGCCTCTGCAATACTCCCCCGGTGAGAAAGTGGTATCAGCGCGACGACAATCCGATGCTCGACGGCGGCAACGGAGAAGTCATCGAGGTCTCGGCATCCATTGAGCTCGAGGCCACCCCACAAGAAGTATGGGAACTCATCAAGCCAGCGGAAAACGCCGTCCTCCTCAACCCTCACGTTATTCGGGCATTCCATATCCCCGGAACACCCCGAGGCGTAGGCGAGATGCAGGGTTTCATCTCACGTCGCGACGGCCAAGAAACTATCAGTGCCATCGAGATACTTCAGGAAGTCACCGGTCAGTACGCCGTTACCCGGTCCCTAGGCGACAGTGACGACGCAGGTCGCACCACATATGTACTTACACCCACCAAGGCGGGGACTCAGCTCGAACAGCGGTCCCGATTCACCGTTCCACCCGATCAGTCCCACCAGACGAACATAATCAAGAGGCTGCATCAAGAGTCGGTCAGTGCCTTCGTACAACGCGTCAAAGTAGCCCTAAAGCGCGGCTGGAGAACCAGACCAGCTACGTGGTGACGGTTAGAAACAAGGCGTCGGGGTAGCCAGGCCGGGGCTCCCGGGGTTAGGCCTCCGAGATGACCTGGTCCACGACCGCAACCCGTCTGCTCAGCTTTGCCGGCGGTATGTCGACGAGCGTGAAGCTGTGCTCGCGGTAAACGCCGACATGCGCGCTCGAAGACCAGAGAGCCCTCGTGACCCGATGCGGCGGGCCGCAGCCGGCTGCACGAACCCAAAGGGACAGACAAGCGATACCGCGGCTCGTACACCTGCTCGCGTAGAAGGCGATCAACCTCTGCGGCCAGCAGCGGCGTCACAGGCCGCCGCAAACACCGCGTGAGAGCCAGCGAGCACAGCGGCGACCGGTCGAACACCTGGACGTGCACATCAAACGGAAGCGGCGCGAGCTCGCGCTGCCGCTGCAACGACACGACCATCTCTACGAAGTCGCCTCGCTCCCAAGGCTCATCGACACCGCGAGCCCGCTCGGCCGCGACGACATCCGTGACTGCCCCTGGTACAACAGACCCAAACAACTTGCCAACGCACTCAGCTGAAACCCAACCGACTTGCGGCACACTCTCGCCGCAAATGGTCGCCTCACATCACAGCTTATGGATTCACCACACATATGAGGCCTGCGCTTGCCATCGCCGGGCACGCCGTGCTGGCACGGAGGCTAGCGTCTGAGCATGTCCGACAGCCTCGACTGGCTACCTGCCGACCTGTACCCGGTCGCCGTGCGCACCGCTCGTGCGGACGAGTGCGCCTACGCGATGGGTGAGTTGGCGGCGCTCTGGTCCTTCGAGCGACCGCTGGACCTCGAGCAGGTCCGACGCGCGACCGCTTCACGACCCGGGTAAGTATCATCCGGCCCGTCCCTCCTCGTATCTCGCTGCTGTTCAGTGAGGCCCGCGTGGGGTGGCCGACCCGCATTCGGCCCGGACGGCGCCGCTCTACTTCGAACTGGGAGCATCACCCCCGTGAGCATCTTGTTCGACGGCGAGATCGACGTCCACTACCGGGTGCGGATCGGATCGGGCGGGCTGAACCCGACCTCGGCGGTGACGTCGACCGTCCGGCCGTTCAGAACAAAGTTCACTAGCCCTCCTCCTGGTGCCGGATGTTCGCAGGAAGAGGAAGTCCGTACTTCTCGGCAAGATAGAGGGTCTGGGCGTAAAGCCGAGCCTGATGTACAACATCACCCAGGACGTACGCGTTCGTCCCGGCCCGATAATGACGGCCATAGAGGAAGGCTGACTGACCACGCTACTCGCGAGGCTCGACCTCCGGGCGTCAGCAGACGGTCCGATCGGCTACGTGGAGCGGCAGAGGGACTAAGGTCCGACCGTGAAGCAGTAGCTGCCCCTATACGGGCCAACGTTGCCGCGATCGCTCAACCGTGCCTTGCATCCCACCTGAAAGTGACCTGTCGATCACGAGAGCTCGAAGACAGCCGCAGTGGGTTGCCCGGGCACTCCAGGCGCGCCGGGAATCAACGACTCTCCTCGGAAGTAAACTGCCTTTCGGCGTCATGCTGGCCAATAGTCCAATGTTCCTGGCCGATTGGCGATTGTCCACTCCGGGCAGGGATTGCTCCGGAGTGCCGCGTTAGGCTCCTCGTGTGAACCTCGTCGAATCCTCCACCGGCACCGATGTCGTCGCTCCGACCCTCGGCGACGTCATCGAGGCGCGTGGCTTGACCAAGAGGTACGACGGCCGCGCAGTCGTCTCGGATCTGTCCTTCAGGGTGCGCCCGGGGATCGTCACCGGGTTCCTCGGGGCCAACGGCTCCGGCAAGTCGACGACCCTGCGCATGCTCGTTGGACTGGTGCGGCCCAACGCCGGCTCGGCCACGATCGGTGGTGTGGGTTACCGCGATCTCCCGCGCCCGGCGAGCCAGGTGGGGATCCTTCTTGACCCCAACGCGGTCCAGCGGTTCCGCACCGGCATCGATCACCTCACCTGGATGTGCCGAGTCAGCGGCACCGACCCGGCCGTCATCCCCGCCAAGCTGGAGGCCGTGGGGCTGGAGGGCGCCGGACGTCAGCGCATCGGCGAGTACTCGCTCGGCATGTGCCAGAGGCTGGCGCTGGCCGGAACCATGCTCGCCGACCCGCCAATCGTCATTCTCGACGAGCCGATCAACGGCCTGGACGCCGAGGGCATCCGCTGGATGCGGCGGCTGCTCCGCAGCATGGCCGACGAGGGCCGGACCGTCCTGGTGTCCAGCCACCTTATGGACGAAATGGAGAAGACGGCTGATCGCGTCATCATCATCAACCAGGGCCGTCTCGTCGAGGACGTCACCATTCCCGAGTTGACTGCCTGGACGGCCGGCGACTGCGTTGTCGTGCGCAGCGACGACGACACCACGCTGGCCGGGGAACTGAGGGCCGTGGGCGGACGCGTCAAGACCGTCCGCGGCGCCCTCGATGTGCGGGACGTGACCACGGAACGGATCGGACAGGTCGCCCTTGCGTGCCGGATCGCGTTGGTGGAGTTGCGACCGGTCCGGACCACTCTCGAAGAGGCGTTCCTCTCCATCACCGACGAAGCCACCCCGCGAAAGTGATGCAGTCATGATCGATGTCGCCTCCCGCAACAGCCTGTCCCTCGCCCTCGCGGGCGAGAGAGCGAAGCTCGTCTCGTGGCCCAACGGACGCCGCACCATCGGGTTCGCGCTCCTCGCCGCGGTGCTTGCCACGGCGTTCTTCCTGCTGACCGTAGCCATCACCGCGGGCAAGACCCTTGCCGAGCTAACTACTCGCCAGAGCCTGGAAGTGATGCTCATGGGAGTCGATGTGGCCAACATCACGGTGATCGTCCTTGCGGTCCTGTTCGTGGCAGAGGAGACCCGCACCCGGTTGGTCGAGGTGTCCGTCGCACTCACGCCCCGTCGCCACAACATCGTGTTGGCCAAGGCACTGCTGATGGCCGCCGTGGCGTGCGCGATCGCGGTCGTCGCGACGGTGCTGGTCGTGGTCGAAGGCATGGTGATCCTGGCCTTGAGCGGGGTCGACGTGCCGTCGCTCACCGAGGGCTGGGTGCTGCGCATGACCTTCGGAACCATGCTGATGCTGCCTGTGCACGCGGTGGTCGGCGTCTGCTTCGCCTACCTCCTGCCCAACGCCCTGCTGAGCTTCCTCGGCGTCTTCGGGGTCATGTCCCTGCCGTCGCTGGCGACACTGCTGCCCCTCGAGTTGGGCCGTGCCGCCCAGTTCCTGCTGATCACCCCGGCCGTCCACACGATCTCCGGTGTCAGCCAACCGGGGGCCATCGACTACACGAGCGCCCTCTCCGCGGTCCTGATCCTGGCCGCGTGGATCGGCCTCGTGATCGCCGCCGCGATCGTGGCGTTCAGGGCGCGCGACGTCTAGTTCCCCGTAGAGAGCTCCCTCTCGCCCTGACCCGACCGGGTCCGGGGCGTCCACCCCCATTCCTTACGCCCCGCAGTGGGCTGCCCGATCCCACGGTCTGAGGACGACATGCCAGAAGCCGAACGTCTGCGCACGTACCTGCGTCGCGTCACCAACGAACTGCAGGCGAGCCGCCAGCCGGCCGGCCGCCGTGGAGGGCTCCCGGAGTATGCGTGCCCGGGGAGTGGTGTAGTTCCTGAGGTTGCTCGCCCGTGTCCTTGGTGGGGATGTGGGCGGCCATCGTGCAACGGTCAGTGAGACCGGACCAGGGAACTCACAGGAAGACACGATACACGATGGCCTTGGACCAGCTGCCCTACTTGAAGTGCTTGAAGTGATGAAGTCCGCCGGGGTCAGTGACCGGGTGAAGGTGGCGGCGCAGACGATGTATCAAGCGTTGATCGGCGCCGAACTGACCGCGGTGATCGGCGCCGGTCTGTGGGAACACTCGGCTGAGCGGACGGGGCTGCGGAACGGGTACCGGCCGAAAGTGTTCTCGACTCAGGCCGGGAATCTGGAGCTGTCGATCCCGAAGCTCCGCAGCGGCTCGTTCTACCCGTCGTTGCTGGAACGGCGGCGGGTGGACCAGGCGTTGTTCGCGGTGGTGATGGAGGCCTACCTGCACGGGGTGTCGACCCGGAAGGTCGACGACCTCGTGAAAGCGTTGGGGATCGATGCCGGGATCTCGAAGTCGGAGGTGTCGCGGATCTGCGCTGACCTGGATGTGGAGGTGGGGGCGTTCCGGGACCGCTCCCTGGCCGAGGTCGCCTATCCGTACGTGTTCTTGGACGCCACCTACTGCAAGGCCCGGGTGAACCATCGGGTGGTGTCGCAGGCGGTGGTGATCGCGACCGGGGTGACCGGCGACGGCCGCCGGGAGGTCCTCGGCTTCGACGTCGGCGACTCCGAGGACGGCGCCTTCTGGACCGCGTTCCTCCGCAGCCTGAAGGCCCGCGGGCTGAGTGGGGTGCAGCTGGTCATCTCCGACGCCCACACCGGCCTGAAACAGGCGATCGGGGCGGTCATGTTGGGTGCGGCCTGGCAGCGGTGCCGGGTCCCATTCATGCTGAACGTCCTCGCCCAGGTGCCGCGCGAGAACACCGAGATGGTCGCCGCCGCGGTCCGCACCGTGTTCGCTCAACTCGACGCCGAACACGTCACCGAGCAGTTCGAGACCGTCGCCGGCATGCTCGGCCGGCAGCTGCCCAAGGTGGAGCAGATGATGCGCGAAGCCCGCGAAAACCTGCTCGCCTTCACCGGCTTCCCGCAGCCGCACTGGCGCAAGATCTGGTCCACCAACCCTCGAGCGGGTCAACCGGGAGGTGAAACGCCGCACCGAGGTGGTCGGCGTCTTCCCCAACCCCGCCACCCTGCTCCGCCTCGCCGGCGCCGTGCTGGTCGAGATCCACGACGAGTGGGCTGTGGCCAGCGAACGCCGCTACCTCTCCGAAGCCAACATGAAACTCATCACCGACCCGACCGCACACACCCAGGAGGTAGCCGAACCCGCTGCCCTCACGGCATGATCAACACCACTGACCAGCACAGAAACTCCACCACTTGGCGGGGCGCGATCCTCCCGGACCGACCCCATCGCCGTGGTCGGAATGGCCTGCCGCTTCCCGGCCACCTACGGCCGCGGGCACACCGCCGAATCGCCGATCTGGCTGGGCTCGATCAAGTCCAACCTCGGCCACACGCAGGCGGCGCCGGTGTCGCGGGCGTGATGAAGGTGATTCTCGCGCTACGGCACGAGTGCATGCCACAGACCCTCTGGATCTCCGAGCCCACGTCCGGGAGCAGCACCGCCGCGGCGGTCACCGTCGATTGCACCGTCCACCACGCCACCCCGAACGCCCCCCACCGGCGGTCGAGGTGCTGATCACCACCGGCGTCTCCAACGCCCGCACCGGGGCCGCGAACACCGGGATCAAGCAGATCAAGCGGACCGGCCGGGGCTACACCAACCCAGCTCACTACCAAGCCCGTATCCTGCTCACCAGCGCCGCCCGACGCGCGGCGTGAACCCATTGACCAGGCAGGGCAGCACCACGATCAACTGCGAATAGCCCCCTTATGCGGAGCACGCAGGACCGGGGTCGGTTGCGATGCGCCATGGTCTCGATCGCAGCACCGCTAACTCCGAGTTCATGCACGAGAGCGGACCGTTGCAGAACGATCACTCCAGTGGACAAACGCCTGCCGACTGCTGGCGCTAGTTGCAGGATGTGGTCATGGTCGAGGCGCATCCTGGTGAAGCAACCGGTAGGAGGCTCCTCCTCATCGCCGCTTGCCTGTTGGCCGCACTGGCAGCTTGGATGGCTTGGTTCGCGTGGGACACGGTGCGAGACGTCCATCCGGGGACGAACAACACCACCGGGCCGTACGAGTTGTGGCAGGGGGTGGGTGCGGCCGTGACGCTACTGATCCTGGTAGTTCTCGCGGTCCGTCGGCTCCCGGTGGCCAACGTCGTTCTTGCGGTAAGTGTCGGCTTCACCGCTGGATTCACCTATTCGGGGGCCACTGACCCGGAAGCGGACGGCTTGTACGTCATCGGCGCTGGCATGCTGCTCGTCGTCATGGTTCTAGCCACTACTGTCGTTGCACTACTAGCTCGACTCGTACTCTCCCGACGAGATGGGTCTCAGGCTGTCAACAACACAGCGACCCGTTCTAGTCGAGTCGACTGACGCCCCCGCTCAAGCACGCAGTAGCCGACCGGCTTGCGGGTAGCCGCCCTGCGGGGGCGGAACGAATCGCGGGCCGCGGCCCTGTCACTGCCCTCGTGCGCCGTCCGCCATCTCGCGAAGTATGTCGAGGTGTCCGAGGTGTCGGCCGGTCTCCTCGAGCAGGTGGGTAGCAATTCAGCGCAGGGACACCAGTTCAAGGTCAGGCGGTGCGTAGGCCTCCAACTCGTCGAGCTGATGCTCGCCGAGGACCTGGCTCGATCGGATGCACTGCTTCTCATAGGCAGCCAGCAGGTCCGCGAGGGACTGTCCCCTCATCTCCCAGCCGTCCTCCAAGCCTTGAGAGAGCACATCGACGTTGCGAAGGAAGCTGCCCTCCAGCCACCCCTTCTCAACCCAGGTCAGGTGAGAGACCAGGCCGGCAATGCTCATCTTGGGCGAAGTCGGCAGTGGCGCTCGATGCGCGTCGACGTCACTGAGACCGTCGCACTTGAGGTGGACGGTCTTGTGCTGCCAGTCGAGCCAATCCCTCAGCATGGGCTTCTCGTCGACAGCAGCGGCCGGTCGCTGTCTCTCCACCATCAAGTCTGGCGGGTCTGGCGCAGAGTCGTCATTAGGGAGTATCTAGCGAGGTGGACCGACGCATCACAAACCGACCGGCTACCGGTGACCGCCGCGTCTATCGGCGGCTGCGAGGTCCAGCGGGCTCGTGCCTAGGGTTGCGGAATGAAGACGTCGGACGTAACACTCGCGATCAGGGCTGCGACTTCGGTCGCGTCATCGCTCAACCTGCCAGCCGACGACGCCATCGTTCTCCACAACTCCAACAAGCTGGCGCTGCGGCTGACGCCTTGCGACGTCCTCGCCCGGGTCACTCATGTGGGGCAAGTAGTTGCACAACTCGAGCTGGAGCGCGCTCTACGGCTCGCCGAGGCCGGATGCCCGGTGGGCGCCTTGGAGCCTCACGTGGACCCAACCGTGTACACGCGCCATGGCTTCGCGGTGACGCTGTGGATCTACTACGACCCCGTCCCAACTCACGTCTCACCCATCGACTACGCCAGGGCACTGGAGCGGCTACACGCCGGCATGCGCACGGTAGATATGGCGAGCCCACTGTTCATGGATCGGATCGCGGAGGCGGAACAGGTCGCCGCCGACCCGGATCTGTCGCCGGAGCTCGCCGACGCAGACCGTGCGTTCCTCGGCAGCAGGCTTGGAAGCCTGCGACAGACAATCGACAACCACGGGGCCGTGAAGCAGCTGCTCCACGGTGAACCTCACCCAGGCAACCTGCTCGGCACGAAGAACGGCCCGCTGTTCATCGACTTCGAGACGATCTGCAGTGGACCCGTCGAGTTCGACCTCGCCCATGTCCCCGAGGCCGTCTGCGAGCACTACCCGGACGTCAACCAAGAGCTCTTGGACGACTGCCGGCAGCTCGTCCTCGCGATGGTTGCAGCGTGGCGTTGGAGGCTGGGGGACGAGTTTCCGAACAGGAGGCGATGGGGACATGAGCTCCTTCGCTCGTTGCGCGAGGGCCCTCCTTGGCCGACACTCGACACGATGACCAGGCGGGTCGATCCTCTGTAGGCCTCGCCCCGGGGACGAGCGGCGACGCGGTGACTTCTCAGTCGGCATCAGAGGCCCCGGGCGCAGGTAACCGACGTAACCGATCGTCGCCTTCGCCGTCGGCCAGTGACGCAGTTGACGTCGCCGCAAGCCGACCCTCGTGCGGGACGCACGCAGTAGCCGACCGGCTACCGGAACGGGTAAGTGTGCCGCTGGAAGCACTACCGGAGCAGCTTCTGGTCGTACCAGGCTGGCCAGTCGGCCCAGGAACGTCCCTGAGCGGCAGCTCGATCCTGGCGCCTGCGCTGGTCAGCCCTTGCTGGATCGGTTCGACGTACGCGGCAGGGGCGTGGACCTCGACCATCAGCCATCCAGCCAGCCCGTAGCTCTCGATCAGGTATGGCAACTACTGCCCAGGCCCCCCAAGCTGGTCGGTAGGCCGGTGCTATGTCGTTCAAGTCGGTGTCGTAGGGCGCCATCCAGTCAGTGGAACGAACCAGAGCATGCTCGCCCGAGAGGCGGCAGGGAGAACGTGCAAGGGGCCTCACCTCATGCTTCGACGCGGGTCCGGGCTACCTAGCTTCAGTGGACACCGGGTCTAAGAAGAAGATGCACTGGTCGCTGTCGTATTCACCAACCTCGGCAGCAAAGCCGAGTCTGGATCCAGTCCCCACCGACTCTGGAGCGTTGGAGCCGGTCCAGCCGAGGTCGGAACTGATGTTGACATCTTCGTACTTGAAAGCAGGACCTACCGTCGTTTCCACCTTCTTTCCGGGTGAAATCAGGATGTCATATCGCGTAGCTGCCCCCTCATGGGAGGCCAAGTCGGTAATGACGCCGTCAAACCGAATCGACTGGCCCTCATACTTGGCCGCAAAGGCGCCGCTGCTCTCGTCGCAGTAGTCCAACTTCATAATGGCCGCAACATCCCGGTTGCTGGCCGCCGTAAGGGGGCCAGCAGGGGCCGACTCAGAGAGCGTTGGTGCGGCGGGGGTCTCCTCGGGCGTGCGGCTTGCCGACTCACTCGGTGTCGGTGCCGCCGCAGAGGTCGGGCCCGGTGCGCCGACGGGGGGAGCCCGCACACTGGAGCGGATGCGGCCTGCTCCAGCTGAGCCCGAGCGGCCCTTCGCCCATCCTCAAACCCGAAAGCCGACAATGGCCCCCACGCCGCCCTCATGAACAACGCCAACACGCAAGCACGGCGAGGTGGGCACGACCTGCCCCGCGAAGCGCCTGCATCCAGAACATCCACCGGGACACCCCCGGTGGGCTGGGTGAGAGCAGCAGCGCGGATTGCCGAATCGGGGCGCGCGTGTCCTTATGGACAGTTGACCGTGGTGCTCACCTGCTGGACGGGTGGCGGAGCACACAGGTCTTCGTTGCGCGCAGAGCCGTCGAATCCCCCACTGTGCCTAGTTCTTGGCTCTGAGTTAGTCCCAGTCGGTCCGGGTGAGACCGGCTTGCAGGTCACGCACGATGCTGCCGAGTTGGCCTGAAGCAAGGAGCCCGGGCCCAAGAGGGCCTGACGAGTCCTCACCGATAGGCGGGAGGGCCCGCAGCGCGGCGCGAACCTCTGTCGACATGTGGTCAAGCTGCCAGCGGATCTCGTCTGCGACGGCTTCTGGCCGGTCCGGGCCCGCAAGGCCGGCGGCCTTGACGGCATAAGCGGCGGCACCTAGTGCGTGCGCCCCCATATGGCAGATGGCCACGGCCTGACCGGCAGCTCGCGCGGCGGCCGCTGCGGCGGGAGCCTTGACGTCATCCGCACCGGCGCCACCGGCAAACCGACGGCGAATCTCCTCCGCAGTGTTTAGCTCGCCCCGGGCGAACGCGCGGGTCCGGGCTATGAGCGCCCGAGGGCGGTCATCATCTGGAGCCTCAGCCTCAAATAGCCCTAGAACCCGCTCTGCGCAGTCGGCGGCCCATGCAGCCACCAGACGTCGGTCGACTTCGCTTAGCGTCTGTGGAGATCCCACCACCACTCTCCTTGTAGCCGACCAGACCCATCGAGCGCGAACTCCGCGCCGTCCACCCTCAGGTAACCGTCGGCATCGATAGCCTCTCACCTCGTACTGGTTGGTCGGATCACCGGGGCGGCAGCCGCGCCTCTCAGACGGTTCTCGTCGCGTCGACCCGGCATGCCGGCCCACAGGCCGACCGCCACCCGTGCGTCACCTTCGTGTCGTCCGGGATCGCGACGTTCTCTGCGTTGTCGCTCTGGGCGAGCAGCGCTGCACAGCCTTGTGCTTCGTCGCTAGTCAGCCCGACGGCCACCAGGTCGAACTGCCGTGCGGGATGCTGATCCCCCGTTGTCGGGTCAGCCGGAGTACCACCCCGGTAGGACACGCCAACACACCCGAGTGACCGAGCTCGTCTATCGCAAGGAACTGCGGCCCGTGCTGACCCGAGGCGTC
The DNA here is from genome assembly GCA_025965155.1 of Propionibacteriaceae bacterium. Taxonomy (GTDB): domain Bacteria; phylum Actinomycetota; class Actinomycetes; order Propionibacteriales; family Propionibacteriaceae; genus Microlunatus. The sequence goes on from JAOPXN010000062.1 coordinate 11,025, forward strand.
CGTGCGATGGACGCCTTGTTCCCCGACGGGTGAGAGCGTTGGTAAACAGATTGGTGAGCAGGCCAGCCCGGCGGGATTAGGAGCCCCGCACGGGCTTCCCGCTGTGCGGCCCTGACTAGGTGTTTTAAGGGTGGAGCTTAGGGGATTCGAACCCCTGACCTCTTCCATGCCATGGAAGCGCGCTACCAACTGCGCCAAAGCCCCTTCCGTCTCATTTGTCACAACCGCTCCGAACGAGACCACGGAATACTAGCGCGACTCGGGCCCAGTCACGAAATCGGGTCCAGACGTTCGGAGACCCCGGCCACGTTGTACTCCTCAATCCTCCAGTAGCCGCCCTTGTGGTGCCGCTCGACGATGGCCCAGGCGCAGTTGTTCATCCCGCCCAGCCGGTTCCAGTGCGTGGCTGGCAGCTCGACCAGCCGGCAGATACCGACACGCGCCGCGAGCCCGTGCATCACCACGACGATCGTGGAGCCCTCCTCTGCGGATGCGGCCGCCTCCGCCAACGCAGCCGCGACCCGCTCGGCAACCTCGGCCACGGTCTCCCCCGTATCGGAGCGGCGTACGTCTTCGCCGGCGAAGTAGCGCCGGGCCGGTTCCGGCTCCAGCTGTGCCACCTCCGCGGCGGTGAGACCTTCCCACGTTCCGACATGGATCTCACGCAGCCGCTTGTCCAGGCTCACCTCAAGCCCGGTCAGCCGTGCCAGGTGCGCCGCTGTCGCCCGGGCGCGGGCCAGGTCGCTGGCGATGATGGCGGCTGGCCGGTACATGGCCAGGACCTCGGCCGCCTGGGCGGCCTGCCTCTCCCCCAGCTCATCGAGTGGAATATCCGCCTGCCCCTGGAACTTGCCGGACGCGTTCCAGGCAGTCCGCCCGTGCCGCCAGACGATGATCCGGTGGGCGGTCATCGGCGGTCGTCCACCGCCCCCAGGTCAATCCGCGGGCAGTCGTGCCAGAGCCGCTCGAGCGCGTAGAACTTGCGCTCGTCGGTGTGCTGGACGTGCACCACCAGATCCAGGTAGTCCAGCAGCACCCACCGCTGCTGGCGGTCGCCCTCGCGGCGTACCGGCCGGGCATCCAGCCCGCGCAGCGCCTCTTCGATGCCGTCGACGACGGCACCGACCTGGCGTTCGTTGGAAGCGGTCACCACCAAGAACACGTCGGTGATGGCCAGCTGTTCGGAGACGTCATACGCGATCAGGTCGGAACCCAATTTGTCAGCCGCCGCGGCGGCGGCAGCCTGGGTCAGATCCAGGGCACGGTCAGTGGCACTCACAGGTCAGTTCTCAACTCTCATATTTCGTCGGATATCGCTGTGTTCAGTGGCGATAGAGGCCGCGCTTGGCGATGTACTGCACGATGCCGTCGGGCACCAGATACCAGATCGGGTCCGAGCTCATCACCCGTTCCCGGCAGTCCGTCGACGAGATGGCCAACGCCGGCACTTCCATCAGCGTAATCCGTTCCGGCGGCAGCTGAGCTATCGCGGGCGAGTGGAGCTCCACCCCGGGCCGGGTACAGCCGACGAAATGAGCCAGCTCGAACAGCTCGTCGACGCCGCGCCAGGTCAGAATCTGGGCCAGCGCGTCGGCGCCGGTGATGAAGAACAGGTCGACGTCGCCCCGCTCGGCGCGGATGTCCTTCAGGGTGTCCACCGTGTACGTCATGCCCTCACGTTCGATGTCCACCCGACTCACGGTGAACCGCGGGTTCGACGCCGTCGCGATCACCGTCATCAGGTATCGGTCCTCAGCGGAGGACACCGTACGCTCAGACTTCTGCCAGGGATGCCCGGTCGGTACGAACACCACCTCATCCAAGCCGAACCGGCGAGCCACCTCGCTGGCGGCGACCAGGTGGCCGTGGTGGATCGGGTCGAACGTGCCGCCCATGACACCGAGCCGGTAGCGCTTGTCGGAGAGGGTCTCCGGGTTGCGGGCCAACCCCAGCGCCTTTGCACGAGGAAGGAGCGTCATCTAGCTGTGGGTGCGGCCTTTGCCGATTGACAGCGTGATCACTAGGCAGAGGACCAGGAGGCCGAAGGCGAGCAGGCCGAAGCCCCACGCGGGGATCGGGAGCTCGTGACCACCTTCGGCTTCCAGCAGTGTGAGTCCGAGAATCATGGCCGAAGCCTAGCGGGTACGCCCGGCCCGCGGTGTCAGGCTCCCTCACCGGCTCGCCGGCCCGGCCCTACCCTGAATTTCGGGCTCGGGTGTCGATCTGCTGCGAAGCCGTTCGTATAAAGGGTGAGACGTTGGCAAGGCGCCAACGAGGACCGACAAGGAGACTGACATGACGCAGTACCTGCTCAGCGTGTACCACCCCGAGGAGCTGACCTTTCCGCCCGAGCAGCTGGAGAAGGTGTACGCAGATGTGGACGCGCTGAACTCCGAGATCAAGGCAGCGGGCGCCTGGGTTTTCGGCGGGGGCCTGCACCCGTCCAGCACGGCGACCGTGGTCCAACTCCGTGACGGTGAGGTACTGACCACCGACGGCCCCTTCACCGAGGGCAAGGAGCACGTCGGCGGATTCTGGATCATCGAGGCGCCGGACCTGGACGCCGCACTTGAGTGGGGCCGCAAAGCGACCCGGGCCTGCATCGTTCCGGTGGAGGTACGACCGTTCCAGGATGAGCCGGAGTGATCCCAGCCTCGGCGTCACCCTCCGAGATTGACCGCCTGTTCCGCCAGGAGTACGGCCGCGCGGTGGCCGTCCTGGTGCGTATCTTCGGCGACATCGACGTCGCCGAGGAGGCGGTCCAGGATGCGTTCACCGCTGCGGTGCAGCGATGGCCGACCAGCGGGGTGCCGCCGAGCCCGGCTGGCTGGATCATCACCACCGCTCGGCGCCGCGCGATCGACCGGCTCCGCCGCGAGTCCACCCGCCAGGACCGGCACGCCGCGGCCGCCCTGCTGCACGCTGGCGACGAACCCGCCAAGGAGGATCCTGTGGGCGACGACCGGCTCCGCCTCATCTTCACCTGCTGCCACCCGTCGCTGAGCCCCAGCGCCCAGGTCGCACTGACGTTGCGGTTGCTGGGCGGGCTCACCACGGCCGAGGTGGCGCACGCCTTTCTGGTACCGGAACCCACCATGGCGCAGCGGCTGGTCCGGGCCAAAGGCAAGATCCGGGACGCGAAGATCCCGTACCGGGTCCCAAGCGATGCCGAGCTGCCCGACCGGCTGCGCGCTGTGCTCACGGTGGTCTACCTGATCTTCAACGAGGGCTATGCGGCAAGCTCGGGCGACCGGCTGATCCGCGAGGACCTCTGCGCCGAAGCCATCCGGCTCGGGCGGCTGCTGGCCACGCTGATGCCCGATGAACCCGAGGTGCTGGGGTTGCTCGCCCTGATGCTCCTGATCGAATCGCGGCGCTGCGGCCGTACCACCTCCGGCGGCGACCTGGTCAGGCTCAGCGACCAGGACCGCAGTCTGTGGGATCGCGACCTGATCGACGAGGGTCAGGCCATCGTCCGTCGATGCCTGCAGCGCAACCAGCCGGGCCCGTACCAGCTCCAGGCTGCGATCAACGCCGTCCACAGCGACGCCCCGACCGCGATGACAACCGACTGGCAGCAGATCCTGCAGCTCTACGACCAGCTTCTGGTGCTGTCCCCTAGCCCGGTGGTGGCGCTACACCGTGCGGTCGCTGTGGCCGAGGTCGAGGGACCGGCGGCGGCGCTCACCCTCGTCGATGACCTGGGCCTCACCGGCTACTACCTGTTCCACGCCATCCGGGCCGACCTGCTCCGTCGGCTGGGCCGCCCGGCCGACGCGGCGTCCTCCTACGACGAGGCGATCGCCCACACCGACAACGTCGCCGAGCAGACCTTTCTAGAGCGAACCCGCCAGACGCTGCTGCATTAGCCCGCCCACCGTCAGCCTCGGATCTGGCCGGCGCCGGTGACTACGTACTTCGTTGAGGTCATCTCCGGCAGCCCCATCGGGCCGCGGGCGTGCAGCTTCTGCGTGGAGATGCCAATCTCAGCGCCGAACCCGAACTCGCCACCGTCCACGAAGCGGCTGGAGGCGTTGACCAGGACCGCCGCCGCATCCACCTCGGCCACGAACCGCTGTGCCGAAGTCTGCGACTCCGTGATGATCGTCTCGCTGTGCCCGGTCGAGTAGGTCCGGATGTGCGCCAGCGCCTCGTCCAGAGACTCCACCACCGCCGCCGCGAGATCAAGCGACAGATACTCCTCGGCGAAGTCGGCCTCCTCGGCGGGGACCACGTCGCCGAAGCCGGCGATCCGAGCGTCCCCATGGACCGTGACCCCGACCGCGCCGAGCGCTTGCAACGCTCGCGGGACGAACGAGTCGGCGATATCGGCGTGGACAAGAAGCGTCTCAACGGCGTTGCAGACCGACGGCCGCTGGACCTTGGCGTTGAGCAGGATGTCCAGGGCCATGTCCTGGTCGGCCCCGGCGTCCACGAAGAGATGGCAGTTGCCCACTCCGGTCTCGATCACCGGTACCTGGCTACCGCGGACCACGGCGTCGATCAGTCCTGCCCCACCCCGCGGAATCAGTACGTCCACCAGCCCGCGGGCTGCCATCAGCTCGGCTGTCACTTCCCGCGGACCGCCGACCAGCTGTACGGCATCCGCGGGCAGGTCGGCGTCGTGCAACCCGCTCCGCAAAGCCTGGATGATCGCCGCGTTCGAGTCGGCGGCCGACGACGAGCCGCGGAGCAGCGCCGCATTCCCGGACTTCAGACAGATCCCTGCTGCGTCGGCCGTGACATTGGGCCGCGCCTCGTAGATGATGCCGACCACGCCGAACGGCACGCGCACCTGCCGTACCTGGACCCCGTTGGCGTTGGTCCAACCCCGCACCACGTCGCCTACGGGGTCGGGCAGCCCGGCGAGGGCACGGAGTCCGTCCACCATGCCGGCCACCCGGTCCGGGGTGAGCCGGAGCCTGTCGACCAACGCGGAGCCGGTGCCCGCCCCTGCGGCTCGGGCCACATCGGACTCGTTGGCCTGCAGCACCTCGGTCTCAGCTTTGGCCAGGGCGTCGGCCATGGCGTGCAGCGCAGCATCTTTCGCGGCACGGGTGGCGCGGGCCACTACCAGGGACGCGTCCCGGGCACGGAGGGCTTGGTCGTGAACAGTCACGACCCAAATCTAGTCCTCAGTCGTGGCGCCCGAACTGTGGTGCACAGCCTCGACGTTATTGCCGTCCGGGTCGCGGACGAAGGCCCCGTAGTAGCCGGGGTGGTACTCCGGCCACAGTCGCGGTTCGTGCAGCGACTCGGCCCCCAGCCGAAGCGCTGCGGCGTAGAACTCCTGGACCGCTTCGCGGCTGCCCGCAGAGAAGGCGAAGTGACCCTGGCGGTTGGGTCCGGCGTCCGTGGCAGCACCGAGCCAGAAGACCGGGAACTCATTGCCGTAGCCGACGGCCTCGCCGAAATCCATCAGGCTCCGGTAGCCGAGCGTTCCCAGCGTCGCGTCGTAAAAAGCGCGACTACGTGCCAGGTCATCACACTGAATGCCGACATGATCGATCATGGTTCATGCTTGCACGAAGTGCCCGGGGTTGGCTTGCACGAAGTGCCCGGGATTTGAGCCCCGGATTTGAACTGCAAGAAGTTGAACGATCAGGCGTACATCATGGCCAGGCGGGCACGGACAACGCCGCGACGACGCAGCAGCGCCCAGACCATGTTGGTGGTCATCATCGCGCCCAGCGCGGAGGCGCACATGGTGACCGAGATCTCGCTGGCCAGCATGGACCAGCCGAACCACAAGCACTGATTGAAGACGTTCATGATCAGGAACGGCAGCGAGACGCCGCGGATGTTCGGCGCCACCACTAGATCGTGCAGCTGCGCCAACTGGGAGAACGCTGACGGGAGGAAGGCCGCGATGGCGAACGGCACCGGGCCGAGGGTCAGATCGATACCCAGGGTGACTAAACCCAGCAGAAGTCCCGGTCCGAAGAGGCTCAGCAGCGGTACGCCGCGGTCGCGGCGCATCTGCAGCAAGATCGTCACGGAGCAGCAGAACATGATCAAGTTCGGCAGCCAGACGTTGGCATGGCCGGTTGCGAACCCGTGGCTGGTCCAGGCGATATTGCCGCCGATGGCGAGCTGCCAGCTAATCAGGGAGACGCCCGCAGTGGTACGGGTACGGAGGAGACGGACAACTTGGGGAAGGGCGACACTGGCGCCCCATGCAGCAGCGGCCCAGCCCAGGGCTTCGACGAACACAGAGATCTTGCCTTCTGCAGCACCCAGCTGCCGACGATGTAACGGAAGGGAAGTGGGCGGCCGCTCTGCCGCGATGATTGCCGTCTGGCCGAGATCATCGGGGTCCGGACATGCAGAAGACTACGGTTGACGCACGCCGATGACCAAGTTCATCCGCGCGTTTCCCGGCGTGTCATGCAGCAGGACGTGATCTTGGTTCAGAGAAGGCCCTGAGCCGGCGTTCCGGCTGCGATCGGATCCATCACGATGACCTCGGTCGGAGCCGCCGTGAGACCGTTCACCCGCTCCCCCAGCTGCCGTACCGGCTCGCCCGCCGAGTGGGCGTCCAGCGCCGCCCGACTGGTCCACTTCTCCAGCATGTAGATGTGGTCGTCCGGTGCGTCGTGGATGGCGTACAGCTCACAGCCGTCCTCAGCATGTACGGCGGGAATGGACTCCACCAGCGCCTGCCTGAGCTGGTCCAGCTTCCCGTCGGCGGCACGGAAGATCGCCACGACTACGACCGGCTTCTCAGCCATTGCACGCTCCTCGCTTTGGTGGGGACCAAACCTTACCGGCTGCACCACCCGCCGGCTCCAGCCCCCTCCCTGGGTGTCTCGATATCCATAACGTCTCGATTCAGCCCGCCACGTGCCTCGATTCAGCTCAGTAATTAACGACTTGCGGCTGGAGATGCGAGGATAGGGCAACGTCGTTCGGGGGGATGAGGTGGTTTTGTCCAGGTTAGTGTTGCCAGATCATCTGGCGGTGCTGATGTCGGGTCGCCCGTACATCGACGTGATCGGGGTTAGCGACCCCTGGCTTGTGCCCCCAGGATGGTGGGAACACACCCACCGCCGGGTCCGTGAGCTCATCGAGGACCCTCGCGCCGGGTCAACTCAGCATTGGACCAGCTGGCCGGAGAACACCCCGGACACCGCGCCGTTCATGCAGAACATTGCCATGGCGCTGGGTGGCTATGTCACCATTTTCGCTGGCGAGTTCGCCCAATTCCCAGAGCAGCTGGTTGACCGCTACCTCGCACCGAGCCAGCGGCGGGAGCCGATGGTCGCCCGCAACTGGTACATGACTGACTCGGAGTGGCCGCTGTTCCTGCTCCGCTACGCCGGGCATGATCCGGAAGCGCGTCGCGGAGCGCTGGAGCTGTCCAGGGACTGCGTCCATTTTCTGGCCGAGGTGGAGCCGCTACGGATCCGAGCCCAGGCGCTGCTGCGAGTCTACGATCGGGTGCTGGAAACGCCGGAGCTGCTGGCATTCCACCTGCACGCCAACTATCCCGAGATCGCTCGGAAGTGGCGCCAGCATCTGCTCACCGAGACCGAGCTCGCGGTGCTCCCAGAGATTGGTGGCTGGGTCGCCGCCCTTGCCTGGTCCTACCAGGGTCTGGCCGCCGCCCATGCGCACATCGTCCCGTTCACGCCCCGCGCCGAGACGTTGCCTGAGGTGGTCGCCTCGATGGCCCTGGCGGACAAAGTGGACACGCTCCCGGCCACGTTGGCGGTCGCGGTCGGTGAGCGGGCGTTCGCCGAGATTTCCGTGGCCTTCGACCAACGCCGCGACGACTTCGACGCCACCGAGTGGCTCCAGGACAACCGGGGATGGATGGCCCGGGCACTGCTCGCCGGAGAGATCGAGGCCTGCCGGGTCTGGGTCGCCATGGCCGCGCAGGTGTCCCGGGTGATTGCCGGACTGCCCGGCCCACCGCAGCCGTCCGTCTCCCCGGACACCATTGGCTTCGTCACCGACGTGGAGGAGCTGTTCACCGTACGTCGAGCCGTGAACCCGCTGGTGCAGGCCTTCGCCAACCGTGCCGCCGTCCGTAACGTTGATCCGTCCCCGTCCGTCCGGCCGCAGCCGCGCGCGCTCAGAGCGGACGAGGAGGTGGAGCCGGACGTCGACGTCGATGACGACAGCATCCCGGAGGTGGAGATCGGGGATCCACAGGGAGAGCTGAACGAGCTGATCGGGCTGGAGCCGGTCAAGGAGCAGGTGCGCCGACTGGTTGCCGAGGCCAAGGCTGACCAGCTACGCCGGGCGGCCGGGATGCCGCAGAGCGACCGGTCCCGACACATGGTCTTCGTCGGCAACCCGGGCACAGCCAAGACCACCATCGCCCGCCTGCTGGCCCGGATCTACGCCCAGCTCGGCACCCTGTCCAATGGACATCTGGTGGAGGCGAGTCGGGTCGACCTGGTCGGTCAGTACATCGGTCAGACGGCGCCCAAGGTCCGCAAGATCTTCGACAAGGCCTCCGGTGGAGTCTTGTTCATCGACGAGGCGTACGCGCTGATACCCGCCGACTCCAACCGCGACTTCGGTGTCGAGGCAGTTGCCACGCTGCTCAAGCTGATGGAGGACCGCCGCGACGAGGTGGTGGTGATCGTGGCTGGCTATCCGGCAGAGATGCGCCGCTTCCTCGAGTCCAACCCAGGACTGGCGTCACGCTTCCCCAAGACGCTGAGCTTCGAAGACTACGACGACGCCGACCTGATCGCCATCTTCCGGCTGATGGCGTCCCAGCAGGGGTTCGTGCTGGGCGCAGGGGTCGAGCACGCGCTCACCGATCTGATCCCGCACCCGCACCCGCCCGGGTTCGGCAACGGCCGTTTCGTCCGCAACGTGCTGGAGGAGACAGCCTCGATCCAGGCCAGCCGCATCGTCGGACTCGAGGACCCGACCGTGGATGACGTCCGCAGCCTGCTGGTCGGCGACGTACCCACCGAACCGCCGCCTGATCATCCCAAACTTCAAGGAATGTACCTGTAGCGGGTCACACTAGAGTCGGCGGGAGCGCGCCCTCGTTCTGCAGGGTCAAAGAACAGCCCGGTGCTCACTCAGCGCACCGGTTCGATCAAGAGGTCGGCGTCTCGAACCCGGACCTCACCGCTCAAGATCTCCTCGGCGTAGTGGCAGGCCACCCGCCGCCCCGGCGCGACCTGGGTCAGCTCCCGCAGGGCCGGCTCATCGGTGTCGCAGCGGGTCGGCTGCCGGAACGGACACCGGGTATGGAAGCGGCAGCCGCTCGGCGGGTTGGCGGGGCTCGGCAGGTCGCCCTTGAGCAGGATCCGCTCCCGCCGGTCCTCCACCACCGGGTCCGGGATCGGGATGGCCGACATCAACGCGATCGTGTACGGGTGCAGCGGCCGCTCGTACAGGGCGTCACTTGGCGCCTCCTCCACCAGCCGCCCCAGGTACATCACGCCGATCGTGTCGCTGATGTGCCGGACCACGGCAAGGTCGTGAGCGATCACGATGTAGGTCAGCCCGAGCAGGTCCTGCAGCCGCTCCAGCAAGTTGATCACCTGCGCCTGAACGGACACGTCCAAGGCGCTGACCGGCTCATCGGCGATCACCAGGTCGGGGTTCAAGATCATCGCGCGGGCGATGCCGATCCGTTGGCGTTGACCGCCGGAGAACTCGTGCGGGTACTTGGCCAGCGCTGCACGGGGCAGACCGACCAGCTCCAGCATCGAGACCACCTTGGCCAGGTGGCTGGCGGAAGAGTCTGCTCCGAACTGGGCCCGGTCGGCCACGGCCAACCCGTGCACCCGTAGCGGCTCGATCAGCAGGCTCTGCACCGACTGCCGTGGGTTGAGGCTGGCGAGCGGGTCCTGGAAGACCATCTGCATCCGGCGCCGCATCTTGCGCAACGGCTCGGCCTTCAGCTTCGCAATATCCTCACCGTCGAAGATCACCTCGCCCGCGGTGGGTTCCTCCAGCCGCAGCACCGCCCGACCAAGCGTCGACTTGCCGCAGCCAGACTCCCCCACCAGCCCGTACGTCTGTCCCTGCGGGATCTCCAGGTCAACTCCATCCACCGCCCGGACGTGCCCGACGGTACGGTCGAACACCAGACCCTGCTTGATCGGGAAATGCACCTCGAGGCCTCGGACCGACAACAGTGACCGAACGGGCCCAGCTGCGCTGTCCAGCGCCGCTGATCTGTCGTGCTCAGCCATGTGGTTCCTCCTCCGGGGCGGGGTGCACGCAGCGGACCGGATGGTTGACCCGGCCGAGCTGGACCAGCGGCAGGTCGCCAACCACGCACTCGTCGTCGGCATGCAGGCAGCGTGGCGCGAAGGCGCAGGCCTTGGACCAGGCGATGGTGTCCCGCGGGGTGCCGGGAATCGGTTGGAGTGGTTCACCGCGGGGGGCGTCCAGCCGGGGAATCGAGTTCAGCAGCCCTTCGGTGTAGCGGTGCCGGGGGTGGGCGAACAGCTCCCGCCTGCCGGCGGCCTCGACGATCCGCCCGGCATACATCACGTTCACCGAGTCGCACAGGCCGGCCACCACGCCGAGATCGTGGGTGATCATCACCATCGCCGTCCCCAGATCGTTGACCAGCTCCTTCAGCAGCTCCAGCACCTGCGCCTGGATGGTCACGTCCAACGCGGTGGTGGGCTCGTCACAAATCAGCAGCGCGGGCTTGCAGGCCAGCGCGATCGCGATCAGCGCGCGCTGCCGCATCCCGCCGGAGAGCTGGTGCGGATACTCGCTCAGCCGCCGGCGCGGGTCCGGGATCCCGCACCGCCGGAGCAGGTCCTCGGCCTCCACCCGGGCATCCTCCCGAGATATGTCCTGGTGCCGGCGGAGCACCTCGGTGACCTGCAGACCCACCGGGATCACGGGATTAAGCGAGCTCATCGGGTCCTGGAACACCATCGCCAGCTCACTGCCGCGCAGGTCGGCCAGCTGACGCTGCCCCATGGTCAGCAGGTTCTCGCCGCGGTAGAGCACCTCACCGGTGACCTTCGATCCGCGCTGCGGCAGCAGACCCATCACCGCCATGGAGGTGACCGACTTGCCGCTGCCGGACTCGCCGACGACGCCGACGATCTCGCCAGGTTTCACGCTGAAGGACACACCGTCCACCGCCGCTGTCGCCGGGCCGCCTCGTCGCTGGAAGGTGACACGCAGGTCCTTGATCTCCAACAGCACCTCGTCCCGGTTCACCGGTCCACGGCTTCCGCGCCGACCGGTTCTGGTCAGCGTGGCGTCGGTTCGGGTCTCGGTCATGATCATCTCCTCGACTTCGGGTCGAGTGCCTCACGCAGCGCCTCGCCGAACAAGGTGAAACCGAGCGCGGTGACAGCAATGCACAGTCCCGGCAGCAGCATCAGCTGCGGGTCAGTCTGCAACCGGTCTTGAGCTTTGACCAGCATCCGACCCCATTCGGCAATCGCCGGGTCGGATGCGCCCAATCCGAGATAGGACAGGGCTGCGACCTCGATGATGGCGGTGGCGAGCGTCAGCGTGGCCTGGACGATCACAGGTCCCAGCGAGTTCGGTACGACGTGGCTCATCACGACGGTCCGTCGGCGCAGCCCCAGCGAGAATGACGCGAGCACGTAGTCCTGGCCGCGTTGGGCCAGCATCGAGCCGCGCAGCAGCCGCGCAAAGACCGGCACCTGCGCAGCCGCGATCGCGATCATGATCGCACCGGGGCGGGGACCCATCACCGCAGCGACGCTGACGGCGAGCAGCAGCGACGGGATAGACAACATGATGTCCACCAACCGCATCACGAATGTGTCCACCCTGCCGCCGAAAGCGCCGGCCACCCCGCCGAGCAAGGCGCCGCCGAGCAGACCGATGGCGGTCGATACCACACCGATGATCAAGGACTGGCGGGCACCGTAGATCAGCTGGGTGAGCAGGTCGGAGCCGAACGGGTCAAGACCCAGCGGGTGGCCGGGGGACGGCCCGGGAACGTCGCTGGGGGTGACTTGGTCGATCCACTGGCTCTTGGCGGGTTCGTACGGGGCCAGCAGCGGCGCGAAGATCGCCACGAGAACGAAGGCGAGCACGATCAGGGTGCCGATGATGGCGGCGGGGTTGCGCGACAGTCGCTCGAAGGCGCCGCGCCACAGGCTGGTGCCCTGCTCGTCTGACATGCCGTCACCCATCAGGGCGGACAGCGACGCCGGACGGGCGGACTGGGCTGGGTCGAGAGCGGTCATGGCAACCTCACTTGGTCCGCAGACGTGGGTCGATCACGCCGTACAACAGATCCACCACAAGGTTGACCAAGGCGTACACCAGCGCAATGAACAAGATGAAGCCTTGCAGTACGGCGAAGTCCAGTCCGCTGATCGCATCGAACAGGTAGGACCCGATGCCGTTGAAAGCGAACACCGACTCCGTCAGCACGGCACCGGACAGCAATGCGCCGGTCTGCAGACCAATCACCGTCACGACTGGCAGCATGGCGTTGCGGAGGACGTGCCGACGGGTGATCAGGGAAGGCGCCAGCCCCTTGGCGGCCGCGGTGCGCACGTAGTCCTCGTTCAGGACGTCGATCACCGACGCACGCGTCATCCGGACGATGATTGCCAACGGGATTGAACCGAGCGCAATGGCCGGCAGGATCAGGTGGATCAACGCGTCCCAGGCTGCGTCCCATTCCCGCGTCAGCAGACCGTCCAGGACGTAGAAGTTGGTGACGTGCGTGGCGTCGATCCTCGGGTCCTGACGCCCCGACGATGGCAGGAAGGCCAGATCCGCCAACGAGAACCCGAACACCTGCCCCGGTAGCCCGATGGCGAAGACGATCTTGAGCAGGTACGCCAGCACGAACACCGGCACCACCACACCGAGCAGCGAGCCGCTGACGGCGATGGTGTCGAGCAATCCCCCGGCACGCTTGGCAGCGAAGTACCCCACCGGGATGCCCACCGTGATCGCGAAGATCATGGCGGCGACGGCGAGCTCGACGGTGGCCGGGAACCGGTCCAGGAAGGTCCCGAGCACCGGCTCGCCGGTCCGCGGCGACGACCCGAAGTCACCATGCAGCAGCCGGCCCGTGTACGTCAGATACTGCTGGAGCAGCGGCTGGTCGAACCCGTAGGTGGCGTTCACCTGGGCGATCGACGCCGGCGTGGCCTTCTCACCGAGCAGCGCCCGCGCCGGGTCACCCGGAAGTGCGCGCAGCCACGCGAACAACAGCACGCTCAGACCGAAGAGCACCGGCACCATCAACAGAATCCGACGTACCGCGAATCTCAGCATCGACACCTCCCCGACTCAGCGGAGCGAACGCCACTCCGAGACCGCTGCTGCTGAGCGGTCTCGGAGTACTGCGGCCGGTTTGTCACAAAGGGCAACGGATCACCGGGTCACGGTGACGTTGTTCCAGACCTCGTCCTGCACCGGGCTTGCGACGTAGCCTTGGACGCCGGGTGCGAAGGCCAGTGACGGCGCCGGGTGGGCCAGCGGCACACCTGGTGCGTAGTCGGCGATCTCGGCGTTGAGCTTCTGGTACATCGGCGTCTGCTGCTCGCGGCTGGGCAGCTCACGAGCGGCCTTCAGGTCAGCGAACAGCTTCTTGTTCTCGAAGCCCCACTCGTTGGACTTCTGCCCGAAGAAGACGCCGATGAAGTTGTCCGGGTCGTTGTAGTCGCCGGTCCAGCCGAGCAGATGAATGTCACGCTTGTCGGTCCCGCCGGGGCTCTGAACCATGTCGAGGTAGTCGGGGCTCCACTTGGCCGCGACCGGCTGGACCTTGATGCCGGCCTTCTCCAGCTGGGACTTGATCACCGTGAAGGTGTCCTCTGGCGACGGCATGTATGGCCGCGAGACACCGGTCGGGTAGGCGAACCTCAGCGTGAGGTTCTCCTGGTTGGCGTCCTTCAGCAGCTGCTTGGCCTTATCCAAGTTGTAGGAGTAGTCGGTGACCTTGTCGTTGTAGCCCTCGACCGACGACGGCATGAACTCCTTGGCTGCCACAGATCCCTCAGGCAGCGAGTTCTTCACCACGGCAGCCTTGTCGATTGCGTAGCTGATCGCCTGGCGGACCCGTACATCCTGGAGTGCCTTGTTTTTCTGGTTCATGCCCAGGTACAAGATGTTGAAGGCGGGCCGGTTCTGGATCTGGAAGCCGGCATCCTTGAGTGGCTTCTGATCTGCCGGACCGACCAGGTCGTAACCATCGATCTCGCCCGACTGCAGTGCCTGGGTCCGGGCCTTGGGGTCACTGATGGTCTTGACGATCGCGGTGGCCACCTTGGCCTTTTCACCCCAGTAGTTCTCGTTGCGCTTCAGGGTGACCTGCTGGCCGCGTTCCCATTTGTCCAAGACGAAGGGACCGGTGCCGGTCGGGTGCTCGGTAGCGTAGGAGGAGAACCGTGGGTCGGTTTCGCTGCCGGTGGTGTTGTCGGCGTCGTACTGCTTGAGGGCCGTCGGGCTCTGCATCGAGAACGCCGGCAGCGTCATGGCTTGGACGAACCCGGCCCACGGGCTCTTCAGCGTGACGGTCGCCTCGGTGGCGCTGCCCGCGGCGCAGCTGTCGTAGATGCCGCCGGTCTTGCCGGACTTGAAGCCCTTGAACAGGTTGTTGTAGTAGTACGAGACGTTCTCGCTCTGGTTCACGCCGGTCCAGTTGTACCAGCGCTCGAAGTTGGCGCAGACCGCCTCACCGTTGAAGTCGCTACCGTCGGAGAACTTGACCCCCTCGCGCAGGGTGAAGGTGTAGCTCTTACCGTCGGCGGACGGCTCCCACTTGGTCGCCAGCAATGGGTCAAGCTCGGTGGTCCCCGGCTTGGCGCTGACCAGCCCCTCGAAAATCTGGCGGGCGATGCGGAACGTCTCGCCGTCGCTGGCCAGGGCCGGGTCGAAGGAGACCGGGTCGGAGGATGCCGAGAAGACGAAGTCGCCGCCGGCGGCTTCGCTGCTGCTGCCCTCCGGCGTCCGCTCGCTCTGTGCACAGGCGGCCATCGTGCCGGTCAGCGCAACGGCCGCAAGGACGGCGAGGCCCCGACGGAATGATCTATTGAAACCCACAGTAGTCACCTCTTAATGTGCGGGCCGATCGGCCCGGCAGCTGAAGTCTTGTTCCCGCAGCCCGGTCGCACGGCTGAGGCTCTGGCCGACACTATCCCAACCACATCCCGAAGTGGACCACCGCATGGTCGGAGTTGTGAAGGTGCAACCTGCGCGTAACCAGTGGGCGTCAGTGCAAAGCAGCGGCGAACTAGGCTCGGATCACCCATACCCCCAAAGATGCGAGGACCGATGGCCTGGACGACGACCGAACGGGCGGCGCTGGTCGCGACGCTGCGCGACACCGATCCCGACAAAGACACCCTGTGTGAAGGCTGGACGACGAGGCATCTGCTGGCGCACCTGGTGCAGCGGGAGCACGCGCCGCTCCGCTCGGCCATCGACATGATCACCACCAAGAAGCCGGGACAGGAGCGGTTCATGAGCCAGTTGGTCGAACAGGCATGGTCCTCGGCCGGCTATCAGGCGTTGGTCACCCGGTTCGCCGACGGACCGCCGTCGTGGTCACTGATCGGACGGATGGGCGACGCAGCGAACCTGGTCGAGTACGTGGTGCACCATGAGGACGTCCGTCGGGCCGGTCCGCGGCCGGCCGAGCCACGCCCCCTGCCTGCAGAAGAAGTGGCGGCAATCTGGAAACGGTTCCGGACGCTGACCAAGCACGCCTATCGCCGGTCGCCGGTCGGCGTCATCCTCGCCACCCCGGACGAGAAACGCAGGGTGGCGCACAGGGGTTCGGAAACAGTGACCGTGACCGGTGAGCCAGTCGAGCTGGTGCTGCACGCCCTCGGACGAGACAGCGTGGCCCAGGTCGAGGTGACCGGCCCAGCCGAAGCCGTCGACGGGTTCACCGTCTGGGCTGCGGGCTCACGACGAGGCTGAGTGGTCCAGGACCACGAGGGCGTCTCGGTGCACGACGGTGCGGTCGTAGCCCGAGCCGAGGGCGGCGGTCAGCTCGCGGGTGGTCCGCCCCAGCAGGCCGGGAAGCTCCTCTGAGTCGTAGTTCGCCAGCCCACGTGCCACCACGACCCCGTCCGGCCCGACCAGGTCGACCGGCTCGCCGGCGGTGAACGTACCGGTGACGGCGGTGATCCCGGCCGGCAGCAGCGACGCTTTGCGTTGGACGACGGCCCGGACGGCGCCGGCGTCGAGGGTGAGCTCACCGCGGGCGTCACTGGCATGCTCCAGCCAGAGCAGCCGGGTAGGCCGCCGCTTGCCGGTGGGATGGAAGAGGGTGCCGACGGGAGCTCCCTGCAACGCCTGGTCCGCGGTGTCGGCCAGCGTCAGGACCACCGGGATCCCGGCCGAGGTCGCGATCCTGGCGGCTTCGATCTTGGTGACCATGCCGCCGGTGCCGACCGACGAACCCCGCGACGAGGTGTCGATCCCGGCCAGGTCCTCATCTCCGTGGACGTCGGTGACGCGGCGCGCGCCCGGCTTGTGCGGGTTAGAGGTGTAGAGCGAGTCGATGTCGCTGAGCAGGATCAGCGCGTCGGCGTGCACCAGGTGGGCGACCAGAGCCGCAAGCCGATCGTTGTCACCGAAGCGGATTTCATGCGTGGCGACAGTGTCGTTCTCGTTCACGATCGGTACGACGCCCAGCTCGAGCAGCCGCCCGAAGGTCCGGTAGGCGTTGCGGTAGTTGCCCCGCCTGGTGACGTCGTCCACGGTGAGCAGAACCTGCCCGACTCCCAGATCCTGGGCGCCGAAGAGGTGGGTGTAGTAGCCCATCAGCAGTCCCTGGCCAACCGACGCAGCGGCCTGCTGGGTGGCCAGGTCGCGAGGTCGGGTCTTCAGCGCCAGCGGCGCCAGCCCGGCCGCGATGGCCCCGGAGGAGACCAGCACGATCTCCCGTCCGGACTGCCGGACAGCGGCCAGGGCGTCGACCAGCCGCTGGATCCGCTCGGGGTCGATGCCACCGGAGGGCGTAGTGAGTGAGGAGGAGCCGATCTTGACGACCACCCGCTGCGCGGTCGCAACCTGCTCCCGCACCCCCGCACTACTCATCCCGACCAGTCACTTCCTCCGCATCCTCGTCGGCGTGTTCCGGCAGCGCTGACGTGTCGGGGAACTCCCGCTCCTCGTGGTAGGCGCGATCCTTGGCACGGCGACGTTGCGCTGCCGGCCGCTCGGTCTCAAACCGCTGGTCCTCGCCACGACGGCTGAGGATCTCCGCCCCGACATCGAGCTGCGGCGCAAAGTCGAACACGACTGCGTCGTCACCGCCGATGGCCACCGCGTCGCCCACGCGAGCGCCAAGATCCAGCAGCTTGGTCTCGATTCCGATCCGGTTGAGCCGGTCGGCGAGGTAGCCCACCGCCTCGGCGTTGTTGAAGTCGGTCTGGCGCACCCAGCGCTCCGGCTTGTCACCACGGACGCGCCACAGCTCGCCTTCCTGGCGGATGGTGAACTCCACCTGGCCGGCCACCGGTCGGGGCCTGAGCACGATGCGCGCGGGAGCGGGTGCCGGCATGCTGGCCCGTCGTTCCGCCACGATCTCCGCCATCGCGAAGGTCAGAGCCTGAAGCCCCTCATGGCTCTTGGTGGACACCTGGAAGACCCGCAGCCCCCGCGCCTCGACCTCGGCGGCGACGAGGTCGGCCAGGTCCCGGGCGTCGGGGATGTCGATCTTGTTCAGCACCACCAGCCGCGGCCGGTCCTCCAGACCGCCGTGGGCTGCTAGCTCCGCCTCGATCACGTCCAGGTCGGTCAGCGGGTCCCGGCCCGGCTCGAAGGTGGCGCAGTCGATGACGTGGACGAGTGCCGCGCAGCGCTCGATGTGGCGCAGGAAGTCGTGGCCAAGACCCCGACCCTCACTCGCACCCTCGATCAGGCCAGGCACATCCGCCACCGTGTACGTCACGTTGCCGGCAACCACGACACCGAGGTTCGGCACCAAGGTGGTAAAGGGGTAGTCCGCGATCTTGGGCCGGGCCCGGGAGACGGCGGCCACCAGCGACGACTTCCCGGCACTGGGGAAGCCGACCAGTCCGACGTCGGCGACCACCTTGAGCTCAAGGGTGACGACATGGGCTTCACCCTCCTCGCCGAGGAGTGCGAACCCGGGTGCCTTGCGCGCGGCCGAGGCCAGCGCCGCGTTTCCGAGGCCACCGCGACCGCCCTGGGCAACGACAACCTCGGCACCCTCACCGGTCAGGTCAGCCAGCCGCTCGCCAGTTTCTGCGTCGGTGACAACTGTGCCGTCTGGGACCGTGAGGATGATGTCCTCGCCGTTGGCGCCGTTGGAGTGGTCGCCCTTGCCGGGTACGCCGTTGCTGGCGCGCCGATGCGACTGACGGTGGTAGTCGACCAGCGTGGTCAGGCTGCTGTCGACCCGCAGGACGACCGAACCGCCGTCACCACCGTTGCCACCGTCGGGGCCGCCGAGGGGTTTGAACTTCTCCCGGTGCACCGAAGCGCAGCCGTGACCGCCGTTGCCTCCGTACACATGAAGGGTCACTTGGTCGACGAAACTTGGGATCGCCATGAGTGTCTCCTTGTCTGTACGCGATGGGCGTTAGGTAATGGTGATGCGTGGGGTGCCGCGACTAGTCAGTTGAGCCGCGACATGCCGACCAGAGTGCGGAAGACCCGACTAGTCGGCGGAAATGCGAGAAGGGTGGCCCAGGCTTGGGCCACCCTTCTCACGTTGCTGTGATCGTTATGTCACTCAGCGGAGGCGGTGGCCTCGACTGGGGTGATGTTGACGACGCGGCGACCGCGACGGGTGCCGAACAGCACGTGGCCTTCGACCAGAGCGAACAGCGTGTCGTCGCCACCGCGGCCGACACCGTTACCGGGGTGGAAGTGGGTGCCGCGCTGGCGGACGATGATCTCGCCGGCGTTGACCAGCTGACCACCGAAGCGCTTCACGCCGAGGCGCTGAGCGTTGGAGTCGCGACCGTTCCGCGTCGAGGACGCGCCCTTTTTGTGTGCCATCTGTCTGCCTCAGCTCTCGATACCGGTGACCTTGACCTGGGTGTACCGCTGACGGTGACCCTGGCGCTTCCGGTATCCGGTCTTGTTCTTGTACTTAAGGATATGGATCTTGGGACCCTTGCTGGCGCCGAGCACTTCAGCCGTGACGCTCACCGAGTCGAGCCCGGACTTGTCGGACGTGACTGACTCGCCGTCTACGACCAGCAGGGGCTGAAGATTCACCAGCGCGCCGACAGCAGGGTCATCGACCTTGTCGATCTCGATGACATCGCCAACGGCGACCTTGTGCTGGCGGCCGCCACTACGCACAATCGCGTACACGCCTGACCTACTCTCTTAGAAGTCTTCTCCGGGTTAGTGCGTCGCCTGAGACCCGAGACCGGGAGACGGACACACCGACAGGCGCGCGCCGCAGCGCACACCGAGGTCCAAGATTACGCGGACTCCGTCGGCACGGTCAAACCGGGGAGCACCACTACGCTGAGGCCGTGCTTCCTCAGATCGTGGCGACCGCCTATCTCACCGCACTCCGTGAGGGCGGCTCGCTGCCGGGACTGGTGGAGGCTGATGACGACGGTATCTACGTGGTCAAGTTCACCGGCGCCGGGCAAGGTCCGAAAGCGCTGGTGGCGGAGATCGTCGTGGGCGCGCTGGCCCGGGCGATCGACATCCGCACCCCGGAGCTGGCACTGATCGACGTGGACCCCGAAATCGGCCGGCGCGAGCCCGACGAGGAGGTCCAGGAGCTGGTCACCAAGAGTGCGGGGATGAACCTGGCGGTTGACTTCCTACCCGGCTCGGTGGGCTATGACCGCAACTTCGACATCCCCGCCGCGGAGGCGGCCCGGATCGTCTGGCTGGACGCGTTGGTGGCGAACGTGGACCGAAGTGCCAGAAACACCAACCTGCTGATCTGGCACCGCAATCTGTGGGCCATCGACCACGGCGCGTGCCTGCGGTTCCACCACGCCTGGGGCGGCCGGGAGGCGTTCGCAGCCTCCCCCTACAACTACTCCGACCACGTCCTGACAGCCATCGGGGACCCGCGGACAGTGCATGATCAACTATCCGCGCTGGTCACACCTGCGACCCTGGCCACGGCCCTGGACCTCGTGCCCGACGAGTGGCTGGCACCCGACCCGACCCGGCCCGACCCTCGGGCGCCCGATGATCCGGCTGCAGCGCGGGAGGCGTACGTCGACTATCTGTCGGCCCGGCTCGATGCGGCAGAGCGGTGGCTGCCGTGACAGCGCCCAGGCTGGCGTTCCAGTACGCCGTGCTGCGGGCTGTGCCGCGGGTCGAGCGGGGTGAGTTCGTCAACATCGGCATCATCCTTTACTGCCAAGCCGTGGACTTCCTGGCCGCGACCGTGTCCGTCGACGAGCTCCGGCTGCGCGCGCTGGCCCCAGAAGTCGATCTCGATGCGGTCCGCGGCTCCGCCGAGGCGGTCGTGCTGGCCTGCCGCGCCGCGGTCGGGACCGCTCGGGAGAATACCGGCCTCGCCACCCGGTTCGGCATCCTGACCGCGCCGCGGAGCACGGTGGTGCAGCCCTCCCCGGTGCACGCCGGTGTCACCGACGACCCGAGCCGGACCCTGGAAAGCCTGGTGGCCAAGCTGGTCAGCGCTGGCTGATGATCATGGTCGAGCCGCGGCCGCGTCTGAGTCGTGATCCTCGGCTGCCGCCAGCAGCTCGCTGCGGTGCGCCAGAGTGGTCCGGCGGCGGCCGTGGCTCTCCCCCAGCTCGATCTCGGCCGCGTCGATCCGGTGCCAGGCCGGCATTCCCAGCGGGTGGATGTCGCGGCCGGCCAGCAGCTCGTCCAGCTCCTCGATGGAGTGCACAGCCTGCACTGCACCGTCGTGGATGTCGGCGATCAACGAGGTCACCGTCTCGACTGCATCCGACTTGTTGGTACCGATGACCCCGGTCGGCCCACGCTTGATCCAACCGGTGACGTACTCGTCGGCGGAGAACTCGCCGTCGCGGATGACCCGGCCCTCGGAGTGCGGGACCCGACCGGTCGCGGCATCGAACGGTACGCCGGGCAGCTGGGTTCCCTTGTAACCAACGGATCTGACCACCAGCTGCGCCGGGATACTGTCGGTCTCGCCCGTGCCCTGGACGTATCCGTCGGAGTCGATCCTGGTCCGTTCAGTGTGGACGGCTTCGACCTGCCCGTCCCCGCTGATCGCGATGGGCCTAGTCCAGAAGTGAAAGTGGATCCGCCGTGGCGCGCCGGTCGGCGGCGCCGCCGCCCATCCGTTCATCACCGCCATGTTGCGTGCGGCGACTTTGTCCTGCTCGACCACGGCTCGGCTTGAGCCATCGAGCTCAAGGTCGGCCGGATCGATGATCACATCGACGTCCGGTAGCTGACCGAGCTCGCGCAGCTCCTTGGTGGTGAACGCGGTGTAGGCAGGTCCGCGCCGGCCAAGGATGTGTACGTCAGTCACTGTCTTCTTCGCCAGGGAAGCCATCACGTCGTCGGCCATGTCGGTGTCTGCGAGCTGGTCGACGGACTTGATCAAGACCCGGGCCACGTCGAGCGCGACGTTGCCGACGCCCACCACGACCGCGGAGCGGGTCGTGGCGATCAACCGCGCAGCCCGTTCCGCCTGAGTGTCCGGTCCCCGTGCAGCAACCCGGTCGATGTCGGGATGCACGTCGGGATGGCCGCAGTACCAGGCGACGAACTCGGGCGCGGCGATACTGCCGAAAAGATCTTCACCGTCGATCCCGAGCCGGCGGTCGGTACCGGCGCCGTACGCGTAGATCACCGCGTCGACCACGCCGCGGAGCTCGTCGATGGTGAGGTCCGACCCGATGGTGACATCACCGTAGAACCGGACGCCGGATTTCTCCAGCGTCCGCTCCAAGGTGTTGCGGATCGAGCGGATGGAGTGGTGGTCGGGTGCGACACCGTAGCGGACCAGCCCGAACGGCACCGGCAGCCGGTCGAGCACCGCCACCGACACCGGTACGTCGGTCTGCTGGCTCAACGCCTCGGCGGCGTAGATCCCCGAGGGGCCGGCTCCGATGATGGCGACTACGAAGGGTCTCTCACCTGCGCTCACCGCCCCAGTATGTCCGATGGACCTGGTTTGGCATGCCGATCTCCCCGACACGCCGCCGCCCGCACAGGCCCCCGACCCGCTCGGCGAGATCAGCCGGCGGTCACCGGCTCCGGCTGTGTTCGATCGCCCTGGGTCCGATCGCCCTGGGTCCGATCGCCCTGGGACCGATCGTCCTGCGACTCCGTCTGCGGTGAGGACTCCTCGCCGGAGGACTCTGGACCGGAGTTCGGCTCGTTGCTGCCCGAACCGCCACGTCCGCGACGACCCCGACGGCTTCGCTGGCTGCGTTCGCCACCAGTGCTGTCTGCGGTCGACTCGGCGACCTCGGAACTGTCCGCCGCAGCGTCGACCTTCTCCGGCCTGCCAGCGTCCTGCCTGCCGCCGTCCTGCCTCCCTGCGTTGCCCTGGCCGTTGCCGCCACGACGCTGGTCCCGCGGGCGCGGCTCGCGAGCCCCACCGTCGGCTTGGGTCTGGGAGTCCACCGGCATGTCATGCAGCTCAGAGCCACGACCGTGGCAGTGTGGGCACTCGGTGCTGAAGGCCTCGAGCAGACCGGTACCGATCTTCTTCCGGGTCATCTGCACCAGTCCGAGGCTGGTGACCTCGGCGACCTGGTGACGCGTCCGGTCGCGGCCCAGGCACTCCACCAGGCGGCGCAGCAACAGCTCACGGTTGTTGGGCAGCACCATGTCGATGAAGTCGATGACGATGATGCCGCCGATGTCGCGGAGCCTGAGCTGCCGGACGATCTCCTCAGCCGCCTCCAGGTTGTTGCTGGTCACGGTCGCTTCGAGGTTGCCGCCGGTGCCGGTGAACTTGCCGGTGTTGACGTCGATGACTGTCATCGCCTCGGTGCGCTCGATGATGAGCGACCCGCCCGAGGGCAGGAAGACCTTGCGTTCCAGCGCCTTGGCGATCTGCTCGTCCAGCCGGTGGGCGGCGAAGATGTCCCCATCCTCCTCGGGGTCCCATCGGCGCAGCCGGTCCTGCAGGTGCGGAGCGACATGGCTGACGTAGCCCTCGACCGCGTCATACGCGTCGTTGCTCAGACCGTTGCCCTGGATCACCAGCTCGGTGAAGTCCTCGGTGAACAGGTCACGGACGATGCGTACCGTCAGGTCGGGCTCGCCGTACAGCTGTTGCGGAGCGTTGCCGGCCTTGACCTTGCGCTCGATGTCCTCCCACTGCGCCTTCAGCCGGTTGACGTCGCGGACCAGCTCTTCCTCGCTGGCTCCTTCGGCCGCCGTACGGACGATGACGCTGGCGGACTCCCCGACCAGGTCGGCCAGGATGTCCTTCAGCCGACGGCGCTCGTTCTCAGGGAGCTTGCGGGAGATACCAGACAGGTGACCGCCCGGGGCGTACACGATGTAGCGGCCTGGAATCGAGACATGGTTGGTCAGCCGGGCACCTTTCGCACCGACTGGGTCCTTGGAGACCTGCACCAAGATGGTCTGCCCCGACTTGAGCACCTTCTCCACCTTGCGGTTGTGCCCCTCGGCACCGAAGGAGTCCCAGTCCACCTCGCCGGCGTAGAGCACCGCGTTGCGGCCGCGGCCGATGTCGATGAAGGCTGCCTCCATCGACGGCAGCACGTTCTGCACCCGGCCGAGGTAGACGTTCCCGATCAGCGAAGCCGCTGAGTCGCGGTCGACGTAGTGCTCGACCAGGATGCCGTCCTCGGTGACAGCGATCTGGGACAGGTCCTCGTGCTGACGGATGATCATCTTGCGGGCGACCGACTCACGGCGCGCCAGGAACTCGGCCTCGTTCAGGATCGGCGCTCGACGGCGGCCGGCCTCGCGACCGTCACGACGACGCTGCCGCTTGGCCTCCATCCGGGTCGAACCCTCGATACCGGTGACCTCTTGGCTCGCCTTCTTGCGGGCTCGCGGCTCGCGGACGCGTACCACGACCTCGGTCGGGTCATCCGCGGCCGCGCTGGACTCCTCGCCGCGGCGACGACGACGCCGACGACGACGCCGTTGACCTTCGCTTTCGTCCTCAGACTCCGACTCGGGCTCGGCCTCGTCAACCTCTGCCTGCTCGGAGTCGGGAACGACGGCTTCGGCCGGGGCTGCCTCATCGGCGACAAACTCAGTGTCCTGCTCGTTCGAGTCCTCGGTGCTGTCCTCCTCGCCTCCGCCACGGCGGTGACGGCGGCCGCCGCGCCGGCGACGGCGACGGCGGGGTGATTCGTCACCCTCAGCGCTCTCGGACCGGGCGTCCTCGGTGTCGTCGGAGTCCGCAGCGTCATCGGTCTGATCGTCATCGGCCTGGTCGTCCCCGGCTTGCGCCGTGCCGACCTGCTCGGTGTCGGCCTGCTCGGTCTCAGGCTGCCCGGTGTCAGCCTGCTCGGTTACGGACTGTGCGCCGTCGGCCTGCTCAGCATCGGATCGGCTCACCTCAACCGCAGGCGCCTGGTCGGCGGTCTGCTCCTCGGCTGCGGAGTCTTCGCTGGTCCGGTCGGTTTCGGGCCTTGCGGAGGAAAGCCCGGTGACCGAGAAGGGGTCCGCCCATAGACGCTTGGTCAGCGCGGTCAGCTCGTCCTCTTCGCCTTCGTACTCGGCGCTGGCGGTGTCCTGGCGCACAGACTGCTCGAGCCCCGCGTCATGCTCGGCCGGCGCGCTGGCCGCAGGAGTCGTGTCGTGGGCTTCGGTGGCCCCCTCCACTGCCTGTGGGCTCGGCGCAGCCTCCGCCGGGGCCATGCTGGGGTCGGTCTGGGCCGGGTGCGCCGGGGCGCTCTGTCCCGCGGCCTGGGGTTCGGCCGGGGCGTCTGTTGGGCTGGCGGCCGTCTTCTTGGCAGCACGCTTGCGCGGCGCCCGAGTCCGTACAGGTACGGCTTCGGTCACATCACCGGAGCCCGGCTGAGCAGGGTCATCGGCGGTAGCGGCCGCCTTCTTGGCGGCGGACTTGCGCGGTGCACGCTTGGCGGGCGCTCGCTTGGTTGCCTTCGCAGCCGGAGCGGGGTCCGACTCGGCGGGGGTGGCACCGTCGGCTGCTGCCGGCTGCTCTGCCGGGGTGGCTGCCTCCACGGACGGCGTGGGCTGCGGCGTTGTGCCCGGTTCCGATGTCACCGGCGCCGCCACGACGATGGCCGGGGCGTCCCCGGCTGTGGCTGGCGGCCCTGCGGGCCGGCTAGCCGCCCGTCGACGGCGGGGTTGGGTTGTCGTAGGCGCTTCTGAGGCGCCTGGGGTTGAACTTGTGTCGGGCTCATTTTCGAGCATCCGGACTCCTCTGCAACACACTCGCGTGTGTCCGATCTCGTTCGCTGCTCCAGCTGTGCTGGGCGGCGGAAGCTTCCAATGGTCGATGGTGCGACACGTCACTCCCGCGGTCGATCTGGTCCGATTCCCATGTTGGGTTCTGGATCGTCGCGGTGGAGAGTCCGGTGTCACCGTGTCCCACGACCTGTCACGTCGTGATGAACTCCATCGAGTCGAAGCGCTGGCCGCGCTCCTGACTGATTCCTAGTATCCCACACATTGCAAGCCCAACCCACAATGCTGCGGTCAGTGCCGAAAGGGGTCGCTGATCTCTCCGTTTGAGGGGTCCAGCACGCCCTGGCTGATCCGAGTCAGTATCGGAACTTCGCTCGGCCTGAACTCCTCATCCACCAGTGCAAGGCCGGACAGCACATCGTCTGGTCGGACCAGCGGCTCCTGGTGCTTGGTCACCAGATCGAGTCGAGCGTGTGAGGAGACCAGGAACACCACGGCCTGGCGAGCGTCGAAGGAGCGCATCCCGTTCTTGGTGAGCCGCTGGACCTCCACCGACTCCCGGCCCAAAAACGTCGCCACGGCGCGCTGCAGCACGTCGGCGTCCACGCCAACCACCTGCACCTTCCAGCGTGAGCCGGTCAGCAGGTCGGCCAGCGCCCCGGTCGGCGCGTCGATCACCTCCAGTACGTCGAGCCCTGGCGGCAGCGCCGCGTCCAGGGCGTCCTTCACCCGGTCGGGGTCGCACTGGTGGGCCAGACCGATCTCCAGGTACTCAGCCTCACTGGCCGCGCCGGTGGGCGATGCGTTCGCGTACGAGATGCGCGGGTGTGGGGAGAAACCGGACGAGTAGGCCATCGGCACACCGGCCCGGCGCAGAGCCCGCTCGAAGGCGCGTCCGAAGTCGCGGTGGCTGGTGAAGCGAGCGCGTCCACGCTTCGCGTACCGGATTCTCAGCTTCTGGACGGGCGGCGCCTGCTGGGCGGGCTGAGCGCGTTGGACGGCGGACACCCTGGAAGTTTACCGGTGACGACCGCTGTTCCCCCACCTATCGCCGGTCGGGCTACCCTGGCCCGCGGACGAAGGGAGACATCAACTCGATGCGACAAAGCCAGCGATCGGTCGACGATCCGACCACCTCGACGACGAGGC
>JAOPXN010000065.1 GCA_025965155.1 Propionibacteriaceae bacterium
ACCGACGGAGGCCAGCGCGTCGACCAGGCAGCTACGCAGTCGGCCGAACTCGTGGGCCGCCTCGGTGGCCACCGCGAGCGCCGACGGTGTGAGGCAGGCCACCGTGGCGGCGAGCGCCGGAGTCGACACCGACCAGGGTTGCTGCTGCCGGCTCAGCGCCGCCACAAGCTCGGAGTCGCCGACCACGTAACCGGCCCGAAGCCCGGCCAACCCCCACGTCTTGGTCAGTGATCGGATCACCAGCACTCCGTCGAGGTCACCGTGCAGCAGCGACTCGGTTTCGCCGGGCACCGCGTCCATGAAGGCCTCGTCCACGCACACCACCCGCCCGGGCCTGACCAGCGCGCGGATGGCGTCCGCCGGATGCAGCACGCTGGTGGGGTTGGTCGGGTTGCCGATCATCACCAGGTCAGCCTGCGGGTCGACCCGGTCCGGGTCGAGCACGAAGCCGTCGGCTGGCTGCAGCAGCAGCCGATGGGGCCGGTGCCCCGCTGCAAGCAGCGCAGCTTCCGGCTCGGTGAACTGTGGGTGCACCACCAAGGGCCGCCGCGGCGACAATGCCCGCGCCAGCAGGGTGAATGCCTCCGCACCGCCGGAGGTGGGCAGCACCTGCGACTCATCCACACCATGGGCGCTCGCTATGGCAGCCACCGCCGCGTCGGTCTTCGGGTACGCCGCCAGTTCGGCGCAGGTCCTGGTGATCACGTCCCGGAGGAAGGCTGGTGGCTCCCGCAGCCGTACGTTGACTGCCAGGTCGACCAGGCCGTCGGCCACGTCGGAGTCGCCATGATGATCAAGATCGTGGTGCTGGTACGGCGCGGCCACCGTCGGTTCGGCGGTCCAGCTCACTCCATGCCCGGCCCAGTCGTGCACCGCATCGCTGAACCGCTGCGCCAGCTGCGGGTGGCCGGCCCAGTGCACATGGAGGTAGGACGCGTGCACGCTGTCGATTCCGGTTCCGGCCGGGTCGAAGGAGAAGCCGGCGTGGTCACCGCCGACCAGCCAGGCAGGCTGAGGTCCGTTCCCAGGTTCGACTGTGGTGCGGTGAAACTCGTGCCCGGTGACCCGGGTGCCGGCCGTACCCAGCAGCTGATCATGGTCGGCCACTGCGGTCCGGTAACCGAGGGTCAGCCGTTCGGTCATCCGGGCTTCCGCGTCCAGCACACCCACCATCGGCTGCCCGTCCACGGCTTTGCAGAGGTAGATCAGGCCCGCGCACTCGGCCACGGTCGGTACGCCGGCCGCGACCGCCGCCGCGATGTCGGCGCGCAGGGCGGTGTTGGCGGCCAGCTCGAAGGCATGGACCTCGGGGAAGCCGCCGCCGAGATAGATCCCAGCGGTACCCGCAGGGAGTCGTTGATCATGGACCGGGTCGAACACCACGGGCCGGCAGCCTGCCGCGCGCAGCAGTTCCTCGGTCTCGGTATATCGGAAGGTGAAGGCACGTCCGCCGGCGACCGCCACCACCGGGTGCCCAGACGAACCGGGCCGTACGACAGCTTCCGGCCGCCACGGTGCCGCGACCAACGGCGAGGCAGCGTGGGCAATCCGGAGCACCTCCGTCAGCGATACATGCTCGGTGATCTGGGCGGCCAGATGGTCAAGACTGGTCACCGCGTCGTCGCGCTCCTGCGCCGGCACCAGTCCGAGATGCCGCGACGGCGCCGCGATCCCGGCATCCCGCGGCAGTACGCCCAGCACCGGTATCCCGGTGGCCTCCAACGCCTCGCACACCTCGGTGGCATGTCGCGGCGAGCCTGCCTTGTTCAGGATCACGCCGCTGATCCGGACCGCGGGGTCGAAGGTGGTCAGCCCGTGCACAATCGCGGCGACCGTGCGGGAGGCGGCCGAGATGTCGACCACCAAGATCACCGGCGCGCCGACCAGGGTGGCGACGTGGGCGGTGGAGGCGAACCCCTGGCCGCCGATCTGACCGTCGAAGAGCCCCATCACCCCTTCGATCACTGCAATGTCGGCCGGTTCGGGGATGTCGGCGCCATGCAGCAGCAACGGCACCATCTGTTCGGGATGGCACAGGTGCGGGTCGAGGTTGCGTCCGGCCCGGCCGGTGGCGAGGGCGTGGTAGCCCGGGTCGATGTAGTCGGGGCCCACCTTGAACCCGGCCACCTCTAGCCCGGAGATCCGCAGCGCAGCCATCAGTCCGCTGGCGATGGTGGTCTTCCCGTGACCGGAGCTCGGTGCAGCGATCACCACCCGTGGGAGGACGTGCGGGGCCGGCTGCTGCGTCACCACTCGATTCCTCGCTGGCCCTTCTGGCCCTCATCGAAGGGATGTTTGATCTTGGTCATCTCGGTCACCAGGTTGGCGATCTCCAGCAGCTTCGGATCTGCCCGGCGGCCGGTGATGATCACGTGCTGCTGACCGGTGCGGTTCGCCAGCGTCTGCACCACGTCGTCGATATCGACCCATCCCCAGTTGATCGGATAGGTGAACTCGTCCAGCACGTACAGTCCATGGGTCTGGGCCGCCAGCCGTCGTTTGATCTCCTGCCAGCCGTCCGCGGCCGCAGCCGCATGATCATCTTCGCTGCCGGCCTTGCGGCTCCAGCTCCAGCCGGCACCCATCTTGTGCCACTCGATCGGTCCACCGACCCCGGTGCTGGTGTGCAGTTCCGCCAGCGTCTCCAGAGCGGTCTGCTCGCCGATCCGCCACTTGGCGGATTTGACGAACTGGAAGACGCCGACCGACCAGCCCTGGTTCCAGCCGCGCAGAGCCAGCCCGAAGGCGGCTGTCGACTTCCCCTTGCCGTCGCCGGTGTGGATGATCAACAACGGCCGGTTGCGTCGCTGTCGGGTGGTGAGCCCGTCGCTGGGGACGACGTCGGGCAGTCCCTCGGGCATCAGGCGGCCCTCCCGGTGCGGCTGGGATCGGGCCCACCCACGCGCCGGGTTGTCACTGCGTTCATGATCGAGTCCGCACCGACCTCGGACACCGCGACGTAGTCCGCCTGCAGCAGCAGGCTGAGATCGCGGGCCAGACCCATGGTGAACCGGCCTGTCTCGCAGTCGATCACCACGGTGGCCACCCCGAGCGTGCCGACGTACGCGGCCGCCTGCTGTGCCCGCGCCAGCGCGTTGGGGCCCGAGGTCGCCCGCCCGTCGGTGATCACGATCAGCAGCGGTCGGCGGCGCGGGTCGCGGATCTTCTCCAACCGGAGAGTTTCGGCGGCACAGAGCAGCCCTTCGGCCAGCGGCGTACGACCTCCGCTGGGCATCTCCTCCAGCCGACGGGCCGCGGTGTCCACCGACGAGGTGGGAGGCAGCGCCAACGTCGCTTCAGCGCCACGGAAGCTGATCAGCCCGACCTTGTCGCGGCGCTGGTAGGCGTCCAGCAGCAACGACAGCGCCGCGGTCTTGACCGCCTCCATTCGGCGGCGAGCCGCCATTGATCCGGATGCGTCTACACACAGCAGCACCAGGTTGGACTCGCGCCCCTCCGTGACCGCGGTCCGGAGGTCGTCGGCGTGGAGCTGCAGGCGGCCGGTCTGCCGTCCGCGGGCCAGCTGATGCGGCGCCGCGGCCCGGAGCGTGGCGGCCAGATGGATGGGGGTCGCTCGACGGCTGTGCGGTGCGGCGCCGATCGTGCGGCCGGTGGAGGTAATGGCACGGCTCCGGCGGCCCGCCTCGCCGGTACCGACCCCGCTGGCGGTGAACAGCCTGGTCCGGTACGGCGTCGTCGTCTTGGCCACCTGAGTCGGCACCACAGCACCGGGC
>JAOPXN010000078.1 GCA_025965155.1 Propionibacteriaceae bacterium
GATGGCCGTGGCGGTCTGCTCACTGTCGAACGGCAGGCCCCTCTCTACCCTGACGTCGTAGCGGAGCAGCCTGCCCGAGACCGACGCCGGGGCAATGTTCTCGGTGGACCGCCGGAACGTACCCGGGCCGTCGGTGGCGATCTGCAGCGGGGCGGCGGCCGGGGCGCTGCCTTCCCGGGTCTGCCCAGGCGGCGTCCGGACTGTTGGTGCGGGTGCGGCCGCGCTGACCTCGGTCGAAGGCCCGGTCGCGCCCGGGGCGGCCGAGCCGGTAGCTGTGCTGACCTGCGGCACGGACGAGTCGCGGAAGGCCATCCCGACCAGGACCGCGACGACCACGGCACCCACGCCTACCAGCATGGTGCGCCGCCTTCGAGCGATTTCGGCGGGACGGCGGTTGGCGGCAGGCGAGGTAGATTGTGAGCCGGTGTGACCAGCCTCGTCATCTGCCCGGCGAGGCGCGGAAGGGTCCGACTGGATGCCTTCCATGTTCGCCGGCGGTAATTTGCTCACGAGGAACAAGACTAGGCGGAGAACGTGGCCCACTTACATTCGCACGACGGACCCACGTCTGTGGAGGAGCTGAACCGGCACCGTAAGGCGCTGCGGATCATGGTCGTGGTGCTGATCCCGTTGGCGATCTGGACGCTGGCGGGTTTGATCGCTTTCTGGCCTGGCAACGTCTCCAGCCACATCCGTACCGATCTGTCGCTGTACAGCGTTCCCGGCGTGACCTATCCCACTGCCCGGATCACCACCGTTACTCAGGTCTCGTGTGAAGGAATGGTCGGATCGACGCCCGGGGTGGCGGACCAGAACTGTGCCAACATCGGCGCCCAGCTGACCGAGGGGCCGGAGAAGGGTCAGACCGTCGAGGTCCCGCTGAACAATGCTGTGTTCTCCTCCGGCACCAAGGTTGGGCAGAAGGTCAAGCTGCTCCGGCTGCCGGTCGATGGGCAGCCCGCCACGTACCAGTTCGCCGACTTTGAACGCACGACGCCGTTGATCGTGCTGACCCTGCTGTTCGCCGTCGCGGTGGTCGCGGTCGCCCGCTGGCGAGGGCTGGCGTCGCTGATCGGCTTAGGCTTCGCGGGGTTCATCCTGGTGAAGTTCATGTTCCCTGCGCTGGTGGCCGGGTCCAACCCGGTGCTGATCGGGCTGGTCGGCTCGTCGGCGATCATGTTTGTGGTGCTGTACGCCGCGCACGGGTTCAGTGCCCGCACCACGACGGCTCTGCTGGGGACGTTGTTCGGGCTGATCCTGAGCGCTGTACTCGGCTGGGGCGCCACGAAGTGGGCGCACCTGACCGGGGCGTCGTCGGAGGACGACCTCGTGCTGGCTGCCACTGCCCCCGATCTCCGGCTCACATCTGTCGTCATCTGCGGCATCATCGTGGCCGGGTTGGGTGTGCTGAACGATGTCACGATTACGCAGGCCTCGGCGGTGTGGGAGCTGGCGGACTCCGATCCGGACCAGCAGAAGCTGTTCTCCCGGGCAATGCGCATCGGCCGCGACCACATCGCCTCGACCGTCTACACGATCGCCTTCGCTACCGCGGGTGCGGTGCTGCCCGTGCTGCTGTTGATCGTGATCTACAACCGGCCGTTGTTCGAGGTGATCCAGACCGAGATGTTCGCTAGCGAGATCATCCGTACGGTCGTCGGGTCCATTGGGCTGGTCCTCGCCGTACCGCTGACGACGGCGATCGGTGTGGCCGTGGTGCGGGCCAGTGGTGGCCGGGCAGGCATGGCGAGTCTGCTGCGCAAGCCTCGGCCGGCCGGCGATGGGCCGAGCGACGCTGAGGCCGCGACCCCCGCTGAGGCGCCGGAGCGCAAGCAGCGGCGCAAGAAGCGCGACTTCGACGATTTCGACGACTTCTCCGACCTGCGGGACCCGAGCGATGACTCGGCGCCGCGGAAGGGCAGCCCCCGTCTGTGAGAGCGGTGGTCTACGACTCGATAGGGGCGCGCCCGGCTGTCCGTGACCTTCCTGTGCCGGACTGCCCTGCGGACGGCGTCCTGGTCGAGGTCCGCGCCACTGGGCTGTGCCGGTCGGACTGGCATGCCTGGCGCGGCCACGACCCGGTACCGCTTCCACACGTGCCCGGTCACGAGCTGGCCGGGACCGTGGCCGCGGTCGGCCCACAGGTGGAACGCTTTGCCGTAGGTGACCGGGTGACCGTGCCGTTCGTGTGTGGCTGCGGGCGCTGCGAGGTCTGCGCGGCGGGAGACCAGCAGGTCTGCCCGAACCAGACCCAGCCTGGGTTCACCGGCCCGGGCTCCTTCGCCGACCTGGTGGCGCTGCACGCGGCCGACACGAACCTGGTCAGGCTGCCCGACGCGGTCGACTTCGTCACCGCCGCCGCATTGGGATGCCGGTTCGCGACCGCCTTCCGGGCTTTGACCGCGCACGGTCGGGTCGGGGCCGGCGACTGGGTGGTGGTGCACGGCTGCGGCGGGGTCGGGCTGTCGGCGGTGATGATCGGGGCGGCGCTCGGTGCCCGAGTGATTGCTGTGGATATCTCGACCGACGCGCTGCGGCTGGCCAGCGAGCTGGGCGCGGAGCTCGCGCTGAACTCGGCCGCCTGCGACGTGGTCGGTGCCGTGCACGAGCTGACCTTAGGCGGGGCGCATGTGTCGGTGGACGCGCTCGGATCCGCCGCGGCGGCGGCCGCGTCCCTACGTTGCCTGCGCCGGCGTGGACGGCACGTACAGATCGGCCTGTTGTTGGGTGAGAATGCGGCTCCGGCGCTGCCGATGGACCTGGTGATTGCCCACGAGCTGGAGATCTATGGCTCCCATGGGATGGCCGCACACGAGTACCCCGCGATGCTGGCGATGATCGAGTCGGGTCGGCTGCGCCCGGACCGACTCGTGGGGGCCGTGATTCCGCTCGATCATGCCCCGGCGGCGCTGATGGCGATGGACCTGCCATCGGGCTCGGCCGGGATCACGGTGGTCGACCTGACCCGGTGAAGCTTCGGCCTTGCGCGGGCGCGAAGTTGTCGAAACAAATCGTGCCAGAGGTCTAGCAATCGAATCTTTGTTCGAATAGACTGCAGTTATGACAGCGCTCGGGGGGACCGCTTCGGGGGACGGCGGTGACGATACCCCGGTGGAGCGCGCCATGGAGATGCTCTCCAGCAGCCTCGCCGAACTGATCCGAGTTGTCGGGGAGGGTGGCCTCGGCCACTTTGACAGCGACGGGCTGCTGGAGTTCATGCGTTCCTTCGAGCGGCGCGCAACCAGATGTCCGTCGTCGACCTCGAGGTCGTCGCCGAGTGTGAGCGACGGGCGCTGTCGGAGCGCCTCGGCTGCCGCAACACCAAGACGCTGCTGACCCAGCTACTTCGACTGTCGCCGCACGAGTCGAGCCGACGCGTACGGACGGCTGCCGCGGTAGGTCAGCGGACCACTCTGACTGGCGAGCGGCTTGATCCAGCCCGTCCCGACCTGGCCAGGCTCCAGCGCTCTGGCGTGGTCAGCCCTGAACAGGTGGCCATCGTGGAGAACTGCCTGCACGACGTCGACCGTCCCGGCTTCGATCCCGATGAGGTCGGCGCGGTGGAGAAGTTGATGACCGGCTACGCGGTCGAGTTCGGCCCAAGAGAGCTGCGCCGGATCGCCACCCATCTGGTCGGCGTGATCCATCCGGACGGGTCCGTGCCGACAGATCGGATCAGCTTCGATCGGCGGCATCTGGAACTACGACGAAACGGTGACGGCTCCTACAGCGTGAACGGACGGCTAACGGGACCGGTCGGCGCGGCGTTGTTCAGTGTGCTTCAACCGCTGGCCAGACCGCGGGTGGACAGCACCGAGGTGACGACCCGGCGCACCGCCGGCCGCTGGCTGCCGAAGCACCTAAGGACTCTCGTACCTGCGGGATGCGAATGCACGACGCGCTCGATGACGTCTGCGCTCGGCTGCTCCGCGCTGGGTCGCTCCCGCTGTCCGGCGGCACCCCGACCACCGGGCTGTGCACATCCGCCCGAATGGTGCGATCGGCACCATATCGACGCCTGGATTGCCGGCGGACTGACGGACGTGAGCAACCTGACCCTGCTCTGCCGCTATCACCACGGCAACTTCGTTCGACACGGCTGGACCTGCCGCCTGAATGCGGCGGGGGTTCCGGAGTGGATACCGCCACGATGGATTGACCCTGAGCAGAGACCCCTGACCAACCGTCGTATCGATCACCGCGGCATCGACCAGCTTGTCCGAAGATCGCTACCGGACAAAGCGCGCTGCGAACCGGATAAGGGCAGCGCCACCGCAGGGAAGCCGACTCCTAACGGTTCCAGATCTCCGGCATTGCAGCCGGCCTAGCCATGGCCATCACCCTCAGCCTGCAAACTCTCAGCCTGCAAACCCTCAGCTCAGCCTGTAAAGGGGCGGACCGGTTGACCGCGGACACCCGGATCGGCCTGGAACAGGGCTCCTGCCAACGGTTCAGGGTCGGCGCCCATCCCTTCCCGCGACGTGGTGATCACCAGCCGGTCGAGATCAGGACCTGCGAAGGTCACAGCGGTGACCTGACTGGTGGGCAAATCGATAACAGCGTCCAACCTTCCGTCAGGGTCGTACCGATGCACCGCGGAACCACCGAACAGCGCCACCCAGACGCCACCCTCCGCGTCAACGCTGAGCCCGTCGGGGCCGCCCTCGGTGATAGTGGCGAAGGGTCGCCGACCGGTCAGCCCGGTCGCCGAGGTCCAGTCAAAGACGTCGGTGCGGCCGGTGGCCGTGTCGTTGTAGTAGGCACGTGTCCCGTCCGGGCTCCAGTCCAGACCGTTGGAGATGGTGACATGATCCAAGACGATGCTCGGAGTTGCGTCCGGCCCGAATCGGTACAGCTTCGCGCCGCCCACCCGCTGGTCGTAGGCCATCGAGCCGACATAGAAGTTGCCGTCGGGGTCACAGCCTCCCTCGTTCATTCGTACCGACTCGTCGCTCCAGACCTCCGGCAGCGGCCGCAGCGGCGCGTCCAGGGCGTCGTCGTCGGCCAACAGCAGCCCGCGCTGACCTGCGATGACGTGGCCGCCGCCGACCCGTGGGCGGATCACCGCGGCAACCGTCCCGACGTGATGCCTGCTCATGGTGCCGTCCGGGGCCAGTTCCAAGATGTCGCCGGCCATCATGTCCACCCAGCGCGGGCCGGCCCATCGGCTGCAGAACACCGGACCCTCGGCGTGCTCGGCGACCACGTCGGTGAGCTGCTCGGCTCTCATCCGACCTCCTCCGGGCTGGTGAGCTTTCCGTCGACCCGCTGCCAGATCCGCAGCGGATTGTCGTCTCGGACGGCGGCGGGCAGCATCGCCGCCGGCAGGTTCTGGAAGGCCACGGGTTGCAGGAACCGACGCAGCGCGGTCGGACCCACCGACGTGTGCAGCGACGCTGTCGTTGCCGGCCAGGGCCCGCCGTGTTGCATCGCCCAGGTCACCGACACTCCGGTCGGCCAGCCGTTCCACAGAATTCGGCCGGCGTGGTCGGACAGCACGTCGAGCAGGGCGGGAGCGATGCCGTCGTCCTCCTCGGCCTGCACGGTTGCGGTCAACTGACCGGGCAGTTGGGAGGCAATCTCGACCAGCTCGGCCGGGTCGTCGTACTCGACGACCACCGCAGCAGCACCGAACGCCTCCTCAAACAGCGAGTCCAGGTCCTCCATGGCGGCGCTGCCCGACGTTGCAAACAGGGCCGGTGGTAGCCCGGCGTCGTCGGCCTCGGCATCGCGGACGACCGTCCACTGCCGGCGCATCTGTTCCAGCCTGTCCTGCAGACCCGACACCATCCGGTCGTTCAGCATCGGCGCAGGGGCGACGGCCGACACCAGCTCGCGCAGCTCGTCCAGCAACCCGTCTGTCTTCGGCACGAACAGGACGCCGGGCTTGGTGCAGAACTGGCCGGCGCCCAGAGTGAAGGACCCAACGAACCCCTCCAGCACCTCAGCGCGTCGGCGCTCGATGGCGGACGGCAGGACGAACGCTGGGTTGACGCTGCCCAGCTCACCGTAGAACGGGATCGGGTCCGGCCGCGAAGCGGCGATGTCGAACAGTGCACGGCCGCCCCTGACCGAGCCGGTGAAGGAGCCCGCCTTGATCCGCGGGTCCTTCAGCGCCTGCTGCGTCTCGCTCTCCCCTTCGATCAGCGCGAAAACTCCCTCGGGGGCACCGGCCTTGCGAAGCGCGTGCTGAACCAGTTCGGCGGTCCGCCGGGACAGCTGCGGATGGCCCGGGTGCGCCTTCAGCACCACTGGACACCCCGCGCCTAGCGCGGTCGCTGTGTCGCCACCGGCTACGGAGAACGCGAAGGGGAAGTTGCTGGCTGCCACCACCAGTACCGGCCCGACGCCGCGGAGCATCCGGCGCAGGTCCGGCCGGGGACCCGTCGGCCAGTCCGGATCGGCATGGTCGATGGTCGCCTCCAACCATGACCCCTCCTCCAGCGCGTGGGCGGTCAGCCGGAGCTGGAAGGTGGTCCGGCCGAGCTCGCCGACCAGCCGGCCCTGGGTGAGCCGGGTCTCCTGCTGGGCCAGCTGCACCAGCGCGTCCCGTTCCCCGTCCAGCTCGTCGGCAATGGCGCGCAGCCACCCGGCCCGCTCGGAAGGCACGGCTCTGGCGACGCCTGCCGCCACGGATGCGGCAGCCTCCAGCACCGATTCCAGGTCGACCTGGTCTGTGGTGTGTTCGAGCTGATCGGACATAGCTGGCCTCCCTGTTCACCGGCGACGCGCACCGAGACCTCCCGGGCGACAATCCGGAGCTCTGAGGTGCTCCGCCCCGGACGGCGGTTTCATCCTGCCACGCCGGCTGTTGCGGCCCGGGTCGGCCTCGTCGGACCGTTGCCCGACGCCCCCGGCTGCTCTCACCTCACCCGGCCTGGAACGATGACCACAGACGCCGCACCGCCGCCGATCGGCGGCGGCTGAGTCCGCACGAAAGGCATCCCACGATGATCATCAGGTACCGGCATCAGGCCGTCATAGGGGTCGGACTGACCGACGGACACCGGGTGTTCCCGGCCGGCGATCAACTTGCCCCGCTACTCCAGCTGAGTGTGGAAGACCTCCGGGTAGTGCTGGAGCGGGCCTCCTCCGGACCCGCTCTGGACATCCGGGAGGTCGAGATTTTGGCTCCGGTGGACGGCCGGACCGAGGTCTGGGCGGCTGGCGTCACGTACCAGATCTCGCGCTCGGCCCGGATGGAGGAGAGTGAGCGGGCAGCCAGCGTGTATGAGCAGATCTACGACGCCGACCGTCCTGAGCTCTTCTTCAAGTCGGCGGCTTGGCGGGCGGTGCCAAATGGGGGCGAGGTACGGTGCCGGGCAGACTCCTCCGTCGACGTACCCGAACCGGAGCTCGCTCTCGCTGTCAACGCGTTCGGCCAGATCGTCGGATACGGCATCTGCAACGACATGAGCTCACGCTCCATCGAGGCGGCGAACCCGCTCTATCTTCCGCAGGCGAAGATCTACCACGGGTCTTGCGCCCTCGGACCCGGTATCAAGCCGGTCTGGGAGATCGAGGACCCCTACGCCCTTCCGATGCACTGCACCATCGAACGGGCGCAGACGGTGGCCTGGCAGGGCTCCGCGAACACCTCCCAGCTACACCGGCAGCTCGACGACCTCGTCGCGTGGCTGTTCCGGGAGCTCGAGTTCCCCGACGGTGTCTGGCTGTCCACGGGCACCTGCCTGGTCCCGGACCTGCCCTTCTCACTGGCCGACGGGGACGTCGTGACCGTTGTCATCGACGGTGTCGGGACGCTCAGCAACACGGTACGGCGGCCCGCCGACCTGCTGGTCGAGCCCGGCGCCGCGCTGCGCTGAACCTGGCTCGAAGTCTCGGCGTGAGCCGACGTCACCATGCAAGAATGTTGGTTCGCGCCGGTGACGACGGGCGCGGTCGTGGGAAGGGGATGCCGATGGCCAGACCGATCGGCCAGAGTCCTGTCACCCTGCACGACGTGGCCCGCGAGGCGGGCGTATCGCTGGCCACTGCGTCTCGAGCCATCAACGGCAGCGAGCGCAAGGTCAAGCAGGACTACCGCGAACGCGTACTGGCCGCGGCCGCCCGGCTCAACTACAAACCCAACCGCGCAGCGCAGGCGGTTGCCCGGGGTAGCACCATGACGGTCGCGCTGCTGGTGGGTGACATCGCCGACCCCTACTTCTCCTCCATCGCCGCCGGCGTGATCAGCGCGTCGGAGGAGGCTGGCCTCGTGGTGACCATGGCGGCCACCCAACGCGACCCCGACCGTGAGCTGGACCTGGTACGGGCGATGGTCAGCCAGCGGCCGAAGATCCTGGTGGTGGCCGGAAGTCGGTTGACCGACGACCCCAACGTCGCCAAGCTGGTGGACGAGCTGACCGCCTTCGAGGCCAGCGGCGGGCGGGTGGTGATGATCAGCCAACCTGAGCTGCCGTTCAACACCGTTGTGCTGGACAACGTCACCGGGGCCCGCCAGCTGGCGGAGCACCTGCTGGACCTCGGGTACCGCTCCTTCGCCATCATCAGCGGGGCACCCACCCTGATGACCTCCAACGAGCGGGTCCAGGGCTTCCTGGACGGCTTGGGCGCCGCAGGAATCTCGATTGCCGACGAGAACATCGTCAGTACCGAGTTCACCCGCGATGGCGGCTACGCCGGCGCGCAGCAGCTGATGGAGTCCGGGCTGGACCACATCGAGCTCATCTTCGCCGTGAATGACGTGATGGCGGTTGGGGCGATGTCGGCGCTACGCGAGGCAGGCCGCGAGCTCGGTACCGATATCGCGGTCGCCGGCTACGACGACATCCCGACCGTCCAGGACGTCACGCCGACCCTGACCACGATGCGGCTACCGCTGGTGGAGGTGGGTCGCAGCGCCATCCAGCTGGCCCACGCGTCCCCGCCCGGCCTCGGTCCGGCTCGGACGGAGATCTCCGCAGCCGTGATCCTGCGAGCAAGCACCCCCCGGATCCGCTGACGCACGCAGGTGGAGCCTGCCCCGGGACGCGCGTGACCACCGCCTCATCCGCCGGACGGAACCATTTAATCCTGCGATGGGCTCTCATCCGCCTGATGAACATCGCGCCGGTTTCCCCATGCCCGCTCCTACCCTTGTCCGCATGCGTGCAGTCACTGAGTTGTTCCAGTTCCCCAACCCGGTGAACGAGAAAGCGGCGCGGGTCGTGGCCGGCGGTGTGGCGGTGCTCGCCCTGCTCACCCTCCTCACCGGCTGGTCCTGGCTGACCGTGCTGCTCGCGGTCGGCTTCGCAGCGCGGGTACTGGCCGGTCCGCGGTTCAGCGCCCTCGGGCAGCTGGCGACCCGGGTGATCGCGCCCCGGCTGGGTCCGGCGAAGCTGGTTCCCGGCCCACCGAAGCGGTTCGCTCAGGGAATCGGCCTCGTCGTCACCACCCTCGCCGCCGTACTCACCCTCGGCTTCGGTGCCACCACCGTCGCGACCGCCCTGATGGTGGTGCTGCTGTGCTTCGCAATCTTGGAGTCCGTCGTCGGTTTCTGCGCCGGCTGCTGGATGTTCGGGTTGCTGATGAAGGCCGGAGTGATCCCCGAGGACACCTGCGAGGCGTGCAACAACATCTGGTCCCGGTACGGCGACCCGGTACGAGCCAAGAGCTGACCTTCCCCCGCGGCGGGACGGGCCGACGCTGCAGCTCAGGCGTCGCCGGGGTCGAGCAGCCTGATTAGATCCTGCCGTTCGAAGAAGACGGCCGACATCCGAGCGCTCGGAGATCCCAGATCCGGGTCGGCGCCGGCCGCCACCAGCGTCGCCACCACATCGTCATAGCCCTTGAAGACGGCGCCCGCCAGCGGCGTCTGGCCCCGGTCGTTGAGTGTGTTGACGTCGGCCCCGCGCTCGATCAGTGCCTGTACCGCTGCGGCGTGCCCGTGGTAGGCAGCCAGCATCAGCATCGTGTTGCCGCCCGAGTCTGCCATGTCCACCGGGACCCCGGCGTCCACGTACGCGCCGAGGCGGTCCGCCTCACCGGCCCGGGCCCGGTCAAACAGCCAATGGGCTAGCTCGGCGGGGTCCGATCCGTCCGGCACCGACGGCTGCTCAGGCTGGTCGGTCATCGTTACGATCCGGCTTCAGCAGCGGAAACAGGATCGTCTCCCGGATACCGGCACCGGTGAACAGCATCACCAGCCGGTCGATCCCGAGCCCGAGCCCGCCCATCGGCGGCGCACCGAACTCCAGCGCAGACAGGAAGTCCTCGTCCAGCTGCATCGCCTCGACGTCGCCGGCGGCGGCGGCCAGCGACTGGGCGGTGAGCCGCTCCCGCTGAATCACCGGGTCGATCAGCTCGGAGAAGCCGGTACCGCGCTCCATCCCGCCGATGATCAGGTCCCAGGCCTCGATTAGGTTCGGGTCGCTGCGGTGCGGTCTGGCCAGCGGCTGTGCCGACGGCGGATAGTCGCAGACGAAGGTCGGCTGGATCAGTGTCGGCTCGACCAGCTCGCCGAAGAGCTCCACTACCAGCTTCTCGGCGTCCCAGGACGGGTCGATCGCGACCTGGTGCTTGTCGGCCAGCGCTCGGAGGTCCTCGACACTGGTTTGCGGCGTCATCTCGACCCCCACTGCCTCGGACAGGCCCGGATAGACCCCGAGCCAGCGCCACTCCCCGTCCAGGTCGATAGTGCCGGCCGGGGTTTCGATCTGGCGGGAGCCCAGCATGTCCGCAGCGTCGACGATGATCGACTGGATCAATGCGGCGATCGTGTGCTGGTCACCCCAGGCCTGGTAGGCCTCGAGCATGGTGAACTCGGCGCTGTGGGTCGAGTCGATCCCTTCGTTCCGGAAGATCCGGCCCATCTCGTAGACCCGCTCAACCCCGCCCACCACCGCACGTTTGAGAAAGAGCTCCAGCGCGATCCGAAGCGTCATGTCGATGTCAAAGGCGTTCAGGTGGGTGTTGAAAGGGCGGGCGTGGGCGCCGCCGTGGACCAACTGCAGCACCGGCGTCTCGATCTCGGTGTAACCGTCCGCGTGCAGCGTCTCCCGGATGCTGCGGGTGATCGCCGCCCGGACCCGGACCATGTCCCGGGCCGCCTCGCGGACCGTGAGATCGGCGTAGCGCTGCCGTACCCGGGTCTCGTCGGAGAGCTCGCTGTGCAGGTTGGGCATCGGCCGGAGCGCCTTGGACGCCATCTCCCAGCGGGTCGCCATCACCGACAGCTCGCCGCGCCGCGACGAGATCACCCGGCCTTCGACAAAGACGAAGTCGCCGAGGTCAACCTCACTCTTCCAGCGCGCCAGCGCCTCCTCGCCAACCTCGGCCAGCGACAACATCACCTGCAGCCGGACGCCGGAGTCCTGCAGCGTCAGGCCCTCGGCGAGCGTGGCAAAGCAGAGTTTCCCGGTGTTTCGGGCCAGAACCACCCGGCCGGTGATGCCGACCACGTCGCCGGTCTCCTCGCCGGTCTGCAAGTGGCTCCACTGGTCACGGACCTGATGGAGGCTGTGGGTGCGTGGCACCGAGACCGGGTACGCCTGGCGCCCCTCGGCCAGCAGCCGGGCGCGCTTCTCGCGACGGATCCGCGTCTGCTCGGATACATCGGGGCCGAACTCCTCGGCAGAGATCTCTTCAACGTCAGGCACTGAGCCAGCCTACCGAGCGCCTGCCCACCGGGCACCGGGCGCGTACGCCGCCGGACTGGGCGTCACTCCAGCCGTAGCAGCGCCGGAGGTGGTTCGGACCCGGTGGGAGGGAGAGGGACGCGGCCCGGTGTGATCGAGCCGAGGACGCTCGGGTGGTCGGCCCCAGTGCAGGACGCCACGGTGCCGGGCCAGCCGTGCACCGTAAGGAACCCCAGCAGCGCAAAGGCCAGTCCCTCCTTGGCTCCACTGGGCAGCCCCAGCTCGTCTGAGGTACGCAGCGCCACCCCGGGGAATGCCCGGGCCAGCCGCGCCATCAGAGTCGGGTTGCGGGTGCCGCCGCCGGAGGCGATCACCTCGGTGGCGCCGGCGGCGAGCACCGCGTCGGCCACCGTACGGGCCGTGAGCTCGGTCAGCGTGGCCAGTACGTCGTCGGTGTGCAGGTCCGGGTACGGCGCAAGCGCACGGCGCAGATAGTCGAAGCCGAACAGCTCCTTGCCGGTGGTCTTGGGTGCCGGCCGGCGGTAGTAGCTGTCGGCCAGCAGGTCCGCCAGCAGCGCCGGCGACACCTGCCCGCGATGGGCGGCCGCCCCATCGGCGTCGAAGCTCTGCCGCCCTCCGCTGAACTCACGGATGGCTGCGTCGATCAGGGCATTGGCCGGGCCGACGTCGAAGGCGGTCGGCCGGTCGGTGCCGATCCCGACGGTCAGGTTGGCGATACCACCGAGATTCAGCGCCACCGGCAACCCGGGCCGAGAACGCAGCCACCACACGTCCAGCAGGCTGACCAGCGGTGCTCCCTGCCCGTGGGCCGCGACATCGCGGCTGCGGAGGTCCGACACCACCGGCAGTCCGGTGCGCTCGGCTATCCAGGCGGGCTGTCCAAGCTGCAGGGTGCCCCGTACCGCGTCCCCCTCCACCCAGTGGAAGACCGTCTGGCCGTGGCAGACGATCAGGTCGGCGGCGCCGGCGGCGAGGTCATCGACCGCATCGGCCGCCACCGCGGCGAACGCCTGCCCGATCCGGGTGTCCAGCGAGCACACAGCCGCCATGGTGACCGGGGCCGGCGGCAGCGCCGCCACCAGGTCGGCGACCACATCGTCGGGATACGGCGCCGAGATCATTCCCAGCAGCCGGATGACGACAGCGTCGTCGGCCACGCCGATGTCGGCGGCCACTGCATCGATGGCGTCGAATGACGTCCCGGACATCATGCCGATCACCCGCATCCGTCCTCCTCGGGCTGTCTGGTGCCGGTCGGTCAGGGCCACCGTAACGGTGGAGCGGCGGCGTTGAGCGCCGCGGAGGGCGTTACCTCAAAGTAACGCGCGGTTGAGTACGCTCACGCTATGGCGGACGTGTTCTCGAACTACCACCCCGGCGTGGCGTTCGATGAGATGGTCGACGCAGCGGGCACGATCCGACCTTCGTACAAGGCGGTCCACACGTCCTTGCAGGCTGCGACGGCGGACGAGCTGCGGGGAATAGCCGAGTCGTTGGCGAGCAGCTACACCCAGGCGGGGGTCACCTTCGACGTGGGTGGGGTGGAGCGGCCGTTCCCGCTGGACCTGGTGCCGCGGGTGATTGCGGCCGCTGAGTGGGAGACCATCGAGTCCGGCGTGGCGCAGCGGGTCCGTGCCCTGGAGGCCTTCCTGGCGGACGTCTACTCCGACGGGCGCGTCATCGCCGACGGCGTCATTCCCCGGCAGCTGATCTCGTCCTCCACCCACTACCACCGGGCCGTCTGGGGCGCCCAGCCGGCGAACGGGGTCCGGGTCCATGTGGCCGGGGTCGACCTGATCCGCACCCCCGAGGGTGACGTCCGGGTACTCGAGGACAACGTCCGGGTGCCCAGCGGCGTGTCGTACGTGATGACGAACCGCAGCGCGATGGTGAACGCGCTCCCGGACGCCTTCAGCAACCA
This sequence comes from Propionibacteriaceae bacterium, assembly GCA_025965155.1. GTDB lineage: Bacteria > Actinomycetota > Actinomycetes > Propionibacteriales > Propionibacteriaceae > Microlunatus. The sequence continues at coordinate 13,522 of JAOPXN010000078.1, forward strand.
GCGGATCCGGTCGGTCGGCGGATACTCCCAGCGCCTGCTCACCGCGCTGCGGAAGGCGGCCCCGCCCGGCGTCGACGACCCGACCGTGGTCGTGCTGACTCCGGGTGTGTACAACTCCGCCTACTTCGAGCACAGCCTGCTGGCCCGCACCATGGGGGTCGAGCTGGTGGAGGGTCGCGACCTGGAGTGCCGCCGCGGTCGGGTGTTCATGCGTACCACCGCTGGGCTGCGGCGCGTCGACGTGATCTACCGCCGGATCGACGACGAGTTCATCGACCCGGTGCACTTCCGCAGCGACTCGATGCTGGGTGTGCCCGGGCTGGTGAACGCGGTCCGCTGCGGTGGTGTGGCGCTGGCGAACGCGATCGGGAACGGGGTCGCCGACGACAAGCTGGTCTACACCTACGTGCCGGACCTGATCCGCTACTACCTCCACGCCGAGCCGATCATCGCCAACATCGACACCTGGCGGCTGGAGGAACCCGAGGCGCTCGAGGAGGTGCTTGACCGGCTGCACGAGCTGGTGGTCAAGCCGGTGGACGGCTCCGGCGGCAAGGGGATCGTGATCGGTCCACGTGCGTCGCTGAGCGAGCTGGAGGCGTTGCGACGGCGGGTGATCCAGGACCCACGCGGCTGGATTGCGCAGCCGCTGGTCCAGCTGTCCACCGTGCCCACCCTGATCGACGACAAGCTGGCACCACGGCACGTGGACCTGCGGCCGTTCGCGGTGAACAACGGCGAGGACATCTGGGTGTTGCCCGGAGGCTTGACCCGGGTCGCGCTGCCGGAGGGTGAGCTGGTGGTGAACAGCAGCCAGGGCGGCGGCAGCAAGGACACCTGGGTCCTGAGCCCGCCGCTGAACCGGCCGATCACCATCACCGATCCGGAGCCGGAACCGGAACCGGAGCCCGCGGTGCCGCTCCAGGACGTACAGGACCAGCCGCCGCCACGACCCCGACCGACGGCGGTGCCGCTCGGGGTGTCCCGACCGCTGGGCTCCCGGCCGCAGGCGGTGCGGGTGATGTCGGACCGCGGCAGCCGGCGTGAGCAGCAGGAACAGCAGCAGCAGTCGGGGGGTCTGCCGTGCTGAGCCGGATCGCCGAGTCGCTGTTCTGGATCGGCCGCTACGTCGAGCGGGCCGATGACACCGCCCGGCTGCTGCAGACCCACCTGCGCGTCCTGGTGGAGGACACCACGACGGCGGAGGTCGATGCCTGCCGCAACCTGCTGGCCCTGATGAGCATCGACCACGTCGAAGACCCCACCCACGAGGACCTGCTCCGGGTGCTGGGGTACGACCGGTCCGAACCGAGCTCCATCGTGGCCGCCTGGTCGGCGGCGCGGGACAACGCCCGTAGGGCCCGCGAGGTGATCCCGATGGACCTGTGGGAGTCGATCAACACGACCTGGCACCAGCTGCCGTCCGGCCGCTTCCGGTCCACCCGTGCCCACACCTTCTTGGACTGGGCCCGGGAGCGCAGTGCACTGTTCTCCGGGATCGCCCGCAACACGATGGTCCGCGACGACGGCTGGCAGTTCCTGCTGCTCGGCCGCAGTCTCGAACAGGTGGACATGACCTCGCGGATGGTGGCGTCCGCGGCGCTGACCACCGGCGGCACCCAGTGGCCGTCGGTACTGCGGGGCTGCGGCGGCCATGACGCGTTCCTGCGTACCTATCGGGGCTTTCATGCGGACCAGGAAGCAGCCGAGTTCCTGATCTTGGACGCCCGGTTCCCGCGGTCGCTGATGCATGGCCTGACGGCCTCGATCCACTGCCTGTCCATGGTGGTGAATGCGAACCCGTCCGCTTCGCAGGCGGGTGAGGCGATGCGGGACCTGGGCCGGCTGCGGGCGCACCTGGAGTACTCCCGGATGGATGAGCTGCTGGCCAATCTTGAGCACGAGATGACCGCCGTGCAGGACACCTGCGCCCGGGTGACCCAGACCGTCTCGACCAGCTTCTTCGCCGCCGAGGACCCCCGCGCCTGGATCACCGAAGGGACGCGCTGACATGCGTTTGAGCATCGATCACACCACCGGCTTCCGCTACAGGTCACCGGTCGGTTCCTCCTACAACGAGGCGCGGATGGTGCCGGCCACCACCGAGCACCAGACTGTGTGGAGCAGCCGGGTCAGTATCGAGCCGCAGGCGTGGAGCTTCGGCTACCTGGACTACTGGGGAACCAACGTGACCACCTTCGAGGTGCATGAGCCGCACGACCGGCTGACCGTACACGCGCAGGCAGTGGTGGAGACCCGCGGCGACTACGACCCGTGGGACACCGAGCGTCGCACCAGTGAGACCGACCTGGGCTGGAAAGCCCTGCTCGACCGGGGCGTAGTCGACTCGATGGCCGATTTTCTCACCAACAGTGAGCGGACCGAACCCTCTGACGAGCTGGCGGACCTGGCGAAGGACGCCGCGGCTCACCACCTCCCCCGGCTGGCTGCCCTGGAGATCTGCCGGCGGGTCGCGGAGCACCTGAGCTACCAGCGCGGGTCGACGTCGGTGAACAGCACCGCCCGGCAGGTGTGGGAAGGACGCCGCGGTGTCTGCCAGGACTACTCCCACGTGGTGCTGGGCGCGCTGCGGCTGATCGGCCTGCCTGCTCGGTACGTCTCCGGCTACCTCCATCCCGGGCACGCCGACCAGGCGAACGTCAAGGTGACCGGGGAGAGCCACTCCTGGGTCGAGTGGTGGTGCGGCAGCTGGGTCGCCTTCGACCCGACGGTGCAGCAGCGTCTGTCGGAGAGCTATGTACGCGTCGGCCACGGCCGCGACTACGGCGACGTAGCCCCGCTGCGCGGCACCTACTCCGGCGGTTCCTCAAAAATGTTCGTCACCGTAGAAATGACCCAGCTCGGCTAACCCCCACCCGCCGACTAGTCCCAAACTCCGCGCTCCGGCCGGCGTGTCGCCGCAGACCCGACCAGTCGCCGCGGGCAAGTCTGCTGGCTTCCGGACCGCTACCGGGTAAGAATGACTGCATGACCGGCAACGAGAACCCCCAGCCGACCGCCGCAGAGACTGCCGAGGAGGCGACCAAACGGAAGTTTCGCGAGGCGCTGGAGGCCAAGAAGGGCCGCCGCGGCGAGAACCACATCGACTCGGAGCAGTCCACTGCCCACGCTCACGGACCGGTCGAGTCGAAGCGGGTCTTCCGCCGGAAGACCGGCTAGTCCTCGGCCGGGACCACCCGGATACCGTCACCGACGCTCTCGAACCGGACCGACGCCAGGTTCGGTATCACCGCGTCCGCGATCAGCTGGTCCACCGGCGTGGTGGTGGTGACGGCCAGCGTGAAACAGCCGGCAGCGTGCGCGGCCAGCAGCCCCTTCGGCGCGTCCTCCACCACCAGGCAGCGGGTCGGGTCGACGCCGAGCTGTCGGGCAGCCTCCAGGAAGGGGTCGGGGTGCGGCTTGCCGCGCTCGACGTGATCCACGGTCACCAGCACCGACGGCGGCACCAGCTCGGCGGCTGCAATCCGGGCATCGGCCAGCAGTACGGTGCAGGACGTCGCGATGGCACTCTTTCCGTGGGCCAGTGACGCCAACGCCTCCGCCGCACCGGGGAGCACCACGATGTCACCGATGTCGTTGATCTCCAGCTCGTTGATCCGCTCGATGGCCGCCTCGTGCCGCTCTTCGGGCAGCAGCGAACGCACCACGCCGGCGGACGGCACGCCGTGATGATCCTGCAGGTCCTCGCTGGTCAGCCCGTGCTCGGCGGCCCAGATGGTCCAGGCCCGGATCACCGCCGGCGTCGAGTCGATCAGAGTCCCGTCCATGTCGAAGATGACAGCGTCGAACACCTCGTCGGCCAGCTTGCCCAGATGCACTACGTCCTCTTTCCGCTCACTGATGGCTTCGGCCTCCATTGCCGTACCGATTCTGCTAGGTAGATCAACGCACAATATCCGGCGCCCACCCCCAGGGCGATGGGGACCGAGCGCTCCGGATCGATCCCGAGCAGCTGGCTCAGGGTCAGCAGCAGGGTCAGCGCGACGACCCGGCCGTCAAACCCCCCGCCAAGCAGCGTGGTCCGGCGGCTCGGCGAGGCCCCGGCAAGCTTGATCGAGTAGATCAGGTCGTACCGCCGGTACGCGATCACGGCCAGGTAGCCGAACACCCACCCTCCAACCGGCGCCTGGCAGAGGAGGGCGACGACGACGGCGGCCTCGACGAACCACACCAGCGGCAGCGCCTGCCAAGCCCACCGGCTGTTCACCGGCGGGCTGCATGCCATCCCGCAGCACGCCGCCCCTCCTACCGCCCCGACGAGCGCGACCCAGAACCAGCCGAGGCAGATGGCTGCGATTACCACCAGCCACGCCAGCACCGCTGCCAGCAGACCCGGTACGAACGGCAGCCGCAGCCTCCGCCCGGCCGCCCTGGCCAGCGGTCCGAGGTCGAGCTGGTCTCGCAACGAAGCTGGGGCCAGGTTTGGGTCCGGAGCTGGCAGGGTCTGCGGCCGGAGAATCCCCATCACGGTGCGGCCGCCCTGGGTCCAGATCAGGGCCAGGCCCGAAAAGAGAATCGTGGCGGCCAGCACCCAGACCGGCCGGAACGTCAGCAGGCCGACCGACAAGATGAGGTACCGCTCCGCGATCGGAACGTGGACGATCTTCTTCAGCCAGAACCGTACGGCTGCCGAACGGGACGGACGCACCATCGTCGTGGGGCCGCCCGTGCCCTCGTCCCGCTGAGCCAGGTCAAGCAGCACCGGCCTGCTGATCTTCGTCGGCGCGAGCTGGTCGTTGAAGCTCTGGTCCTCGAGGTGCCGCGCCGTTACGACCGTCATGGCGATGATCGCCAGCAGCCAGCCGGAGTCATCACCCTGCCTGCTCGCCACCACAGCGAGGGCGGCGAAGACGGCGTACTCCTTGATCCGGTCGCCCACGCCGTCCAGCCAGGCGCCGAGGGTGGAGAACCGCCGGGTGAAGCGGGCGATCTCCCCGTCCATGCAGTCGACTACCAGAGCGAGCTGCAAGGTGAACGCCGCCACCACCCAGGCCCAGTGCTGCCCGGACCAGATCAGCCCGGCGGTGAGCAGACCGACCGCCAGACTGACCAGCGTCAAGGCGTTCGGCGACCAGTCGTGCCGGAGCCCGACGGCGGTCCCGCGACGAGACAGCGGACGGACCGCCATGGCGGAGAAGAACCCGTCGCCACCTCGGCTCGCGGTACGCAGCCGCTGCTGCCACGCCGAGCCCCTCGAGCCCGGCTGGCGCACCGCACCGCGACGCCAACCGAAGTAGCCGGCTCGTACCTCCGATACCGCCAGACCGCCGCGGACCAGAGCCACCAGTGCCAGGTCGAACAGGTCCACCCCGCCGAGGTCGCGGTCCACCGTGTCCGCCGCGGCGGTCCAGATAGTCGCCGCCTCGGCCCGATCCTGAGCGGCGACCCGCAGCGCGCCCACCGATACCCGGTTAGGCCGGAGGACCGAGTGCACTGCGCTGCCAGCCGACTCGATCGCGGCGCCGTCCCGGCCAACCCGCACCAGGGCCGCGTCCTCGATGCCGTCGATCTGCTGCGGCATCTCCACCGAGTAGGGGTCGGCCAGCAGGGCGGCCGTCGTGGTTCCAGGCCGATCGAGCAGGTCCAGCAAGGCGGGTTCAGCGATCCGCAACGCACCCGAGGCCACCACCAGCGGCACGTCATCACGGGCCGCGGCCAGCGCGGCAAGCTCGCCCAGGCCGCTGACGGGAACCGGCGGCCTAGTCCCGGTAGCGGTCAGCGCCTCGACCAGATCCTCGGCGGCCTCTAGGCCGGCTCCGAGCAGCGCGAGGTCGGCACCGGAGGAGAAGCCGTGCACCCTTCGCGCGGCCGGACTACCGACCAGGGCGACGGGCATGGCCGCATGTTATCGCGCCGGCTGCGGGCGCCACCTCGGCTCGCGGGCGCCTGACAACTGCAAACACCCAAACAAAACACTTGCTGAGTGAGCACTCACTCATTTAGCATCTGCTGATGGTCCGCGCTACTCCCCTCCCGCCCGACGAGCGTCGCGCAGCTGTCATCGCTGCCACCGAACCCCTGCTCGGGGTCCACGGGCGCAACGTCAGCACCCGGCAGATCGCCGAAGCCGCCGGGATCGCCGAGGGAACCATTTTTCGCGTGTTCCCGACCAAGGAAGCCCTGATCGACGCTGTGATCGAGGAGGCGTTCGACGTCGGTGTGACCTGCGACGCCATCGCCGGGATCGACGCCGGGCTGGATCTGCCGAGCCGCCTCGTGGCGGTGGTGGAGATCATCCAGAGCCGGATGCGTCGCGTGATCGCCCTGTTCCACTCCGCCATGGTGGTCCGGCCGCCGGAGCCGCGGGCGGACTTCCACAGCCGGCAGCAGCGCGACAACGCGTTGCTCGACACTGCCATTGCCAACGTGATCAAGCCCGACCACGACCAGCTGCGGATGGATCCGGACAGCGCCGCCAGCCTGCTGCGTACCCTCACGTTCTCGGTCACGCACCCGGTGCTATCCGACCAGCGCCACTCCGACCCGACCCGGATCGTGCAGGTCCTGCTGTACGGCATCACCGAGCGCCGACAACCAGCCCAAGACGACCGTGCCACCAAGGAAGTACACGCATGCTGATAAGACTTCTCCGCAGCTTTCTAGCGCCCTACAAGCGCTTGCTGATCGGTGTGGTGGTTCTCCAGCTGATCGGAACGATGGCTGCCCTCTACCTGCCAAGCCTGAACGCGTCGATCATCGACGACGGGGTCGCCAAGGGTGACACCGACTTCATCTGGCGGACCGGCGGCGTCATGCTGGCCGTCAGCCTGGTGCAGATTGTCTGCTCCATCGCCGCGGTGTATCTGGGCGCCAAGACCGCCATGTCCTTTGGCCGCAACCTCCGCGAAGCGATCTTCAGCCACGTGCAGACCTTCTCCGCCCGCGAGCTGAACAAGTTCGGGGCGCCGTCGCTGATCACCCGCAACACCAACGACGTGCAGCAGGTGCAGATGCTGGTCCTGCTGACCTGCACCATGCTGGTGGCCGCCCCCATCACGATGATCGGTGGCATCATCATGGCGCTGCGCGAGGACGTCGGCCTGTCCTGGCTGGTGGTGGTCGCGGTGCCGGTGCTCGCCGGGTCCATCGGCGTGGTCGTGATGCGGATGGGACCGCTGTTCCGCGTCATGCAGACCCGGATCGACGTGGTCAACCGGGTGCTGCGCGAGCAGATCACCGGCATCCGGGTGGTCCGCGCCTTCGTCCGGGAGCCGTACGAGACCGACCGGTTCGCGCGGGCCAACGGCGAGCTGACAGCGACCGCAACGTCGGTCGGGCGGCTGATGGCCTCGATCTTCCCGATCGTCATGTTCATCATGAACATCTCCAGCGTCGCCGTCTTGTGGTTCGGCGCGCATCGGATCGCCGACGGGCAGATGCAGATCGGTTCGCTGACCGCATTCCTGACGTACCTAGTTCAGATTCTCATGTCGGTCATGATGGCGACCTTCCTGCTGATGATCGCGCCTCGAGCCGCAGTGTGTGCGGAGCGGATCAAGGAGGTGCTGGACACCGACTCCTCGGTCGTCCTGCCCACGTCTCCGGTGACGGAACTGCACGGGGCCGGCATCGTTTCCTTCGAAGGGGCAGAGTTCACCTACCCTGGCGCCGACCACCCCATTGTCCGCAACGTCAGCTTCGAGGCACGTCCCGGCGAGACCACGGCGATCATCGGGTCCACCGGCGCCGGCAAGACGACGCTGATCTCGCTGATCCCGCGGCTGTTCGACACCACCGGCGGGTCGATCACGGTGGACGGCGTCGAGGTCCGGGAGATGGATGCGGACCTGCTCTGGAGCCGGATCGGGCTGGTGCCACAGAAGCCGTTCCTGTTCTCCGGCAGCGTCGCCAGCAACCTCCGGTACGGCAACCCGACCGCCACCGACGATGAGCTGTGGGCGGCGCTGACGGTGGCACAGGCAGCCGACTTCGTCAAGGAGATGGCCGGACAGCTGGAGGCTCCGATCAGCCAGGGCGGGACGAACGTCTCCGGCGGTCAGCGACAACGGCTCTCGATCGCCCGGGCGTTGGTGAAGAAACCGGAGATCTATGTCTTCGACGACTCGTTCTCGGCGTTGGACGTGGCCACCGACGCCCGGCTGCGGGCGGCGCTGAAAACCGAAACTCAGGACGCAGCGGTGATCATCGTCGGCCAGCGGGTTGCCACCATCGCCGATGCCGACAAGATCTTGGTGCTGGAAGACGGCGAGGTCGTCGGCGAGGGCACCCATGAAGAGCTGTTGGACAGCTGCCCGACGTACGTGGAGATCGTGGACTCCCAGCTGAGCGCGCAGGAGGCGGCCGCATGACCGACATCCAGAACAGGAACTCCGCCACCGACGACCATACGGCCGACGTGGCTGTCGCCGACAACGGGGACGGCACCAAGGCCAAGGCGCCCGAGCGCCCCAAGTACCAACCCAGCCCTGGCTCGCGGATGTTTGGTCAGGGTCCTGCGCCGGAGAAGTCGATGAACTTCGGCCCGTCGATGAAGCGGCTGCTGGGTCACCTGGCGCCGGAGCGGATGATCATGTTCATCGTGATCGCCCTCGCGGTGGTCGGAATCGTGATGAACGTGGTCGGGCCCAAGATCCTCGGCTGGGCCACCGACGTGATCTTCACCGGCATCATCGGCACGCAGCTGCCCGCGGGCGCGACCAAGGAGCAGGCAGTGGCCGCGCTCCGGGCACAGGGCAACACCACCTTCGCCGACATGATCGAGCGGCTCGACGTGGTTCCCGGGCAGGGGATCGACTTCGACCGGCTCGGGCAGATCCTGCTGCTGGCCCTCGCGCTGTACCTGGCTTCGTCGCTGCTCTTGTGGCTGCAGGGCTATCTGCTCAACGGCGCCGTGCAGCGATCCATCTTCGCCATGCGTAACGAGGTGGAGGCCAAGATCAACCGGCTGCCGTTGAGCTACTTCGACCGGCAGACCCGCGGTGAGCTGCTCAGCCGGGTCACCAATGACATCGACAACATCTCCCAAGCGCTGCAGCAGACGCTGAGCCAGCTATTGACCTCGCTGCTGACGGTCATCGGCGTGACGGTGATGATGTTCGTGGTCTCACCGACGCTGGCGCTGATCGCGTTGGTCACCATCCCGGTCTCGGTCCTGATCACCGGCGTGATCGGCAAGCGGTCGCAGAAGCTCTTCGTCGCGCAGTGGAAGAGCACTGGGGAGCTGAACGGGCATATCGAGGAGGCGTTCACCGGTCACGCGCTGGTCAAGGTCTTCGGCCGCCAGCGGGAGGTCCAAAGCGTCTTCGCGGACAAGAACGCCGGTCTGTATCAGGCGAGCTTCGGCGCCCAGTTCGTCTCCGGCATCATCATGCCGGCGATGATGTTCGTCGGGAACCTGAACTACGTCGTCATCGCCGTTCTCGGCGGGCTGCGGGTGGCCAGCGGCACCATGAACCTCGGTGACGTGCAAGCCTTCATCCAGTACTCCCGGATGTTCACCCAACCCCTCACCCAGGTGGCCTCGATGGCGAACCTGCTGCAGTCCGGGGTGGCTTCGGCCGAGCGGGTGTTCGAGGTGCTGGACGCCGAGGAAGAGTCGCCGGAGGCATCCGGATCCCTGAACCCCACCAGTGGTCGGGTGGAGTTCGAGCACGTCAAGTTCTCCTACGACCCGGCCAAACCGCTGATCACCGACTTGTCGCTGGTCGCCGAGCCGGGCAATACGGTGGCGATCGTGGGGCCGACCGGCGCGGGGAAGACGACCCTGGTCAACCTGATCATGCGGTTCTACGAACTGGACGGCGGTCGGATCACGCTGGATGGCGTCGACATCACCTCCATCCCGCGGGCAGACCTCCGGTCCACCATCGGCATGGTGCTGCAGGACACCTGGCTGTTCCACGGCACCATCCGCGACAACATCGCCTACGGCCGCCCGACTGCCACCGAAAAGGAGATCCTGGCCGCGGCGTCGGCAACGTTCGTGGATCGCTTCGTCCACTCGCTTCCCGACGGGTACGACACGGTGATCGACGAGGAGGGCAGCAACATCAGCGCCGGTGAGAAGCAGCTGATCACCATTGCCCGCGCCTTCCTCGCCGAACCGGCGCTGCTGATCCTGGACGAGGCGACCAGCTCGGTGGACACCCGGACCGAGGTCCTGGTGCAGCACGCGATGGCCGCGCTGCGTAGCGACCGGACCAGCTTCGTGATCGCTCACCGGCTCTCCACCATCCGCGACGCCGACGTGATCTTGGTGATGGAGGACGGCAACATCGTCGAACAGGGCACGCACCAGGAGCTGTTGGAGCGCGAGGGGCACTACTTCGACCTCTACAACTCCCAGTTCGCAGCAGCGATCCAGGACGAAGTCGTGCTGGAAGAGCCGGCGGCGCCGGGCGGTCGTGGGTTCTGAATCCATAAATCGACCACTCGTCCGTCCTCGGACCCGCGACACGCGGCGATCGGCACCCTGCCGCTGTGACGAGGGGCCGATTTATGGACTCCACCGATCAGAGCTGGGGAACGAGCTGCTGCAAGGTGAGCGCACCGACCCGGCGACAAGTCGAGTGCTCACGCCTGAAAGACCCGGAACGTCAGGTTCATCCGCGGCCCGACGGGCTTGGAGGTCTTCGGTACGGCGTGCGCATAGTCGGACTGGGCCTCCTCACGCATCACCAGCAGGTCGCCCTCGCCCAGCGACCAGGTCCACCGCTGGCGGGACACGCGGTGGCGGAGCGCGAAGTTCCGGCGGGCTCCGAGGCTGATCGAGGCGATGGTTGGTCGGAGACCGAGCTCGGGTTCGTCGTCGCTGTGGTATCCCATCGAGTCCGAGCCATCCCGGTAGAGGTTCGCCAGGCACGAGTTGAACGCCACGCCGAGCTCATCGCCCAGCCGGTCCCGCAGCGCAGCCAGCGTCGGCGGCCAGGGCTGCGGCTCGTTCAGTAAACCGGAGTAGCTGTACGCCACCTCGCCCATCCAGGCGGTCAGCCGCGGCGTCGGGACGGTACGCCCGAACATGGTGATGTCCAGCTGCTCCCAGCCGATCGCCTCCTGCAGCTCAGCGAAGACCCGCTCGTGGTCAGCCACCCAGCCGACCCGGTAGCTCACGCAGGACGGAGGTTCGATCCGGCTCACACCGACCAACGTAGCGCCGCGGCATCGTGAGCCACCCGTAACCCGCAGCGATTGTCCGCCTCGGTGGGTGAGCGCAGTATGGAGGAGTGCACAAAGAAGCCGGTACGGTGACCGAGGCCGAGACAACGCGGCCACTGCTGTGGTGGTCCCGGTTGGCCGGCGTCATCTCCGGCGTGGCCGGCCTGGCCATCGCCAACCTGGTCGCCTGGGTAGTCTCGCCGGCAGGGTCGCCGGTCTCGGCGGTCGGTGAGGCGATCATCGGGCTGCTCCCCGCCGGCATGGTGAACTGGGGCAAGGAAACCTTAGGAACGGCCGACAAGCCGGTTCTGTTGGCAATAGTGACGGTCTTCGTGCTGCTGATCAGCGCGCTGGCCGGGCAGCTGGAGCTACGCCGCCGTCCGTTCGGCGCCCTTGTCTTCGGTCTGCTGGCCCTGTTCGGCATCGCCGGTGTGATCAGCCGATCCAACTCGACGTTCCTCAGCCCGCTGCCGGTGCTGGTGGGGCTGCTGCTGGCCTACATGATCTTGAGCACGCTGATCACCCGGCTGATCCGCTGGCACCCGCGTCGGCGCTTGGCCAGCGATGAACCGGACGCTACGTCGCGGGAGCGGCGGAGCTTCCTCGGAATGATGATCTTCGTCGGTGCCGCGAGTGCTGTCGCGGCGGTCGGCGCCCGCGCACTGGCCGGAGCGGCGAACGCGGTGGCCGCCGCGCGGTCAGCCCTGGCGCTGCCTTCTCCAGCCACGAAGGCCGTTCCGGTACCGGCCGGCGCAGATCTGAAGATCGCCGGGCTCGCACCGTATGTGACCCCGAACGCCGACTTCTACCGGATCGACACCGCACTACAGGTGCCGGTGATCAACCCCGACAAGTGGTCGCTCAAGATCATCGGGATGGTCGAGAACGAGATCGAGCTCAGCTTCGCCGACTTGTTGGCCAAGCCGCTGACCGAGCACATGACGACGCTGACCTGCGTGTCCAACGAGGTCGGCGGCGACCTGGTCGGCAACGCCTCGTGGCTCGGCTACCCCATCCGGGAGCTGCTGGCGCAGGCCAGGCCGCGCCCCGGCGCCGACATGGTGCTGTCGCGCAGCGAGGACGGCTTCACCGCCGGCACCCCACTGGACGCGCTGACCGACCCCAAGCGGCAGGCCCTGCTTGCGGTCGGGATGAACGGGGAGCCGCTGCCGGTCGAGCACGGCTTCCCGGTACGGATGGTCGTTCCCGGACTGTACGGCTACGTCTCCGCCACTAAATGGGTGACCGAGCTCAAGGTGACCACCTTCGCCGAGGACTACGGCTACTGGACCCCGCTGGGATGGTCCGCCCGCGGACCGATCAAGCTCGCCTCCCGGATCGACACCCCGCGGGCACGCACCGTCGACGCCGGCACGGTCGCTGTCGCCGGGGTGGCCTGGGCCCAGCACACCGGGATCAGCAAGGTCGAGGTCAAGATCGACAATGCCGACTGGCAGCAGGCGGCGCTGGCGCCGACGACCGGCCCGGACACCTGGCGCCAATGGCACCTGGCCTGGCAGGCGACACCCGGCGACCACACCCTGACGGTGCGCGCCACCGATGCGAATCAGCAGCTTCAGACCGACCAGACAGCCGCTCCGGCTCCGGACGGCGCCAGCGGCTGGCACAGCATCGATGTGAGGGTGCGCTAGTCCGCTGCTTCCTCGGAGCGGTTCCCTCTGCGAGCGTACCGACTGGCATAGGTTGCAAGGGTGCGGATCGCAATCGCGAGAGAGACGCTGCCCGGCGAGGCCCGGGTGGCGCTGGTGCCGGATGCGCTCGGCGCCTTGATCAATGCCGGCTACGAGGTGGCGCTTCAGCCGGGCGCGGGGCACGGCGCGATGATGACCGACGAGGCGTACCAACACGCCGGCGCGGTGGTCGACGAGGCGGCGATGGCCCAGGCCGACCTGGTGGTCAGCGTCCAGCCACTCCCGCCCGATGCGCTGCAGGAGATCCCGCGGGGCGCCGCGACGATCTCCTTCTTCCCGGCCAACCAGCGTCTTCGCGAGGTTCTGCTCCGCCGCGACCACGGGGTGACGACGTTCGCGATGGAGTACGTGCCGCGGATCTCCCGCGCCCAGTCGATGGACGCGCTCTCCTCCCAGTCGCTGGTGGCCGGTTACCGCGGCGCGATCGTGGCGGCGGGACGGCTGCGGCAGTTCTTCCCACTCAACATGACGGCCGCCGGGACCCTGCCGCCGGCGCAGGTGGTGGTGCTCGGTGCCGGCGTGGCCGGTCTGCAGGCGATCGCCACCTGCCGCCGGCTGGGAGCCGTGGTCAAGGGGTACGACGTACGCGCCGCCGCGGCGGAGGAGATCCGCTCGATGGGCGCGATCGCGATCGACCTCGAGCTGCCCACCCTCGAGGGCGCCGGCGGCTACGCGCGGGAGATGACCGAGGATCGCGCGGCCTTGCAGCAGGAACGGCTGGCCCCCTACATCGCCGCAGCCGACGCGTTGATCACCACGGCGGCCGTACCGGGCCGTAGGGCGCCCGTACTGGTGACCCGGGCCATGGTGGAACAGATGAAAATGGGTTCGGTGGTGGTGGATCTGGCCGCCGAGTCGGGCGGCAATGTGGAGGGCGTGGTGGCCGGGAAGGTGGTGCAGATGGGGCAGGCGCAGCTGTGGGGCGGGTCGAACGTGCCGAGCCAGATGCCGGCACCCGCCAGCCGGTTGTACGCCCACAATGTCAGCGCCGTGATCAAGTTGATGACCGCCGATCAGCAGTTCGCGCCAGACTTCACCGACGAGATCGTGTCCGCTATGTGCGTCACCCACGCGGGCGAGGTCGTGCACCAGCAGACCCGCACGCTGCTGACCGAGACCGGAGGCACTATCGGTGAATGAGTCCATTGTCTGGCTGACAATCTTCGTCTTGTCGGTCTTCGTCGGGGTCGAGGTGATCTCCAAGGTCTCGACCATCCTGCACACCCCACTCATGTCGGGCTCCAACGCCATCCACGGCGTGATCTTGGTCGGCGCCATCCTGGTCACCGGCACCGCCGACAGCACTGGAGTGTTGATCTTGGGGCTGATCGCGGTGGTACTGGCGGCGATCAACATGGCCGGTGGCTTTGTCGTCACCGACCGAATGCTGCACATGTTCTCCGGCCGCCGGACACCGATCGAGTCCGGCCGGAAGAACGACGCATGAGTCCGGTGCTCAGCCAGCTGGCGTACCTGCTGGCTGCCGTCTGTTTCATCGTGGCGCTCAAGGGTCTGTCCCAGCCCCGGACCGCACGGCGCGGTAACCTGATCGGGGCGGCGGGCGCGGTGATCGCCGTGCTCACCGTGATGCTGACGCCCGGCCTGAACCACCGCGGACTCATCCTGATCGCCATCGCGGTTGGTCTGCTGGCCGGCGTTATCGGGGCCTACCGGGTGCAGATGACGCAGATGCCCCAGCTGGTGGCGCTGTTCAACGGGGTCGGCGGCGGTGCGGCGGCGCTGGTCGCGCTGATTGAGCTGAGCAAGATCGATCCGGCCGAGCCCGGCACCGTCGTGCCGCTGGTGGCGACCGCCTTCACCATTGTGGTCGGTTCGGTCAGTCTGGCGGGGTCGATGGTCACGTTCATGAAGCTGCAGGAGCTGATGACCACCCGACCGGTGACCTTCGTCGGCTACCCGGTGGCGTACGTCGGCGTCCTGGTGATCGCCGTTGCAGTCGCCGCCACAGTCGTCGTGATCCCCTCGATGGCGCTCGGCGCCGTGCTGGCCGTTCTCGGTCTGGCTCTCGGCGTGCTCCTGGTGCTACCGGTCGGCGGCGCGGACGTACCGATCGTCATCTCGTTGCTGAACGCCTTCACCGGCTTGTCCGTCGCCGCCGGCGGTTACGTCCTGGAGAACACCCTGCTGGTGGTGGCCGGCACGCTGGTCGGAGCATCGGGAACCCTGCTCACCAAGCTGATGGCGGCGGCGATGGGGCGCTCCCTGCTCAGCACCTTGTTCGGCGCCCTGCGCGGCGGCTCCACCCTCGGCGGGACCGCGATCAGCACCCGACCGGTCAAGTCCGCGAGCCCCGAAGACGTGGCCATCCTGCTCGGGTACGCGGACCGGGTGATCATCGTTCCCGGGTACGGGCTGGCCGTTGCCCAGGCGCAGCACACGCTGCGGCAGCTGGTCGACGTACTGCTGGAGCGGGGTACCAAGGTCGACTACGCCATCCATCCGGTAGCCGGCCGGATGCCGGGGCACATGAACGTACTGCTGGCCGAGGCGCAGGTTCCGTACGGCCAGCTCAAGGAGATGACCGAGATCGATCCCGAGTTCAAGCAGACGGACGTCGTCTTGGTAGTCGGCGCCAACGACGTGGTCAACCCGGCCGCGGAGACGATACCCGGCGCGCCGATCTACGGGATGCCCATCCTGCATGCCAACCACGCTCGGCAGGTGGTCTTCATGAAGCGGTCGATGCGGCCCGGTTTCGCCGGGATCGAGAACGAGCTGCTCTACGAACCCGGCACTACCCTGCTCTTCGGCGACGCCAAGGACACGATGGCCAAGCTGCTGGCAGCCGTCAAAGCACTCTGACCACCTCCGCCGCGATCCGCCGACTGGTCGGGTCCGCTGCGACACGCCGCCGGACGGGCGGAGGAGGGGACCTGTCAGCGGAAGGGGTTGAAGCCGGTGGCGGCGAAGACGTACCAGGCGGTGGCGCCGGTGTGCAGGTTCGGGAAGTAGCCGAAGCCGAAACCGGTGTCCATCGGCGAGGAGGCGGCGACGATCCCGCCCGAGGCGGGCTTGCCGCCGAAGGTCTGGTCCTTTCCGAGGTGGCGCTGCGCGGACCGGAGCTGGTTCAGCAGCGAGGCCGCGGCCGCGGCCGCGTCGTCGTGCCGCCGACCGCGGTCCCGCAGGGCGAGCGCGAGGTGCGCCGTTCCTTCGAACCAGACCGCTGCATTGTCGGGTTTGGGGTTCCAGCTCTGCCCGCCGATGTTGGCGTCGGTATCGGTCAGGAACGACCCGCTGGCGAACGCGACCCCGCCGACCTTGTAGTTGCCGGTGAGGGCTGAGTTCGGCCGTAGCGGTGTGTCGGTGGTCGCGAGGTTGCCGGCCGCCCAGTCCACCGAACCGGCATGGTCGCGGTCATGGGCCGCCAGCCAGGACCAGGTCTGAGGGTCCTCGGGAAGCTGCAGCGGGTTCTTGTTGATCGTGGCGCCGTCGTCGGAGCCGGTCCAGAAGAAGCCCTCGGCTGCGTTCCAGACCGCCTCGACGAACTCCCAGGCATGCCGTGCCCGGGTCCGCCAGACCCGGTCGCCGGTGAGCTCGGCCAGCAGCCGGAAGAAGCCGTACACGTCGATGTTGTGCTCGGTCGACTTGTGGTCCCGCAGGTTCGCGGTCTCTCCGAACGTGTATCCGCCCAGCCCGCTGGTGGAGTAGGTGTTGTCGAAGATCCACTGACCGATCTGCACGGCACCGGTCAGGTACGCACGGTGCCGGGTCTTTCTGGCGAGCCGGGCCAGGGCGATTCCGCTCCACGCCATGTCACCGACGGCGGTGCCGACCAGCCCGAAGTCATAGCCGGAGATTGCGACGCCGGCCGGATCGGTGAAGACGTCTGCGTGATAAGCCTGCCGGAGCCGGTGGTCGGTGAACTCGGCGTCGTGGTTCTGGGCGTAGAGCAGCGCATCGCCGATGGCGCGTGCCCGCGTCATGTCGCCGACGGACAGCAGGGCGAGCGAGGTCAAGGCGTTGTCGTAGACGAAGGCGATGTCCTTCAGCCCGGACGCGTCCTGGTAGCTCTGCGCCAACCGGAAGCCGTGGTCGCGATAGGCATCGGTGGCCTGCTGCAGGAAGGAGACCGCGGCCCGGACCGACGCCGACCGTTGGCCGGAGCGGTGATGCTCCTCGTCGGCCTGTGCGGTGCTCGTCCCGAGGCCGGTCAACGGCAGCGCCGCTCCCAGAGCCGCTCCCGTCCCCAGCACAGCGCGACGGCTCATCGGTGGTAGCGGGTGCCCGGTCATCTCTACTCCTTCTCGCACCCACCCCAATGTGGGAGCGCTCTCATCGAGAACCTAGGTCGGCAAAACTGCCGTGTCAAGAAGCCGCGGGCCCGATCTCACCGTGGCAGGATGGCGCAATGTCTGAGGCCGAGTTCCTTGATCACATTGCCGCCCGGCTTGGTGAGCTTCCCGGTGT
Source organism: Propionibacteriaceae bacterium (assembly GCA_025965155.1). Taxonomy (GTDB): domain Bacteria; phylum Actinomycetota; class Actinomycetes; order Propionibacteriales; family Propionibacteriaceae; genus Microlunatus. The sequence continues at coordinate 30,798 of JAOPXN010000078.1, forward strand.
CGATGCGGTGGCGCTGGGCGGCTCGCGGGCGCAGGGAACCGAGCGGCCGGACAGTGACTGGGACCTCGCCGTCTACTACCGCGACAGGTTCGACCCGCAGGATCTGCGCAAAGTGGGCTGGCCCGGAGAGGTCTCCGAGCTGGGCGGCTGGGGCGGTGGCGTGTTCAACGGCGGCGCCTGGCTGCGGGTTGACGGCCGTCGGGTGGACGTGCACTACCGAGATCTCAACCGGATCGATCTCGAGCTGGCCGAGGCCGAGGCGGGACGCCTTCACATCGAGCCGCTGATGTTTCACCTGGCCGGAATTCCCAGCTACCTGGTGCTCGCCGAGCTGGCCGTCAACCGGGTGCTTCGCGGCCGGCTGCCACGGCCAATCTTTCCGGCGGCGCTACAGGCGTCCGCACCGCGGGAGTGGTGGGCAAACGCAGAGATGGTGATGGACTACGCCCGGACCAACCACGCGCCGTACGGTCGGTTGGCATCGTGCGTGGGCCTTCTGGCCCAGGGCGTGTCGCAGGCCGCGCACGCCGTCCTGGCGGCTCGGGCGGAGTGGGTGACGAACGAGAAGACGCTGTTGGACCGAGCAAGCCTGCGGAGTGTGGACGCGATCATCGCCACCGCAACCGATGACCCTGCGCGGTTGCGGCAGATCGTGAACGAAACCCATGCCGTATGCGGCTCGGCCGTGAAAGCCGCCACAAAAGCGGGTTTACAGCGTAAATGGCGTGGGTACGGGAGTTGAGGAACACCGTTCTGCAACTCAAGCAAGTCCGACCAGTTAGGGAGACAAGTATGGTCACCAAGGAACAAGCTCAGACTCTTGTAGGCTCCAGCGGCAACGTGCTCAGCACCACCGGCGACAAGATCGGCGGCATTGGTCAGATCTATGTCGACGATTCAACTGGTCAGCCAACCTGGGTCACGGTGAAGACCGGCCTTTTCGGCACCTCCGAGTCCTTCGTGCCACTGGACAGCGCGTCGGTGGCTGGCGACGACATCCGCGTCGGCTACGACAAGGACACCGTGAAGGACGCCCCGCGCGTGGACGCCGACGGCGACATCACGCCGGAGGAGGAAAATAAGCTGTACTCCTACTACGGCATCAGCGACTCGGGCTCCGCCTACAACGATGTCGACCGTGACATCGATGTCGACCGGGGTACCGACGTTGACCGCGACTCTAGCGTCACCACCGGCACCACCGCCGGTCTGTCGTCTGGCGACAGCGACGCCGAATTCACCGGTGATCGGACCGACACCGTTGGTCATGACACTTCCGGCCCCACGACTGACACCGCCATGACCTTGTCGGAGGAGCAGCTCCGAGTCGGCACACAGACCCGTGAGGCTGGCCGTGCCCGGTTGCGCAAGTACGTCGTAACCGAGAACGTGACCCAGACCATCCCGGTCAGCCGAGAAGAGGTGCGCATCGAGCGCGAGCCGATTACTGACGCTAACCGCGGCGCTGCCGAGGCTGGCCCGGCCATCAGTGAGGAAGAGCACGAGGTCATCCTGCACGAGGAGCGTCCCGTGGTGGAGAAGGAAGCCGTGCCGACCGAGCGCGTCCGCCTCGACACCGAGACCGTGACCGAGCAGGCCACCGTCTCCGAGGAGGTCCGCAAGGAAGAGATCGCGACCGACGTGGACGGCGACCGAACCCGCTGACCCCCCGGACTCCGGTTCAGGGCCTCCGCGGGCCCTGAACCGGAGTCGTCGGAGTCACGCTTGCCCCGAGTCCGGCGTCGGGTGAGCCTGTCCACCCGCGCGCTGGTTTTTCAGGCGTCTCGTAAGTACCCGTTGTGACGTGCCGGCCGACCGGAGCCGGCCACCGGCGTACGGCACGCCGCGACGTCGGTATCCCACCGCAAGCCAGATGCAGATCGCTCGCTCCATCACCCACAGTGGCGCCCACAGCACGGTGCTGGCCGGATACACGGCCACGCCCCCCGCCCGTCGTCGCCCCATCTCGGCAAGCGCGCAGATCGCCATCCCGAGGCCGCACAGCCGTCTGGGTCTGCGGAGCGCCCAACCGAGCAGCGGCAGCAGCGAGAGCTCGAGGAGCAGGCGACCCGGTTGGGCGAAGTCGTCGTACGCCTGGCGGACCCGTTGTCCCCAGAAGTGGCCGCCGGTCGGCGGCATGCGGGCGACGTACAGGTCGTGCGCGATCCGCTCCATCCCACCGGCGGCTTTGACAGTGCGGATCAGCTCAAGGTTCTCGAACAGCACCTCGCCGGAGTAGCCACCCGCGCGTTCCACGATCGACCGTCGGACGCCAAGCGTGCCGGGATAGTCGGCGCCGAACGCCCGGTTGAGCAGGGTTCGGGCAGTGTCCCAGCGGGCCCACCAGGGAAGTTCTCTGTAGTAGTTAGTGGGTCGCACCAGATCGTAGGTCGAGAGCAGATCGACCACTTCCCGTAGGTCTTCGACCCCGTACCGGATGTCGTCGTCGGCGAGCACGACGCGTTCGTGGCGCGCATGTCGGATCCCCGTCATGACACCCGCCACCTTGCCGTTGGCACCAGGCCATGCCTCGGGCCGGAGGTGGCGCACCTGGTCCGGCCAGGCCCGACGGTGTGACTCGAACAGCGGGTCAGCCGATCCGTCGACAACCGTGACGTCGATCCAGCGACAGAGCTGCTTCAGGTATCGGCTGAGCTCATCCAGACCTGAGTCGTCGGACCAGCGGAGCGGCAACACGTACTCCGCAGCGAGTGTCTGCACCAATCTCTGAGCCCTGACGCTCGGGGTCAGCGGACCGAGGACGAAGGAAGTGCCTCGACTGTGCGGGCGAGGTGACCCAAGGTGCGTTGGGTCAGTACGTACAGCATCGGCCGACGGACCTCCGGTGGTATCCGAGCCAGCGGACCGTCGAGGGCAGCGACGCTCAGGTGGGTGAGCACCCCATTGGCTCCCGGTTCGATCTCCAAGCACCAGCTCAGCGTTGAGCCCCCCACCCCCCGGGTTCGCCAGGTGGCGGACCTACCCGGTGGTGGCGACTCGCGGTAACGCCAGCCCGGACAGTCCGGGACAGCCCGAGCGGTCAGCACACGTCTGCGACTTGATCGCGGCGTGAGCTGTATCACCGTGTCCGGCGAGCAGCGAAGCAGCCGATGACTGGTCATACTCCCCCAAAGGTCATAGGTGTATATGGAGCCCAGTTACCCGCTACTCATCCAGCCAGACATCGTCCACTGGTGAGTGTCGGACACGCGGGCATAGACTGTCCTGGTATGAGCCAGTCCCCCATGTCTGCTCGGGTGCCGTCAGCTGAGGAACCGTCCAAACCACGACTGCACCATT
>JAOPXN010000111.1 GCA_025965155.1 Propionibacteriaceae bacterium
TACGAGTGCGTTGCTCTGCCATCTGAGCTAAGGCGGCCTGCACGACAGCCCGCAGGCCGACGCACGGTCGCCAACTATATCGAGGCGGGGTCCGTCGTAGAAATCCTGGCCCTCACCAGTCCGGTCAGCACCTGCTCCCATCCGCCGGCACGACCCCATCCACCAGGTACGCCCGCACCAGCCGCTGGACACACGGGCTCTGCCCGTACGCCAGATGACCCTCGCCCGTGAACGTGATCAGCACCGCCGACTCCAGCTGTCGGGCCATCCCGACAGCGTTCTCGTACGGGGTCGCCGGGTCGCCGGTGGTACCGACCACCACGATCGGGGCGGCGCCGGGGCCGGTGACCTTGGCCGGACGAGGCGCCGCCGGGACCGGCCACATCGGGCAGAGGTAGTTCGGACCGAGGAACGGTCCGATGGTCGGCGCGTCCTTGACCGTCCTCGCGGCGTCCCGGTCGGCGTCCCGGATGCCTCCGTCGTCGGTGTCCAGGCAGCGGATCGCCGGGAACGAGTAGTTGAACTGGCCATACTGCCCGTTGGGCTGGCGCTGGTTGTACTGGTCCGCGAGGTCCAGCAACGTCCGCCCGTCTCCGTCTTGGATCGCCGCCTCCAGGGATTTGAGCAGATAGGTCCAGGCCTTATCGTTCTCGTACAGGACGAAGATCACCGCGGTGACCGCGAGCTGCTGGCTCAGCTCCCGCTGCCCGACCTGCATCGGGGTGCCGTCGAGCCGCGTCCACAGGTCCACCACGGCAGCCTCGACCTTGTCGGCGTTCGAGCCGAGGCTGCACTGTCGGTCGGCACACCACTGGGCGAAGGTTCTCAGCGCCTTCTCGAACCCCTCCGCCTGGCTGGTCCCCGAGTCGCCGGTGAGGTCCACGGCCCCATCCAGCACCATCCGGCCGACGGCCTTCGGGAACAGCTGGGCGTAGTGGGCCCCGATCTGGGTGCCGTAGGAGGAGCCGAAGTACCGCAGCGGAGCGTTCCCGAGCATCCGACGCAGCAGATCCAGGTCACGCGCCGTCTCGATGGTGGAGACGTGCTGCAGCAGCGGCCCGGACCGCGCCAGGCAGGACACGCCGAACTCGCGGTTGGCCTGGATCAGCGCCGTCTTCTCCGCCGCGGAGTCGGGCGACACATCCATGGCGGTGTACTGGTCCAGCACCTCTGAGCCGACACACTGCACCGGGGTCGAGCCGGCCACACCGCGGGGGTCCCAGCCGACGATGTCGTAGTCCTCCAACCCGCTGCGGCTGAAGTAGCTGACATAGCTGACCCCCGAGATCCCAGGCCCGCCCGGGTTGATGAACAGGCTGCCGAGATTCCGAGTCCCCGTTGCCGGCTTCCGGGCCAGAGCGAGGCTGATGGCAGTGCCGTCCGGCTTCGCATAGTCCAGCGGCACCAGTACGTCGGCGCACTGCAGGCCGTCCTTGCACGGTTCCCAGCGGACCTGCTGGTCGGCGTACCGCTCCAGACCTCGGCCAGGAGGTGGCTCGGCGAACCCGGCCGGCTGCACCGCGGGCACCGGCTTGACCGGTCGCTCCTCCATCGACACCGACGCCGACGTACTGGGCCACGGCGGACGCGGCGCCGGGGACTCCCGATTGGGACCCAGCGCCGAACAGGACACGGCGAGCGTCAGTGAGACCAGGACGCTCAGCAGGACGGGCAGTCTGCCGCGAACCCCCCGCACCCGGCGGTGAGGTCGCGGCAGTCCCATGCCGGCGAGCCTACCTGCGGGGTCCACCGGCTGAGGCGTCGCAGAGGTTCAGCGCTTCTGCCGCGATCGGGGCTTGGGAGCCTCGTCTGCCGGACGGCTCTCGAAGGCGTGCCGTGACCCGCACACGCTCGCCTTGGCGCAGCTGCTGATGGCGCCGGTGGCCTTCATCCGCACCACTACCGCGTCCGCCGGGACCTGATGGCCTACCACCACACCGTCGCCGTCGTCGGTGGTCACGCGTTCTCCGATAGCCGGTGCCTCGCGGGCGAATTCGGTGTACAAGGGGTGCTCGTACTTCAGGCAGCACATCAGCCGCCCGCAGGCGCCGGAGATCTTCATCGGGTTGGGCGGCAAGTCCTGCAGCTTCGCCATCCGCAGGCTGACCGGCTCGAAGTCCTTCAGGAAGGTGGCGCAGCAGAGATCCCGGCCGCAGTTGCCGATGCCACCCATCAGCCGGGCGGCGTCCCGCGAACCCACCTGGCGAAGGTCGATCCGGGACCTGAGCGTCCGGGCCAGCTCACCGACCAGTGACCGGAAGTCGACCCGGTGCGGCGCGTTGAAATAGATGACGACCAGCTGGTCGAAATCGCCCCCCTGGTCGATGTAGTCGACCGCGACGACCTTCATCGGCAGCTCGTTCTTCTTGATCAGCCTCTTGGCCACCAGCTTCGCCTCGGCGCGCCGGCGGCGGTTGGCGGCATCCCGGTCCAGGTCCTTCTCGGTGGCCGGACCGGCGCAGACAGGGAGGTTCACGTAGCCGGTCTCGGCATCGTCGACCCACTCCGGCGCCCAGACGCACTCGGCCACCTCGGTCCCCGACTCGGTGGGTACCAGCACCCGGTCCCCGACTCGGTAGATACGGCCACCCGGGTCGAGATAGTAGAGCCGCCCGTACCGCTCAAACGAGACAGCCATCACCTGTGCCATGCCGTCAGCCTACGTCTCCTGCGCCCTATCCGAGAAGATTCAACAATCCAACGCCCCGGCCGTACCGCCGGCCACCGCGACAACCTGCCCGCCGTCCTGACCCGGGACGCGCGAAGGCCCGGCAGAAACGGTCTGCCGGGCCTTGCGCGATCATTGCGCTGGATCAACCTGTGAGGAGGTGATGCCTACTTACGGATCTTCAGCTTCTGACCGACGTGGAGGGAGTTCGGGTTCTTGACCGTCTTCTTGTTCAGCTTCCACAGGCCCTTCCAGCCGCCCTTGACGTGGTGACGCTTCGCAATCTTGGCAAGCGTGTCGCCGCTGCGGACCTTGATGGTCTTCTTGGCGGTGGCCTTGGCGCTGGACTTCTTGGCGGTGCTCTTCTTCTTGACCTTGGTGCTCTTCTTGGCCGACGGCTTCGAGGAACTGGCGGTGGCCGACTTGCTGGCCTTGCCGTTGGACTTGGTCAGTCCGGCCTTCCGGCTGCAGGTCGGCCAGGCTCCGGGGCCCTGGGCGGCAAGCACCCGACGAGCGATGGCAACCTGCTCGGCCTTGCTGGCCTTGTGGGCCTTGCTGGCGTACTTCTTGCCGCCGAAGCCGGCCCACGTGCGCGAGGAGAACTGCAGGCCTCCGTAGAAACCGTTACCGGTGTTGATTTTCCAGTTGCCGCCGCTCTCGCACTTGGCGACCCGGTCCCAGACGGTACCGGCGGCTGCTGCTGGGGCGCTCGCGCCGGCTCCGACACCGAGGCCGAGCGAGAGTGCGACGGCGGCAAGGACGCCGACCAGTCGCTTGGTGATGGTGGACTTCAACAAGACAATGCCCTTTCCTGACGAATGCCTGTGAAGTGAGCTGACGGGTTCGGGCTGTCAGGTGCCCGGCACTCCCCACGGCCACAACCGTGCTGAGCACTTCACCCCTGGACCGCCAAGGCGATCCGGTGGTTCCTCCACCTCCGCTGCGCCCGAGGCTCTCTCGGCAGTGGTGTCCGTCCAGCGAAGCTCGGCACAGCGGACACGCGATCCCACGCCCACATCTGGCGGGTGTGGCCCTTCCCCGATCTCGTCCCTCGTCCACTCCCTGGAGTTTGATAACGAATTGGATACGAAACCGGACACACCGTAGTAGGCGCTGTGAATTCTTTGCAAATCCTGAATGAACCAGTGAACCTTTTGGTCTGCAGGCCGCCGCCGAGCCCGGACAGACAAGAAGCCCCGGGCGGGGGGACACCGGGGCTTCTTGCATGGGTTGTCGGAGAGAACGCTCGGGGGTTTGTTCCGCTCCGACAACGACAGTAAGGGTACTAAAAATTAGGCCGAATACAAAGCCCCGGAACGCAGCTGTTTGCGGTGCAGTGGTTACCCCTCGACGAGGGCGATCATGGTCGCCTCGACGGCCAGCAACGGCGCCACGTTCGTCTCCAACGCCGTCCGGCAGCCGAGCAGTGCGTCGATTCGGTGCAGGGTCGCCTCAGCGGTCGAGCGACGTGCCAGAGCCAGGATCTGCGGCTCCAGCTCCGAGTTGACCAGCGGCGCCCGCGACCGCGTCTGCACGCTCAGCACGTCTCGGTAGAACCCGGTCAGCTCGGTGAGGGCGCGGTCGATGGCGTCCCGCTGGTACCGCTTGGCTCGGGCCTTCTGCTGGTCCTCCAACTCCTTCATTGCGGCCTGCGCCTGGCGCGGCCGCGCGCCCTTGGTGCCGAAGCCCAGCGCTTCGGACAACGTGGCGCGCTCGCTCTCGTCCAGCTCCGCGGTTGCCGCGGCCGCCTCCTGCGAACAGGCGTCCACCAGCGTTGCCGCCGCGGAGAGGCAGGCACCCAGCCCGTTCAGCCGGCTGGGGATCAGCAGCACCTCGTGCCGGCGGCTCCGGGCCGCCTCATCCCGGGCCAGCACCCGCGCGCGGCCGACGTGCCCCTGCGCCACCCGCGCGGCGAACCCAGCCAGCGCCGGGTCCACCCCGTCGCGGCTGATCAGCAGCTGGGTCACGGCCGCGACGGCGGGTGTCTGCAGAGTCAGCAGCCGGCACCGGGACCGGATGGTCGCCACCACGTCGTCGGCCGTGGGCGCGCACAGGATCCAGACGGTCTTGGCGGCCGGCTCCTCGATGCTCTTCAGCAGTGCGTCGGCACCGCGCTCGGTCACCCGGTCTGCGTCCTCGACGACCAGCACCTGCCGGCGGCCCAGTGTCGGGCTCATTGCCGCGCGGCGGACCAGGTCACGTACCTCGTCCACGCCGATCGACAGCAGCTCGGTCCGGACCAAGGTGACGTCGGGATGGGCACCGCTCAGCGCAGTCCGGCAGTCGTTACAGGTGCCACACCCTCCTCGGGCGCACTGCAACGCGGCGGCGAACGCCCGGGCGGCATTGGACCTTCCGGAGCCGGGCGGGCCGGTCACCAGCCACGCGTGGGACATCGCGTGGCTGTCGCCGGCCACCGCACGGCGGAGGGTCGCCACGGAACGCTCCTGCCCCACCAGATCAGCCCAAACGCCGGAGAGGTCACGGCCGGGTAGCGTGGACACGGTCATGGGGTCAGTGTGCCGGAACGTTCCGACATCAGCCCTAGGACCCGGGCCTCGATTCGAGCGGCGATCGCCTCGCGCGTCGCCCGCCCGTCGAGGACCAGGTAGTACTCGGGCTCCCGGGCGGCCAGCTCCAAGAAGTAGTGCCTCGCCCGCTGGTGGAAGACGTCCTCAGCCGCCTCCAACCGATCCTTGTCGGCCTTCTCGTGCACCGCATCCCGGGGATCCACGTCCAAGACGACGGTCAGATGCGGCCTCAGGTTCTCCGTCGCCCAGCGTGCGACGTGCTCGAGCTCGTCGATGTCCAGCACCCGGCCGGCACCCTGGTAGGCCAGCATCGAGTCGACGTACCGGTCGCAGACCACCACGGCGCCCCGGGCCAGTGCCGGTCGCACCACCGTGAACAGGTGATGCGCCTTGTCAGCTGCGTACAGCAGTGCCTCGGCCCGGGGGGACAGGTCACCGGTGGCCGGGTCCAGCACGATCTGGCGGATCCTGGCGCCGACGGCGGTGTCGCCCGGTTCGAAGGTGCGCACGACCTCCAGGCCCTGCTCAGCAAGTGTCTGGCACAGCCGCTCGACCTGGGTCGTCTTGCCCACCCCGTCGCCGCCTTCGAAGACGACGAACAGGCCCTTGTCAGTCCTCACCTACGCCGCTCCCTCATCCCGCAGGACCGGGCCGGTTCCCAAGCCTGTCATCCGCCCAGCTTCTTGGCAGTCTTGGGCCATGCCTGCAGGAATGCCTCCCGGGCCTGGTGGACCTCGCTGAGCTCGTGCTCATAGCTGCGGCCGAGAGCGAACGCCTTGCTCGGGGTAGCCCCGGCAGCGTCCGCCTCGATCCGCTCGACCCGGCCCCACCGGTCGATCGCCTCGGTCAACAGCCCGCTGACACCAGCCAGCCGCCGCCGCAGCGCGTCGGCCTCGTCCGGCAGGACGTGCACAGCGACGTCGCAGACCCCCGTCAGGTCAGAGATGGCCAGCGCCACCGACTCCCATGCCGCGGGCGGAGAGTCGACGCTCAGCTTCGCTGCCGACTTCCGCAGCCGACCGCGGGTGGCGTCGAGCAGCGCCTCCAACACCTCCGCGGTCGCCACGGTGCTCGAGTCGCCGACCTTCGGTGAGCGAGTCGCGGTCACCAGCCGGTCCAGCAAGGTGAGGTATCGCTCGCCGCGGAGCCGGGCCTGCAGCGACGCGAGATGCTCAGGTGCGGCAGCGCCGTCACGCTCGGCCTCCGCTACCAGCCAGCCGAGCTCCTCGTCCAGGTCCTCGGTCCAGTCCGGGTCGAGGACGGCCGACAGGCCACCGAGCTCGGTCCGCAGCCGGGCGGCGTGGTCGCGCAGCCGCGCCGGGCCGGAGGCGTCGTCGGCCTGGACCGCGAGGTCAGCTTCCAAGATGTCGCGCAGCCGGGTGCCGAGCAGGGTCGAGACAAACTTGGTGAAGTAGGTCTGGTTGTCGAGCCCGTCGGGGTGCGGGAAGTCGGTCGGCCCGGTCGCGGGTGCCCCGAGCCTGGTCACCAGCGAGGGGAACTTGGTTACCTGAGTACCACCCGCCCCGGTCAGCCGACCATGCAGATGGGCGGCCTGCTCCTGGGTCAGGCCAGGTCCCGTCGGAGTCAGCATCACCTCCCGAAACCGGGCGATGGTGAGCCCACCGCGCCGTACCGTCACCTTGTCATCACGCACCAGCGCCATCGTGGTGCCGCGGTCGTCCCGCAGGGCGAACTCCCGCCGCTCACAGGTCAGCGCGGCCACCGGCCCAAGCGTGGCCCGGCGCCGGAACGGTCGGACGAGGTCCGCGAACTCCTGGGGGAGATCGCCCTGCCCCATCGGCTCGATCCGCTCCTCCGGCAACAGCGGCTCCCACGCGGGCGCGCCGAGATACCACTCGCCGCGGCCGTCCAGGACCCGGTGCGCCAGCAGCACTCCGGAGCGGATCAGCCGATGATCGGGGGCGTCCAGCAAGGTGACGTCGATGGTGTAGCCGGCATTGTGGCCGGCGCGGCTGACCAGGTTGTGCAGCCCAAGGTCCGGATTGATCAACCGTGGCGCCGAAGCGCTGTACGGCATCTCGAACAACAGCTGCCCGAGCGGTCCGGTCTGCACCGGCGGGGAGGTCTCGACCGGTGGAGGAGTCTCCGCGTGCCTGGCGGCCTTGCGTTTCGCCTTCTTGTCCTTGCTCACAGCCCTCACCTTCCCACGCCTGGCAGGACCTCAGCCATCAGCACCGAGGCCTCACGGGTCGGTGGATTTAGACTGCGGCCGGTCAGGATTTGGCGACCGACGCCGCCCTGGTGGTCGCTGCCTTCTTCGCCGGAGCCTTCTTCGCGGTCGTCTTCTTCGCCGGTGCCTTCTTCGCGGCAGTGGTCTTGGCGGCAGCCTTCTTCACTGGGGTCTTCTTGGCCGGCGTCTTGCGAGCCGCCCGCTTAGCCGGGGCCGGGCCCTTGGCGCGCTTCTCCGCCAGCAGCTCCGCAGCCCGCTCGCTGGTGATCGTCTCGATCTCGTCGCCGCGGCGCAGGGTGGCGTTGACCTCGCCGTCGGTCACATAGGGCCCGAAGCGACCGTCCTTGATCACCATCGGCTGGCCGGAGACCGGATCAGGCCCTAGCTCCTTCAGCGGTGGCTTGGCTGCGGCCCGACCACGCTGCTTGGGCTGGGCGTAAATCGCCTGTGCCTCCTCCAGCGTGATGGTGAAGATCTGCTCCTCATCGGTGAGCGAGCGGGAGTCAGTGCCCTTCTTCAGGTACGGCCCGTAACGACCGTTCTGCGCGGTGATCTCGACCCCGTCGGTGTCGATACCCACTACCCGCGGGAGGCTCATCAGCTGCAGCGCCTGCTCAAGCGTGACGTCCTCGACGGTCATGGTCTTGAACAACGAACCGGTCCTCGGCTTGGCGCTCTTCGGTGCATCCTCGGGCAGCACCTCGGTCACGTACGGGCCGAAGCGACCGCTCTTCGCGACGATTGTGGTGTGCGTCTCCGGATCGGTTCCGAGTACGCGCTCCTCCCCCATCGGCTTGCTCAGCAGCTCCCGGGCAAGGTCGACGGTGAGCTCGTCCGGCGGCAGGTCCTCCGCCACGTTGGCGCGGCGCTCCTCGGCATCCTCGACATAGGTGCCGTACCGTCCGACGCGGACCACGATGGCCGAGTCGACATCGCCGACATTGAAGGTCGATAGCCGGCGCGCGTCGATCTCGCCGAGCTCAGACACCAGCCGCTGCAGACCGGCCCGATCGTTCGCACCGAAGTAGAAGTCGGTCAGCACCTGGAGACGCTCGGCGTTCCCGCCGGCGATCTGGTCCAGGGTCTCCTCCATGCTGGCGGTGAAGGCATAGTCCACCAGCCGCGGGAAGTGCTCCTCCAGCAGCCGGGTGACGGCGAACGCCAGCCAGGTCGGCACCAGCGCCGAGCCCTTCTTGAACACGTAGTCGCGGCTGGTGATGGTGCGGATGATCGAGGCGTACGTGGACGGCCGACCGATCTCCAGCTCCTCCAGCTTCGCCACCAGCGACGGCTCGGTGTACCGCGCCGGCGGCCGCGTCTCGTGGCCGGAGGCGGTGACCTCCTCGGCACGCAGCGACTGGCCCTCGCTCAGCCGCGGCAGCCGCGTCTGCGCGTCGTCGGACTGGCTTCCGTCGGCCTCGTCGACCGCCTCGACGTACGCCTTCAGGAAGCCGTGGAAGGTGATGGTCCGGCCGGAGGCGACAAAAACACAGCGTTCAGCGTCGACGCGGTCGGCATTGATCTTGACCGTGATCGACTGACCTTCGGCGTCCTTCATCTGCGAAGCCACCGTCCGCATCCAGATCAGCTCGTACAGCCGGAACTGGTCACCGTGCAGCCCTGTCTGGGCCGGGGTCTGGAACACCTCACCGGCCGGTCGGATCGCCTCGTGCGCCTCCTGGGCGTTCTTGACCTTGGAGGTGTAGACCCGCGGCTTGTCCGGCAGGTAGTCGGCGCCGAAGAGCTGCCGCACCTGGTTACGGGCGGCCGTGATCGCCGTTTCGGACAACGTCACCGAGTCGGTACGCATGTAGGTGATGTAGCCGGCCTCGTACAGGTCCTGCGCCACCGACATGGCCCGCTGGGCAGTGAAGCCGAGCTTGCGGCCGGCCTCCTGCTGCATGGTGGTGGTCCGGAACGGGGCGTACGGGCGCCGGGTGTAGGGCTTCGACTCGATGCTCTGCACCGCGTACGAGGCGCTCCGCAGGGACGTCGCGAGCGCCTGGGCAGCCGTCTCGTCGAGATGGACCAGCTGCTCGCGGCCCTTGTCGTTGATCGCCCCGTGGGAGTCGAAGTCGCGGCCTTGGGCGACGCGCTGGTCGCCTACGTGGGTCAGCCGGGCCGGGAACAGCGGTGGCTCGGCGCCGGCTCCGGCGTCCAGGATGGCGTCCAGGTCCCAGTAGGAGGCGCTGCGGAAGGCGATCCGTTCCCGTTCCCGGTCGACGATCAACCGGGTGGCGACCGACTGGACCCGGCCAGCGGAGAGCCGTGGCATCACCTTCTTCCACAGCACCGGGGAGACCTCGTAGCCGTACAGCCGATCCAGGATGCGGCGCGTCTCCTGCGCGTCGACCAGGTCGGTGTCCAGCTCGCGCGGGTTGGCGACGGCCTCGGCGATGGCGTGCGGGGTGATCTCGTGGAACACCATCCGGCGGGCCGGGACCTTCGGCTTCAGCTCCTGCAGCAAATGCCACGCGATGGCTTCGCCTTCGCGGTCACCGTCGGTGGCCAGTAGCAGCTCGTCGGACTGAGCCAGCGCGTCCTTGAGGGAGCGCAGGGTGGCCCTCTTGTCCGGGTTGACGACGTAGAGCGGCTCGAAGCCGTGGTCCACATCTACCCCGGTGCGGGCCCACTTCTCGCCCTTGTACTTCGCCGGGACCTCCGAGGCGCCGGTGGGCAGGTCGCGTACGTGACCGCGGCTGGACTCGACGATGTACCCATCGCCGAGGAAGCTCGCGATCTTGGTCGCCTTGGTGGGGGACTCGACGATCACGAGCCGCCTGCCCCCTGCTTTCGCTGCCACGCCGATCCCTTCCCCAACCTCCGGCAACTCGGTGCTGCCGTTTTCGTTCACTGTGGTGCCCTGCGCATACCCCCGGTATGCGTTGGGCGCTTACTCTACGTCTGGAATCCCCCGCCGCTACCGGGACTCACGTCCGCGGACAGCTTTATCGCAGCCGGCGCCGACCACGCGGCCGCGGTTTCATAGCGCCCAACGACCGATGCTAACGCCTGAGTCAACCCACCGATCGTCCCCGGCTGGCGTCACGATCGGCGTCAGATGCCCAGGAAGGCGTCCCGAACCAGCATTCGCACCTTCGGCAGTGTCTCCGCCTGCAGCGCGGCCGCGTCAACCTCAAGAATCTCGGCGACAGTGGCCACGATCCGGCCCAGCGGCATCTCACCGTCGCAGGCCCCCAGGATACCCGCCAGAGCGGTGTCGGCCTCGACTGCGCGCCGAAACCCTCGCTGCTGCCGCAGAACTATCTGGTTCAGACCGGCACCGCCAGGTGTCGCTGTGGACTCCTCGACGATGTCGTCGGCCAGCACCCAGCGCTGCTCCAGCAGGTCGGCGTCGCTGAACCGTTGCTCCAGATCCACCGCCGCGCGGTGTGCCTGGATTGCCGGCCCGATCGGCTGTTCGACCCCGTAGGGCCAATTCTCGATCTGTACCTGCGGCGTGGCTCGACCCGTCTTGTGCAACACGATCCAGCCCATCCCGACCGCGGCGATCCCCAACCGCTCGAAGTAGTCCAGCCACTCCTCGTACCGCTTCGTGTAGTCCGGCGAACCGGACAGACCCGCGTCCGCCAGCCACAGCTCGATGTACTCATACGGATCGAGGGTCTCGCGCTGGATCACCAGAGCGTCGCAGCCGGTCGGCTCGATCCACGCGGCGAGCCGGTCCGCCCAGCCTTTTCCGGAGTTCGGCTCCGCCGAGGCGCTGTCCTTCGGGTGCGCCCAGTTGGCCAGCACCTGCAAGGTGCCGCCGTCAGCCAGCAGCTCGGCACCCCGCTGTACGACATGCTGGACCAGCCCGTCGGCCTCCCAGCCACCCTCCCGATAGGTCAGCCGGTCGGCGTCCGGCCCGGGCGGCGACATGACGTACGGCGGGTTGGTGACGATCAGGTCGAACTGCTCCCCCTCGACCGGTTCATACATGCTGCCGAGCCGCAGGTCGACGTCGACCTGGTTGAGAGCGAACGTGAGCCGGGCCAGCTCCACTGCCCGCGGGTTCAGGTCGGTGGCGACCACCGTATCGGCGTGCCGGGCCAGGTGCAGGCTCTGCACTCCGCAGCCCGTACCGAGGTCCAGGGCGCGGGCCACCGGCCGGCGTACGGTCAGCTGCGCCAGCGTGCTGGACGCGGGAGACACCCCGAGGACGAAGTCGGGCCGCATCGGTGCAACGGTGCTGTCCAGCCCCGGTGAGAGGTCCGACACGACCCAACCCGCCGCCCCGTCGTCGCTGGCGTACGGCCGGATGTCGATCTCGGCTCGAACGGTGCTGCCCTGCTGGGACAGCACCTCGGCGGCCATCAGCGCATCCACCACCCCGGGAAGTGCGATCTCGAGATCGTCTCGCGGCACCGGCCGCTGCAGCGGCCAGAGCAGGGTCAGGGTGGACAGCCGGTCCCGACGGCCCCGCAGGGCACGGACCGCGGCGACGGTCGAGTTCCGCCCGAGGGCCCGGTGTGCCTCCTCGCCGATCAGGTCGACGACGGCGTCCACGGTGTAGTCGGAGTCGGTCAGGGCGGCGCGCAGTGCGCGGCAGGTGTTGTCGCTGAGCATCGTGGGCGGCGGCTATCTGGCTGCCTGCTGGTCCTTGACCCGTTCCTTCTCCGCCACCACGTCCCGGTAGCTCTTGCGCTCGCGTTGCAGCCACTCCGGCGGGTCGGCGAGGAGCGCACCGATCTGGTCGGCGTCCAGCGCGTCACCCACCCCACCGCGGGCCAGGCCGGCCCGGGAGATTCCGAGCTTCTGGGCTACCACCTCGCGGGGGAAAGGCCCGGTCCGGCGCAGCTCCACCAGCCACTGCGGCGGCTCCGCCCGCAGCGCTTCCAGCTCGTCCCGGGTGATGGGGGTGTTCTGGAACTCCTCCGGGGCGGCGGGAAGATGGATACCGAGCTTGTTGGCCGCGGTGAGAGGCTTCATGGTCTGGCTCACTTCGACAGCCTATCCGCCCCACCGTGGCCGGAGTGTAGTGAACATCCCCCGACAACGGAGGCAGTGTGGTTATCGACGACGGAGGCAGTGTGGTTATCGACGACGGAGGCAGAGTGGATATCGATGTGGAACGCCTTCGCTGGTTCGTCGCGGTCGCCGACGAACTGCACTTCGGCCGCGCCGCGGCCGCGCTGAACGTGTCCCGGCTCGCGCTGAGCGCGTCCGTGACGGCGCTGGAGAGCGAGCTGGGGACGGAGCTGTTCGTGCCCGGGGCGCAGCCCACCGAGCTGACCGACGCCGGCCGGGAGCTGCTGGAGCGAGCCCGCCCGATCATCGCCACCGAGGAGCGACGGCTGGCGACCCTGCCCCCCGAGACCACCGGACCGACAACGCTCACGGTCGGGTACGTGCCCGGCGTGACCGTCACCAAGTGGGCCAGGGTCTGGGCTGAGCGTTTCCGGAGCGTCCGGCTCGACCTGGTCGGTGTCGAGGAGCTGGACGCCGAGCCGGCCCTGCGTGACCAGCGCGTCGAGATGTGTTTCGTCCGGCTCCCGGTCCACAGCGACGGGTTGAACGTGATCCCGCTTTACCGCGAGGTACCCGTGGTGATCGTCGGTAAGGACCACCCGGCGTCGCTCTTTGAGGAGGTGACCCTCGCCGACCTGGCCGACGAGGAGCTCTTGGACTACGTCGACCCGGCCGATGCAGTCGACCTCGTCGCGGGCGGCGCCGGGATCGTCATCGTGCCGCAGTCGGTCGCCCGGTCGTACAGCCGGCGCGACCTCGTCTACCGACCTGTCAGCGACGCGCCGGACACCCAGATCGCCCTGGCGTGGCCGGTCGAGCTGACCAGCGACCTCACCGAGGAGTTCGTCGGAGTGGTCCGCGGTCGCTCGGCCAACAGCTCGCGCTCCCCGTCCGGGACGGACAAGAAGTCCGGGCCGGACCAGGCGTCCAAGTCGCACACCAAGCCGGCGAAGAAGAGCCAGCCCGCCAAGGCCGGTAGGGTCGCCGTGAACCGGCCTCCACGTGGATCCGCAGTCGGAGCTAAACGGCCCAAGCGCCGCGGCCGCTGAGCGCCGGCGCCCGCGTCACCCCCGGAGGAGTCCCCGGAGCACCGGCGTTAAGGCGTCCACCACGGCCGGATCCTCGATCGTCGACGGTACGACGGTGGGCCGCCCGTCGGCGATGTCCCGCATGGTCTTCCGCAAGATCTTGCCCGACCTGGTCTTCGGCAGCGCCGCCACCACATCGACCTGCCGCAAGCAGGCCACGGCTCCGACCTCCTGCCGGACCATAGCCACCAGCTCAGCGGCCAGCGTCGAGTCTTCCCCGGTGAAGCCCGCTTTGGTCACCACCAGGCCCCGGGGCAGCTGGCCCTTGAGCTCGTCGGCGACGCCGATCACCGCGCACTCGGCGACCGCCGGGTGTGAGGCGAGTACGGCCTCCATCGCGCCGGTGGACAGCCGGTGGCCGGCCACGTTGATCACGTCGTCGGTCCGGCCCATCACATACAGATAGCCGTCCTCGTCCAGATAGCCGCCGTCACCGGTCAGGTAGTAGCCCTCGAACGTGGACAGATAGCCAGCCACGAACCGGTTGTCGTCGCCCCAGACGGTGGTCAGCGTCCCGGGCGGCAGCGGCAGCCGCAGGCAGATCGCACCCTCCTGGCCGGCCGGGACCGGTACGCCGTCACGACCGAGCACGGCGACGTCGAACCCGGGCACCGGGACGGACGGAGATCCAGCCTTCAGGGGCAGCGGTTCCAGCCCTCGCGGGTTTGCCGCGATCGGCCAGCCGGTCTCCGTCTGCCACCAGTGGTCGACCACCGGGACCCCGAGCTTCTTCCCGGCCCACCCGAAGGTGTCCGGATCGAGTCGCTCCCCAGCCAGGAACAGGGTCTGCAGCGACGACAGGTCGTAGTTGTCGATCAAGGCTCCGTCTGGGTCGACCTTGCGGATCGCGCGGATGGCGGTTGGGGCGGTGAACAGCGCCTTCACCCGATGCATCGACGCCACCCGCCAGAAGCTGGCGGCGTCCGGGGTGCCGACCGGCTTGCCTTCGTACAGCACCGTCGTGGCCCCGACCAGCAGCGGGGCGTAGACGATGTAGGAGTGACCGACGACCCAGCCGACATCGCTGGCGGTGAACATCACGTCGCCGACACCGATGTCATAGATGGTGCTCATCGAGTACGCCAGTGCCACCGCGTGACCGCCATTGTCGCGCACGATGCCTTTCGGCTTTCCTGTCGTGCCGGAGGTGTAGAGGATGTAGAGCGGATCGGTAGCCGCCAGCTCCTCGCAGACCGCCGGCTCGCACGAGCCCGGCCGCATCAGCAGGTCGAAGTCGAGGTCACGCGGCTGGACCAGCTCGGCCCGAAGCTGCTCCCGCTGGAGGATGACGCAGTGCGACGGCTGGTGGCTGGCCTTCGCCAGCGCGGCTTCGAGCAGCGGCTTGTAGGCGACTACCCGGTCCGCCTCCAGACCGCACGAGGCGGAGATGACCACTTTCGGCTGAGCGTCGTCGATGCGTGCGGCCAGCTCGGTGGCAGCGAAGCCGCCGAAGACGACCGAATGAATGGCACCGATCCGGGCGCAGGCCAGCATCGCGATCACCGCTTCGGGAACCATCGGCAGATAGATCACCACCCGGTCGCCACGAGCGACCCCCAGATCACGCAAGGCTCCGCCCAGCTGGGCCACCAGCTCCAGCAGCTTGGCGTAGGTGTAGGTCTGACGCGCACCGGTGATGGCGGAGTGGAAGATCAGCGCAGGCTCATCGGCCAGACCGCGGATCACCTGCCGGTCCAGCGCGTTGTAGCAGGTGTTGAGCCGGCCGTCGGGAAACCACCGGTAGTGCGGTGCTGCGGAGTCGTCCAGGACGGTGCTCGGTGTGCGGAACCAGTCGATCGCCGCCGCCTGCCGGCCCCAGAACGCGTTCGGGTCACTCACACTGGCCCGGTAGTCGTCGTCGTAGGCACCCATCGGTCCGCTCCTGCCTGAGCGTCATCGCTCCTCATCCGCTTCTGATGACCCAGCGTACGATCCAGGTATGTCCTCCGCGCTGCTCGCCCGGCCGCGCGCCACGATGGCTCGGGCCATCCAGGACCGGATCGCTGGTTCGGACTTCCACGCCGTGCACAGCAAGATCTGGGACACCCCCGGCGAGCGATGGTTCAGCGAGAACGACGCGATCTGGCGGGTTCATGCGGACACCTCGATGTTCATCGGGGGCATCAGGGCGTTACTGCTGCAGTCGCTGCACCCCGTCGCCATGTGGGCAATCAGCGAGAGCTCGGCGTTCCGGGGCGACCCATGGGGGCGGCTGCACCGCACCAGTGCCTTTCTGGCCATCACCACGTACGGCACCATCGCCGACGCGGAGCGCAGCATCGCCATCGTGAAGGCCATCCACCGAAGGGTGAGCGGGAGCCTCGCTGACGGGCGGCGCTACTCCGCCGCCGACCCTCATCTGCTGCGGTGGATCCATGTCGCGGAAGTCGACAGCTTCCTCAGCGCCCATCAAAGGTTCGGCCGCCGTCCGCTGTCCCGCTCCGGCGCCGACGAGTACGTCGCGCAGTGCGCCATTGTGGCGGAGAAACTCGGAGTCGTCGACGCACCGCGAACGGTTGCCGAGCTGGGGGCGGCGATGCGAGATTTCCAGCCGGAGCTGGCCGGGTCAGACCCGGCGCTGGAAGCCGCCGAGCTGCTGCTCTGGAACCCACCGCTGCCAACGATGGCACGGATCGGGTACGAGGCGCTCGCTGCTGGTGCGGTCTCACTCCTGCCGGCCTGGGCCCGGGCCCAGCTGCACCTGCCGACGCTACCGATCACCGACCGGCTGGTGGCCCAGCCGCTGGCCCGGACGATCTCGTGGACGATCCGCTGGGCACTGGCGGGCGGGGTCACCGACACTGCGTGAGCCTTCTCAGGCGGCCGAGACCTCCGGCTGGTACTCGCGCTTGATGCCGGACCGGCGCGCCTGCCAGAGGATCAGCGCCAAGGCGATGCCGTGCACGACGACGGCTATCAGCACCTGCCAGGGCGTGCCCTCGGAGGACTCGCTGACGAATGCCTCGTTCCAGCCGCCGACCAGCAGCACGGTGAAGAACACCCCGACGTTGTTGACCGCGTGGATCGCGATCGCCGCCTCCAGCCCGCCGGTCCGCCAGGTGAGGACCGAGGCGGTCAACCCGAACACGGCCAGGCTGGCGAACACCCAGATGTCGGAACTGCCATGCGCCGCCGCGAACGCGCCCGTGGCGATGACCGTCGGCACCACGAACGCCACAATCGGGTTGGAGAACCAGGAGCCGACCGACTGGGTGATCAGCCCCCGGAAGAAGTACTCCTCCCCCGCCGCCTGCAGTGGGGTGAGGAAGACGACGATGGCCAGCAGGATCAGCCACTGGTCCGGCCGTGGCGAGCGCGCCGGCTCGAGAACTGCGCTCAGGCCGAGATAGATGCCCCACAGCGGCAGCACCACCAGCAGGCATCGCAGCAGCCATCTCCACCGCAGCCCACCCTGCACGGACGAGACGTAGCGGGGCCGGATCCGATGCGCAATCCAGATCGCGAGGGTGGTACACGGGATCAGCACGACCAGCGACAGGTTGACGTAGAGGAACCCGACGGGCCCTAGGTTCGTGGTGGCGGAGATCTGCTGGGTCACCCAGCCGATCGGGTCACTCACCCCGGCGGCGATGCCGGCCAGAGCCAGCGGGATCGTCAACAGGTTGATCGACACCACCGCGAACAGCGCCGCTAGCAGCAGCGACAGCACCGGCCGCCACCAGCGGTGTCGCGGCCCGCGGAGCATCTGCTGGTAGGGACGAGGCACCTCCGGCAGAGCGCTCAGCCGGCCCTGTCCGGCAGGTACCGGATAGGGCGGCTGGCCGTAGGGCGCGAGACCGTACGGGGGCTCACCGTAGGAACCCTGGCCGTTGGGTGGCTGGCCGTACGTGGTCTGGCCCGGGTACGGAGCCTGACCGTAGGTCGGCTGGCCGTACGGCGCGGGGCCGTAGGGTGAGGTGGCCGGATGTGGCTGCGGTGGGTACGGGTTCTGCCCGTCAAGGCTGGGCCAGTACTGCGACGGTCCGTGATGCCCGGGACCGGGCGTCGGCCCGTAGCTGGGCGGTGGAGCGAACCGTGGAGCCGGCGCCGCAGATGGCTGCGGGCTGGACCCCGTCCATCCGGACTGCGTCCACGGTGACGGCGGCGGATAGTCGGCGAGGGATGGCTCCGGCTCAGCGGAAGGACCCTGCGGCTCACCCCGCCGAGGATCGGGGCTGGATGCAGTCGGCTGGTTGTTCATGGTGCACCAAGTGTGCCAGCGGCCGCCGAACCCCCGCCGGGCAAGACCCGTGTCGCACTCAGCGCTCGCGCTGACCGGTGTTCTGGCTGGCCCCCAAACCGAGATCACGTCCGCACCCGGTACGGGTACGGACGTGATCTTCGTCGAATGCGAAATCAGCTGCGCTTGTTGACCTCGGTCGGCTCGATCTGCTCCGCAGGGCGCATCGGCGGCTGGTCCAGTGCTGCCGGGACATGGTTGGGAACGGTGTCGGAGTCGTTCGCCGGCGCCTCTCCAGCCATCGAGATGCCACGGCGGGAGCTGATGGTGACGGCGGCGACGATGATGCCCAACGCCACCAGAGCGATGGCATACCGCACCGGCGACTCGGTCGTGCTCAGCGGCGACATGGCGACCACAGCGGGGGCGATCAGCACGGCGACCAGGTTCATCACCTTGATCAGCGGGTTGATGGCCGGACCGGCCGTGTCCTTGAACGGGTCGCCCACGGTGTCACCGATAACGGTCGCCTCGTGTGCCGGCGATCCCTTGCCGCCATGGTGGCCGTCCTCGACCAGCTTCTTGGCGTTGTCCCAGGCGCCACCGGAGTTCGCCAGGAAGACAGCCATCAGCGTGCCGGTGGCGATGGCACCCGCCAGGTAGCCGGCCAGGGCCGGTGCGCCCAGGCCGAAACCGACGGCAACCGGAGCGAACAGCGCCAGCAGGCCAGGAGTGGCCAGCTCGCGGAGCGAGTCCTTGGTGCAGATGTCGACGACCCGGCCGTACTCGGGCTTGCCGGTACCTTCCATGATGCCGGGGATCTCGCGGAACTGGCGGCGTACCTCGAACACGACGGCGCCGGCGGCCCGGCCGACCGCGCTGATCGCCAGACCGGAGAAGAGGAACACCACGGCGGCACCGAGGATCAGGCCCACCAGTGTCTGCGGGGCGAACACCACGGCCTGCTCGGTGAAGCGTGCGTAGTTCTCGGCCAGCACGCCTCGGATGGCGTCGGTGTAGGAGCCGAACAGGGCGGTCGCGGCGAGTACAGCGGTGGAGATCGCGATGCCCTTGGTGATGGCCTTGGTCGTGTTACCGACAGCATCCAGCTCGGTCAGAATCTGGGCTCCCTCACCGTCCACGTCGCCGGACATCTCAGCAATGCCCTGCGCGTTGTCGGAGACGGGTCCGAAGGTGTCCATGGCCACAATGACGCCCACCGTGGTCAGCAGGCCACACCCGGCCAGCGCGATCGCGAACAGGGCGATGACGCCCGAACCGCCGAGCAGGAAAGCACCGAAGACCGCGGCCGCGATGACCAGGGCGGTGTAGACCGCCGACTCCATCCCGACCGAGATGCCGGCCAGCACGACGGTGGCCGCGCCCGTCAGCGAGGTACGACCGACGTCCTTCACCGGCCGGTCCTCGGTGCCGGTGTAGTAGCCGGTCAGCGACAAGATGACCGCGGCCAGCACGATGCCGATCAGCACCGAGCCGAGGGCAACGACCCGGGGGTCGTCGATCGGTCCGGTGAAGGCGAGATCGGCGACACCAAGGTCGGCAAAGTTGGCCGGCAGATAGGCGAAGGCTGCAATCGCGCAGAGGACTGCGGAGATTCCGGCCGACAGGTAGAAGGAGCGGTTGATGGTCTTCAGACCGTTCTCGCCGGTTCGCGGCTTGGTCAGGAAGACGCCGATGATGGCGGTGACGACGCCGATGGCCGGCACGATCAGCGGGAACACCAAGCCGAACTCACCGAACGCGGCCTTACCCAGGATCAGCGAGGCGACGAGGGTGACCGCGTAGGACTCGAACAGGTCAGCGGCCATACCCGCGCAGTCGCCCACGTTGTCACCGACGTTGTCGGCGATGGTGGCCGCGTTGCGGGGGTCGTCCTCGGGGATGTTCTGTTCCACCTTGCCGACCAGGTCGGCGCCGACGTCGGCGGCCTTGGTGAAGATGCCGCCACCGACACGCATGAACATGGCCAGCATGGCGGCGCCGAAGCCGAAGCCCTCCAAGATGGTGGGCGCATCGCTGCGGAAGACGAGGACCACGATGGAGGCCCCCAGCAGGCCGAAACCAACGGTGGCCATACCGACGTGTGCACCGGTCCGGAAGGCGATCTTCATGGCGGCGTCCCGGTTGGAGGTGCGCGCGGCCGCTGCCACCCGTACGTTGGCCCGGACCGCGAGCCACATGCCGAGGAACCCGATCAGGGCGGACAGGAATGCGCCGCAGAGGAAGGCCACCGAGCGGAAGATCTTCAGGGTCCACTCACCGAAGCCGCCGTCGCCGTGTGCCGGCAGCAGCAGGAGCAGTAGGAATGCAACCCCTGCGAAGGGGGCCAAGGTACGGAACTGGCGACCGAGGTACGCGCTGGCTCCCTCCTGGACACCGAGCGCGATCGCCTTCATATTGGGGGTGCCGTCGTCGGCGGCGAGCACCTCACGACGGAAGACCAGGGCCATCACCACAGCGATCAGGGCAATGACGCCGACGATCGCCACTAGAGTCAGGTTGGTCCCCGACAGGTCGACAGCGAGCGGGGTCACTTCCAAAGTGACTGGAAGTTGGGACATGCAGCGTCCTCCTGAGACATCGGGGTATCTCGCGCCTATTCGGCACGCTGGGCCCGCAGTCTAACCACTAGTGCTACTGGTTGGGTCGAAGGGACAGGGGATGGGACGGTCCAGTCCGTTTCAAGTGTCGTGACACCCTGATCTGGTGTCTGTATCTCTCTTCGACCCCTTGTCTTTACGATCGATCCTCGTGCCGAACCGTATCTGGCTGGCGCCGATGTGCCAGTACTCGTGCCGCGGGAACGACGGAATGCCCGACGACTGGCACCTGGTCCATCTCGGTGCCCGCGCCACCGGCGGTTTCGGTCTGGTGATGACCGAGGCGGCCGCCGTGTCTGCGGAGGGACGGATCACGCCCGAAGACGCTGGGATCTGGAACGACGCACAGGCGTCCGCCTGGGAACGGATCACCCGCTTCATCCGGGCCCAGGGGGCGGTACCGGCGATCCAGCTTGCCCACGCCGGTCGGAAGGCGTCCACCCACTCGTTCTGGGACCAGGCTTCCGGTTCCGTCTCGCCCGAGGACGGCGGCTGGACCACGGTGGCACCCTCGGCGGTGGCGTTCGACGGCCTGGCCACGCCGCAGCGGTTGACCGTCGAGGGCATCGCCCAGGTAGTGGCGGACTTCACGGCGGCAGCCGCCCGAGCCGACCGGGCCGGGTTCGACGTGGTCGAGCTGCATGCAGCCCACGGTTATCTGCTGCATGAGTTCTTGTCTCCGCTGTCGAACCATCGCCAGGACTCCTACGGCGGCTCACTACACAACCGCGCTCGGCTGCTGACCGAGACGGTGGCGGCCGTACGCACGGTGTGGCCGGACCACAAGCCGCTGTTCGTCCGCTTCTCCGGCACCGACTGGGTACACGAGGGCTGGTCGGTCGCCGACACCGCTCAGGTGGCGCAGTGGGTGGCAGAGCTGGGCGTCGACCTGGTGGACGTGTCGAGCGGAGGCAATGTCAACGCATCGATTCCGGTCGGACCGGGGTATCAGGTGCCGTTGGCCTCCGAGGTACGAAAGGTGGCCGGGCTGCCGACGGCCGCGGTCGGGATGATCACCGACCCGCAGCAGGCCGCGGCGATCCTGGCCGACGGGCACGCCGATGCGGTGCTGCTGGCCCGCGCCGCACTGCGGGAGCCGGCCTGGCCGCTACGGGCGGCGCACGAGCTTGGACTTTCCCGCGATCAGGCGCGCTACGCTCCGCAGTACGTGCGGGGTGCCTGGCCAGCAGCGGAGTCACTCGCACGAAGTGCCTAGAATTGACCCGCACGAAGTGCCTAGAATCGACCCGCACGAAGTGCCTAGAATCGATGCGCACGAAGTGCCTAGAAGTAGGGCGCACGAAGTGCCGAAGGACGTCTCGCACGTAGTGCCTGAAGATGATCAAGGGCAGGACACCGGTGACCGCTTGACGGCGGCCGACCCGGTCGTGCGATGGCGCAGGAGTTCCCAGGTGCGACACCTGCATGTTCTGCCGGCCCGGACCGGAGTTCCGGCCGGGTGGCCCGACTGGCTGCCCGGGACCGTTCGGCAGGCCTGCGAGAACCGCGGCATCACGAAGCTATGGCGGCACCAGACCGAGGCCGCGGAGGCAGTCCGCGGTGGCAGCCACACGGTGGTCTCCACCGGGACCGCGTCCGGCAAGACGTTGGCGTACCTGCTCCCGGTGATGGCAGCGACCTACGGCGGCCCGGACGCCGTCGCTCCCGTCGGGACGGTCGCCCGCAACGAGCTGCTGAGACCACGGCGGCCGCACACGGCGCTCTACCTCGCCCCGACCAAGGCGCTGGCCCATGACCAGCTGCGGGTCTGCGTCGAGGTCGGGCTGGACTCCTGGAAGGTCTCCACGCTGGACGGCGACAGTGACCAACCGGAGCGGGACTGGGCGCGGGAGTACGCGTCGTACGTGCTGACCAACCCGGACATGCTGCACCGCTCGGTGCTGCCGCACCATGCCCGCTGGTCCTCCTTCCTCGGGTCGCTGCGCTATGTGGTGATCGACGAGTCGCATCGCTACCGGGGAGTCTTCGGCTCGCACGTCGCCGCGGTGATCAGGAGGTTGCGCCGGCTTGCGATGTCCTACGGCGCCGACCCGGTATTCGTGCTCGCCTCCGCGACGAGCACCAATGTCGCTGAGGCGGCCGCCGAGCTGATCGGCGCCGCACGGGACGACATCGTGGTGGTCGACCGGGATGCCTCCGCGCACGGTCAGGTGCAGATGCTGCTGTGGGAGCCGGACGGCACGGCGGATGAGGACGCCGCCGAACTGCTCGCCGAGTCGGTCGGTTCTGGCCGGCAGACCATCGCCTTCATCCCGTCCCGGAAGATGGCTGAGCTGGTGGCGGTGCGCGCGCAGCGCGAGCTGGTGAGGGTCGGCGTGCAGCGCGAGCTGGTGGCGGGCGGCGCGCAGCGCGAGCTGGCCGGGGAGCCGGGCCGGGGTGAGTCGGCGCCGGGCCGGCTGATCGAGGCCTACCGCGGCGGATATCTCGGCGGCGACCGTCGCCGGCTTGAACGCGCCCTGTCCGACGGCACCTTGCGCGGGGTGGCAGCCACGAACGCGCTGGAGCTCGGGGTCGACATTGCCGGGATGGACACGGTGATCATCGCGGGTTTCCCGGGCACCCGTGCCGCCCTGTGGCAGCAGGCCGGTCGCGCTGGCCGTACCGGCAAGGAGGCCACCGTCGTACTGGTGTCGCGGAAGGAGCCCCTAGACGCGTACCTGTTCGATCACCCGGAGCTGTTGTTCTCCCAGCCCGTGGAGGCGACCGTTCTGCATGCCGACAATCCCTATGTGCTGGCGCCACACCTGGCCGCGGCGGCGCAGGAGCTGCCGTTGACCACGGCGGACGAGCGTTTCTTCGGGCCGCTGATGGCGCCGCTGCTGGATCGGTTGTGCCGGCAGGGCACCCTCCGGCAACGGCCGACCGGCTGGTTCTGGACCAGCACCGGGCGCGCGGTCGACGCGATCGACCTGCGCGCTGCCGCCGGCCGCTCGGTCGAGATCGTTGAGGCGGACACCGGCAGGGTGCTCGGGTACGTCGACCAGGGCGCCGCGGACGCGACGGTGCACCCGGGTGCGGTGTATCTGCATCAGGGTGACACCTATCTGAGCGAGGAGCTGGACACCGAGCTCGGGGAGGCACTGGTGCGAGCCGCTCGGCCCGGCTACTACACCCAGCCGCAGATACTCGCCGGTGTCAGGGTGGTGGCCGAGCGGGCATCCAGGCCGTTCGGACTCGGGCACCTCCATTTCGGCGAGGTGACGGTGACTTCGCAGGTCACCGGGTTCCTGCGCCGCGACGAGGCCTCCGGCCAGGTGTGGGACTCCACTCCGCTCGACCTTGAGCAACGGTCGCTGCGCACGACCGCCGTCTGGTGGACCATCGACGCAGCCGCCTTGACCGACGACCTGACCATGGAGCAGCTGGCGGGAGGAGCCCACGGGGCCGAGCACACCTCGATCGGGCTGCTGCCGCTGTTCGCACCGTGCGACCGGTGGGACATCGGGGGGCTGTCCACCGCCTTGCACCCCGACACCGGTCTGCTCACCGTCTTCGTGCACGACGGACAGCCCGGCGGGTCCGGGTTTGCGCAGCGCGGCTTCGAGATGGCTGACCAGTGGCTTGGCTCGACGCTGGAGCGTCTGGAGTCGTGTCAGTGCGAGGCCGGCTGTCCCGCATGCGTGGTCTCCCCCAAGTGTGGCAACGGGAACCAGGTGCTGGACAAGTCGTCGGCGATCCGGCTGCTCCGGCTGCTGCTCTGAACGCGCAGGCCCTGAGGAAGCCGCCCCGGACGAGCGCCGTTGTCGGGTCAGCCCGAGCGGTGCCGCGAGGGCGATAATGGCGTCATGGTTCCCATCGCTGCCGTACTGCTGCTCCTGATCGTCGCTTTCAGCGTTGCCGTGGTCGTCAGCAACCCGGGCGTCTTCGACCTCTCCATCTTCGGCGCCAAGATCACGGTCAACGCGGCCGGCGTCTATTTCACCGGCGCGGGCGCCATGCTGATCCTGCTGCTGGCCGCCGCACTGATGTACACCGGTCTGAAGCGGCAGCGGCAGCGGAAGAAGGAGATCCGGCGGCTGAAGGCAGCGGCGGGTGCCACCTCCACCCCAGCGGCGACGCAGCCGACGGGTGCCGCCGTGGCGACCGCCGGGGCGGACGACGATCGGTCGTCGGCGAAGACACCGTCTGCTGCGGTGGAAGCGGACCGGGCCAAAGAGACCGAAGCTGCTCCGAAGCGGGTTGACTTCGCTGAGCCCTCGGATGCCCGCCCAGCCGGTACCGTCGCTGAGCCGCACACCGGCGAACCGGCGGCCTCGGACCGTCCGACCACCTCCGCGGCTGAACGCCAGGCGATGTTGGACGAGGCGGACGCCCTCACCCATGACGAGCCCCACTCATGAGCTTTTTCGAGATCTTCAACCCCGGACTGCGACATTTACGCGAGGAAAAGGAGCGACAGAAGATGCTGGTCTCCAAACCCACCCACGGAGGTGGGCCACCGCTGGGCATCGATCTGGACGGCGGCACCGCCAAGATCACGATCCGGCCGAAACAGCCACCCGCAGATGATGTTGAGCCAGTCGAGCCGGAGTCCGAGGTCAAGGATCCTCCCACTCCGCGTGCCGACTGAGCTGCTCGCCTGTGGCGGGTGGTGATATCACCGGGGTTGACCTGGTCACTGGCTCGACCCCGCGTACGCAACGGCGACGACCCGGGACGGAAGCCCGGGCCAGGGCGTGGTGACCTCCAGCGCCACCATGGCGGTGATCACGAAGTCGATCTCGTCGCCGACCTGATCGCACTGGGTAATCTCTGCGCCGTTGGCTCGGGCGTTGCCCCGTGCCGCCCGGCAGCCGTCCTGGCCCCGGCTGATCGCTCCAGCCCCGCTGAGGGCGGCCAGGTCAGCCGCTGCTCGGGCCCGATGGCCGGCGACGAGGTAGCCAGTGATGCAGACACCGACCACGCTCAGCGCTCCGATGATCATCATCACCCCGAGCATGATCATGGACCCGCTGCCACGGTCCGACCGGTCGTATGCCCGGACTGTCATGGCGCGTCAGGTTCGTTGATGACCTGGGCATGTGCCTGAAGCGGCACAGTGGGCAGGCCGGGGATCCACGGCCGAGCATCAAGCCGCACCTCCACAGTGGTGATTCCGCCTCGGGTAGCGATGCTGATCTTGGACCCGACCGGCGCATCTCGCTCCGCCCTCCGTACCGATTCTTGATCATCGCGGGCAGCTTGCCGGGCGACCTCAGCAGCCGTGTCGACGCAACGCAACTGCAACACCACCACGAAGATGCCCCAGCACAGCATGATCATGATCGTCAGCGCCGCGAGGGTGGCGACGGCCATCTCGGCCGTCACCATTCCCCGCTGTCCCGTGCGACCCTGATCGCCATACCGGTGGACGCCCTGATCCCCTGCGACCCGCCTGACCGCGTCCACCGTCAGCTCAGCGAGCGAAGCCGCGAATCACGGACAGGATGAACTCCAGCAGTGCACTCTCGACCTTGCCGTTGGTCACCACTGCGAGTAGCACCCCGGCGATGGCGACCGCCGCGATGATTCCCACCGCCCACTCCGCACTAACCATGCCGCGCTCGTCTTGTCGGCCCGTAGGGGCCGCAGGCCCGACTGCTCGACCCGGCGCCCCCATCGCCGCTAGGCCGAGGGCGGTGCCGAGGACCGCCGGAGCCACATCACCACCGGCGGGCTGACTGACTGCTTCAGACATCTGCGTTACCTCTTTCATCGACTGTGCACCTTCCCCAGGTGCCGCACCCTGACTGGATGCATCCGAAGTCTCGGCACGGTTGGCACAAGCGTGCGGCGCGCGCCACAACCTGTTGACGCCGCTTCGCCCTGGAGACGGCCTGTGGACAGCGCGAGCACCGACATCGCCTCTCGTGTACGAGCGGGAACCGAACGGGTCGGGACTGCCGGCCGTGGAACGGTTCAGTGGTCGCCGGGTGTCAGCGGAGGACGGTGAGCAGGGCGGACGAGACTGTCGGAACAATGCCGATCAGGATGAAGGCCGGCATGAAGCAGAGCATCAGCGGCAGCACGCTGCGGACACCGACCGACTTCGCCGCGATCTCGAGCTGAGCGCGCCTATCGGCCCGAGCCCGGCTGGCATGTTGTCTCAACGTCTCCACCATCATCGTGCCCGACTCGGCCGACCGGGCGATATCCGAGGCGACCCGGCTCCAGGCCGGGCTGGTGGCGAGATCCCGCCACGCCTGAGCGTCGGCTACTCCCAGATCCACCGCAGCCAGCACCTGGCCGAGATCGTCGGCAACCGGACCGTCGAACACCTCGACCACCGCGGCTACGGCCCGACGCAGCGGCGCCCCCGCCGCCAAGGCCGCCGCCATCAGCTCCAGCGCCTGCGGAAGGTCCGCGACCAGCTGCTGCCGCCGGGCCTTGGCCGCGGAGGATTCCAGCCACCCCAGCCCGATCATCAGTGCCGCGGTCAGCACCGCTGCTGCTGTGGCGGCGGGCCACAGCGGGTGCATCCCCGACCGCCCGGCGAGCACCAGCACGGCTGCCCCGACCGGAGCCGCGACGACAGTGCGCCGCCGCCACGATGGAGCGTCGAGGCGGCCATCCAGCAGTCGGGCCAAGCCGGTCCTGCTGGACGGCTGCGTCACACCAGACCGCAACCGGCCGAGCTGCTGTGGCGGGCTCCGCACCGCCAGACCGGTCGCCACCCCAGCAAAGATGGCGGAAGCGACGCTGAGCGGGTCGGCCACGGCCGGCCCCTCAGCCCTGCTGCGCCGCGGCATGCGCCAATCGGTCGATCCACAGCACCCCCGCGCCAGCCAGACAGGCCCCGCCGATCAGACATCCCCAGCCGTACGGTCCCGACAGCAAGAAGCCGAGCGGGTCACCGCCGATGAGGAACCCGAGACCGAGACCGCAGAACGGCAGCACGGCCATGATCTTCCCGGTCGCTCGAGGCGCCGACAGCTCGCCGGCGACCACGGCTCGGAGGCCCTCCTCCGTGGCCAGCGCCTCGGCGACCCGCTCCAGCGCCGACGCCAGTGGCGCGCCCGTCTGCGCACAGATGTGCCAGGCACGAGCCAGCTGCAGCAGACCTCCCTGCCCCGGCCGGCCCGCACCCACGCGCCAGACGACGGTGACGTCGCCGCCCATCCGCTGGACCTGGTCAGCCTCTGCCAGCACCGCGCAGTCCTGGGCCGCAACCCGCAACGCCTCTGACGGGACCCGCCCGACCCGCACCTGAGACGCCAGCACACTGCAAGCCTCAGCCACCGCCCGGCGCGCTTGAAGCGCCCGGCGGTCGGCGACCTGGACGGCGATCAGCCGCAGTACGACCCCGATCATGACCAGGGCCGTCGCGGCCAGCACCGCGGCCCTCGGACCGAGCAACAGCCAGACAACAAGGGGCAGACAGACACCGGCGGCCAGACCCAGCCGACCGAGGATTGTGCCGACCGGCCGGTCCGGCCGCGCCGAGTGGGACCCGCGCAACTCAGGGACGTCCAGCAACCGCTGCCGGACCTTCGCGCGGGGTGTCAGCGCCAGGATCACCGCTACGGCCGCGCACAGGCCGGACAACATTGTCATCGGCTCAGCAGCCTCTCAAGCTGGCGCACTCCCGGACCGGATCGCGTTCGCCCGTCGGTCAGGAAGTCCAGGGCACACTCGGTTCGGACCAGCCCCGTGCCTGGATCGACGGCTAGAACGTGGATCTCCTCCAGTCGCCGCCGGCCCGACTGCCGCCCGATGTGGAGAACCAGGTCGAGCGCGGCGGCGAGCTGGGCATGCAGGGCGGGGCGGCTCATGCCACCCAACGCGGCCAGGGCCTCCAGCCTCGCGGGTACGTCGGTGGCCGAGTTCGCGTGAACGGTGGCGCACCCTCCCTCATGGCCGGTGTTCATCGCGGCCAGCAGGTCGCGAACCTCCGCGCCACGTACCTCGCCGACCACCAGCCGATCCGGACGCATCCGCAGCGACTGCCGCACGAGTTCGGTCAAGGTGATGGCCCCGGTCGACTCGGCGTTTGCCGGACGCCCCTCCAGCCAGACGACATGAGGATGATCGGGAGCCAGCTCCCGCGAGTCCTCCACGATCACGATCCGCTGGTCATCCGGTACGACGCCGAGCAGAGCCGCGAGCAGCGTCGTCTTGCCCGATCCGGTGCCGCCGCTGATCATGAAGGCGAGGCGTGCCGTAACAAGTTGGCGCAACAGCTGCTCCGCTCCGGCGCTCAAGCTGCCTCCCGCGACGCAGTCGGCCAGTGCGAATGCCCGGCGGGCGGGCATCCGTAACGATAGGCAGGTCCCCGGCGAGGCGAGGCTGCCGAGCACCGCGTGTACCCGAGTCCCGTCCTGCAGCCGGGCGTCCACGAACGGTGAGGCATCGTCGAGCCGACGCCCGACGGAGGACGCAATTCGTTGCGCCAGCCGGCGGACCGCCAGATCGGATTCAAACTTGACCCCGGTTAGCTCCAGGCCCTCGCCACGGTCGACGTAGACACGCTCGGGCCCGTTGACCAGCACGTCGGTTACCCCGCTGAGCCGCAGCAGTGGGTCCAGCAACCCGGCACCGACACTCTCGCGGCGCAACGCGTCCACGGTCGCCAACAGTGCGGTGTCGGTGACCACCTGCCCGGATGCCCGCATCGCGTCAGCGACATCCGCCGAGGTGTGGCCGCGGCTCAGCTGGGCCAACCGGCCGCGGACCGGCTCGAGCTCGACGGCACTCATGCGGCTGGCCGTGCGTTCAGCTCGGGCCAGTCCAGGACCGCCCGACAGGCCCGACCCAGCGCACTACGAGACATCCGGGCCGGTGGGTCGCCCCGCTCTGCACCGGCCCGCAGGGACGGGTCGTCGGCCACCCAAGCCAGCAGTGGCAGGCCCAGTCCCTCAGCGACCGTCTCCGGGCCAACGGTCCGGCGGCGCGGAACCCGGACCACCAGACCGGTGGTGCCGGACACGTCACCGAGCTGCTCAAGCAACCGCGTCCCGGCGGCGATGCTTCGCAGGTCAGCCACGGCCGTCAGCACCAAAGCGTCCGCTCGGCGGAGCACCTCGCGCCCGGCCGGGCCCAGCGTTCGGGGTAGATCCACCACCACCAGATCATGGCTTCGAGTGGCGGAGATCAGGACCGCCTTCATCGCGTCCGGTCCGGGGTCGGACGACTCGGTCCGCGCCATCGACAACACATCAACCCCATCCACCCGCGGCACCTGGCCCGCCAAGTCGCCAAGGTGGCCCCGGGCAGCGATCAGGCGCGGCCAACGCCATCCCGGCGCCCGCTCGGCACCCAGCAGCAGGTCGATACCGCCGCCCAATGGATCGGCATCGACCAGCAGGCATCGTTGTGCCCGCAACGCAGCCGTGACGACGAGCCCGGCAGCGCAGGTGGACGCCCCCGCTCCGCCCGACGCGCCGACCACGGCCAGCAGCCGGCCGCCGCCGATCCGTGAACCGACCGCATCAGCCACAGCCCCGGTCAGCCAGCCCACGCCACTCGGCAACGACGCCACCGCAGCACCGAGCGGGACTGACCAGGCGTGCAGCAGGTCGCGGGCGTGGTCTGGCCCGACCACGTACGCCTCGGCCCGACGCGGAAGCATCATCGCGGCCACCGCCGAGGCCTGGTCGATACCGACCAGCACGGCAGCCGCGCGGACCCAGCGAGACCGTACGGCACCCGCATCGGGCAGCACCTCGAGCTCCACGTCGACCGCCGCCGCGACCGCCAGCACCTGGTCGAGCAACTCCTCATCCGCGGTCACCACCACAGCGCAGGAACGGCTTCCCGATCGATCAGTCATGCCGTCACTCTGCCTCGCCCGGGGTGAGAAATGCAGGGCGTCGGAGCATCTGTGGATCCCGGTGTGCCCGGCTCTGCGCTGTGGAAAACCGAGGGGGTTGTTGATCATGGTGTCGGGTCGGCGCCAATACTTTCGCGCGCTGCAGTGCGGAGACGCTCGGCGCAGTCGTACCCGCAGATATACGACGGTTAAATGGCGGCAAGACACGCCGAGCTATAAGTTTTCTTTTGCCTGTAACCCTTTTCAAGTCGTCGGTGAAGGGGTACAACTGAGTGCAAGAGACACTGACTCGTAGACGAAGAGTGAGCAACATGCAACTTCCGAGGGTGGCCGCAAGCCGCTCCGGCTTAGTCTTCGAGCTACTAGCCAGTGGACCTTGCACGCCAGCCAAGTACCCACGTGCCGATCACCCATCGAAATGGGTCGTTGGATCCAGGCTTGCCCTGGGCCAACACTGTTGATACGCACGCTTGGTCACCTGGCTTGGTGTGCCAGGCACGGCGCCCGTATTACATACGGGCGCCGAGTCATGTCCCCCAATGGTTTGCCTAGCTAACCGATCTGCGCTGGGTAAATCTGCTCCTCTCAGATGATCAGTTGCGATCAGCTGCGACGCGGACGGGACGGCGACAGCCCCGACACCTCCGCGCCGTACGCCACAGCCTGGGCGCAGTGCAGCAGCCAGCCTTTGACTCCGGCAGCTCCTCCATCGCGATAGCCGACCAACCGCCGTCCGTACTCCTCACCGGCAGCCAGGTGGCCGGCCTCCACCACGATCACCGCAGCTGGATCAACCCCCGCGTCGATGAGCACCATGTGCTCCAGGCACCGAGCAACAAGGGCGTCGCCGCAGCCGAACGGCTCGACCGTGGCAAGCTCGGCGTGCACCACCGCCGCTAGCACGATCGCAGACGCCGTGGTGGGCGAGGTCAATAGCCGGGTCAGCCCCACCATCCGGTGCGACACCTGATCGTCATCGCGGACCCGACCCAGCTCGGCGTCCGTCACCAGGCCGTGAGCCAGCAGCGCGTGGGCGCGCGCCATTGCCTGGCCCGGCGAGACGCGGACCAGCGGGCTGAGGCCGACGAGCTCGGTATAGAGACGGACCACGCCGGAGAGCCACCTCCCCGGGTCGTCACTGAGCTGTGCGCTGGCGCGAGCACCGGCCAGCAGCGCCTGCGCCGACTGCTCGGCCGTAACCTGGCGGAAGCCGCGGTCCCTCAGCACCGCGTCCACAGCGGCCCGCGCGGCAACCACGGCGGACGGCACACCCTCGAGCAGCGTCAGATCGGCTAGCGGGTCGGCCACGACTAGAGTCTGCACCATGAGTCGCCCGCGCCGGAGTCTGTACCCAGCGGCAGCGCCCGTCTGGATGGCGGGCACCGCACCCGCCCGCATCGTCGACCTCGGGTCCGGAACCGGCGCCTTCGCCCAGTCGCTGGCCGAGCTGGGCCATGAGGTGTTCTGCGTGGACCGTGACGTCGACCTGGTGGCCAAGCTTCCCGACAAGCTCGGTACCCGGCTGCACATCGCCGGACAGGCGGAGGCGCTGCCCTTCCTGTCGTGCCAGTTCGACGTCGTCACCGCCTCGCAGACCCTGCACCGGTTCGCGCCCGGGCTGGCGATGTCGGAGATTGCGCGGGTACTCCGACCGGGCGGATATCTGGCCGTGGCCTACAACACCCGCGACGACACTGTGCCATGGGTACGCCGGCTGACAAACCTGATGAAGGCAGCCGATCCCGAGGCGATGAGTGGTGACTACGGCGTCGACTCGGTCCAGTCGATCGCAGAGAGCCCATACTTTGGCGACCTCGAGCGCAAGAACTTCCGCAACTGGGTTCCGATCACCCGGTCCGGCTTGATCGCGATGGTGGAGCGGCGGCCCTCGACTGCCGGGCTCGACCCCGCCGTCCGAGATCGGCTGCTTCGGGAGGTGGGCGAGCTCTACGACAGCTCCGCCCGCTCGCCCGAGCCGCTGCTGCTGCCGTTCCAGGCCTCCTGCTGGCGCGCCATGGTCGACCACTCCCAGCTGAGCATGGCCGACGCCATCGACGATGTGCTGGAGATCCGACTCTGAGGGAGTCCCTACCGGCAACGGAGGACCCGAGGCGGTAACTCTTCCTGCTACGGCCTCGGGGTAGGGATAATGTCTTCGTTGCGGACCACCGCGAATCCCTCGGGAACACTGTCGTTCTACCAGTGGAGGACACCATGGCACAGGGAACCTCGGGTCTTTCTGGAACTCCAGACTCGGCACGTACCGATCACGACCGGCAGGTGTACAACGAGATGGCTCAGCGCGCGGACTTCCTCGAGCTACGGCGCCGCTACCGCCGCTTCGCCTTCCCCGCCACGATCGGCTTCATGGTCTGGTACATCACCTACGTGGTGTGCAACAACTGGGCGCGGGACTTTATGGCCACCCCTGTCATCGGCCACATCAACATTGCCATCGTGTTCGGCCTGCTGCAGTTCGTGTCGACCTTTGCCATCGCATTCTTCTACGCACGTTACGCGGAGAAGGAGCTAGACCCGCTGTCCACTCGGCTGCGTCGCCAGTTCAACCAGGCGACCGGCCGATGAGCGCGGTCCTGCTGCTGCCGCTCGCCACCGACAGCAACCGATGGCTCACTCTGGGGCTATTCTTCGCGGTCGTTGCCCTAACGCTGTACATCACCTTCTGGGCCTCCCGCCAGAACCAGTCGGCCGCCGACTACTACGCCGGCGGGCGGTCCTTCACCGGCTTTCAGAATGGCCTGGCCATCGGCGGGGACTACATGTCGGCCGCATCGTTCCTTGGCATCTCGGGCTCCATCGCCCTGTACGGGTACGACGGCTTCCTCTACTCCATCGGCTTCCTGGTCGCCTGGCTGGTCGCGCTGCTGCTCGTTGCCGAGCTGCTCCGCAACTCAGGGAAGTACACCATGGCCGACCAGCTGGCCTTCCGGATGCGGCAGACACCGGTCCGCAGTGCCGCGGCCACCTCCACGATCGTGGTCTCGATCTTCTACCTGCTGGCCCAGATGGTAGGAGCCGGCAGCCTGGTCGCGCTGCTGCTCGGGGTCAACTCGCCGGTGATCAAGAATGTCGTCATTGTCGGCGTCGGTGTGCTGATGATCATCTATGTCACCTTCGGCGGCATGAAGGGCACTACCTGGGTGCAGATCGTCAAGGCCGTGCTGCTGATGGTCGGCACCTTGTTGATCACCGTCTTGGTGCTGGCGAAGTTCGGGTTCAACCTCTCCGCGCTGCTGGGCGCCGCGGCGGAGAAGTCGGGCAAAGGTGAAGCCTTCCTCCAGCCGGGACAGCTGTACGGGAAGGACCTGGTCGGCAAGTTCGACTTCCTGTCCCTCGGGCTGGCGCTGGTGCTCGGAACCGCCGGCCTTCCCCACATCTTGATCAGGTTCTACACCACACCCACCGCGAAGGCAGCCCGCAAGTCGGTGCTGTGGGCGATCGGGCTGATCGGCAGCTTCTACCTGATGACGCTTGTTCTCGGCTTCGGCGCTGCGGCGCTGGTCGACACCGCCCCCGGCAGCCAGATCGCCACTTCCTCCGGCAACGCCGCATCCCCGCTGCTGGCCCAGGCTGTGGGCGGTGGTGAGGGTTCTCTCGGCGGGTCGATCCTGCTTGCCTTCATCTCGGCCGTGGCATTCGCGACCATCTTGGCGGTGGTTGCCGGGCTGACGCTGACCTCGGCATCATCGGTGGCGCATGACCTCTACGCCAACGTGATCATGAAGGGCCGGGCGAGCGAACGCAGCGAGATGATCGTGGTCCGCATAGCCGCCTTCGTGATCGGCGCGGTGGCCATCACCCTGGCCATTCCGGCCCAGCGACTCAACATCGCCTTTCTGGTCGCGCTGGCCTTCGCCGTCGCTGCCTCGGCCAACCTCCCGGCACTCTTGTTCAACCTGTTCTGGCGCCGGTTCAACACGGCCGGGGCAACCTGGAGCATCTACGGTGGCCTGGTTGCCGCGGTGGGTCTGGTGTTGTTCTCGCCGGTGGTCTCCGGCACGCCGACCTCGCTGTTTCCCGACACCGATTTCGCCTGGTTCCCGCTGCGGAACCCGGGTCTGGTTTCGATCCCGGTCGGGTTCGCGTGCGGCGTGCTGGCAACCTTGATCAGCAAGGACACCAGCAGCCAGGTACGGTACGACGAGCTGTCGGTTCGCGCCCTCACCGGAGCTGGGGCGGAAGGGGCAACGAAGCACTGACCCGCCGGACACAGATGCCGCGCGACTCTGAACGGATTGTATGGAGGTGAGGAGCTGTCCACCGGCGAGCTGATCGAGGATGCCGAGATCGACGGCGTCGACCTCGGCGGTGCGGACCTGGGGGCAGCTCAGTACCGGAACTGCACCTTCCGCGACGTCGACCTGACCGAGGTCAAGACCCGAGGCGCCGTCTTCGACAGCTGCGAGTTCCGCGGGTGCCGGTTCAATGCCTCGGAGCACATCAACTCAGCCTTCGTGGCCTGCAGCTTTCGCCGGACGTCCTTCTTCACCGCCACCCTCAGCGGCTGCAAGATGTCGGGCAGCACCTTCGTGGAGTGCACAATGACGCCGCTGACCGTCATCGGCGGCGTATGGCAAGGGGTCTCGCTCCGCGGCGCGAAACTGAGGCGGCTGGACCTGTCCGCGCTCGACCTGCGGGAGGCCGACCTCTCCGACGCTGACCTGACCGGGGCACGGCTGCGCGACTGCGACCTGTCACATGCGCGCCTGCGGGCGACCGTCCTGACCGATGCCGACCTGTCCGGTGCGCGGCTGGCAGCGGTGGATCTCCGGACAACCGTGATGCACGACACCGTCCTCGACCTCAATGGGATGGTTGCGCTGGCGGAGGCCCACGGGGCCCGACTCGCTTAACGGGCCCCTCCCTGACGCGTTGGGGTCGGCCAGCTCCGGCGCCACTCAGAAGGTGCCGAAGCGGGCCACGAAGCGGAACCTGTCCCCCCGATAGACGGCCCGGGTGTATTCCACCGGCCGGCCGGCCCGGTCCCAGGCCGTCCTGCGGATCAGCAGCATCGGTAGTCCGGTCTCGGCACGCAGCAGCTCCGCCTCCTGCGGGGTCGCCATCGTGGTCTCGATCGCGTCCTCCGCGGCAGCGAGATCGACGCCGTAGGCGGTCCGCAGCGTCGCGTACAGGGAGCCTCGTCGAGCGAGCTCGTCCCGCAACCGGGGGAAGCTGCCGATGAGATGGGCCACTTCGTGCGCGATCGGTTCCTCCCCGGCGTGCCGGACCCGCTCGACGCGGTACACCAGCCGCCCGACGGCCAGCCCAAGGGCCTGCGCCACCTCCCCGTCGGCGGCGACCCGGGAGATGTCCAGCACTACGTCCTTGGCGTCGCGACCACGATCGCGCAGATCCTCGGTGAAGGAGGTGAGCTGCCGCAGCTGGATCAGCTTTGGCTCCGCGACGTAGGTGCCGCTGCCCTGGGTCCGCGCCAGCCGGCCCTCGATCACCAGCTCCGCAATCGCCTGCCGCACGGTTGTCCTCGAGGTCTGGAACTGCTCGGCCAGCTCGCGCTCGGTCGGCAACCCGGTACCGGGCGCCGCCCCGTCGATCA
This sequence comes from Propionibacteriaceae bacterium, assembly GCA_025965155.1. GTDB lineage: Bacteria > Actinomycetota > Actinomycetes > Propionibacteriales > Propionibacteriaceae > Microlunatus. The sequence continues at coordinate 35,595 of JAOPXN010000111.1, forward strand.
AACGCAGCAGATCACCTTTGATCTGGTAGTACTTCGGCACCTTCACACCATCAACCTAGCGGTTGACACCGAAATTGGTCTATGCCAATGTGGAATTGGTTGGTCTATACCAATCGTGATCTTTCGAGCATGGAAAGAGGAGACGCATGGCGACGTCAGGCCAGCTGATGGCTGCAGAGATCGCTGAGCAGCCCGAGGTCTGGCGACGGATCCTCGCTGAGGGCAACCAGCAGTTCGACGCTGCCGCGAAGACGATCATCGACTACAACCCGCGGCATGTCCTCTTCGTCGCCCGCGGCACCAGCGACCATGCCGCCCTGTACGCGAAGTACCTGACTGAGATTGTCCAGCAACGCCCGGCTGGCCTGGTCTCGCCGTCGACCATGACCGCCTACGGTGCTCGACCGGATCTTCGCGGTGTCCTGATGATCGGGATCAGCCAGTCGGGCGGGTCGCCCGATCTGGTCCAGTCCCTCCACGTTGCGCGGGAGCAAGGGGCACTCACGGTCGCCGTCACCAACCAACCGGACTCACCGCTGGCTCGCACCGCCGCGATCAACATCGATCTCATGGCTGGTCCTGAGCGTGCCGTTGCCGCCACCAAGTCCTACACCGCACAGCTGTTGGCTCTCTACCTGCTGATCGACCGCGTCACCGGCGGCGACGGGAACGCGGCTGAGGCACTACCCGACCTCGGTGACACGCTGCTGAAGCAGAACGACCGGGTGGCCGCGTTGGCCCAGCGGTACCTGTTCGCCTCGCGGCTGGTCAGCACTGCCCGCGGCTACTCCTACCCGACGGCTCGCGAGGCTGCGCTCAAGCTGATGGAGACCTCATACCTGTCGGCCCAGGCGTTCTCCGGTGCAGACCTGCTCCATGGACCACTGGCCATGATCGAGCCTCAGGTTCCAGTGCTCACTGTCATCGGTGAGGGCGTGGGCGGCCGCGCCATGAGCCAGGTCCTGCCCCGGCTCAAGGAGCAGGGCGCCGATGTCTTCTGCGTCGGCACACCCGAGGCGGTGGCCGCCGCCTCGGTCGGGGTGGAGCTGCCCGCGGGCGCGCACGAGACGCTCGCCCCGTTGCTGGAAATCATTCCCTTCCAGCAGCTGGCGCTGCACCTGGCGATCGCCCGGGGCGGCAACCCCGACTCGCCGCGCGGTCTCCGCAAGGTGACCGAGACCTACTGAGGCCGCCGACCCGCCCGCGTTCCGCGGGGACCACGCGGGGACCAGAGTCAGACAGCGTGCCGCGGGGCCAATCAGACAGCGTGCCGCCGAGCGGCGGCCAAGCGGCGCTCCCGGCGTTGCTGCCGGCGCAGCTTCGTCCTCTCGATCAGCTGGTAGAGCACCGGAACCAGAACCAGCGTCAGCACGGTGGACGAGATCAACCCACCGATGACCACGATCGCCAGTGGCTGGGAGATGAACACACCGCCACCGGTCAGCCCCATCGCCATCGGGATCAACGCCATCACGGTGGCAACGGCTGTCATCAGGATGGGCCGCAGCCGCTGCCTTGCCCCGTTGAGGAGTGCGTCGTCGATGCTCTGGCCCTGGTTCCGGTAGTGGTTCACCAGGTCGATCAGCACGATCGCGTTGGTGACGACGATGCCGACCAACATCAACAACCCGATCAGCGAGGGAACTCCCAGTGGGGTGCCAGTGATCAGCAGCGCCACCAACGCGCCGGTTGCCGCAAACGGCACCGAGACGAGCAGGATCAGCGGCTGGATCAGGCTCTTGAAGGTGGCAACCATGACCACGTACACGATGGCGATGGCCACCAGCAACGCAAGACCGAGCTGACCGAACGCCTCCTGCTGGTCTGCACTGACTCCACCGAGCACGGCATCCACACCCTCGGGCAGGTCTACCCGTTCCAGAGCGGCTGTTACGTCGGCGGTGACGGCGCCCAGGTTCTCCCCTTCCGGGGTGAGCGAGACGGTCGCGCTGCGCTGCCCGTCGGTCCGGGACACCGAAGGAGCCACCTTCTCCTCGGTCACGGTGGCGATCGAGGACAGCTCCACCGGACCGGTGCTGCCGTTGATCATGACTTCCTTCAGCTTCTTCAGCCCGGTGGGTACGTCGCCGGTGCTGAGCACGACGTCCTGGGTGTTGCCGGACACCTCGATCGACCCGATGGTGGCCGGAGCGAGCACACCCCGTAGTGCCTGCGTGATGGCGCCGTCGGTCAGGTTGACCCGGGCGGCGTCGGCGCGGTCCACGGTGACCTGGATCATCGGCTGCGCCGCGACCAGGGAGGAAGTGACGTCCTTGGTCCCGTCGACCGTCTGCATCTCGGCGTGGACGGCCTTCGTGGCCTGGTCCAGCCGGTCCAGGTCAGGCGCTGTGATGATCACCTCGACGGCGCTGCTGCCGCCGAACCCGGAGTCCCCGGCTGACACTGTCACCTCGCCGACTCCGGCCAGTTCCTCGACCTGGGCGCGGACGCCCGACTCGATCGCAGCCTGGTCCGCCTCCGGGTCAGTGGTGATCGAGAAGCTTGCGGTGTCGTTGCCCGAGCCCCCGAACGCAGCCTCGGCGCCGCCGCTGCTGCCGACGGTGGTCTGTACGGTCTGGACGCCCGAGACGGCCAGCACTGCCTGCTCCACCTTGGTCGCCTGCTCCTCCTTGGTATCCAGGTTCAGCGATGGCGCGAACTGCTGCCGGACCGTCAGAGTGTTCTGGCCGCTGGACCCGAGGAAGTTCGTCTGCAGCATCGGGGCCAGCGCCGCGGTGCCGGCCAGGATCAGGATCGCGATGATCATGGTGATGATCGGATGGCCGATGGCCTTGCTCAGCACCGGGACGTAGCTACGCTGCAGCAGGCTGCGACGTTCCTTCTCCTCCGCCGCGGTTCGGACGTGATCGGGGTCGACCTGCCCGCGCGGTGACCGGAGGAACCAGTACGCCAGCACCGGCACGATCGTCAGCGACACCAGCAGCGAGGCCAGCAGGGCAAGCCCCACCGTGACCGCGAAGGGCCGGAACAGCTCGCCCACCTGGCCGCCCACCAGACCGATCGGCAGGAACACTGCCACCGTGGTGATCGTCGCCGCAGTAATTGCGGAGGCGACCTCACGGACCGCGGTGCGGATCGCCGTCAGCTTGTCCTCGCCGTAGGACAGATGGCGTTTGATGTTTTCGATCACGACGATGGAGTCGTCAACCACACGACCGACAGCGATGGTGAGGGCACCGAGGGTCAAGATGTTGAGTGAGTAGCCACCGATGCTCAGACCGATCATGGTGACCAGCACCGAGACCGGGATCGAGATCGCCGTGACCAGCGTCGACCGTACCGACATCAAGAAGAGCAAGATCACCAGCACAGCCATCACCAGGCCCAGTCCACCCTCGGTGGCGAGATCCTCGATCGACTGGGTGATGAACGGGGCCTGGTCGAAGACGACAGTGAAGGCGGCGCCCGTACCCAGCTTGGCGGCCAGGTCGGGTAGCAAAGTGGTGACCGCGTCGCTCACCTCGACGGTGTTGCCGTCCGGAGTCTTGGTGATCGACAACGACAGGCTGGACTTGCCGTTCGTCCGGGCGACCGAGGTGGCCGGCGCGTCCTCGGATCGCACCTCGGCCACGTCCCCGATGGAGTACCCCTCACCGGTTGTGGACACCATCTGCAGGTCGGCGACGTCCGCGGCCGAAGTCAGCCGCTCCCCCACCGTGACCGACAACGACTGGTCACCGTCGGTCAGTGAGCCGGCCGAGCCGATGGCTCCGCTGGCCTGCAGCGCCTCGGTAATGGCAGTGGGTGAAAGCCTCGCCTCGGCCAGCTTGTCGAGGTCGACATCGATCCGGACCCGCGGTACCGGGGCTCCGGCGAGGTTGACGGCGCGGACCCCGGGCAACTTTTCCAGCTCGGGGACGACGACGGTGTTGAGCCGGTCGGCGAGGTCGCCGGGGTCGGTGTCGTCGGTGACGCTGAGCTGGAGTACCGGAAAGTCATCGATACTGCCGGTGATCACCTGCGAGTCTGCCTGGTCGGGCAGCAGGTTCTCGATCCGGCTGAGCGCCGCCTGCAGATCCTGCTGCACCGTGGACATGTTGGTGCCGTACCGCATGTTGACGGTCACCTGCGAGACCCCGGTGCTGGAGACCGAGGATGAGGACTCCAGCCCGGACAGCCCGAGCACCGCCTGCTCGACCGGTACGGTCACCCGTTCCTCAACCACCTGCGGCGATGCTCCGGCGTAGGTGGTGTAGACCACGGCGGTCGGAATGGTCAGCGACGGGATCAGCTCCTGCTTGAGCTGCGTCGTGGTGATGACCCCGAAGATCATCACGAAGACGGTCACCAGAGCAATCAAAGCCCGGTTGCGCAGGCTCAGATTGGCCAGCTTGCCCACTATCGCCACCTCATTCGACGTACTCAGCTCCGCGGATGACACCGCCAGAGGTGGCACTGCCGGGACTAGTGTGACTGATGCATCCAACAACTAAGAAGCGGACGGCCGGACTGCGGGCACCATCGCAAACCCGATCGATAGGCTGAGGCTGGTCGGTCGACGACGGCCCAGCCGCCCCAACTCCGCAACCAGCCCCGATCACGCCGTCAACGAGGAGGCCCCCGTGAGTGACGATGCCCTGTCCAACCTGCTCAAGGAAGATCGCCGTTTTCCGCCGCCTCCTGAGCTGGCCGCCAACGCCAATGTCACCGAGGAGACCTACCAGCGCGCCGAGGCCGACTTCGACGGCTTCTGGGCTGAGCAGGCCGCGCGGCTGAGCTGGGGGAAGGAGCCGACCGAGGTGCTCGACTGGAGCAACCCGCCCTTCGCCAAGTGGTACGCCGACGGGACCGTGAACGCCGCCTACAACTGCCTTGACCGCCACGTCGAAGCGGGCCGCGGCGACCGGGTGGCCTACTACTTCGAAGGCGAGCCTGGCGACACCCGTGAGATCACCTACGCCCAGCTGACCGACGAGGTGAAGCAGGCGGCCAACGCGCTGACCGAGCTCGGGGTGAAGGCCGGCGACCGGGTGGCCATCTACCTGCCGATGATCCCCGAAGCCGTCGTGGCGATGCTTGCCTGCGCCCGGATCGGCGCCCCGCACACCGTCGTGTTCGGCGGCTTCTCCGCGGACGCGCTCGCTTCCCGGATCACCGACTGCGGTGTGGAGGTGGTGATTACGGCCGACGGCGGCTTCCGCCGTGGCGCCCCGTCAGCCCTGAAGCCGGCCGTGGACGAAGCGCTGGAGTCGTGTCCTGACGTGCGTAACGTGCTGGTCATCCAGCGGACGAAGCAGGAGACCGCAATGACCGAGGGGCGGGACCTGTGGTGGCATGAGTTCGTTGGCGGCCAGTCTACGGAGCACACTGCGGAGCAGTTCCCCGCCGAGCACCCGCTCTACATCATGTACACCTCCGGCAGCACCGGGAAGCCGAAGGGCATCCTGCACACCACAGCCGGCTACCTCGTCGGTACCGCCTACACGCACTGGGCGACGTTTGACCTGAAGGCCGAAACCGACATCTTCTGGACCGCTGCCGACATCGGCTGGGTCACCGGGCACTCGTACCTGGTCTACGGCCCGCTCATCAACGGCGCCACCAGCGTGATGTACGAAGGCACCCCCGACACCCCGCACCAGGGCCGCTGGTGGGAGATCATCGAGAAGTACCGCGTCTCGATCCTGTACTGCGCGCCGACAGCGATCCGCACCTTCATGAAGTGGGGCGCGGACATCCCGGAGAACTTCGACCTGTCCAGCCTGCGGATCCTCGGCTCGGTGGGTGAGCCGATCAACCCGGAGGCCTACATCTGGTACCGCCACTACATCGGCGGCGACAAGACCCCGGTGGTGGACACCTGGTGGCAGACCGAGACTGGCATGCACATGATCTCGCCGATGCCCGGCGTCACCGTGGGGAAGCCCGGCGCGGCCATGAGAGCGGTACCGGGCGTCAGCGTCGAGGTGGTGAACGACGAAGGGGTACCGGTCGAGAACGGCTCAGGCGGCTACCTCACGGTCACCAAGCCGTGGCCGGCCATGCTGCGGACACTGTGGGGCGACGACCAGCGGTTCGTCGACACCTACTGGTCCCGTTTCCCAGGGATGTACTTCGCCGGTGACGGAGCCAAGAAGGATGAGGACGGCGACATCTGGCTGCTGGGTCGGGTCGACGACGTGATGAACATCTCCGGCCACCGGCTGTCGACGACCGAGATCGAGTCGGCGCTGGTCTCGCACCCGAAGGTGGCCGAGGCAGCCGTGGTCGGTGCCGCAGACCCGACCACCGGCCAAGCCATCGTCGCCTTCGTGATCCTCCGCGGCGACGCGGGGGATGGAGGGCCGGACGTGGTGCAGGAGCTCCGCAGCCACGTCGGAAGGGAGATCGGCGCCATCGCCAAACCGCGCCAGATCATGGTCGTGGAGGAGCTGCCGAAGACCCGCTCCGGCAAGATCATGCGGCGGCTGCTGCGCGACATCGCCGAGAACCGGGAGATGGGTGACGTGACCACCCTGACCGACTCCACTGTGATGGGCCTGATCAAGGACAACCTGGCCAGCACCCCGGCGAAGGACGACTGACCCAAACCCGCCGACGCGTCACATCCTCCCCCGCTCCGACGGCGTGTCGGCGCGAAGCTGACGCGTCGGCGGAGGGTGCTCGGCGCCGCGGACGGTGCCGGGCGCTCCCCACAGAGCCGAGCTAGGAGGCGTAGGCTTTCGCCCAATTGGGCAGCAGACCCGTGTCGCGAGGCACGAGAGGAGACGAGACGATGGCAGACTCCCCCGCGGTGGGCGATCTGATCAAGAGCATCACCGACGACGTGAAGTCGCTGGTTCGTGGCGAGATCGAGCTGGCCAAGGCAGAACTCACCCCGTCGGCCAAGAATGCGGGCCTGGGCGCCGGCCTCTTCGGCGGTGCCGGGTACTTCGGGATCAACGCTATGACGCTGCTCTACATTGCGGCGGCACTGGGTCTCGCCGCCCTCGGCGTCCCCCTCTGGCTTGCCTTCCTCATCGTTGCTGTGGTCCTGCTGATCATCGCCGCAATCCTGGCCCTGATCGGCAAGAGCCGGATCGACAAGGTAAAGGGCCCCGACGCGACGATCGCGCAGGCCAACCAGTCGGTGGCCGAGATTAAGGCGGCCGTGCAGCGCGGGACCGCCGCCGCAAACGCTCCGCAGATCGAGGGCCAGGCCGTCGGCTCTCGCGAGCTGCGCTGAGCACCCACCCGCTGACGTACCGGATGCCCACCGGCGGCGGCTGATTCGGTGGCTGGTGCCGGCGTCCGCGACATTCTGATCGAGGGCCCATGGCGGCATCGTGACATCGCCGCCAACGGGGTCCGCTTCCACGTCACACTCGGGCTTTCGACGACTCCTGACCGAACGCTGGTGTTGCTGCTACACGGGTTCGGTGAGTTCTGGTGGGCTTGGCGGCACCAGATTCCGGCGCTGGACCAGGCAGGCTTCGGGGTCGCTGCGATGGATCTGCGGGGGTACGGGGCCAGCGACAAGACGCCCCGCGGATACGATCCGCAGACCACCGCAGCCGACCTGGCCGGAGTCATCCGCAGCCTCGGGCACAGTGAGGCGATCCTGGTCGGGCACGACTGGGGAGGCATGGCCGGCTGGGCCACGGCGGCCTTGGCACCCGCGCAGGTCCGCGCCATGGTCAGCATCGCTGCACCGCATCCGCTCTCCTTCCCCTGGCGCGCCGCACTCCGGCAGTTGATGTTCTTCCAGCTGCCGCTGTTGCCGGAGCGGCGCATCATGGCCGACGACGGCGCCTTCATCGAGCGGCTGCTCCGCGAGCGTGCCGGTCCGGACAGCGACTTCCTCTCCGCTGCGGACGCGCGTCACTACCGCGATGCGCTGATGCTCTGGCCAAGCCCGCACTGCGCTCTTGAGTACCAGCGGATGTTCGTCCGCAACAGCGTGCGAGCGGCCGGGCGGCAGTACCGACGCGCGCTGCAGCCACCGGTCCCGGGCCCGCTGCTGTCGATCCATGGCCAGCTGGATCCGCTGGTGCCGCTGACGGCGATGGCGGCCGCCGCCCGGTACGTCCGGGGGCCTCATCACCTGGTTAGCCTGCCCGGCGTGGGCCACCTGCCGCATGAGGAGGCACCGGCTGCGGTCAACTCCGCGCTGCTCGACTGGTTGACAGCGCTGGGCGACCCGTCGCACCGTGCGGCTAACCCGTGACCCGCAGCCGTCACACATTGACGGCTCGCGCCCACAGGGCGACGATGACGCCATGGGGGTTCAGCTGGCTAAGCATCTGATGGAGCTGATGCCGGAGTTCCGGGTGGCACCGACCACTAAGCGGATCCGGGCCCGGCTGGGGGGCCAGCAGGTGCTGGACACGACCGATGCCCTTCTGGTCTGGGAGCCGCACCGAATCGTGCCGGTCTACGCGGTGCCCCACGACGACCTGACCGCCACGCTCAGCGTCGACGCGCCTCCACCCCGAGAGCCCGGCCGGCTCCCCCCGGTCCTCGGTCCGGAGAAGTTCGCTGTACACACCAGCCCCGGCGAGTCCTTCACAGTCAGCGCTGGAGGGCAGGTACGGCCAGCCGCCGCCTTTGCGCCAACCGACCCTGCCGCGGGTGGCCGGATCTGTCTTGACTTCACCGCCTTCGACGAGTGGCTGGAGGAGGATGAGCCCGCCTTCGGCCATCCGCATGACCCGTTCCACCGGATCGACATCCTGCCCAGCTCCCGGCACGTGACTGTGTCCCTGGACGGTGTCCAGCTGGCCGACTCACGACGTCCGACCGCGCTGTACGAGACGCACCTGCCGGTCCGCTGGTATCTCCCGCCCGAGGATGTCCGGACCGACCTGATGGAGCCGTCGCACACCCATACTGTCTGCGCGTACAAGGGCACCGCCTCCTATCACTCCTACGACGGGGCGGCCGGCGCCGAGGCCGGCACCGACCTGGTCTGGACCTATCCCGATCCGCTGCCCGAGGCGTCCCGGGTCGCCGGACTGATCTGCTTCTTCTCCGAACGGGTGGACATCACCGTGGATGGTGAGCTGCAGCCGCGTCCGCAGACACTCTGGTCACGCTCAGAACCTGAAGCGGACCAACCCGAGCCCTGATCAACCCGAGCCCTGATCAACCCGAGCCCTGATCAACACGGCCCCACGAACGCGTCCATCACCCTGAACGAGTTGGCGAAGATGGTCAGTACCGGGTTCACGCCGCCGTTCGTGACGTGGGTCGACCCGTCAACGATCCGCAGGTTGTCGTGGCCCCAGACGCGTCCCAGCGGGTCGGTGACCGAGGTCGCCGGATCGGCGCCCATCCGCGCCGTCCCTGCCTGGTGCTGCCCGCTGCTCGGTCCGGCATCGCGGCTCCGGACCGAGGCCATCACGACCTCGCCGGCTCCGCTCGCCCGCAGCCACTCGGCTGCGCGGGCACTCAGGAACGCCTGGGTCCGCTCGTCCTCGCGGTGATGGGAGCCGCTCAGCTGGACGACCGGCATCCCAAACCGGTCCCGCACGGCCGGGTCCAGCCGTACCCGTGACTCCGCCGAGGTCACTTCCTGCACCGGACCGACGACCCGCTGCATCCGTGGCAGCAGCCGGCGCAGCTCCTGCTTGGCCTTCAGCCCGTGCCGACCGAGCAGCCCGGCGCCGACCAGATAGCTCTGGGTGCCGACGGGCGTCGGAACGAACTCATTAGCTAGCATGCCCCCGCTGACGATGCCGGGGTTGTGGTGCCGGAAGTCGTTGGTGGCGATCACCGGGCCCGGTCCGACCTGGTCGTTGACCGGTTCGTCGAAGATGCCGAGGGCGCCCGCATAGACGTGGCCCTGCAGGTGACGACCGACCTGGTCGGTGTTGTTGCCTAGCCCGTTGGGCTCACCGGGGTGAGCGCTGTGCAGCAGCAGTCGCGCCGTCTCGGTCGCCCCGCCCGACAGGACCACCTCCTCGGCCAGCACCTGCGACCGCCAGATCCGTCCGTTGCGCTCACCTACCAGCAGCACGCCGGACACCCGTCCGGCCGGGTCCACGATGACGCGTTCAACCTGCGTTTCGAGAAGCAGGCTCAGCCGCCCGGTCGCCGCAGCCCTGGCGATCACCGTGTTGTGCGATCCGTTCTTGGCCTCGATCGGGCACGCGAACCCGACACATTGACTGCAGCGTGCGCACGCTGGGCGCCCCAGATAGTCCTTGGTGTTGATCGCCAACGGCACCGACAGGGTCTGCCAACCGAGGCTGCGCGCCCCCGCGGCCAACAGCTGTCCCGGAGCGGTCAACGGCATCGGCGGCATCGGGTAGTCCCGTGAGCGGTGCGCCAAGGCGCGGTCGCCGGCAGTGCTCCCGCTGACCCCGATCTCCCACTCCGCCTGGCTGTAGTAGGGCTCCAGCTCGGCATAGTCGATCGGCCAGTCGGCCAGCGCGCTGCCGTCCGGCACGCCGTACGTGGTTGCCATCGTGAAGTCCTCGGGCGAGAACCGCCAGGCCTGGGCACCGTAGATCCGCGTCCCGCCACCGAGCGTGTTGGCGTTGCTGCCCCAGCGGGGGTCGCTGGCTTCGAGCACCACCGTCCGTTCGCCGACCAGCAGCGTACGCGGGTTGCCGGGCGACGACACAAGGGTGCGGTGGTCGAAGCCGATGTCGGTCCGCGCGTTCCGAAGATGATCTTGGGCCAGCTCCGCGGTGGGCGGGTACGACCCTCGCTCGATCATCAGCACCGTCCGACCGGACTCCGTCAGCCGGCACGCAGCCACGCCACCACCGGCCCCGGACCCGATCACAACGGCGTCATACCGTTCCAGCAGCCCTCCTGGACCGACGAAGGCACCGGCCGGCAGCTGCGGCACCACCACGTCGGGCCAGCCCGGCGCCGGGTTCGGATCCCAGCCCAACATCCGCCAGGAAACCGCGTCGTTGTTGCCGCCGTTGCCGGGGTCGGCGTAGTAGCCGTGGTTCACCAGGGCGACGAACCAGCCCACGACCTGATCATCGGCCAACCCGTCCAGCAGATGCTGCTGCTGAGCCGCGTCCAGGTCGGCGAATGGCCGCGCGTACGCATCTGCCGCGGCAGTATCCACTATCTGCAGGACCTCCAGCAGCCGAGGTGTCCAGGCGGCCTTCTCCGCACCGAGAATCCGATCAAGGAACACCTCGCCGCCGGCCTGGGACGCTGACGGGTAGTCGTCGGCTGGGATGATCGCGTCGATCAGGGCTGTCAGAGTTCGGCGTTGACCCACCCGTCAGCCCGCTTCTGACAACAGCAGAACCCGGGACTCCCACGGCTGCAAGGGTCCGGAGGCGGCCGCATGGGTTGAGATCAACAGCTCGGCACCGGCCACGTTCGGCAGGGCGTCCGGGGAGTCCGCCGGCTCCGACGACATGTTGGCCACCACCAGAAGCACCTGCCCGTCCCAGGTACGAGTGAAGGCGAAGATCTGCTCGTGCTCGGGCAGCAGCAGCTCGTAGTGCCCCTCTACCACGACCGGCAGGTCCCGCCGCAGCTTGATCAACTTCTTGTAGTGGTGGAACACCGAGTCGGGATCGGCGACGGCCGACGCCGCGTTGACTGTCACGTAGTTGGGGTTCACCGTCAGCCACGGGATGCCCTGGGTGAACCCGGCCTGGTGCGAGTCATCCCATTGAACCGGGGTGCGCGCGTTGTCGCGGCTCTTCACCGAGAGCGACAGCAGCACGTCCTCGGCCAGCTGGCCGAGGCTGAGGGCGGACTTGTAGTGGTTGACCGACTCGAGATCTTGGTAGTGCCCGATCTCGGTGAAGTAGCTGTTGGTCATGCCGAACTCTTCACCCTGGTAGACGTACGGCGTCCCCTTGTGCATGTGCAGGACCGTGCCGAGCGTCTTGGCCGAGTTCACCCGGTGCTCGGCGCTGTCGTCGCCGAAGCGGGACACTGCCCGCGGTTGATCATGGTTGTTCCAGTACAGCGAGTTCCAGCCAACCTCAGCCAGGCCCGTCTGCCAGCCGTTCAGATTCGCCTTCAGCACCGGAAGCGGAAGATCCTGCAGGTCCCACTTGGCGCCGCCTTCGACCTGGTCGAGGCTGACGTGCTCGAAGGTGAACACCATGTTGAGCTCTTGGCGGGCCGGGTCGGTCACCTGCCGGGCCAGTTCCACCGTGGCACCGGGCATCTCACCGACCGTGATCAAGTTCTGGCCCGCGAGCACCTCCTGGTGCATCTCGTTCAAGAACTCGTGCAGCCGTGGGCCGTTGGCCACCGCTCCAAACGCCGGTGCGTACGGCCGACCCGGGATCGGCGGTTCGTCCTCCAGTCCGGGCCGCTTGGAGATGAGGTTGATCACGTCCATCCGGAAGCCGTCGACGCCGCGGTCGACCCACCAGTTCATCATCTCGTAGACGGCCGCGCGCACCTCCGGGTTCTCCCAGTTAAGGTCGGGCTGCTTGCGGCTGAACAGGTGCAGGAAGTACTCACCACTCGGTTCGTCGTACTCCCAGGCCGACCCCGAGAAGGCGGACTCCCAGTTGGTTGGTTCGGCTCCCGTGGTGCCGGGCTCGTGCCCGGGACGCGCGGGCCGCCACCAGTACCAGTCCCGCTTCGGGGACTCCTTGCGCCGCGACTCGATGAACCAGGCATGCTCGTCGGAGGTGTGGTTGACGACCAGGTCCATCACCAGCTTCATGCCCCGCTGGTGCGCCCCCGCGATCAAGGCGTCCAGGTCCTGCAGTGTGCCGAAGGTGGGGTCGACGTCTCGGTAGTCACTGATGTCGTAACCGTTGTCGTCCTGCGGTGAGCGGTAGACCGGGGACAGCCAGATCACGTCGACCCCGAGCTCTGCCAGGTAGTCCAGCTTGGTGGTGATGCCTGGGATGTCGCCCATACCATCGCCGTTACTGTCGGCGAAGGATCGCGGATAGATCTGGTAGACCACCGAGGACTTCCACCAGTTGTCGGGTCGGGAGCTCTCTGATTGCACCAGGTCAGCGGTCACGAGCGGAATCCTTCCAGATCGATGCCCAGTTGGTCAGCCAGCGACTCGCATTCTTTCGTCAGGTTCGCGTGCGCCGCCGCGGTCAGCCGTCGACCCTTGGTCGTCCGGAAGATGTCGGTCTCCAGCAGCGGCATCAACACGTTCAGCCGAGCTTCGGCGAACTCGTCGGCCGGAACGTGCGCGTACTCGGCCCGGATCGCTTCGCTGTAGCGTCGGTAGCCCTCCGGCGACGAACCTAGGATCGCCAGATCCGCGTCGCAGAGCAGCGACCCGTTCTTGTCACCCGGCGGCGGCATGTGGGTGGCAGTAAGCCGCACCATCCTGGTGACCTCGTTGATGTCTTCCTGGTCCATGCCTGCGTCGATCAGCGAGCGTACGGCGAGCCGGGCGGAGGCTTCCTCGTTGGTGAGCTCGCGGGCCGGGATGGCGTACACGGCGTCGTGAAACCAGGCCGCCAGGCGGATCAGGAACAAGTCATTGCCAGAGACGGCAAACTCGTCGATCCGGTCCAGGACGAAGGCCAGGTGGTCGACCGTGTGATAGCGCCGCTGTGGCTCGGAGTAGCGGCGGATCAACGACTCGCCGAGCTCAGCCTGGTTCGGCAACAGCTTGTTCCAGGCGTCGAGCAGCTTGCTGGCGTCAGTGACCATCGGGTCCTCCTGTGTCACGTCCCGCCCGCACGGACGAGGTGCGGGCCGAACGCCGGTCGGTGAGGTAGCGGGCAGGGATTTCAATCTGGCGTGTGGCGTCCCACGGTCGTTGCCAGCCGGCCAAGTCGAGTACACCGTCGACCAGGTGGGCCGTCAGGCCCCAGATCAGATGATCGGCGACTTCGAACGCCGGCCCGGTGTAACCCGAGGGATGTCGAACACTGACCCTATGGGCCGGGTCGGTCAGGTCCTCCACCGGGACCACCAGCAACGACGCCACCTCACGCAGGTCCGCTACGGCCACCGGGCTGGGTGTCCGCCACCAGCCCACCACAGCGGTCACGTCGAACCCGCTGACGGCCACGTGAGCTGGGGCCAGCGAGCCGAGAACCTCGATCCCGGTCCGGTCCACGCCGGTCTCCTCGTACGCCTCGCGGAGCGCGGTGGCGGCGATATCGGCGTCCTCAGGATCCGCAGCGCCGCCCGGTAGCGCGATCTGGCCGGCATGGGTCCGCATCGTGTGCGCCCGCTCGATGAACAACATCTCCGGGCCTCGTGCTCCATCCCCGATCAGCGCCAGCACGCCGGCCGCTCGGCCCCCCACACCCGGCCGGGTTGCCACCACCCGGCTCCGGCTTGCGGCGTCCTTCAGCGAAACCGCGAGCGGACGGAGCCACCCGGGAAGGTCGGCGAGGGTGCTGCTCACAGCGCGACCCCGAGATGCTCCTGCAGCAGCTCACGGATCTCATCGGCTGACTGGAAGGGTCCGGCATGACGGTAAACAATCCGGCCGTTAGCGTCGACCAGCAGGGTCTGCGGGATGGCGGACAGCTGAAGCGGTGCGGAGATGGCCTTGTCCTCGTCGACCACCTGCGGGTACTTCCAGGAAGCGACCTCGGCGAAGTCGATCGCCAGTTCCGGTCGTGGGTCGTTGAAGTCGACACCCATGATAAGCAGACCGCTGTGGTCGGTGCCGGCAATCTCCGACAGGAACGGAGCCTCTTTCCGGCACGGCTCACACCACTGGGCCCAGACGTTGATCAGCATCGGACGGCCGCGCAGACCCGCCAGCCGGACCGGTGTGCCGCCACCTAGGCAGGGCAGGACAACGTTGGGCAGGCCTTTGTCCACCGGAGCGAAGGTGGCTGCGGAGTCCGGACAGTCGGCGATCCCGGCCGCCTTCTTCCGGGCGGACAGATCGACGGGTGTGCCGCCACCCGCCGGCTCGGCTGACCCCGGGGCGCCTCCGATCCCCGTCGCTGACGGAGGATAGCTGCCGGTCGGGTCACGGGTGACGTCCGGCGCTTGGCTGCACCCGGCGGCCACCATCAGGGCCACCGCCACGGCGATGACCGGGCTCCGGGCTCTCATCCCCGTGGCTCGCGGACCAGCTTCGCTGCCTTGACCGGGTCGGTCTCCCCTTCCCCGAAAGAGGGGCACCAGCGCGCCACCGGGCAGGCGCCACAGGCGGGGTTGCGGGCATGACAGCGGCGGCGGCCGTGCCAGATCAGGTTCTGACTCATCTGCGTCCAGTCACGCCGCGGGAACAACGTCGCAACCTCGGCCTCGACCTTCACCGGGTCGGTCGAGCGGGTCCAGCCGAACCGGACGGCCAGTCTGCCGAAGTGGGTGTCGACGGTGATCCCGGGCACGCCGAAGGCGTTGCCAAGGACGACATTGGCTGTCTTGCGCCCGACGCCGGGCAAGGTCACCAGCTGGTCCAGCTTGGCGGGCACCTCGCCGTCGAACCGCTCCACCAGGGCCGCTCCGAGCTTCAGCAAGGTGTCCGTCTTGGCGCGGAAAAAGCCGGTCGGGGTGATCAACGCCTCCAGCTCCGCCCGGTCCGCGGCGGCGTAGGCGGCGGCGTCGGGGTAGCGGGCGAAGAGCACCGGAGTGATCGAGTTGACTCGTTTGTCGGTCGACTGGGCCGACAAGATGGTCGCGACCAGCAGTTCCAGCGGGTTGCTGAAGTCGAGCTCGCACTCTGCGTCCGGGTACGTCTGGGCCAGCCCCCTGTTGATGGTCCGGGCACGGCGGACCAGCGCGGTCCGGCTCTTGTCCATACTCGATGGGAGTACGTCGGGGCTCGATGGGAGTAGGTCGATGCCTGCTGGAACCACATCCGTGTTGGTCGGTAGAACGGCGGGCGAAACGGGTGACGTGGTCGCCGCGGAGGTCTCGACGGGCTGGGCCGCCGGGGTCGTCGTCATGCCAAGCAGCCTACGTCGTATCGCTGACGGCCTCGGGGAGACGGCCGAGGCCGCTCAGCGGGCTGCCGAACGGGCTCCGTTGGTGATTTGCGCCACACGGGACGATTCAACGGTAGCCTTACCTAGCGTCAGAGTTGCTGAGCAGGAGGTCGCGTGGATCCCGAAGTCTTGAAGCAAGCCCCGTTGTTCGCGGGTCTTGAGGATGAGGCCGCCTCGGCACTGTCGGACGCGATGGGCACCGTCAAGCTCAATCGGGGCGAGGTGCTCTTCCACGAAGGTGACACCGAGGACAGGCTGTACGTCGTCATCACCGGCAAGATCAAGCTCGGCCGGAGCGGGTCGGCGGGCCGGGAGAACCTGCTGGCGGTGCTCGGGCCGGGTCAGATGTTCGGGGAGCTGTCGGTGTTCGATCCGGGGCCGCGGTCGACCACCGCCACGGCCGTGACCGCATGCGAGCTGCGCACGCTCGAGCATGACGAGCTCACCGGCTGGCTGACCGGACGGCCGGAGGTCGCCCGCGGGCTCCTCGGCCAGCTGGCGGCACGGTTGCGCCGAGCTAACGATGTCGTTGCGGACCTGGTGTTCTCCGACGTCCCGGGACGCGTTGCCAAGGCGCTGCTGGACCTGGCCAAGCGCTTCGGCGACACCCGTGAGGACGGCATCCACGTCCACCACGACCTGACTCAGGAGGAGCTCGCCCAACTGGTCGGCGCCTCGCGCGAGACTGTGAACAAGGCACTGGCCGACTTCGCCGCCCGCGGCTGGATCAGGCTGGAACCGCGCTCGGTCACCCTGATCGACATCGAGCGAGTCGAGCGACGCGCTCGCTGATTTGTCAGGGAGCGACGCGCTCGCTAACTTCACCAAACGACGAAGAGCCCTCCAGGTGGAGGGGCTCTTCGCCGCCGGGGGGACTTGGAACGCTCAGCTCGATCCAAGGGTCACTGCAACCGTCTGGGTGTTGCCACCTCGAGTGAACGTGACGTCCACCTTCGTGCCCGGTGCGTAGAACCGGGTCGCAGCGATGAGGCCGTCAGCGGTGGTGGTGTCGAAGCTGTTCACCCGGGTGACCACGTCGCCGGCCTGTAGGCCCGCATCCGCGGCTGCCCCGCCACTGACAACGCTCTGCAAAGCGACTCCGGTGGCGGTGGACACTGCCGAGTCGCTCCCGCCGACGGTGACTCCCAGGGCCGCGTTGGTGGAGGTGCCGGACCGGATCAGGTCGCCCGCCACCCTGGTTGCCACGTCGGCCGGGATGGCGAACCCGATACCGATGTTGCCTGACTGGCCGCCGTCGGCACCGGAGCCGGTGCTGGCGATGGAGGAGTTGATCCCCACCACAGCGCCGTTCAGGTTCACCAACGGGCCGCCGGAGTTGCCGGGGTTGATTGCGGTGTCGGTCTGGACGGCGAGGTAGACGGCGTCGTTGTCGGATCCGGATCGGACCGGTCGCGCGGTGTTGGACACGATGCCGCTGGTGATCGTCTGGGACAGTCCCAGTGGGGCGCCGGCCGCGACCACGCTCTGACCGATCTTGACCGAGCCTGAAGTGGCGAACGTGGCTGGCGTCAGCCCCGAGGTTTTGGCGACCTTCACCACCGCGAGGTCGTTGCTGGCTGAGGTGCCGACGAGCGAGGCGGCTGAAGTCGTACCGTCGGAGAAGGTCACACTGATGGTGCCCTGTCTGGCGGCCGCCTCCACCACGTGGTTGTTGGTCAGGATGTGACCGTCGGTATCGAGGACGACGCCGGTACCGATGTCTCCGCCCTGCCCGGACTCGACCGTAATGGTCACCACCGACGGTGCGATCTTGGCGGCTGCGGCGGAGATCGTGCCGTCCAGCACCGGGGTGTTAGCGGCCGGCACGTTCGTGACACTGATCGGAGAGGTGAACCCCCCGACGCCCTGGTCACCGGCGACGTAAGCGTACGAGCCGATACCGGCGCCGGCGCCGATGACCGCGGACAGCGACGCGGCCGCGAGCAGGGTGGCCAGCCGGCGCTTCGGCCTGGTGGCGGTCTGAGTGGCCGTGCCCGTCGTGGCTGCCCCAGCTGTTGCCAGCGGGGGGACGCCGGCCGGAGCCGGGAAGTCCGCGGCGGTGTAACCCATCAGCCGCCCGTCCGGGAGGAACTGGGGACCACGGTGCTCGCCGCCCATCTCGGGGGTGCTCAGCGGATCATTGAACGGCGGTGTGTTCTGGCCTGAGTCGGGGTCTGATGTGTTCATGTACTCAAAGGTGCCTAGGAAGTCTGTGTGGATCCTGTGCGGATCACCAGAACTTGCTGGCAATCCCGCGCCCTGATTCCGGTCGTCCCGCGTCAGCGATTCAGTGAGCCCCGCGTCAGCGATTCAGTTAGCCCCGCGTCAGCGATGCAGCTGACACAGTGGCGCTGTGCGACAGTCCGGGCACAGCAGCGCCCGCCCTTTGCACTGCTCGGCAACGCAGTCCAGATACTCATCCGTCGCCGCAGCGCAGCTCTCGCAGCTTCCGATCACGGCTGCGTCGTCGGAGAAGCTGATCTTGATCCGGTTGTCGAAGACGTAGAGTGAGCCTTCCCACAGCCCGCCGTCGCGATACGTCTGGCCGTACCTGACGATGCCGCCGTCGAGCTGGTAGACCTCGGAGAAACCCCGCCTCACCATCATCGAGGACAGCACCTCGCAGCGGACGCCACCGGTGCAGTAGGTGATCACCGGCCGGTCCTTGAGGTGGTCGTACTTGCCGCTGTCGAGCTCGGCCACGAAGTCCTTGGTGGTCGCAACGTCGGGTACGACCGCGCCCCTGAACCGCCCGATGGCCGCCTCGAAGCGGTTCCGGCCGTCGAAGAAGGCCACCTCCTCACCGCGGTCGGCGACCAGCTGGTGCACCTGGGCCGGGGTAACGCGCCGACCGGCACCGACCACCCCGCCACGGTCCACCATGAGCTCGTCCGGAGCGCCGAAGGTGACCATCTCGTCGCGCACCTTCACGCTGAGCCGGGGGAACTCGGTGCCGTCCGCTTCGCTCCACTTGAAGTCGATGTCGCAGAACGCCCGGTACTCACGGGTGGTCCGGACGTACTGCTTCACAGCGGCCAGCTCGCCTCCGACGGTCCCGTTCAGCCCGTGCGGAGAGATGATGATCCGGCCTTTGAGCTCGAGCCGGCGGCACAGCTCGCGCTGCCACAGCCGGATCGCGTCGGGATCGGAAAGGGGCGTGAAGACGTAGAACAGGAGCAGCTTCGAGATGGCCATGGCGGCAGCAGACTACTCAAGACTGCGGCCCGACAGGTAGTCCAGCTGAGCCGAAACCGACTGCTCGGCGGCCGGCCGGACCCGCGGGTCGATGTCGGCGTAGACCAGGGCCACGACCTCGGCCGGGGTGCGGGCGCCCGCCGCCAGCGCCGCCCGCACCTGTTCTAGCCGTTCCAGCCGGTGAGTGCGGTAAGACCGCAGCAGCTGCAGCGGCTCCGACGCCCGCGGCCCGTGGCCGGGCAGGATCTGCTGCACGCCGTGCTCGGCTACCGCAGCCTCCATCACATCGAGCGACCTGAGGTACGCAGCCAGGTCACCGTCTGGGTGAGTGATCACCGTGGTACCGCGGCCGAGCACCATGTCCCCGGTCAGCAGCCATCGTCTGCCGTCGGCTCCGGAGAGCAGCAGCGAGAAGGAGTCGCTGGTGTGCCCGGGAGTGGCGATGGCTACCAGCTCGGCGCCGGGGACGGCGATGGCGGTCCCGTCCTCCAGTGCGGCGTCGCCGACCCGGTACGCCGGGTCGGCCGCCCATACCCGACAGCCAGCCCGGTCGGCCAGCACCGAAGCAGCCTCGGAATGATCATGATGTCGATGGGTGATCACAATCTCGGCGATCCCGCGGGCGCAGATCCCCATGATCGAATCCAGATGATCTTGGTCTTTCGGACCGGGATCGACCACGACAACGCTACCCCGTGAGGGATCACCGACGATCCAGGTGTTGGTGCCGTCCAACGTCATCGGACCGGGGTTCGGCGCTGGCAGCAGCCGTAGATAGCCGGTGATCATCTCGACTGGAGAGCCGGTCATCGGTCCGCTTGAGTGGGATAGCCGAACACCCAGCCGCCGCCGGTGTTGACCACCTGCGGCAGCACCGGACCGATAACCCGGTCTTCGGCAGCTTGCAGTACGGCGGCCACACTCCCCGCCTCGGCGAGCTCCATCAGAATCGACCATGTGGGCGGCATCAGCCCAATCTCCCCGCGCCCTGCTGCGGCCAGGGCATCCTCGGGGCGGGCCCAGTCGGCGCTGTCGGTCTCGCCGGAGATATCGGACGCGGTCTGCCCGGCCGGCAGCACCGCCACAAAGAAGTGAGTGTCGAAACGGCGCGGCTCGACCTCCGGGGTGATCCAGTGGGCCCAGGGCAGCAGCTCGGTCGGCGCGAGCGCGACCCCCGTCTCCTCCAGGGTCTCCCGCACCGCACAGGCACGGATCCGGCCGACCGGATCGGTGCCGTCGGCGGCATCCATCCGACCGCCGGGGAAGACCACCATCGACGGGGCGAAGGGCATCCGGGCATGGCGGTGCATCAGGTACACCTGCAGCCCACCCTCCTCCCTGATCAGCACCACGCTGGCCGAAGGCGCAGCGGGCACGGCGACGTCGGAGGTACGCCACTGTTCGGCCCGGCGGGCCACCGCTTCGGGGACGACTGGCGCGAGGCGCCCCAGAACGGTGCGCGAGTCCACCGCCATAGCGGTCCTAGACGCTGACGACCGGCTGGATGACCGGCCGCGCGGCCGCCCGGACAATGAGCTCCACCTCGACCGGCGCATCCAACGGCAGTGAGGCCACCCCGACCGCGCTGCGCGCGTGGCGGCCCGCATCGCCGAAGACGTCACCGATCAGCTGGCTGGCGCCGTTACCCACCGCCGGCTGCCCGGTGAAGTCCGGCGTGCCGGCGACGAAGACCACCACCTTGACCACCTGCGCGATGTCGTCGAGGCTGCCGAGCTGGTCGGCGATCGCGGCCAGCGCGTTCAGCGTGGCGGTCCGGGCGCAGTCGGCGGCGATCTCCGGCGCGACCTCGGCTCCGACCTTCCCGGCGGCGACCAGCCGACCCCCGACGGTCGGAAGCTGTCCGGAGGTATAGACCAGATCACCGGTACGCACCGCAGGCACGTACGCCGCCAACGGCCGTGCCACCGGCGGCAGGGTCAGGCCGAGCTCAGCGAGCCGGGCGGCGGGACCGCTCACGCACCTGCTCCTGGCGCGGCCGGAATCGGCCGCTTGAGGTAAGCCACCAGGTTCTCTGGATTCAGGCCCGGCACCACCTGCACCAGCTCCCAGCCGTCCGATCCCCAGTTGTCCAGAATCTGCTTGGTCGCGTGCACCAGCAGCGGTACGGTCACGTACTCCCATTTCGTCATGGCTTCACTGTATCGATCGGTCACCACCTGCCCGCGCCGATCGACCGCCTCACACCCGGAAGCCGCTACAAGGCTTCGAGGCTGTCGGTCAGCTTCTCGATTGCTTCGTCGGTTCTCTTCTCGACCTCATGCTGCAGCACCGGTGCCGCTAGCCGGACAGCCCCGTGGAAGTCGATGTGCACCGTGAACCCAACTGCTGTTCGGTGCTCGGTCTCGGGCATCAGCACAAACTCCACTGTGATGGTGGCAGCCTTGTGCTGACCGACAAAGACCAGCCGGTTCTCCTCCGCGTCCTGCAGGGTGAAGTCGATCTCGACCTCGCGCCCCATCACCTCCGAGACGTTGTGCCAGGTGGAGCCAACGCCGATCGGAGGCTCGCTGGTCGGCGTGCATTTCCGGGTCGCCGGAAGCCATTGTTCGGCATGGGAGAAGTCCCGGAGATAGTCCCGGATGACGGGTGCCGGCCTGTTGACAGGAAACGTGCGTTGTACGGCTACCACTGTCCGCTCCCTCGTTGTGAATCTGTCACTCCTATCATGCTCGGATTCGGCCAGTTTGGTCACCGGCTCTGGATCGAACGGCCGGCCGGGCTGGCCTTGCGGCCCCCACAGCGGCTTATTGGCAGGCACTACCATCGGGCACATGACGATCCGGGCGCTGCGCTGTGCGCACACCACCGATCCGATCCCGATGGAGCCCCCGGAAGGGCATCGCCGGTGAGCCCCGCAGCCGGCTCAGCCAGCGCGTCGGCGAAGCGCCCGCCCTCGCGGACCGGTCACAACCGGGTCGCCCATGGCGACGCAGCGCCTCATGGCGACGGGATCGCACCGCTGCACACGCTTCACATCGTCACCGGCAAGGGCGGCACCGGCAAGACAACCATCGCCGGGGCACTCGCCACCGCCCTGGCCACCGAAGGGCGGCGGGTGCTGCTGTGCGAGGTGGAGGGGCGGAGTGGGATCTCCGAGTTGTTCGAGACCTCACCACTGGTCGGTGCGGAGGAGCGGCGGCTCTGCCGGACGCCCGCCGGCGGCGAGGTCTTCGGGCTGTCGATCGACGCCGAGGATGCGCTGCTGGAGTACCTCGACACCTTCTACCACCTGGGTCTCGCCGGCAAGGCGCTGGACAAGTTCGGAGTGGTCGACTTCGCCACCTCCATCGCGCCCGGTCTTCGGGACGTCCTGCTCACCGGCAAGGTGTACGAGGCGGTCCGACGGGCCCAGGCGAACAGGCCCAACGCCTATCACGCGGTCGTACTGGACGCCCCACCCACCGGTCGGATCGCCCAGTTCCTGAACGTGCATGAGGCCGTGGCGGGGCTGGCGAAGGTCGGACCGATCCGGGGCCAGGCCGACTCAATCATGAGGGTGCTGCGCTCTGCCACGACCGTCGTGCACATCGTCACCTTGCTGGAGGACATGCCGGTGACCGAGACGGAGGAGGCGATTGCTGACCTGCGTCCGACCCGGATCAAGGTGGGCACAGTGATCGCCAACAAGGTCACCTCCACACCGCTGGACACCCCCCAGCTCCAGCTTGCCGCCGCTGGCGAGCACCCCTTCGACGTCCCTTCGTTGAGCGCCCGGCAGAACCAGTCGCTGGCTGAGGAGTTCGCCACCGAGGCCGCCCGGATCCTGCAGGAGCGCGCCCGGCACGCCACGCTGGCCACTTTCGGAGTGCCGCTGGCCGAGATCGACTTCGACCCGGCCGGGATCGACGAGACAGCGCTGTTCGGCATCGCTGACCAGCTAGCCAAGCAGCGAAGCGAGGAGGTGGAGTGATGTCGGCACCCGTCCTCGACGTCGACGCCATCATCAACGACCGGAGCACCAAGATCGTGATCTGCTGCGGGTCGGGCGGTGTCGGCAAGACGACCGCGTCCGCCGCGCTGGCAGTCCGCGCGGCCGAGGCCGGCCGGCGGGTGGTGGTCCTGACCATCGACCCGGCCCGGCGGCTGGCCCAGTCGCTCGGCCTCGGTGCGCTGGACAACACACCGGCGCCAGTGACCGGAGTCGACACCTCCGCCGGCGGCAGCCTCGACGCCATGATGCTGGACATGAAGCGCACCTTTGACGACGTGGTGCTAGCGCACTCCACGCCGGAGAAGGCCGAGATGATCTTGCAGAACCCGTTCTACCAGGCCCTGTCGTCGTCGTTCTCGGGCACGCAGGAGTACATGGCGATGGAGAAGCTGGGACAGCTCCACAGCCAGTCTGAGGCGGACGGGAGCTGGGACCTGATCATCGTCGACACTCCTCCGGCGCGCTCAGCACTGGACTTCCTCGATGCTCCAGAGCATCTCAGCTCGCTGCTCGACGGCCGGTTTCTGCGGCTGCTACTGACGCCGGCACGTGGCCCGTTCAAGCTGATGAGTGTCGGGTTCAACCTGGTGTCCTCGGCGATGAACAAGGTGCTCGGCACTCAGATCATTACCGACGTCAAGACCTTTGTGACAGCCTTCGAGGCGTTGTTCGGCGGCTTCCGGGCGCGCGCGGAGCAGACGTTTGAGCTGCTCTCCTCCGAGCACACCACCTTCTTCGTCGTCGCCACCCCCGAACGGGACGCGCTGCGTGAGGCTGCGTACTTCGTCGACCGGCTGACCGAAGAGGGCATGCCACTCTCGGGTCTGGTGATCAACCGGGTGCACTCCAGCACGGTGAAGGTGTCAGCGGAGCGGGCACTGGCGCTAGCAGAGGACCTCGACCCAGCCGATCAGCCAATTGAGGCGATGGCGCTGCAACGCCATGCGGCGCTGCAGCATGTCATCGAGCGAGAACAGGTACTGCTCGGACGGTTCTCATCGTCACGGCCGGGAGTGGCCCGGACCCATGTCCAGGCTCTGCCGACCGATGTCACGGATCTCGATTCACTTCGTCGGGTGGGCAGCCTGCTTTCCGCAGAGGACTGAGCTCCAGGAAACGACATCGGTCCGCTGCCGCAACAGCAACCGCCGCTCCCGCTCCGTCATCCCACCCCATACTCCCCATTCGATCCGGTTGTCCAGCGCCTCCGCCAGACACTCAGAACGCACCGGACAGCCCGAGCACAACAAGCGCGCGCGCTTCTGGTCGGCCGCCTCCGGAAATAGGGCATCTTCCATCCCCCGGCACTTGGCCAACACGGTCCAGTCTTCGCGATGTACTGCAGTCACGATCTCTCCCCCTTCTGTGACAACCACGCCCACGGTTTTCCCCGACCTTGGACATGGCAATACGAATGGTACGAACCGGGGAGACGCCTGGCTAGTGTGATGCAGGCAATAGTGTTCACTTCGTAACCGGATCGACGCCAAAAAGGCTCGGACGCGTCAATTGGGTGCGCACAATATCGTCACGTACCCTGATGGGCATGCCCTTCAGTCCCAAACGTCTCGGCAACGTCGCGTACTCGATGATGATGTTCATCACCGTCAGCGTCCTCGCCGGAGTCCTGGTCGCTGGCCTGTTCATCCCGTTCGCGGGCATCGCCGGCGTCAGCAGCAAGGCTGCGGCCGAAGAGATGAACAGCCTACCGTCGGAGCTGGAGACCCCACCGCAGGCCGAGCGCACCAAGGTGCTGCTCGCAGACGGTAGCACATTGGCCTACTTCTACGACGAGAACCGGGTCTACGTCGGCCTGGACAAGGTCGCCCCCGTGATGCGGCAGGCGCAGCTCGCGATCGAGGACCACCGTTTCTACGAGCACGGGGCGCTGGACTTCAAGGCGACCCTGCGTGCCTTCGTCCGGAACCAGGCGGCGGACGGCGTCTCCCAGGGTGGCTCCACGATCACCCAGCAGTACGTGAAGATGGTCCAGGTCGAGGCCTGCCAGGCGAAGGGCGACGAAGCCTGTGTCCGCGAGGTCCAGGCGGCCACCTACGACCGCAAGATCCGTGAGCTCCGCTACGCCATCGCGCTGGAGAAGCAGCTGTCCAAGGACCAGATCCTGGAGCGGTACCTCAACATCGCCTACTACGGCGAGGGCGCGTACGGCGTCGAGGCCGCCGCCCGGCACTACTTCTCCACAACCGCCGCCAAGCTGACTCTGGCCCAGGCGGCGATGCTGGCGGGCCTGGTGCAGAACCCGGACGCCAACAACCCGGTGAAGAACCTCAGCGCTGCGCTGGACCGCCGTGATGTCGTGATCAATCGGATGGCCGAGCTGAAGCTGATCAACGCCGAGCAGCTGAAGGCGGCCAAGGCCGTCGGTTTCGACGAGTCCAAGGTGAAGGCAACCCGCAGCGGCTGCGTCGACACCCGCTACCCCTTCCTCTGCGACTACGTCTACCGGACGCTGAAGAACACCCCCAGCCTCGGCGCGACCGTCGAGGAGCGCGAGAACATGATCAAGCGCGGCGGGCTGCGCATCGAGACGGCGATCGACCCCGAGAGCCAGGACAAGGCACAGAAGTCGGTCTCCGCCGTGGTTGACGCCAAGGACCCGGTGATCTCGACGATGAACATGATCCAGCCCGGCACCGGTCTGATCGTGGCCATGGCGCAGAGCCGTCCGACCATGGGCAGCAACGCCAAGAAGGGCGAGACCTACTGGAACTACTCCGCCGCACCAGGTATGGGCGGTATCCAGGGATATCAGGCTGGCTCCACCTTCAAGGCCTTCACCGCCGCCGCAGCGCTGGAGAAGGGCATCCCGCTGAACAAGCGGTACAACGCCCGGCGCACGATGGACTTCTCCGGCAAGGAGTACGACACCTGCACGGGCAGAGATCACGTCTACGGCAGCTGGCGGGTCAGCAACTCCACCGGTACTAGCGGCGTGATGGACATGTACCGCGCTGCGCAGCGGTCGGTGAACACCTACTTCGTCCAGCTCGAGCTGGACACCGGCATGTGTGCGGTGACGCAGATGGCCGAGAAGCTGGGCGTCAAGCTCGGCACCCCGGACCGTGACATCGTCGACTACTACCAGAACAAGCCGTCGTTCACGCTCGGCTCCGCCGAGGTCAGCCCGCTGTCGATGGCAGAGGCGTACGCCACCTTCGCT
This sequence comes from Propionibacteriaceae bacterium, assembly GCA_025965155.1. Classification (GTDB taxonomy): domain Bacteria; phylum Actinomycetota; class Actinomycetes; order Propionibacteriales; family Propionibacteriaceae; genus Microlunatus. The sequence goes on from JAOPXN010000111.1 coordinate 61,738, forward strand.
GCCCGCGGCATCCACTGCAACCCGATCATCGTCGACAAGATCACTACTCGCGACGGCAAGGAGCTTGCTGCACCGAGCGCCGACTGCAAGCGGGTGATCGACAAGGACGTCGCCGACGGGGTGAACAAGATGCTCGGCTCGGTGATGACCAGGGGCACCGGCCTGCGTGCCATGACCTCGGACGGGCGGCCTCAGGCCGGCAAGACCGGCACCATCGACAGCAACGAAGCGGTCTGGTTCGCCGGGTACACCCCCGAGATCGCCGGTGTGGCGATGATCTCCATCGACAACCAGAAGGCGCCGTTCCAGAAGGGCAAGGCAAACTTCCGGTCACGCGGGGTGAAGAACTACCGACTGCCCGAGAGCGGCACCTTCCTGGAAGGTTCCGGTAGCGGTGACGCCGGGATGAAGATCTGGAAGCCGACGATGGAGAGGTACCTCCGCAACGTACCGGCGACCGACTTCAACGAACCCTCCAGCGCCGTTCAGCGGGGGAAGCGCGTCGAGATCCCGGATCTCTCCGGGCTGGGCGTAAGCGAGGCGACGAAGAAGCTGGAGGACGCCGGGTTCACTGTCGAGACGCAGTACACCTACAGCAGCCAGCCGGCCGGTAGCTTCCTCGGCTTCTCACCGAGCGTCGGCAGCCTGACGGAGTTCGCCACCGTGTACGCATTGGTGTCCAACGGCCGGGAGGACCCGTCGATCCTGGCGCAGCGCAAGGCGCGCCAGGATGCGGAGAAGAAGGCGCAGGAAGACCAGAAGAAGCGGGCCGAAGCCGAGAAGAAGGCGGCCGAGGCGAAGAAGAAGGCCGAAGAGAACAAGAAGAAGAACGGCGGCTGACCAGCACCGCGCGCCTTTGCTGAGGCGTGTCGGGCTTCCGTGGTGGGAGCCTGACACGCCTCATGCGTCTTAGGCGCCTCCCAGCTGGCGCTTCACCTCGGCCGCCACAGCGGCACCGTCGGCCTTGCCCTTGGTCTGCGGCGTCAGCACCCCCATCACCTTGCCCATCCCACGTATCCCCAGCTCGGCGGCCCCGGTGCCGGCAATCGCGTCGGCGACCAGGCCGGCGATCTCCTCTGCCGACAGCTGTTGAGGAAGGTAGTCGGTCAGCACCGCCGACTCGGCGTGCTCCTTGTCGGCGAGGTCCGGCCGGTCGGCGGCGCGGAAGGCTTCCTCGGCCTCGCGCCGCTTCTTCGCCTCGCGGACGACGACATCCAGCAGCTGCTGGTCGGACAGCTCGACCGCCTCACTCCCGGCCACCTCCGCCTCGCTGATGGCCGACAGCACCATCCGGATGGTGCCGGAACGTACCTTGTCCCGGGCCTTGATGGCGTTGGTCAGATCGGTCCGGAGTCGTTCCTTGAGCGTGGGGGTGGCTGAAGACATGCGTCCAAGTCTGTCACCGATGAAGCCTTGTAGCCTTCTGGTCATGTCTTCCTCAGCTGCAGTGGCCAAGCGGGTAGCCCAGGGTGTGCTCGGACTGGGCGGTCTCGGCGCAGCCTGTCTGGCGTATGCCGGCCTGTATGAGGTGAAGGCGTTCCAGCTACGCCGGTACACCGTTCCGGTGCTGCCACCGGGCTCCGCGCCGCTTCGGGTGCTGCACCTGTCGGACCTGCACATGACGCCGGGGCAGCGCGCCAAGCAGCAGTGGCTGACCCGGCTGGCCGCGCTCGAGCCTGACCTGGTGGTCAACACCGGGGACAACCTGGCCCATCCGGACGCAGTGCCGTTCGTCACGCAGAGTCTCGGCCGGCTCCTCGATCGGCCCGGGGTCTACGTCTGGGGCTCCAACGACTACTACGCACCGACCTTCAAGAACCCGCTGAGCTACCTGACCCGGCCGAAGCGGACGGGGTCGCCGAGCCCGGTCGAGCTGCCGTGGAAGGACCTCGACCGTGCCTTCACCGAAGCCGGCTGGATGGAGCTGACCGACAGCGAGACGATGCTGGAGCTGCACGGCATCCGGATCGGCTTCCGGGGCACCGACGACGCCCATCTGCAGCGTGACCACTACCACGAGGTGGCCGGTCCGATCGACCGGAGCGTGGTGGACCTGGCGATCGGAGTCACCCACGCACCGTACCGGCGGGTGATCGACGCGATGACGGCCGACGGTCACGACCTGATCCTGGCCGGACACACCCACGGCGGCCAGGTCTGCGTGCCGGGGGTGGGGGCGCTGGTCACCAACTGTGATCTCGACACGGCTCGGGTGAAGGGCCTGTCCTCCAACACAGCAGCTCGACGGACCGCAGCACTCCATGTGTCGGCGGGCCTGGGCACCTCCCCGTACGCCCCGATCCGGTTCGCCTGCCGGCCGGAGGCGACGCTGCTGACGCTGGTCCCCAAGACCTGACCCAGGAAATCTCACGCCAGTCGGGAGGCGGCCGCGTCGCCAACGACGAGCGGCGCCGCCTGCCTGACGGGTGTGACATTTCTGGGTTTGAGCCGATTCCACTCCTGCCGAGTGCATGGGCTAGACTCTCCGAGGTTCTTGATCCAGAGAAGATCAAGACGGGGTGTGGCGCAGCTTGGTAGCGCGCGTCGTTCGGGACGACGAGGCCGCAGGTTCAAATCCTGTCACCCCGACCAGTCCGGCTCAATCGCACCGGGTCCGCCACGGCGGTCCGGTGCGTTTCTGTCTCTGCTCCGCCTCTCACACCCCCCGCCCCCGGGCGCCGGTTAGGCTCTGCCTATCGACGCAAGGAGTGCGCATGGACAAGGTGGTCCGCAGTGCCGCGGATGCCGTCGCAGACATCGGCGACGGAGCCTCGCTGGCCGTCGGCGGATTCGGGCTGTGCGGGATCCCCAGCGTGCTGATCGAGGCGGTGCTCGAGCACGGCGCGTCCGATCTCGAGGTGGTCTCCAACAACTGCGGTGTGGACGGTTGGGGCCTGGGTCGGCTGCTGGCAGCCAAGCGGATCCGCCGGATGGTGTCCTCCTACGTCGGTGAGAACAAGGAGTTCGCTCGGCAGTATCTGGAGGGCGAGCTGGAGCTGGAGCTGACACCGCAGGGCACACTGGCGGAACGGCTGCGAGCGGGTGGGTCCGGCATCCCGGCGTTCTATACCGCGACCGGCGTGGGCACCCAGGTGGCCGACGGCGGACTGCCCTGGCGCTACGACGCGAACGGCCAGGTGGTGCTGGCCTCACCGGGAAAGGAGACCCGCACCTTCCGCACCGCCGAAGGCGAGAAGCCGTTCGTGCTCGAGCACGCCATCGTCTGCGACTTCGGGCTGGTGCGGGCCTGGCGGGGCGACCGGCACGGCAACCTCGTCTACCGCGACTCGGCCCGTAACTTCAACCCGCTGGCAGCCATGGCCGGCCGGGTGACCATCGCCGAGGTGGAGGAGCTGGTCCAGCCCGGCGATCTTGATCCCAACCACGTCCACACCCCGGGCGTCTTCGTCCACCGGGTGGTCCCGTTGACTCGCGAGCAGGCCGCCGACAAGCGAATCGAGAAGGTCACCGTCCGCCCGCTGCCCGACGATCTAGACGAGGAGGGAGCGGCCTGATGGCCTGGACGCGCGAGCAGATGGCGGCCCGGGCCGCGGCGGAGCTGACCGACGGCAGCTATGTGAACCTCGGGATCGGTTTGCCCACGCTGGTGCCCAACTATGTGGCCGACGGCGTCGAGCTGGTCCTGCAGTCGGAGAACGGGCTGCTCGGCGTCGGGCCCTACCCGTATGAAGGTGAGCAGGACCCCGACCTGATTAACGCCGGCAAGGAGACCGTCACGCTTCGACCCGGTGCGTCGGTGTTCGACTCGGCCACCTCATTCGGCATGATCCGCGGCGGCAAGATCGACGCTGCCATCCTCGGAGCCATGCAGGTGTCAGCGGGCGGCGACATCGCCAACTGGATGATCCCGGGCAAGATGGTGAAGGGCATGGGCGGTGCCATGGACCTGGTGCACGGGGCCAAGCGGGTGATCGTCCTGATGGAGCACGTCGCGCGGGACGGAACGTACAAGATCGTTCACGAGTGCTCGCTGCCGTACACGGGCCGCGGCGTGGTGCAGCGGATCATCACCGACCTGGGCGTCATCGACGTGACGCCGCACGGGCTGACCCTGGTCGAGCTGGCGCCCGGGGTCGGTCAGGACGAGATTCGCGCCAAGACCGAACCCGAGCTTCGCATCCGCTAGCGGCCGGTTCCCGCGTAGACCACGGCTTCCTCGGCGGCGTCCAGACCGAAGGCGGTGTGCGCTGCGACGACAGCGCGGTCCACATCGTCTTGGTCAACAACCACCGAGATCCTGATCTCGGAGGTGGAGATCATCTCGATGTTGACGCCGGCGGCAGCCAGGGCGGAGAAGAACTTGGCCGTCACACCGGGATGCGAACGCATCCCGACTCCGACGACCGAGACCTTGCCGATCTGGTCGTCGTAGAGCAGGTCCTTGAAGCCGACGTCGGCCTTGAGCGCATCGAGGGTGGCGATCGCGGCGGCACCGTCGGTCTTGGGCAGGGTGAACGAGATGTCGGTCTGCGAAGTCTCCACCGCCGACACGTTCTGCACGATCATGTCGATGTTGATCTCGGTGGCTGCCACCGCCTCGAAGATACGGGCGGCCACCCCGACCTTGTCGGGGACACCGACGATGGTGATCTTGGCCTCGCTGCGGTCGTGGGCGACCCCGGAGATGATGGCTTGTTCCATGACGGTTCCTTTCTCGAGCTCGGCGACCCAGGTTCCCTCTTTGTCGGAGAAGGACGAGCGCACGTGGACCTTGACGTTCTCGCGGCGGGCGTACTCGACGCACCGCAGGTGCAGGATCTTGGCGCCGCACGCCGCCATCTCCAGCATCTCCTCGTACGAGATCTTGGGGATGCGGCGCGCGCTCGGCACGATCCGCGGGTCGGCCGTGAACACACCGTCGACATCGGTGTAGATCTCGCAGTGGTCCGCACCGAGCGAGGCGGCCAGCGCCACCGCGGTCGTGTCGGAGGCGCCGCGACCAAGCGTGGTGACGTCCTTGGTGTCCTGAGCGACGCCCTGGAAGCCGGCAACGATGACGATGTCGCCGTTGTCCAGCGCGGAGGTGATCCGGCCCGGAGTGATGTCGATGATCCGGGCGTTGCCGTGCGTGCCGGTGGTGATGATGCCCGCCTGGGAGCCGGTCAGCGAGCGGGCGTGCATGCCCTGGTCCGCAATCGCCATGGCGAGCAGGGCTGCGCTCATCCGCTCGCCTGCGGTCAGCAGCATGTCCAACTCGCGTGGCGGCGGCAACGGGGAGACCTGGAGGGCCAGATCCATCAGCTCGTCGGTGGTGTCGCCCATGGCCGAGATGACGACGACAACATCGTTGCCCTTCTGCTTGGTCGCAACGATCCGCTTGGCGACACGCTTGATGCTCTCAGCGTCTGCGACGGAGGACCCCCCATACTTCTGCACCACGCGGCCCACACCGACTCCTTTTGTCTGCCCGATCACGATCGCCTGACGAATACCGCAGCCAACTCTAATGCCGCGCCGCCCGACCCCCCGCCCCTGTCCATCCCGCTCTGGTCGTCGGTTCCCCCTGGTCGGCTTCCCTTCGTCGGTTTCCCACGTGTACGTGGGACTCCTGCACTTCACCCACGACATAACGCGTGTGGAGCGCCAATCTCGTGGGTGGAGCCGGCGACTTGCTAGGTGGGGGCGCCGGCCGCGATGCGGATTTGCGGATTCGAAAGGTACGGGCCTGCGGATGGTCCACGGCTGGGATACTGGTGCTGTGCCTGACCAGTTCGACCCTGTCCCGCAGCGGATCGGCGATGCGGAGCGCGACCGCGCCGCTGAGTATCTACGCGAGCATCTGGCCTCTGGCCGGCTCGACCAGGACGAGTTCGACGAACGGGTCAGCCGGGCACTGACAGCCAGGACGGCCGCTGACCTCGACCCGCTGTTCGTCGACCTGCCCAGTCCCAAGCCAGGCAGCGCCGTGGAACCGGCGTCGTCCTACCTAGCGCCTCCGTGGCAGACCAGAACCCCGGGCGAGTCGAGCGAGGTGGCACCGGCTGCGTCCGCATCAGTCCCGGCGAGGTACGACGCGGGCTGGGCGGTCATCTCCGCCCTCGCGTGGGCGGCGGCGGTGATCTTCTGCATGGCCACTGGATGGGAGCACTGGTGGGTGATCATGATCCCGGTGTTCCTGCCCTGGTGGATCCGCCGGGCCGGCTCCCACGGTAACCACCACCGGCCCTGATCTAGCTACGGTCCGGCATAGCTTGCCGCTGCGATCGCCCGCGACAGCTCCGATGGCACCGCCGTAGGGTGTCGGCATGAGCGCAGACCAGGACGTGCGTTGGGCCATCGTCGGACCCGGCCGGATCGCCGCCAAGGTGGTCGAGGACTTCGTCCACGTGGCGGGTGCACGCGTGGTCGGGGCCGCGTCCCGGTCCGCTGACCGTGCCCGCGCGTTCGCCGACGAGCATGGGCTGGAACGCGCGTACGGCTCGTACGCCGAGGTGATGGCCGACGACGACATCGACGTGCTGTACATCGCTACGCCGCATCCGCAGCACCGATCGATCGCGGTGGCTGCGCTACGAGCCGGCAAGGCGGTCCTGGTGGAGAAGACCTTCACCGCGACGGTGGCCGGCGCCGAGGAGGTCATCGACACGGCCCGCGAGCAGGGCGTGTTCGCCATGGAAGCCATGTGGACCAGGTTCCAGCCGGCCATCGTGGCGGCCCGCGAGCTGATCGCCAACGGCGCGATCGGAGAAGTTCGCCAGCTCCAGGCGGACCTCGGAGTAGACCGGCCCTACGACCCGAACGACCGGTTGTTCGACCCCGCCCAGGGCGGCGGGGCGATGCTCGACCTCGGCGTCTACCTGGTGTCGCTGGCTCAGCACTTCCTGGGAAACCCGGACCGGGTGACAGCCACCGGCTCGTTGACCCAGACCGGTGTCGACGCGGAGGCCGGTCTGCTGTTGAGCTATGCCGACGGCCGGGCGGCGACGTTGCTGGGATCCCTGAAGCACCATTCCCCCGGGTCGGCCCGGCTGGTGGGAACGGGCGGGTGGATCGACATCCAGCCACGGTTTCACCACCCGCGGACCATCACGCTCACCCGTACAGGTGCCGGCCCCGAGACGATCACCCGGCCGCCGCTCGGCGGCGGCTACTCCCACGAGCTGATTGAGGTCACCGAGTGCGTTCGGGCAGGCCGTACGGAGAGCGCCGTGATGCCGCTCGCGGACACCCTCGCGGTGCAGCGGATCTTGAACGAAGCCTGCGAGCAGCTCGGCGTCGTGCACCGCGAGGACGACGCCGTCCTAGTTTGAGCGGGCTCGTCAGGAACTGCGGCCGGGGGCGGCTCGTCAGGCGTCGACGAACCGGCGACCTTCGAAAGCACGGCCGAGGGTGATCTCGTCGGCGTACTCCAGGTCGCCACCGACCGGCAGGCCGCTGGCCAACCGGCTCACCTTCACCCCCATCGGCAACAACAGCCGGCTCAGGTAGGTGGCCGTGGCCTCGCCCTCCAGGTTCGGATCGGTGGCCAGGATCACCTCGGTCACGACACCGTCGGCTAACCGCATGCAGAGCTCCCGGATCTTCAGCTCGCTGGGACCGATGCCGTCGATCGGGCTGATGGCGCCGCCAAGGACGTGGTAGCGGCCCCGGAACTCGCGGGTCCGTTCGACTGCGACCACGTCCTTGGACTCCTCCACCACACAGATGGTGGTCTGGTCGCGGCGGGAGTCCCGGCAGATCCGACACTGGGTGTCCTCAGCCACGTTGAAGCAGACCTCGCAGAACTTGACCGTCTCCTTGACCAGCCTGAGCACACCAGCAAGCCGCATGACGTCATCGGTGTCGGCCGCAAGGATGTGGAACGCGATCCGTTGGGCGCTCTTCGGTCCGATCCCGGGCAGTCGCCCGAGCTCGTCGATCAGATCCTGGACCGGACCTTCGTACACGGTTCTCCTCAGTTGTTCGTGCGGTGCGGGGGCGAGCCTAGAACGGCAGCCCTCCGCCACCCAGTCCACCGGCCAGCGGCCCTAGCTTGGCGGCCGCCAATGCCTGCGACTTGTTAGTGGCGTCCCGTACGGCGGCGATGACCAGGTCGGCCAGCGTCTCGGTGTCGTCGGGGTCCACCGCCTCCGGCTTGATCACCAGGCCGATGAGCTCACCCGCACCGGTAATCGTCGCGGTCACCAGGTCTCCGCCGGCCGACCCTTCGACCTCGGTCTCAGCCAGCTCCTGCTGAGCCTGCAGCAACTGTTGTTGCATCGCCTGGGCCTGAGCCAGGAAGCCGGACATGTCGCCGCCGTCGGGAATCATCGTTGGGCGCTCCTCGGTATGGGATGTATGGGGGTCGAGCCGGACGGCTCGTTGGTAAGGCACGGTAGTCCGCCCAGCCTATGCGCCATCTTCTTCCTCAGCGATGATCTCCGCGCCGAGATGCCGGGCCAACAACTCGGTATGGGACTCCGAGCTCTCCTCCAGCACCGTGTCGTCCCGAGTCGCGGCGGCGTCCCGATCGTCATCACCGTCGTCGGCGCGCTGGCCGCTCCGGGTGGGCCGGATGCTCTGCCGAGCCTGCTCCCGGATAGCCGGATCCACCGGGGGCGGGGACTGCGGGTCCGGGGTACGGTCCGGCGCGGCCGGCTCGCCGCCCAAGCCGGAGTCACCGGTCGACGGACCCGAAGCGGTCGGCGCGACACCGGCGGCGGCTGCGGGGGCCGGCGCGGTCGGGCTCTCTGGCGGCGCAGTGCCCCAGGACGCGGCGGCCCGCTCCGGCGCGGTTCCCAGCCGTTCGGCTACCGGAGGGCCCGAGGTGGCACCGGAGTCCACCATGGCCTCGATCCGGAGGTCGACTCCCAGCACCACGATGAGAGCCTCGCGCAGGATGTCCTCGCTCCCGCCTTTGGCGAAGCTGTCCCGCGCACCAACATTGGGCATCGCCAACACCAGGGTGCCGTTGCGGACCTCGGCGACGTGCGCGTTCTGACTGAGCAGGATCCAGGTGAAGCGGCGCTTGCCCTTGACCTCTTCCAGCACCTCCGGCCAGAGGCGTCGTACGTCGGTGACCGACAACCCGACGGGCTGAGCAGCCGGAGCATCGGCAGGCGGCGCGACCGACGATCCCCTACCCTCGCCACCCGGCAGCTCGGGTCCGGCCGGAGGCTGGGCGGCCGGAGGCTGGGCGGCCGAGGTGCGCTGCACCGGTGCGGGAGCGGCTGGGCCAGGATCAGCAGGCGTACGCGGCGGCGCCTCAGCCGGCTGTGGGCTCGCCGGTCCCGGCACTGCGGAGCCGATGGCGGCGCCTTCTTCGGCACGCCTGGACAATGCCTCCGACCCCGCGGAGGGCGCGGGAGCGGACACTGCCGGTGCCACTGGCGCCGCCTCGGCAGTGGCTGCACCGGTCACGCCGATCCGGCGTTCCAGCCGGTCCAGCCGGGCGTGGATGCCACGGTCGTCCACGTCCGCACCGGGCAACAGGACCCGAGCGCACATCAGCTCCAGGTGCAGCCGCGGAGCGGTGGTCCCGCGCATATCGGTCAGGCCGAGCGCTATCACCTCGGCGGCGCGGGTCAGCTCGCCCGGGCCGAGCGCGGCAGCTTGCGAGGTGAGCCGCTCAGCCTGGTCGCCGGCCACGTCGACCAGTCCCGAGCTGAGCGCATCCGGCACTGCCGCCACGATGACCAGGTCCCGAAGCCTGCGCAGCAGGTCCTCACCGAAGCGACGGGGGTCCTGCCCGACCTCGATCACCTTGTCGACGCAGGAGAACACGCCGCCGGCATCCCCGGCTGCAAAGGCGTCCAGGAACTCGTCCAGCAGTGAGTCCGGCGTGTAGCCGAGCAGCGCCGTCGCCTGCTGGTAGGACACACCCGTATCGGCGGCGCCGCCCAGCAGTTGGTCCAGCACGGACAGCGAGTCACGTACCGAGCCGGCGCCGGCCCGGACCACGAGCGGCAGCACCGCCGGCTCCACCGCAATACCCTCGGCGTCGCAGAGCTTGGCCAGATAGCCGCTCAGCACCTTCGGCGGCACCAGCCGGAACGGGTAGTGGTGGGTCCGGGAACGGATCGTCCCGATCACCTTCTCCGGCTCCGTGGTGGCGAAGATGAACTTCACGTGCGGCGGCGGCTCTTCGACCAGTTTCAGCAGGGCGTTGAAGCCCTGCGTCGTCACCATGTGCGCCTCGTCGATGATGTAGATCTTGTAGCGGCTGTTGACGGGCGCGAAGAATGCTCGTTCTCGTAGGTCACGGGCGTCATCGACACCACCATGGCTGGCCGCGTCTATCTCGATTACGTCGATACTGCCGGGCCCGCCCCTGGCCAGGTCACGGCAGGAGCCGCAGAGCCCACAGGGCTCGGCCGCTGGACCGCGCTCACAGTTCAGCGCGCGGGCCAGGATCCGCGCTGACGTCGTCTTGCCGCACCCACGGGGGCCCGAGAAGAGATAGGCGTGATTGACACGGTTGTTGGTCAGTGCCCGCTGCAGCGGTTCCGTGACGTGCTCCTGCCCGATCACGTCGGCGAACGTGTCGGGGCGGAAGCGGCGGTACAGCGCGAGCTGGGTGGGGGGAGGCGCAGTGCCGGTGCTCGTGGGCGCGGTCTCGAAGAGCACCTCGTCCTGCGTGCTTTCGAGCGGACCGTCCACCATCACTTCCTCCACGGCTGAACCCTAGTCTCTGCAGCCGACACTTCCAGCCTCGTCCCCATCCCGGTTCCGCGCACCCGCTCCCCGCCGGAGGCGGGATCCACATTCGGCCGGGCCCGGCGGCTCAGGGTGCAAGGATGCTCCGGTGATTACAGCGTCTGCCACCGACACCGTCTCCACCATCTTGTTTGACGCAGACGGCGTGCTGCAGCGAACCGCGCCGGGCTGGCGGGAGGAGCTGATCAGCTTCCTGGGCCCGCGCGCGGCTGCCGACGGTGATGCGTTCTTGTACGAGATCTTCGTAGCCGAGGTGCCCACGATGACGGGGCGGACCGACTTCGGTGAGCCCTTGGCCGAGATCCTGCACCGTTTCGGCGTTTCGGCCAGCGTGGACGAGGTGCTGGCGCCGTCGACCCGGATCATCCGTGATGCGGCAATGCTGGACGCCGTCCAGGAGCTCCGGGCTGCCGGAGTCCGGTGTTGCCTGGCCACCAACCAACAGAGTCGCCGCGCCGCTTTCATGCGTGCCAATCTTGGCTACGACCAGACCTTCGACGAGCAGTTCTACTCCTGCGACCTGGGACTGGCGAAGCCCGACCCGGACTACTTCACCGCGATCGTGGATCGGCTCGGGGCAAGGGCGGGATCGATCCTCTTCGTCGATGACAAGGAGGAGAACGTTGCCGGGGCCCGAGCCGCCGGGCTGCGCGCCGAGCACTTCACCCGCAACTCGGGGCGTCCCATGCTGGAGCTGATCTTGCGCCGGCACGGACTATCGGGGGCATGAAAAAAGCCCCCCGCGCACCCAACAGAGCTCACTTACCCTTGCTGTCTTCCGACCCTGGGGGAGTTGGGTGAGGTATCGCCACGCGGGGGACCGAAGAAGAGTGTACGCGATCGAGGCCGTTCCTCCACTTCCGAGGCTGGCCCGGTCCACCGGCACGCCTTCGATGGTGACCAGCCAGGCTCTCAGTTCGCGGATCCGAGATCGAACCGGTAATCTTCCGCGCGGAGGATTCGCCTAGTGGCCTATGGCGCTCGCTTGGAAAGCGGGTTGGGTGCAAGCCCTCAGGGGTTCGAATCCCCTATCCTCCGCCAATGTGCACCAGGGCCGACCCTGGGACTGCCCGAACGGCGCAACGCCGACATGCGAGCACGTCGGCGCGGCGGCGGGGCGGGCTTCAATGTGTTGGACGGTGTTCCCCAAAGCTCCGCGCACGACTGCCTGCCGCGGATGCTTGGTGCCGACCTTGCGGCGCGCTCCGCACGCATCGCTCCACGCTGCAGAGGTCGGCAACGGCGGCGTGCCTAGCCGACCTCACCCCTGGCGTCCTTCTCCATGCTTCCCCGCCTATGCTTCAACGCTAGGTATCGATTGACAATCGATGGATATCAAGCGATAGTCGACGCATGGTCACAGAGCATCGGGCGGTCGCCGCTCTTCGAGTTTTCCTTGTGTTGCTGTTCGGGATCCTGGTCGTGTTCCAGGTCATGTCGCTGCCCGGACAGTTCAGGTACATGGCCGAGGAGTCCCCGGAACTTGCGTACCTGAGGTGGCCGTTGACTGCCATTTCGGTGTTCTGGGTGCTGTGTGTCCAGGTGGTGATCGTGGCCACGTGGAGGTTGCTCACCCTGGTCAAGAACGACCGCATCTTCACTGAGGCTGCCTTGGCGTGGGTAGATGCGATCGTGTGGGCGATTGTTGCCGCGTGGGTGGTGCTCCTGGGCGTGTGGCTCTACATCGGCTTCAGAGCGGATGACCCCGGACTACCGCTCCTGCTGTTCTTGATGTTGGTCGGTATCGCCGTGCTGGGGCTGTTGATGGTTGTCATGCGTGCCTTGTTGCGGCAGGCCACCACGCTGCGGACCGACATGGAAGCGGTGATCTGATGCCGATCGTGGTCCGCATCGACGTCGAGCTGGCCAAACGGAAGATGAGCGTCGGTGAGTTCGCGGAGCGTGTCGGGCTCACGCCCGCGAACGTGGCAGTACTGAAAAACGGTCGCGCGAAGGCCGTACGCTTCAACACCCTCGAAGCCATGTGCCGGGTACTCGACTGCCAGCCGGGCGACCTGCTCGAGTGGGTCGACGACTGAACCACCACGCGCACGTGCCCAACATCCGACTGCGCATTCAGTGCGTCGACCCACTTTGGAAGCGGCGGAAATTGACTTTCAGCCTAAACGGCCTTCCACGGGCCGGCACCCTTTCGCCAATCGCGGAACTCATAACTCGCCGCCACTGACGATATTGTCCCGCAGCGCTGCGGAATTGGGATTCACACGATCTGTATGACGACGGCCGCGCCTGTCCAGCTGAAGGATCAGAATGACGCCACATGTATGGCGCGCTCACGACCAAGGAGGCGTGGAATGACCGAACAGACAGCGTCGCAGTATCGAGCCGTACCGAAGGACCAGGTCACATCTTCCCGATGGGCGGCGGGCTTTATCCTGTTCGCTGGCGTGATCATGATCATGGCGGGCATCTTCCAGTTCCTCGCCGGTCTGGTCGCACTCTTCCAGAACGATTTCTATGTGAGCACGCCCAGATACCTGCTCGAGTTCGACGCGACGAGCTGGGGATGGATCCATTTGCTGGTGGGAGCGCTCGTCGCACTGGCCGGGTTCGGCGTGCTGGCCGGCCAGACCTGGGGGCGGGTGGTGGGTATCGGCTTGGCCGTTCTCAGCGCCCTGGCTAATTTCGCGTTCATCCCCTACTCCCCCTTCTGGTCTTTGACGATTATCGCGCTCGACGTCCTGGTCATCTGGGCACTGGCAGCCCACGGTCGCGAGGTGGCGGCCTAGTCAGCTGCTGGCGCTCGGCTCGCAGGCGTCACGGAAGTTTCGCGCGCGCTTGGGTTCATGTCATCTGCGCGATGCGCGGAATTGTTGCGCCGGTCGACATTGGTTGTGAGCCCGTTTCATTGGGCGCCTCAAGAGAGTGGGTCCACTTTGGATCACATCGAAGTGCTGCGCCGGCTGGCCCTCAATGACAAGCATTTCGCCGAGGAGTATGCCGGGGACGCCGGACCGAGCCGGGCTCACCTGGATCCGAGAACGCTCGCCCTCGTCCGCATGGCAGCGCTGGTCGCGGTCGGTGGGGCGATTCCGTCCTACGGCGCGGAGGCTGATGCCGCGGTGAGTGCTGGCGCGACGGCCGAGGAAATCGTTGACGTGCTTATCGGCATCGTCCCCATCGTCGGGCTCCCTAGCGTTGTCGCGGCGGCCCCGAGGCTGGCGATGGCCCTCGGGTACGACGTCAACGACGCCTTAGAAAGAGCCTCCGACCCCTGATCGGCTACCCGCCGAGCAGGCCCACCGCCGTTGCGCGTTGCACGGCGTCGCTGCGTGACGAGACGCCCAGCTTACGGTAGATCGATCCCACCTCGGAGCTGACAGTGTTGCGGGACACGAACAAGCGCTCAGCGATCTCCCGGAACGACAGATGCGTCTGGAGGTACGGAAGGATCCGAAGCTCCGCCGGGCTGAGCGGCGCTCCGCCGGCTATGGTGACCTGCCCGGTCGACGTGAGAATGTCCCGGAATGTCGCTACCTCGGCGACGAGCGTGCCCAGAGCAGGTCGGTGCCGGACGATGTCGTCAATCTCCGCCAGCAAGTGCCGCGCAGTCGCCAGGTCGCCGATGGCCGCGTACACCTTGGCCAGCTGTAGGCGGACCCGTACAGCGACAAACGGCAGGACGAACGTGCAAGACGGTCGAGATCGCATCGCCTGTGCGAGCTGACGATCCGCCTCTTTCCGATCACCTTGGTGCACAGCAAGCCGGGCCGCCGCGGCGAACGCGAGCACGCTCAGGGCGTAGTCCTCCAGCCGGTAGCGCTCGACGGCCGACAGCGCCCGCTGCACGTAATCAGTCGCCTCGTCCCATCGACCGCGATCCATTGCCAACACCGCGAGTTCGGCGTCGCTGAACATGTCAGTGTCGACGTTGCCCATGGTTGCTGCGACCTCGGACGTTTCCACGAACAGGGCAGTCGCGCGGTCACTGGCACCGGCGAGCAACTGCGCCTCGGCGCAAAGAATCAGCGCAGTGGCGCGCCAGGTACCCCAGGGCGGCTCGGCAGCGGCTGCGAAGCGCGCGTCGACTGCCATCTGCTCTGGACCGGCGTCACACATCACGGCCCGCAGCATGGCCCGTGAGGAGTCGAACGACGCAGTGCCGTCCACCGGCATCAGGTCGAATGAAGCAGTATCCAGGAATGCCGCCCATCGTTGCGCGTCGACGGTCTGGCCGGTCAGCACTGACGCCCATCCGGCCACGACTGCGAGCGGCGGGTACTCCTCCACAGCGGAAGGGCCGAGTGCCGACAGCCAACGCTGCAAGATCACCATCTGGCCCGACTGATAGGTCGGCAGGGCCAGCTCCGCTACCAGCTGGATGCACCTGTCGCGCTCGGTCGTGCTGAGCAGGTGTTCCAGGGCCAACGCCGGGGACCCGTTGGCCTCGTACCAGTCAGCGGCGCGCAGGTGCAGCTTCGCGACAGCGTTGGGTTCGACGCGGCGAAGCTCGCCGAGCAGGAACTCGCGAAACAGCGAGTGGTAGCGATACCACCCGCGCCGACGATCGAGCGGAACGAGGAAGAGGCTTCTCGCCTCCAGGTCGCGAAGCTGTGCGTCAGCACCCGACTCCTGCAGGATCGCGTCGCACAGCGGTGCAGACAGCTGATCAAGAACCGCTGTACAGCGCAGGAACCGTTGAACGCTCTCCGGCAGCTGCGCCAACGACTCGCGATACAGGTAGTCGGCGACGTACCGGTCGTCACCGGTGATCCTTGCTGCGTCGCCGTGACTGTCCCTTGCGATCACGGCGGCCAGGTACATTCCGACCGGCCAACCTTCCGTTCGCTCAGTGACCGCCGCGGCGAGCGCATGAGGGAGGTTCAGATGGGCCGCGGCGAAGATCTGCTCCGCTCCAGCCGCATCCAACGCCAGATCGCTGGCCACGAACTCGACAGCATCACCAGAAGCCCGTAACCGCGGCAGGTGAGGCTGCTCGGAACGACTCGCCGCCACCAGCTGCGAACCTTCGGGTAGACCCGAGATCACCACGCTCAACACATCGTGACAGGCCGGCGAGTGCAGCAGGTGCAGGTCATCCAGCACAAGCACGAACGGAACCGGGCTCGCCCGAAATGCCGCGGCCAGACGCGGCGCCGCCCGGCCCAGCGCCGCGACGCCAACCCCTCGCACGTCTGCGATCAGACCGCTCTGCGCCGGCGAGATCCGAGCGTACGCAGACGCCAACACAGAGAGCAGAGCGGAGGGATCGTCATCGAAGCGGTCCAAAGACACCCAGCCGACGGGTCGGTCCTCTACCTCTGCCCACTGAGCCAGCAACGTCGACTTTCCATAGCCAGCCGGCGCCGTCACACCGATCACTCGGCAGTTGCTTGCACGCGCAGCCTCGATCAGCCCAGCGCGGCTCACGGATCCGGCGCGAACGCGAGGCGCCGAAAGCTTCGCGTCGAGCAGCAGGGCCTCGAGCCCCGCGCCCGCCGGCGCTTGCCCCGGAGCCGAAGCATCGGTCACTACCCTCACCCCTCGCGGACAGCAGGTTTGATGAGCCCTCGCCGGTCAACCTGCTACCGGGCTTTCGTCACGGGCAGTCGGCTGGATCGGGCTCTTCCCCACGCTGCTCAGCGTTGAGACTCAGCTGTCGTTGTGTACCGAACGGACCTGGCTAGCCTCCCCCAGCGCCGAGCCGATGTGCTCACCCGCGCGGTGATCTCACCCGGGTGAAGTCCAGTTATCGGCCTCTCACGGTGGCACCCACGGTCGTCAAGCGGTGTGTCGCCGTCGGAGCAGCGATGAGCGCTCAGTTCCTGGAATTCCACCGGCGACGACCAGCGGGCGCCTGCGGCCAATGCTGGCCAGGCCCGCCAGCCGCAGCGTGTCCGGGCCGGGCGCAGGATAGGCCGGCTCCAGCCTGCCGACCCGGTCAGTAGTCAGCACCGCCGCGACACCCCTGCCACGGGGCGGAGGACGCGACTACTGGGCGGTGGAGCCGGGCGGCTGGGGTGCGGACGCCGGTGGCCGGGCCGTGCCGGGCAGCGGGCATGGAGGTGTAGAACTGTCTTGACCGGAGTACCGGGCAATTCAACTCCTCGCCGGCATTGGACTAGAGATGAAGAAAATCGGATTTCTGTCGTTCGGCCACTGGACGCCGTCGCCGCAGTCACAGACGCGCTCGGCCTCCGACGCACTGCTCCAGTCCATCGACCTCGCGGTTGCCGCCGAGGAGCTGGGGGCCGACGGCGCCTACTTCCGAGTCCACCACTTCGCGCGCCAGCTCTCCGCTCCGTTTCCACTGCTCGCCGCGGTCGGCGCCAGGACCAGCCGGATAGAGATCGGGACAGGCGTGATCGACATGCGCTATGAGAACCCGCTCTACATGGCCGAGGACGCGGGCGGGGCAGATGTGATCTCCGGTGGACGGCTTCAGCTCGGTATCAGCCGGGGGTCGCCGGAGCAGGTCATCGACGGGTTTCGCTATTTCGGCTACGCACCCGCCGAGGGCTCCGACCACATGGCCATGGCGCGGGAGCACACCGAAGTGTTCCTCGAGGCGCTCAAAGGCGAGGGGTTCGCGCAGCCGAACCCGCGGCCGATGTTCCCGAACCCGCCCGGCCTGCTGCGGATCGAGCCCTACTCCGCTGGGCTTCGTGACCGGATCTGGTGGGGCGCCGGGTCGCGTGCAACGGCCGAGTGGGCCGCGGGCCAGGGGATGAACCTGATGAGCTCAACCCTGCTGACCGAGGACACCGGGGTGCCGTTCCACCAGCTCCAGGCCGAACAGATCCAGCGGTTCCGGGACGCCTGGAAGGCCGCTGGCCACGAACGCGAACCGCGCGTCTCCGTCAGCCGCAGCATCTTCCCGATCGTCAACGCGATGGACCGTGCCTACTTTGGCCAGGAGGCGAAGAGCCAGGACCAGGTCGGCTACCTGGACACCGGCGTGGCCCGCTTTGGCAAGTCGTACGCCGGCGAGCCGGAGCAGCTGGTGAAGGAACTCGCCGACGACGAGGCGATCGCGGCCGCGGACACACTGCTTCTCACGGTTCCGAACCAGCTCGGTGTTGACTACAACGCTCATCTCCTCGACAGCGTGCTTACCCACGTTGCTCCAGGACTTGGCTGGCGCTGAGCCGCCTGCCGTGCGCTCCGTTCAGCTCGTTGGAAGGCACTGTTCCATCCGGTAGTCGGTCGCGGCGTTGTGGGCAGCGCAGCGCGGTGACGTCGAAGCGATCCATCTTTTTGGGAGAATGTCTGGACATTAGGTTCTTTCTGATGCAGGCTGGTCTCAGTCGGCACTGACGCCGGCCTGGACCTCCGGAGGTGCGCGCTGATGAGTGCCCGACATCATGCAGCGACTCATGAGGCGGAGTCGGTCAACTACACCAAGACGCTACTTACGCCGACACCACGTCATGCCGCCCAGTACCTCCAGGGCGGCCGCACGGAGTGGTCCATCGAGATGCATCGCATCGATCACCAAGACGGCGCTTTTCGCCCCGCCCACCGGCATTCCATTCGATTAATGAATCGTAATGCGTTGATCCACCGTCTGCGGAGACCACCGTCCCGTAGCCCTCTCGGTAGTCATAGGAGACTGTCATGACTCAAGTTGTTAAGGCTCCGGCGGCGGTGCCTCCGGCGGCTGATCCGCCTGGCCGTGTGCGGTT
>JAOPXN010000124.1 GCA_025965155.1 Propionibacteriaceae bacterium
GTGCCTACGGAGGCCTCCGATGGGGCGAAGCTGCGGGCCTTACTCGAGCGAACGTTGACCTCCGTCGATCCCGCATCATCGTGAGCACGACCGCCGTAGAGATCGGCGGCAAGATCACCCTCGGCAATGAACCCAAGACGCGGCGTTCGCGGCGCTCAGTCCCGGTGGCGCGCAGAGTGATGCAACAGATCGAGGAACACCTGCGCGACCACGTCGACCCGGAGGGCGACGCGCTCGTGTTCACCGCTGCCCAGGGTGGGCCGATGTTCCGCAGCACTTTCTCGCGCGATGTCTGGCAGCCTGCGGTGAAGAAGGCGGAGCTTGCCGGGGTGACCTTCCATACGCTGCGGCACAGCTTCGTGGCCATCCTGGTCGCCGCCGGCTGCAACGTTCGGGAGGTCTCCGAATGGGCCGGGCACAACAGCGTGGCCTTCACGCTGACGCGCTATGGCGGACTGTTTGAATATGACACCGACGCGGCGGTGGATCGGCTCGACGACCTGCTCGGTCGTTGAGCTCGTGCGCCGCTGGTGCGCCCTTGACGGCTGGAAAGGATCAACCGGCTATACGTCCGGACCAGCGTCGCACCTGGTCAACGGCACTTTCGAACCTGTAGCCCCGACGGGATTCGAACCCGCGCTACCGCCTTGAGAGGGCATTCCAGCGGGTATTCCATCTTCTTTTGATTTTCGTCACTGACTCCCAAAACCCGGCTTGACAAGGGTTGATGCCGCTGATCCCGTGCATCGATGTCTAGCTTCGTTTGCCAACCTCTATCGTTCTCCCGCGCCCCTCGACCAAGATCACGAAGCACAACCCCACCAACCCGACTGATAGAGGTGCGCTCGGGCGGTCGCAACCTGGAGACCTTCCGAACCAGCGGACATGACGAATGGGCCGACACGTTACTGCAGGCGCTCGTTGAGGTGACCGGACGGCGCGTCACAGCGTGTGCGTGGCCAGCCGTTCCGGTGCAAAGCCTCCTACTGGACGGGCCGCTTTCCAGGGATCGGGTCTCGCATTAAGTGGGCTAGGCAACGAGACGGCCGAAGTTCGTCAGCGTCTGTGTGCTCTGCTCCTCATGCACGGGGCTGCTGAGTTGAGCCGCGGGCTGTTGCCGTCACTGTTGCCGTCAGTCGACTGCAGGTAGGCGAGCGACGCATCCGAGTGGAGCATGGGGTAAGGCCGCATTAAGTTGAGCGAACGGTCCATGTCGGTCTGGTGTGTGCGGCTGCACCGCTCGGTTGGCTCACGCTGGTACGCCAAGGGTGGCGAGACCCTCCGACTGAAGGGGTGGGGGCCCTTTTCCGGCTCGCACTTCGCTTCAAACTCAGGTTAGGCGGCCGCCGAAGGTCACGATAAACAGCCCAAAAATCAGAGTCGAGTAGAACCACCCGACAAGGTCGCCCAAGATCCGTTTTACCGCGCGCATTCGCATCGTCTCGAAGGCGTAACCTACGGAAGGGAGGATCCAAACTGCCACCCGGGTGGACGACGGGATGCAGATGCCGGCGCGGGTGTGGCGCCAGTCGCTGGCCGGCCTCACGGATGCGACGCCTCCAACAGAGGCCGGAACCATCCATGCTCCCACGCTGATCATCGCCGGTGAACTGGATGAGTTGCTGCCGCGGGCCAACGGTGATGCCCTCGCAGCCGCGATCTCGGGCTCGCGGCTGGTCGTCTATCCCAACACTGGCCACCTCGTGCTGTGGGAGCAGCCTGCGCGGATAGCTTCGGACCTGACGGCGTTCCTCACCCAGGTGCGTTGAGGTGCCGGCGTCGTCCCGACCGGGCCGGTGCACGGCCTCCGGCTAAACTGATCCGGTGCATCTGCCGCAGTTCACGAACGTGACGGCGACGAGACAAACCGCAGAGTGCGGACGACCCCTGCTCATCCACCACGTGTGTCGCCGGGACGTGCGGCCGGGTGGTCTGTCTCCTCTCGGATTTCAGACCAGGTCAGATCCACCGTTTTTCCGACTGTCCCGGACCGGGTACTGATCCATGCCGCTGGTGGCGGGGCCGGGCATACTCGCAACGCCCAACGACGCGGCGCAGAAGGTCAAACTATAAAGGAAGTTCGACGTCGACTGGACGCTCTGAGGCTCGCTCGTCCTCTAGTAGAGGGTGTAGCCGCCGTCGATGACGACCACGGAGCCAGTCATGAAGGCGGACGCGTCCGAGACGAGGTACACCAGCGTGGGGGCCAGCTCGTCCGGCAGTGCGTAGCGCTGCTGAGCGGAGTCGTCAATCCAGCGGGCCTTGAACTCCGGCGAGTCGACCGGCGCCATCTCGGTCTTGATATAGCCAGGTGCAAGCGCGTTCACCCGAATGTTAAGCGGCGCCCATTCTGCGGCGAGCGACTTGGTGAGCTGGTGCACGGCCGCCTTCGAGGCGTTGTACGCAGGCTGCCACTGCGGCCGGTTGACGATCATCGCCGAGATCGACCCCACGTTGAGAATGGTGCCGCCGCCGTGGTCCTTGAAGTGGGCCGCAGCGGCGGTCGACATCTTCCAAAGCGCCCGCACGTTGACGTCGAAGACCGCGTCCCACTCCTCGTCAGGCACCTCGAGGGCCGGCCGGTGGTAGCAGATCCCGGCGTTGTTGACCAGGATGTCGAGACCGCCGAGCCGCTGCACCGCCTGCTCGACGATCCCGCTGGCGTCGGAGCTGATGTCGCCCTGCAACCCCAGCACCTCGAGCCCCTGCTCGGCCAGTCGCTGTTCGGCCAGCCGGTTCTGACCCTCGTCCCGCGCGACAAAGGCCACCTCGGCCCCCGCCTCGGCCAGTCCCTGGACCAGCGCGATGCCGATGCCCCGGTTACCTCCGGTGACCAGCGCCCTCTTGCCGGTCAGGCTAAACGCATCAAGAACACCCATCTGTACCTCTCCCTGTCTTCGATGTGTGGGTCACTCTCCCGTGACCGCGCCCAGTGACAACCCGGTCACCAGATGCCTGCGGACCGCCAGCCCGGCGATCAGCATCGGCGTCGCCACTACGACACCCAGCGCCGACAGCAGTCCCCAGTCGATGCCGCTCTGGGTGACCAGGGCCCCGGCGGCCATCGGCAGAGTCGAGGTGTTGGGCCCACCCAGTGCGGAGGAGAACGCGTAGTCGTTCCAGCTGAACACCAGGCACAGCACTGCAGTGGTGATGATGCCCGGACGAGACACCGGCAGCGCGACACTCCAGAAACCCCGAAACTTGTTGCAGCCGTCCACCAGGGCGGCCTCTTCGATGGATTTCGGCACCTGCTGGAAGAACGCGCTCATCAGCCAGATGGCGAACGGCAGGTTGAAGCTAAGGCAGGCGATGATCAGGCCCGGGAGGGTGTTGACGAGCCCGACGGTCCGGAACATCACGAACAGGGGCACGATCACCGCGGCGATTGGTGCCATCCGGGTGGAGATGATCCAAAACGACAGCCCCTTGCTGTGCCGCGAGCGCCAGTGGGCGATGCCGTACCCCGCCATGCAGCCCAGCGCGACGGCGATGAAGGTCGACACCAGGGACACCACGAGGCTGTTCACGAGGAACGAGCCGACCTTGTTTCCGCCGAAGAACAGGTTGGAGAAGTTCTCCAACGTCGGTGCGAACAGCAAGGTGATGCCGCTGGTCCGGATAGCCGTCTGCGGCTTCAGCGAGGTGATCAGCATCCACGCGATCGGGACCGCGGACCACAGTCCCACGACCACTGCCAGGATCGGGACCAGCCACTTCTGCAGGTTGCTCCGGCGCCTCATCAGTGCTTGTCCCCCGCCACGTTCGTCACGTGCGCCGCTCCCTTTTCGCCGAACACCTTCACGAAGATGTTGGCCAGGACGATGGAGAACACCAGCATGGTGAGCCCCACCACGGCGGCCCGGCCGATCTGGTTGTTGAACCGGAAGGCCATCTCGTAGAGGCGGATCGGGATGATCTTGGTGGAGTCCGCTGGGCCACCGTTGGTGGTCGCGGTGATGATGTCGTAGTAGCGGATGGCGTCCATCGAGCGGACCAGCAGCGCCACAAGGATCACGGGCATCATCTGTGGCACAGCAATGAAGAAAAGCCGCCGAAGGAAGCCGGCGCCGTCCACCGAGGCCGCCTCCAGGGTGGCGGGCGGCACCGAGGTCAGCCCGGCGAGCATGATCAGGGCCACCAGCGGCGTCCACTCCCAGACGTCGATCATGATCACCGCGGGCAGCGCAGTCGAGGTCTTGGCGAACACGTCGGTGTCGAGCCCCAGAGCCTGCATCAGCTGGGCGTACAGCCCGATGGTGGAGTCCAGCATGAACCGACCCAGCAGGCCGACCATCACCGGCGCCAGGAACATCGGCAGCAGCACCAGCGACAGCATCACGGACCGGCCGCGCAGCAGGTTGTGCAGGATGACAGCGAACACGAAGCCCAGTGCCATCTCGAGGATCACGATCGAGCTGAAGTAGACCAGCGATCGGCCCCAGGACGCCCAGACCGAACCGTCACCCAGGACAGCTGTCCAGTTGTCCAAACCCGCGAACTCCAAGCTCACACCGCCTAGAGTCTTGACCTTGGAGAAGCTCATCGCGATCAACATCACGAAGGGGATCAGGGACAGCAGTCCGAGCACCAGCAGGGCCGGCGCCATCAGGGCGAACTCAAAGGTGCGAAAGCCGTGCCGCTCCTTGGTCGGCTTGCCTCGCAGCTGCGGCCTCGGCTCGGCGGTCGGCCGAGCCTCGACGGCAGCGCTCATCCCATGGCCTTCGTCATCTGGTCCTGCATAGCGGCCATGGTGGCGGCGGGGTCTCCGTCCTGGGTAAGCATCTTCGACAGTTCGGTGAAGATGATGGTGTCCAACTCGACCCACTGGGGCACCTTGGGACGCAGCCCGATGTTCTCCTCCTTCCATGCCTCGAGCACGGCGGGCGCGGTCCGGATGTTCGGGTACTTCGATGGGCTCTTGGTCACCTCAGCCTTGACCTCCGGCAGTTCGTAGACCGAGGTCCGGGTGGGCGTGCCGCCGCCGACCTTGGAGCCGAGGCTCATCAGCTGGGTCTCCGGCGATGTGGCCCAGTTGACGAACAGCCAGGCCGCCCCCAGCTCCTTGTCCTTGGCGTTGGCGTTGATGCCGATGCCGGTGCCGCCGAAGTTGTGGGCGCGGCGGACCGGGCCCTTGGGGAGCACGGAGTAGCCGATCTTGCCGGGGAACGCCTTCTCCTCACCGGCGGCAAACTCGTGCCAGTTGACGCACATGGCCAGCTCCCCGGCCACAAACGCGTCTGCCAGGCCCGTCCAGTCCCACGTAGTTGAGGACGGGTGGGCGACCTTGACGAGCTTCTTGTAGAAGGTGGCCGCCGCGACGCCGGCCTCGGAGTTCACCGTCACCTTGCCCGGGTCCTCCGAGCTCAGCCTGCCGAGCTCCTGGCCCTTCTCGAAGTAGTCGCCGCCGTAGGCCCAGAGCAGGTTGGAGAAGTCGCACTGCAGCGAGTCGTGCTGCTTCGCCTGGCACCCGATGCCGTACTTGACGTCGCTTTTCGCGTTCTGGTTGAACCACTCGGCCATCTGGAAGTACTGCTCCCAGGTGGTGTTCTCTCCGGGAGTGGGGTCGAACCCGAGGTCGGACTTCATCTTCGGCCCGTACTTCTCGAACAGGTCCTTGCGATAGTGCAAGATCATCGTCGGCGCGTCGTACGGCAGCGCGAACAGCTTCTCCTCGTCGAGGTACCTGCCCAGCGACTGCAGCTGTGCGGGGATGAAGTCCTCAATCCCTTTCTCCACGGGCGGGTAGTCCTTGCTGGCGATCAGCGGGGTGAGGTCTGCCAGCCCCTCGGACAGCGGAGCCAACACCTGGAAGGGGTCGGCGTAGATCACGTGGTTCTGGGCCGTGCCCGAGGAGAAGTCGAGCTTGCACTTCTCCACGACCTTGTCCAGGTCCATCTGCTGGACGTTGACCTTAATCCCCGTCAGCTTCTCGAACGGCGCGAGGTTGGCGGCGATGGCGGCCGAGGGTGAGGTGTTCTCGGAGATGAAGTTGATCGAGGTGCCGCTGAACTGCTTCCAGGGGTCGCCCCCGCTGGAGAGGTTCCCAGTCGGCGTCTCCGTGCTGCTGCCGCCGCACGCGGGCAAGGCCAGCAAGGCCGCGGTGGATCCCGCGCCAAGGAGCAGGGTCCTCCGGCTGAAAGCGTTTGGCAGGGGGTTCATGGCTTCACCTCTATAGGTTCGAACGGTCGCTCGGTCGCTCGGCTACCGAGCCCTCAAGCGCTGGCGCCCGCATGCTCGGGATATAACGTCCGTGAGCCGCGGGCTCCGAAGTCTGCAACGCAGGGTGATCATCTGTCAAGGACCGCCGCTCAGACGAGTACCTCATGAGCGCGTGTACCGTCATAGGCACGACCAGGGAGACACATATGGGGCCCCAAGAGGATTTGCAGGTCGCCGTCATCGCGCGGCGCTACTACATCGAGAACAAGACCAGAGTTGAGATCGCCGAGGAGATGGGCCTGTCTCGGTTCAAAGTCGCGAGGATCCTGGATCAGGCGGTCCGGTCAGGCGTTGTCACCATCACTATCGAACCCGGCGCTTCGGTCGACCCCGAGAGGTCCGAGCGGCTACGAGCCGCGTATGGGCTGAAACGTGCCTTCGCTGTGACCACGGACGTCGAGGATGTCGATCAGCTGCACACCGACCTCGCCCGGGTGGCGGCAGGGCTGCTCACCGAAATCGTCACCGCAGATGACGTGGTCGGGTTCGACTCGGGACGAACGGTGAGCGGGCTCGTCGAGCACATCAGCGCCTTCCCCCCATGCGACGTGGTCCAGCTCTCCGGGCTCACCGGAACGGTGCAGCTCAATGGCATCGAAGTGTTGCGCCACATCAACGAGATCAGCGGCAGCGCGGCGTACGCGCTGTTCGCGCCCCTGATTGTGGACGATGCCGAGGCGGCTCGCGTGCTGCGTCAGCAGCCATCGATCCGCAAGACCATGGAGAGGTATCCGGCGGTCACCAAGGCGGTCGTCTCTGCCGGTTCGTGGAACCCGCCGGAGTCCCGCACATTCGACGCGCTTTCCGCGGCAACGCGCTCCGCGCTGATCGAGGAGGGCGTCACCGCAGAAACCTGCGCTCTCCTCGTCGACGCGAACGGGTTGCCCATCACAAGCCTGGACGAACGACGCCTGGGCATCTCGATGGCGGAGCTCCGCGCTGTGCCGGAGGTCATCGGTGTGGCCGGGGGTCCAGCGAAGGCCACCGCGATCCAGGTGCTGCTGGAGGCGGGCTGGTTCCAGTCCCTCATCACCGACACCCGCACCGCCGATCGCCTCCTGGCAGTCAGACAGGCTGCTCCGCGGACGCCTACCCCCGCGGCGTCCGCGCGATCGCAGCTGTCGCACACGCCCTCGCGGGTCGGTGCTGGACGCGGCTAGCACTGAAGCCATGGGACCAGGTCAGCGCCGCGGACCTCGGAGGCCCGGCCTGCACACCCGTTGAGCTGGCTCCACGATCACAGGTCTACGGCCGTCCCCGTTTCGTTCGACGCCATGGCAGCCTCGTAGATCGTGTGGCTCAGCGCCGCTTCTTCCGGTCGGACCGTCCCGAAGCGGTCGCCAAGAAGCCCTTCGCGTTCGGCAAGGAATGCGGCCCACATCTGCAGGATCGAGTCAGAGAAGCCCGACTCGAAGTTGGGTCCGGTCACCGTCGGCCATACTGACTGGCTGCCCGCGTCGAGCTGCTGCCAGGTCTGCTCGGTGCCGATCCCGGCCACCGGTGCGACGGTGAAGACCTCGACGAGCTTGGGGTTCTTGGTGCTGAACCGGACGCCGCCCTCGAGCCCGAGGGCCTCGAAGGTCCAGGTGTTCTTGTGTCCGGGGTCGATCCGTTTGGTCTCGGTGGTGAGGGGAAACCGGACGCCGTCGTGGCGGCTCCAGCTGTGGATGACGGCGTTGTCCCAGGTGTCGCAGGGCACCAGCGTTCCGTCCGGCCCCGGGCGTTCGGTGACGATGTTCTGCAGGACTCCGTACACGCGCTCGGGGGCCCACCCAAGACGCAGCGGCACGTGCCAGGTGTGCATCCCGAGGTCGTTGAGGACCCCGGCGTTGCCGCAGTACTTGTTCTGCCGCTTCCAGTTCAACGGCTTGTTCGGGTCGATGTCGCTGGAGTGCAGGAACGAGTTGCGGGCCTCGATGATCGTGCCGAGAGCTCCAGAACGGATGTAATTGATCGCCCACTGCGCCCCGGGGTAGAACGGCATCTCGCTCGAGCACCGCACGAAGCTGGTCGGGTGAGCCTTCGCGGCGTCGAGGATCGCGGCTGCTGCGGCTGCGTCGATGCCGAATGGCTTCTCGGCCAGAAGGCTTTTACCGGCGGCTATCACATCGGTGTAGATCTGCTCGTGCAGGTCGTGTCGGACCGCGACGTAGACGACGTCGATGCTGTCGTCGCCCAGCAGGTCGTGGTAGTCGGTGACCCGCGTCTTCACGGAGTCGATCGCGTCGAACCACTTGAGGGCAGCGCGGTTGATGTCGGCGACCGCAGTCAGGCGGGGTTGGACCGGGTGGTCGATCAGCGCGGGCCATCGCTGGATCGCCGCTGCGATCTCGCGGCCCATCAGACCGCCGCCGACGATGGCGACGTTCACGGTCCTGGAGTTCACGGTGGGGTTAGCGGTGTCGGTACTCACGAGTGGGTCTCCTCGAGCGTGGCGAGTGCGTCGTCGACGTTCGCGCCGTCGTGCAGGATGGACATAAGCGCGGCGGTGATGCCGGCCGGCTTTTCGTGCTGGACCACGTTGCGGCCGTAGACGATGCCGCTGGCGCCCTGCTCGAGGACTGCAGCCGTACGTGACAGCAGCGTCCGGTCGTCCACGCGACCGCCGCCGCGGACGAGCACGGGCACGCCGCCTGCGACCTCGATCACCTTGTGGTAGTCCTCGATCACGTCGGTGGGGTCAGCCTTGATCAGGTCGGCGCCAAGCTCAACGGCTTGCCGGACCAAGGTGACAACCTTCGGGGTCGCGCCGTCGACCATGTACCCGCCGCCAGCGGCCGCGTTGTCCTGCATCACAAGCGGCTCGATCATCAGCGGGATGCCGTAGCGGGTGGCCTCTTTGCGCAGCGCCATGATCGACAAGATGCTCGCTTCCCGGATCTCGGGGTGGCCTGGGAGGTGCAGCAGGTTGACGCACACCGCGACCGCGTCGAGACGCACTGCTTCCTCGATCGCGTGGGGGAAGTGGTGGCTGAAGATGTGGCTGTCCAGCGGGTTGCCATAGATATTGGCGACGTCGGTGCGCAGCACTAGGGCCGGCTTGTCCTTGCCCGGGATGCTCTGCAGGTGACGGGCCTGACCGAGGGTGAGCTGGATCGCGTCAGGGTTGGCGCGCACGAGGCTCGCCACGACCGCACGCATGTCCTCAATGCCGGTGATGAACGAGGGCTCGCCGAAGAAGCCGTGGTCAACGGCGACGTCGAGCGCTCGGCCCGATCGCGGGTTGAACAGGCGGTTGAGGCGATACAGCGACATTTGGTGGACTCCTTGAGGGTTCCGGGGGCTGGCGAGATTTGTTCATCGGCCGACCTGTGTCAGGCTAGCGGCGGCGGAACAACGTTGTCTAACATAGTGGCCGGAAGGTTCACCGGTTGCCCTGAGCCATCTTGAGAAGGAGCCACGATGCACCGCATCGCGATCGCCGGGCACATCTGCGTCGACATCCGGCCGCAGCTCGGCGCCACCGCTCGGCTCGACCCGGGCAAGCTCGTCGAGGTCGGTCCGATCGCGATCACCCTTGGTGGGGCGGTAGGGAACACCGGTGCAGACCTGACGGCGATGGGGGCACCGGTCAGCGTTTCCTCGTGCATCGGCGACGACGAGCTCGGTCGGCTCGTTTCGGCCGAGCTGGCGGGCAACCCGCGGATGACCAGCAATGTGCGCGTCCTGGCGGGTGCATCGACTTCGTACAGCCTCATCGTCGAGCCGGCCGGCAGCGACCGAACCATCTGGCACCACGTCGGCGCAAACGCAGCCTTCGCCGACCCCGGCCCGGACGGAACTGGCTCGGACTTGTTCCACTTGGGCTATCCCCCGCTGCTCCCCGGGCTGCTCACCGACGGCGGCGCGCCACTGCACAAGTTACTCGCCCGCGTCCGGGCTACCGGGGCCACGACGTCGGTCGACCTAGCCGTCGTCGACCCGGGATCTGCGGCAGCGGTCCTCGACTGGCAGCTGATCTTGTCCCGGATGTGCTTGGAGACCGACGTCGTGAGCCCCAGCGTGGACGACCTGACATCGGCACTCGCGATCACCGAGCCCTACTCACAGGGCCTGACCGAACGCCTGGCCGATCAGCTGCTCGCCTGGGGAGCGGCTGTGGTCGCCCTGTCCGCCGGCGAACGGGGCCTGTACGTCAAGACAGCGAACCGCGCCCGGCTGCTCTGCGCAGGTCGGGCACTGGCTCCGCATGCCGACGTCTGGGCCGACCGGGTGATCCACGTCCCTCCGGTGTGGGTGCAGGCCCCGGTCACGACCAACGGTGCGGGCGATGCCTCCACCGCCGGACTGCTGTTCGGGATCGCCTCAGGTGCCGGGCCGGACGGCGCCGCCCGGCTGGCCGCAGCGTGCTCCGCTGCCCTGGTCAGCGGCCGAGCGACGACGAGGGGCGCACTCCTGGCGCTGTCGCCCGAGCTAGCTCCGCTACTCGCCGCCATGGAGATTGTCAGCTGATGAACGCAACGGATAAAGCTGGCACCGCGTTCGACGGCATCACGCTCGACGCCGCGCGTGGCGCGACCCTGCTGGTCTCCTTCGCTTTCCCAGACCTGCACGTTTGCGGGCAGGGTCAGGTCCTCGTTGCCCACCCGCCCCGGCCAGGGCCCGTGTCGTGACTACCCCTCATTGGAAGGCGCCCGGGCGCAGGCCGCCGCTGCCCACGATGAACGACGTAGCCCGCGAAGCCGGTGTCGCGCTCAAGACCGTCTCCCGGTTCGTGAACGGTGCGACGAATATCGATCCCGTGCTCTCCGCACGAATCGATGACGCCATCCAGACGCTTGGCTACAGGCGCAACCTTGCGGCGGCGAGCATTCGACCTGGGCACTCCAGCGGCGTCATCGGGATGATCATCGGCGATCTCGCCAACCCGTACTACTCGGTCCTGGCGCGCGCTGTCGAGACCTACGTGCGCGAGCAGGGTTACCTTCTGATTACCGCCAGCTCGGACGAGGACGGCGCGCTCCACGA
Organism: Propionibacteriaceae bacterium; assembly: GCA_025965155.1. GTDB lineage: Bacteria > Actinomycetota > Actinomycetes > Propionibacteriales > Propionibacteriaceae > Microlunatus. The sequence goes on from JAOPXN010000124.1 coordinate 11,191, forward strand.
CCGCCTGGTCGACCGGCTGCTGGACCAGCGGGCCGACGGGCTGCTCGTCGTCCCACCGCGCCGCGCCGCGCGCCGTTGGGACCAGGTGTTGTCATCGATCCCGCCGCTGGTGTTCCTGGACCGCCCGGCCGCGTTCGAGCAGGCCGACACCGTCCTGGCTGACAACGAGGGTGGCGCGTACCAGGCGACTCAGACCTTGATCGCATGCGGCGCCCGACGGGTGGCGTTCGTCGGTGACGACCCTGCCATCTACACCATGCAGGAGCGGTTCAAGGGGTACGTGCGCGCGGTGCAGGAAGCAGGGCTCGCGGTCGACCACGACCTCGTCCGCACCAACGCTCACGACGCCGAACAGGCCACGACCACCGTCGCGGACCTCTTGGCTCGCACGGGTACCGACGCAGTGTTCGCCGCGAACAACCGCTCGGCCGTGGGCGCGCTCGGCGCGTTCGCGAGCGCGAGGCGTCGGGTGGCCCTGATCGGGTTCGACGACTTCGAAGGCGCGTCCCTCGTGCAGCCGGCCGTGTCCGTCGTCAGGCAGCCCATCGTCGAGATGGGTCATCGAGCCGCGCAGATCCTGATGGACCGGCTGTCCGGGGGAAATTCTCAGGCGACGACGCATGTGCTGCCCACCACCCTGGTCGTCCGCGGCTCGGAGCAACAGGCACAGCAGGTAGGAATCGTGATCCAGCGCGACGAGGAGAAGAATGCCTAGGTCCAGTGCGACGCCGTTGCTCGACCCTGAGGTCTTGGGAGCGGGTACGACCGTGACGCAGCGTGCATTGGACTGTCTTGCCCTCGCGCACGACGCTTCGCACTACCTCCTGGTTCCGGGTGCGGTGCTTACCCCCACCGACGCCTCCGGCGTAGCGCGCATCTTTGAGGCGAGCCACGCCGGTCGTCGAGCGATCACGTTCCGGTCCGGCGGTACCAGCCTGTCTGGCCAGGCCGTCTCCGACAGCGTCCTCGTCGACGTCCGCAAGCAGTTCCGCGCTATCGACGTCGGAAGTGGCGGGCACACCGTTCGAGTGCAGCCTGGCGCCACGGTGCGGCAGACGAACCTTCGCCTGGCGCGCTTCGGTCGCAAGCTCGGCCCCGACCCGGCGAGCGAGATCGCCTGCACGATCGGCGGGGTGATCGCGAACAACTCGAGCGGGATGGCGTGCGGGATCGAGCAGAACAGCTACCAGACGTTGCAGTCGATGGTGCTCGTGCTGCCGAGCGGCACGGTCATTGACAGCTCTGAGGACGACGCCGACGCGCAGTTGCGGGCTCGCGAGCCCGATCTTCATGCCGGCCTCACGCGGCTGCGTGACCAGGTCGTGTCGTCGCCCCACCTCGTCGCCGAGTTGCGGCGCCAGTATTCGATGAAGAACACGATGGGCTACGGCCTCAACTCGCTACTCGACTTCGACGCGCCCGTGGACATCTTGACCCACCTGATGGTGGGCAGCGAGGGCACGCTCGGCTTCGTCGCCGAGGCCGTGTTCCGTACCGTCGAGGTACTCCCCTGCACCGCAACCGGGCTGCTCGTGTTCCACAATCTCAGCGAGGCCACGCGGGCGCTGCCGGACCTCGTGAGAGCGGGTCTGGCGACGATCGAGCTCATGGACGCGCAGTCGCTACGGGTGGCGCAGCGGCAGCCGGATGCGCCGTCCGCCATCGCCCAGCTCGTCGTCGAGGATCAGGCCGCGTACCTGATCGAACTGCAGGCACGCACCTCCACCAAGCTACTCGAGAAGCAAGCGGCCACTGCCGACCTGTTCGCGTCGCTGCCGTTGGCCAGTGCGCTGTCGATGACCACCGACCCGGTGGAGCGGGCCTCCCTGTGGCACGTCCGCAAGGGGCTCTACACTGCCGTCGCCGGCGCACGGCCAAGCGGCACCACCGCGCTGCTCGAAGACATCGCGGTGCCCGTCGACCAGTTGCTCAGCACCTGCCAGTCGCTGACTGCGATGTTCGCCGAGCACGGTTACGAGGGCAGCGTGATTTTCGGGCACGCCAAGGACGGCAACGTCCACTTCTTGCTGAACGAGGACTTCGGCGACGCCGACAAGCTCGCCCGGTACCGACGCTTCACCGAGCAACTGGTCGACCTCGTCCTGTCCAAGGGCGGCTCGCTGAAAGCGGAGCACGGGACGGGACGGGTGATGGCCCCGTTCGTGCGCCGCCAGTTCGGTGAGGAGCTCTACGGGGTCATGCTGGAGGTCAAGCGGCTCTGCGACCCGACGGGCCTGCTCAACCCGGACGTACTGCTGTCGAGCGACGCGCTGTCGTACATGAAGAACCTCAAGCTGGTGCCGAGCGTCGAGGCGGAGGTCGACCGGTGCGTGGAGTGCGGCTACTGCGAACCGACGTGCCCGAGCAAGAACATCACTCTGACCCCCCGGCAACGCATCGTCGTGCGACGCGAGATGCAGTCGGCGCAGGCCCGCGACGACGTGGACCTGCTTGACGAGCTGAATGCGGACTACGAGTACGACGGCCTCGACACCTGTGCCGTCGACGGGCTGTGCAAGACGTCGTGCCCGGTCGGCATCAACACCGGAGACCTCGTCCGACGGCTCCGGGCCGAGGACGGCAACAAGGTCGAGCACCTGGTGTGGAAGGGCGCAGCGAAGATCTGGGGTCCGGTGACGCTCGGCGGCAGCCTCGCGCTGTCGACAGCGTCCCGGTTGCCGGCGCCGCTGGTCACCGCAGCCACCAAGGTCGGGCGAGCGGTCCTCGGCCCGGACACGGTGCCTCTGTACGACCGTGACCTGCCGGCCGGCGGGTCACGGCGCCCTCGTGCCGTCGGCGCAGCGAACGATGCCGAGGCGGTGTTCTTCGCCGCCTGTATCGGCACGATGTTCGGACCTGCGCAGGGCTCGAGGGGAGTGACTGCCGCGTTCCTCGAGCTGTGCCGTCGGGCGGGCGTCGCGCTCAGCATCCCGAGCTCGCTCGAACGACTGTGCTGCGGGACGCCGTGGAAGTCGAAGGGCCACCTTGACGGCTATGCGGACATGACCAACCTGGTGCTGCCGAGGCTGCTCGAGGCCAGCCTCGGCGGCGAGCTACCCATCGTCTGCGACGCCGCGTCCTGCACCGAAGGGCTGCAAACGATGCGCGGGGCCGCCGCGAAGGCAGGCGGCCACTACACAGGTCTGCAGTTCATCGACTCGGTCGACTTCGTCCATGACCGGGTCCTGCCGGCGCTCAACCTGACCAGGCCGGTGTCCTCCATCGCCGTCCACCACACCTGTTCGACCGTGGCGCTCGGGACCAACGCGGCGCTAACGGCGGTCGCGCAGTTCGTCTCCGACGACGTCTTCGTCCCGCTGGATTGGGGGTGCTGCGCGTTCGCTGGAGACCGGGGACTGCTGCACCCGGAGCTGACGGCGTCCGCGACAGCCGCTGAGGCTGCCGCGCTGGGCGAGCGCGTGTTCGAGGAATACGTGTCGGCGAACAGGACGTGTGAGATCGGGATGTCGAGGGCCACGGGACACCAGTACCGACACGTTCTCGAGGTGCTCGAGCGAGCCACCCGAACAATCGAGCATCGCTGAGCCCGCACCGTTGGCCGGTTCAGTGTGCTTCGGCGAGACTCCAGATAGACCACAACGCCGTACGGATCCGCCGCGGTTGCTGCAGAACGGTCACAACCGCGTCGCCAATGTCGGTGGGCTCGATGAATTCTGCCTCTTCGGGCGGCTGACCGCCGAACCTGCCGGTAGCTGCGGCGAAGTGCGTGTTGACGGCTGCTGGAGCGATCACGCTGACCCTGATGCCTTCGGAGCGGACCTCCCGCGCCAGCGAAGTCGCAAACTGCACTTGAGCGGCCTTTGTGGCGGCGTACACCGCTTCTTCCGCTCCACCCCCGCCGAGGCCGGCAACCGAGGCGACAATCACCACGTCACCCGGGTGTCCGTCAGTCCGAAACTGACGCAACGCCGACCGGGCCAGCCAGACCGTACCCAGAAAGTTCGTGCTCGTCATCCGTCCGATCTGTTCAGGGGAGGTGTCCTCCAGCCCACCGAAGTATCCGACGCCGGCGTTCGCGACGACAGCATCTAGCCGCCCCCACGTTTTGACCGCCGCTGCAACCAACATTTCCGCGGTACCCGGGTCACCGACGTCCCCCGCACAGCAGAGCACCCGCCCTGCCCACTCCGACGCGAGCCCGTCGACGGCGTCCGCGCGCAAATCCCCAGCGACCACCCGAGCTCCGGCCTGCAGGAGAGCACGTGTAGTAGCAGCTCCGATTCCTGCTCCTGCCCCGGTTACTACAACGACGGCATCTTGCATGCTCTCGCTTGTCGACACCTGCTGACTTTAGCGCGCGCTCGCGGTTGGGTTGCGGAGGTGGTCGAGTCGAGGTCCTCGGGATGCACGGTGCTTTTCGTGGCCGAGGTGCTCAGTTGTCTCCTCGTTCAGCGCGGTCTCCACCATGCTCTTGGTGACCTACTTGAGCAGCCCCTCGAAACCGGAAACAAACTCCGTGACAGTCCCGAGCGTGCAGTAACCTCGTGCGCAATGAACACCTTGCCGAGCGAGCCACCTAGTAATGGATCGATGCGGGCGGTCGTCTACGACCGGCCTGGAGCGTTCGCGGTCTGCCAGGTGCCGGTGCCGCAGCCCGGGCCCGATGAGGTGCTCTTGCGGGTGCTGGCCGCTGGTGTCTGTGGGACCGATCGGCACCTACATGACGGCGAGTTCGGACCCAGCTACCCGTTGACGCCGGGCCATGAGTTCGTCGGCGAGGTTGTGGCGGCAGGCTCCTCGGTGGGCGAAGCGTTGCTAGGGCACCGTGTCGCGGTCGACAACACGGCCTCCTGCGGGCGCTGCGTCGAGTGCCGGCGGGCACGTCCCGCCTTCTGCCAGCACCTTGTCGCCCAGGGCGTCAACGCGCCGGGGGGCTTCGCTGAGTACGTCGTTACCTCCGCCGACCGCTGCTTCTGTGTCGACGACCTCGACGTCGAGGTAGCAGTGCTGGCCGAACCCGTGGCCTGCGTGGTGCGGGGGCTGGACGTGCTGCAGCTGGAGGCCGGGGCGAGCGTGCTGCTCTTCGGCTCTGGGCCTACCGGTCTCATCCTCACGTCCTTGTTGCGCCACTGCGGTGCTGGCTACCTGACCGTGGCCGCGCGCACACAAAGCAAACTCGACCTGGCTTCAGCGCGCGGAGCCGACCACACGGTGCTGATCGACCGGGCGGACCCAGACGCGGGCTACGCCGAGCTCGCGGCCCGCGCACCCCTAGGCTACGACGTGGTCATCGACGCGACCGGCGCGCTCGAAGTGCTCCAGCGCTCCATCCCCTTGACGCGCACCGGGGGCACCGTCTTCGTGTACGGGATGGCGGCCGAGGCGGCCCTCTGGCAGGTACAGCCGTACGAGGTGTTCCGCCGCGAGCTCACGATCAAGGGCTCGTTCGCCCAGCAGTTCACCTTCGACCGCGCGCTCGACGCTCTACGCAGCGGTCGCGTCGACGCCGACGGGCTCATCACCCACCGCTTCGCTCTGCAGAACTACGCCTCGGCGCTTGCCGCAGTGAGCGACAGCTCGGTCGTCAAGTCGTTGATCTTGCCCTGGGCGAACGCCTAGGACCAGGCTTGCCAGCACATTGTCGGACGTAGCTGCCGCGTCCTCGGCGAGCCGGGCCCGATGGCGCGCCACTGGCGTCAACTCCTGTTCCCGGTCCACAAAGCGCGATCACTGAGCGAACCGGCAGCCGCGTCCCGGCAGCCGCCAAGGTGCGCCTCCTCACTGGGACTAGCAGCGAGAAGGCTGACGTGAATCTGCCAGCAGCACCCTGGTACAAGAGGCCTCAATCAGTGGTCAACTCAGAGGGTCGTTCCCTGTTCAAGGCCCAATCACAACGCCCAGACTTCGGAATAGTCCGAAAATGTGCCTAGTTTCCCGTACGGCACTCAACTGTGACGGGTTCCTTCGCTCAGCTGTCCCTCATGATGATCGTGATGTTCACTCAACCCTGGGCCAGCTTGGCTCCAGCGGGGCCACAGCGATCTCGTCGTGGATCAATGCGATGACCTCCGCGCACCGGGTGAGGTCAGCATCGATGATCATCATTGCCACCGTCCCCGGCCGGAAGGCGCGCCGGGTTGAGCCGAAACCTCTTACTCGCATGCAGCTCGCCTGATGTGTGTCGTGGCTAGGCGCATGCCATTTGCTGGCCCGGGATTCGGTGCGGAAGCTCCGCGCCGCCGCCCTGGGTCCGCCATCCGGCGCGGAGCCAGCGCAGTCCCAACCGCGCGGCTCAGGCCAGCCGGTAGCGCAGGATCAGCTCCACATCTTCCAGCGCTTCCGGCTCTGGCTGCTGGGCGCCTCCCTGGTGATACTGGTCTTCCGCTCAGACGCGCCGACCATCCTGACGGGCTTGGGTGTCTCCCGTGAGGCCGAGGATGGTCAGGCAGACGGTCTCGATGAGGTCCTTGGCCTGCCCCTAAGGTGGACTTGCGTCCATCGAGCGCCGAGCAGAAAGCTCCGCGGCGTTGCCACCGGTCGCCGCGCGATCAGGCCGCGTCCGTGACGATGAGACCGTGGCGGAGGAGCCACGCTGCGGGGTCAACGGCCCGATAGACCTGGCCCGGTCTGACGCCGACCGGATAAGTCTCGAGGTGGAGGTGTGGACCGAAGTTGCGTCCGCTTATGCCGATGGCTCCGACACTTTGGCCAGTGGTGACTGTCTGCCCGGTCCGCACGTCGCAGCTGGCCATATGGGCATAGAGGGTGCTCGTGGCATCGGAATGTCGAATGGTCACGTAGTTTCCGGCCCAGCGAGCATCGGGTCCGTAACCGGCGTGCGTGACAACTCCAGCTAGAGCGGCTCCGACCGGTGTGCCGATGGCGGCACTGAAGTCCA
>JAOPXN010000007.1 GCA_025965155.1 Propionibacteriaceae bacterium
CGGGGAGTATGCGTCCGGGCGTGATGTCGCGGTCGGCGGCGATGCCGTCGCGGGTCTCCCAGATCTCGCGCACGATGCCGAGCGCGCGGCGGCCGCGGGCCTTGTGGATGCCGGAGGTGCGGCGCCAGGGTTCCTTGCGCTCGGGTGGTCCGGCGAACGTCAGCAGCGCCTCGAACTCCTCGGCGGCCCACTCCCGCTTGCCCGCCTCCTGGAGGTCGGCATCGATCAGATTGCGCAGCTCGATCAACACCTCGACATCGAGGGCGGCGTAGACGAGCCACGGATCGGGCAGCGGTCTTGTCGACCAGTCGGCCGCGGAGAACTCCTTGGCAAGGCTCAGCCCGAGGTAGTGCTCGACGAGAGCGGCGAGCCCGACTCGCGGGAGGTTGAGCAGGCGGCCGGCGAGCTCGGTGTCGAACAACGCCTCGGGATAGAGGCCGACCTCCGCGAGGCACATCAGGTCCTGGGTGGCTGCGTGCAGGATCCATTCCGCGCCGTCGAAGGCCGTGTCGAGCGGGACGAGGCTGTCGAAGGCGATCGGGTCGACGAGGTGGCTGCCGGATCCTTCCCGGCGGATCTGGACGAGATAGGCCCGTTGGGAATAGCGGTAGCCCGAAGCGCGCTCGGCGTCGAGCGCAATGGGTCCGGTGCCGGCGGCGATGCGCTCACACGTGGCGGCCAGAGCCTCAGATGTGTCGACGACGGGGGGCAAGGGCTCGCGGAGCTGGAGGCGGGGTGCCTCCGGTTGCACCGGCTCCGTCACCTCTTTGTCCGACTCTGTCTTGTCAGGCTCAGCGGCGGTGGGCTCGGAGTTTTCGACTGAGGTCAACGACGACCACGCCTGCGCTGGAGGGGCACGACGCCCGGCGCCAGCGGAGGGAGTCCGGCAATGGCGCACAACAGGTGGGTCCACGCGGTGGTGTGCGGGCCCTTCTCCGACAGTGGCGTCCACGACGCGCGTACCTCGATCTGGGCGTTGGTGCCGTCGGCATCCATCTCGCCGAATCCCTCAGAACGTACGACCGTGACACTGCCGCTTGCGGCGGCGTAGTCGCTGCCCTGCGCCTCGAGTGCCTCGGTCAGCCAGCTCCACCCGACGCTCGGCAGCACCGGATCGGCGGCCATGTCGGCCTCAACCTCGGCGCGGGCAAAGGTGACGCAGCGGAACGTGCCGCCCCAGGCGTCATTGCCGGCCGGATCGTGCAGCAGGATGAATCGACCGGTGGCCAGCTCGTCGTCACCGACCAGCACGTCGCCGCTGATCGCGAACGAGAACGGAGCGATGCGTTGGGGCGCCGGCATCTCGTCGACCACGACCTCAGGTCGGAGGACGGCTTGACGCACTTGATCCACCGCAGCCGTGAATTGCGCGGGGGTGCGGTCGATTTCACTTCGGGCTCCCACCCTGTGATCGTATGCGCGCTGGGGTCAGGGCCCTAGGCCGACACTCCGCACGTGTGGGGAGCGCTGTGGGAGAGACTGCCCCGGGCGAGAGAATGCCCACCTGAAACAATGCAGTGTGGATGCGACCTTGACCGACAGTGCTTTCCTGCAGGCAGCCCGTGGCGAGCGCCCTGCCCACACGCCTGTGTGGTTCATGCGTCAGGCGGGTCGTGCGCTGCCGGAGTATCTCAAGCTCCGCGAGGGCGTCCCGATGCTCGATTCGTGCTTCCGCACCGACATGGTCGTTGAGATCACGATGCAACCGGTGCGCCGCTACGGTGTCGACGCCGCGGTCTTCTACTCCGACATCGTCGTGCCGCTCAAGGCAATCGGCGTCGACCTTGACATCGTCCCTGGCACCGGGCCGGTCGTCGCCGAGCCGATCCGCTCGCTCGCCCAGCTCGACCAGCTCCGAGACCTCGAGCCCGACGACGTCACGACCATCACGGATGCCGTCACGGCTCTCGTCGGTGAGCTCGGCCCGACCCCGCTGATCGGCTTCGCCGGTGCGCCATTCACCCTCGCGTCCTATCTCGTCGAGGGTGGGCCGTCGCGTGACCACCGGCTGACCAAGCAGCTGATGTATTCCGAGCCGGAGCTGTGGCACGCGCTGCTCGGCCGTATCGCGGCAATCGCGGGGCAGTTCCTGCGGCTCCAGGTCCAGGCCGGGGCTTCCGCGATCCAGCTGTTCGACTCGTGGGCCGGCGCGCTGTCGCTCGCGGACTACGAGACATACGCCAAGCCGCACTCGGCCGCCGTGCTCGCGTCAGTCGCCGATCTCGGAGTGCCGCGCATCCACTTCGGTGTCGGTACGGGCGAGCTGCTGCACGCGATGGGCGACGCGGGAGCTGACGTCGTAGGCGTCGACTGGCGCGTACCCCTCGACGAGGCCGCGCGCCGCATCGGCCCGGGCAGGGCCGTGCAGGGCAACCTCGATCCGGCGGCCGTCTTCGCACCGACTGAGTTCCTCCACGCCCGGGCGGCAGAGGTCATCGAGGCGGGACGTGCCGCCGAGGGTCACATCTTCAACCTCGGTCATGGCGTGACGCCGGCGATGGATCCCGACGCGCTCACGCGTCTCGTCGACTTCGTTCATGGCTACGAGCTGACCTGATCGTGCGCGTCGCGGTTGTCGGCGGTGGCATGGCCGGGCTCGCCGCGGCGTATGAGCTGGCGACCTCAGGTGCAGAGGTCATCGTGCTCGAGGGATCTGACCGGCTGGGTGGCAAGCTGCGCCTCGGCGAGGTTGGCGGGCTGACCCTCGACCTCGGTGCTGAGTCGATCCTGGCGCGTCGGCCCGAGGCGCTCGACCTGATCCACGCCATCGGCCTTGACGATCACGTGGTCAACCCGCAGACGTCCGCCGCTTCGATCTGGACCCGCGGTGCGCTTCGTACGATGCCGCCGACCGTGATGGGCATCCCCGCCGACGTCGCCGCTCTGGCTGAGTCCGGCATCGCCGAGGTCGATGCGCACGTCGTGGCCGTCACGGACGAAGACATCTCGGTTGCCGAGTTCGTCACGGCGCGGCTCGGCCATGAGGTGCTCGATCGGCTGGTCGAGCCATTGCTCGGCGGCGTGTATGCCGGCCACGCCGATCAGCTCTCGCTTCGTGCCACCGCCCCGCAGATCGCCGCGCTCGGACCTGACCTCCTCGCCGGCGCCACGAGCGCTCGGGCAGCGGCGACGGATTCCGGTCCCGTATTCGCTGGACTGGTCGGCGGTGTCGGACAGCTGCCGGCGGTGGTCGCCGCCACACCTGGCATCGAGGTACGCGTCGATGCGACGGTGCGGTCTGTCGTGCGTACGACCGACGAATGGCGGCTGTCGGTCGGCCCCACGACGGATGTGGAGACGCTCGAGGTGGACGCGGTCGTCATCGCGGCGCCGGCGCCTGCGGCGGCCAGACTCCTCGCCGAGGTCGCGCCCGAAGCTGCGTTCGCGCTGGCGGCGATCGACTACGCGAGCGTGGCGATCGTGACGTACGTCTTTGAGGGGCAGAGCTTTGACGAACCCAGGGCGTTCGCGGGCTCGGGCTTCCTGGTCCCGCCGGTCGATAACACGTTCATCAAGGCGGCGACGGTCTCGTCCAACAAGTGGGGCTGGGTCGGCGACCTCGGCCGCACAGTCATCCGCGCCTCGGTCGGTCGTGCGGGGGAGGCGACCCTGCTCCAGCATGATGACGCCGACATCGCCGAGCGTGCGCTCGCTGATCTTCGTGCGGCCTTCGGCGGCCTGCCCGAACCGGTCGACTCGCTCGTCCAGCGTTGGGGTGGCGGGCTCCCGCAGTACGACGTCGGGCACATCGACCGGGTCGAGACGATCGATCGTTCCATCGCTTCTGTGCCCGGACTTGAGGTCTGTGGTGCTGCCTATCGCGGCGTCGGCATACCCGCGGTGATCGCCTCCGGGCGGGCAGCCGCACGCCGTCTGCTGGACGCTGGGACAATCAAGCCATGAGCACTGTCGCCAACAAGGGCAAGCTGGCCAAGGAGATCAACGACTCCATCCGCTACACGATGTGGTCGGTGTTCAAGCTCGAGCGCGTGCTCGGCGACGCCGACCGCCAGAGCGAAGCGGCCGAGGTCGATGCGCTGATCGCCAAGCTGGCCGTCGACGATGTCGTGGTGCGCGGCACCTATGACGTCAGCGGACTGCGCGCCGACGCCGATCTGATGATCTGGTGGCACGCACCGACCAGCGAGGCACTGCAAGCGGCCTACAACGCGTTTCGTCGCACGGCCCTCGGCTCGCGCATGGCGCCGGTCTGGTCACAGCTGGCCCTGCATCGCCCGGCGGAGTTCAACCGCTCGCACATTCCTGCGTTCATGGCCGAGGAGGAGACGCATCCGTACGTGTGTGTCTATCCGTTCGTGAGGTCGTACGACTGGTATCTCCTGCCCGACCAGGAACGACGCGACATCCTCAAGGAGCACGGGATGGCCGCGCGGGACTATCCCGACGTACGCGCCAATACGGTGGCGTCGTTCGCCCTGGGTGACTACGAGTGGATCCTGGCGTTCGAGGCCGATGAGCTGCACCGCATCGTCGACCTCATGCGTGAGCTGCGTGCCACGGAGGCTCGCCGTCATGTGCGCGAGGAGATCCCGTTCTACACCGGCAAGGCGCACACGGTCAGCGAGCTCACCAGCCTCTGGCCCTAGGGCCAGAGGTTCACGCGGCAGAGACGCAGAACTCGTTGCCGTCCGGATCGGTGAGCACGGTCCAGTGGAATCCGCCGATCTCCCTGCGCTCGACGAGCCCCGCACCGGCCCCGACGAGCCGATCGGTCTCGGCCTCGAGATCCGGCGCAGTGAGGTCGAGGTGGATGCGGTTCTTGCCCGGCGTCGGGTCAGGAACCTTCTGGAATGACACCTTCTGAGCGAGTCCGGGCAGGCCGACGATGAGGTACCAGCCGTCGTTCTCTGCCTCGATCGTGCCGCCCAACTGCGTAGCCCACCAGGTGGCGAGGGGTGCGGGATCGGTGCTGTCAATCGTGACCATGCCGAGTGTGAGAGTCATACGGCAACGCTAGTCGCGCGTGCTGACACCGCACGATCTTGGTCAGGCTTGTGCGGCCGGCTCCAGCGTCAGCGCGATGCCGTTGATGCAGAAGCGCTCGTCGGTCGGGGTGTCGAAGCCCTCGCCCTTGAACACGTGTCCGAGGTGCGATCCACAGCGTGCACAGCGGACCTCGGTGCGTACGCCGCCGAACAGTGAACGGTCCTCGATGTACTGGACGCGATCCTCCGCGAGCGGAGAGTAGAACGCCGGCCAGCCACAGTGCGCGTCGAACTTGGTGTCGCTGCGGAACAGCTCGGCACCGCATGCGCGGCATGCATAGACACCGACTGTCGGATCGGTCTCGTAGGAGGAGCTGAACGGTCGTTCGGTGCCGGCCTTGCGCAGGACGTCGTACTCAGCGGGGCTGAGCTCCGCCTTCCACTCTGCCTCGGTCTTCTCCACGTCATAAGCCATGCCCCAAGCCTACTTCGTGGGCGAAGTCAGCGCTGTGCGTCGAAGGGCACGTGCTCGAGCAGGTGCACGCTGGGGACGTCGAGCTTGCGCTGGGCGCGTGAGGTCCAGTCGAGCTGGAGGAATTCCTTCACGATGTGCGGCTCGGTCAGGATGATGACTTCATCCGATCCGGTGTCCTTGACCAGCTCGACGAGGGCATCGATCGGGTCGTCCTCGGTGAGCTTGGCGGTGACGTCGACCTTGCGGGCTCGCAGCAGCGCAGCACTCGCGTCGAGCTCGGCCTCGCCCGCGCTCGCGATCTCCTTCTGAATGTCCTCGATGGCTTCCGGCTCGGTGACGGGGACGATCTGGCCACCGCCCAATGAGCTCATCGAACTGGCCAGGATCGCGTTGGATCCCTCGACAGGGAGCAGCAGGTGATAGGCGACGGTGTCATCCAGGCCCTCGTGGAGGGCGATGATCTGGTCGGCGTCGAGTTCGTTGAGCTGGCGTTCGATCAGGAGTGCGACGTCATACATGCTCATACCCTACGGCCGGGTGCGAACCCACCGCGTCAGCAGGACCCCGTCGGCATCGAAGACGTGTCCCAGCTGCATCGCATGCTCGACGAACGACGGCGAGTGGGCGATGCGTGGAGCCGCTCCGGAGCTCATGACGGGAGCGATCGTGAGGCACAGCTCGTCGACGAGATCGAGGCCAACCAGCTCGCCATGCAGGGATGGGCCGCCCTCACACAGCACGCGGTTGAGGCCCCTGGATGACAGCTCGGCCAAGACCGCCGGCCAGTCGACCTGACCCTCGCCGAAGGCCAGGACGTCGACCGTGTCGCGAAGCATCTCGAGAGCTGCCGGGGGAGCGTCAGCGCTGGTGATCACGAACTGTCCGGGGCTCACCAACGCGTCGGGGATGTCGAGCCGGCGGCTCACGACGGCGATCGGGGGTACGGGAGCGAGCCCAAGCCGCGAGCGCAGATCGGCATCGACGTCTTCGGGCTGCACGGGCTCATACCCCTCGGTGCGCGCAGTGCCCGCACCGACGATGATGACGTCCGCCAACGAACGCATGAGGGCGAAGATCTCCTTGTCGACCGGCCCGCCCAGTGATCCGGACTTGCCGTCACCGGCATAGGCGGCACCGTCGAGGGTCGACACGAAGTTCGTACGCACCCAAGGTCGGTCCGTGACGGGGTAGGCGTAGAAGCGCTCCAGCTCGGCGCGGTCAGGAACCATGCCCTGCAGCCTAGGGGCCAGTCACGAGTCCGTGCTCGTGGGCGAACACCACGACCTGGACGCGGTCGCGCAGCTCGAGCTTGCGCAGGATCGCACCGACGTGGGTCTTGACGGTCGACTCGCTGGCGAACACCTCGTCGGCGACCTCGGCGTTGCTCAAACCCCTTGCCACGGCCGACAGGATCTCGCGTTCCTTCTGGGTCAGCTTGTCGTAGCCGGCCGGCACCGGTTGCCGGCTCTTGAACGTGTCCTCGAGCAGGGCGTTGAGGTCTTGCGGGGCGAGAACGGCATTGCCGGAGTGCACCGTGCGGATCGCGTCGCGCAGCATGACCGGCGTCGCATCCTTCAGCAGGAAACCGCTGGCACCCTGCAGGATTGCCGTCGCCGCGCGATCGTCAAGGTTGAAGGTCGTCAGCACGACAACCCGCACCTGGTGCTCTCTGCGGGACACCCGATCGGCCGAGAAGATCAGCCGGGTTGCCTCCACCCCGTCCATCTCAGGCATCCGGATGTCCATCAGCACCACGTCCGGCGCGAGCTCGTCGACCAGACGTACGGCCTCTCGGCCGTCGGCGGCCTCACCGACGACCTCCATGTCGGGTTGGGCGCCGACGATCACGGCCACACCCGCGCGAAACAGTTCCTGATCGTCGACGAGCAGGACGCGGATCGCCTCGGTCATGTAGTCACCGTACGCAGCGGGATCCACGCAGTGGCGGTGAACGATGATCCGCTCTCGGGGTCGTCGCGGCGGCGTACGTCCAGCCGCCCGCCCACCGCTTCAACGCGGCGGCGCATACCCTCGAGTCCCGTGCTGGGTGCCGTGACCGGCTGGGTGTCATCCGTGGCGATGTCGCTGGGCGGTCCGTCGGCGTCGGCGTCGATCGTGTTGCGCACCTCGATCCGCAGCTCGCCCTCCCAGTGCCGCTCGACGTGGACCGCCGTGCCACGGCTGCCGTGTCGAAGGGCGTTGGTCAACATCTCCTGGAGCACGCGGAAGGCGACGACATCGAGCTCCGGTGGCAAGGGGCGCGGGTCTCCGAACACCGCAGACCGGATGTCATTGCCGGCCGTCCTCAGGCCGTCGACCAGGCTGTCCATGCCGGCCGTCGTGGAGCTCCCGGCCGACAGGGCATCGCTCCCGGACAGCACGGAACGTACGTCCTGGAGCGACTGGCGCGCGGAGGTGGCGACATTCTCGAGAGTCTTGCGGATGCGCTCGGGATCGTCATCGGGAAGGAACTGGGCCGACTCGGCCTGCGCCAGGATCACTGCGAGTGAATGACCGACGACATCGTGGACATCATGGGCGAGGCGGGTCTGCTCGGCACGCAGGTCAGCGATCTCCTGGGCCTGTGCGCGGCCTGCCTCGGCCTCGAGTCGCAGCTCCTGCGCGACATCGCGATCCTGTCGTGACACCTCGGTCTGCGCCTGGCTCCGCACGACAAGACCGACCAGCCACGGCACCGCGAGCACCATCGTGCCGATCGTCAGGAATGTGACCGGTCCGACACCACCGTCGTAGACCGAGCGGACGGGCGAGTAGAAGCGCCCGAGCACGATGGTGCCGTTGGCGTTGATGACGTAGATCGCCGCGAGCGCACCGAACGGGATGGACAGACCGCTCAACCAGACGATGGTGGTGTTGCCATAGCGGGCAGTGCCGTAGGCCACCAGGGCGACGACGGCCTGGACCGGGAGGAGCTGGTCGGACGAGAGCACAAGCAGGGTGCTGGACACCCACACGACCAGCAGCGCCCCGCCCGGAGCGCGTCGAAACAGGCCGGCGGCGAGGGCGAAGCCCAACGTCACGAACCACTCGGCTCCGGGGGACCTACCCCACCAGCTGAACCCAGCGGTCAGGTCGGCGATGCCGAGAAATGCGACGACGGCGCCGACCAGGGCATCGGGCCACCACTCCCGCTTCCACGGGGCCTCGAGCACACTCATGCGGGCTGCCTCGTCATCACGGTTTCGAGGATGGCACATGCCCGGACCCGTCTGACGATGGTCACTGGTTCCGGTGGCGGGCGAGGGCGCCCTGGATCAGTTCACCGAGCAGCGCTGCGTACGGGATGCCGGCGGCCTCGAACATCCTCGGCACCTGCGACAGCGCCGTCATGCCAGGTGTCGTGTTGACCTCGTTGAGTACGGGGCCGACCGACGTCATGAAGAAGTCGAATCGTGCGACGCCGCGGCAGCCCAGCGCCTCGAACAGCACGAGGGCAGCGTCGGTGATCTCCTTGCGCTCGACATCGTCCAGCGCAGCCGGGAGACGGAAGTCGGCGGTGCCGTCGTACTTCGTGGTGGCGTCGAAGATCTCGTCGTCGGCTGTCACGATCTCGAGCGCAGGGCTGACCAGGCGGCTGCCGTCGGCGCGTTCGAGCACAGCGACATCGACTTCGCGCCCGATGACGAGATCTTCGATGAGAGCTCGGGAGTCCAGCGCCAGCGCCTTGGAGATGGCGGGCGCCAACGCCCTCGAGTTGCGTACGAGGGTGACTCCCGCACTCGATCCGACGGCGACCGGTTTCACGACCACGGGATGGTCGTAGCTGATCCGGTCGGCGTCGTGCCCGGTCACGAGCACGCCCGGCGCGGTGCGGATGTCCAGCTCGTCGGCGATCAGCTTCGTTACCCACTTGTCCATCGCGAGGGCGCCGCCGCGGACGCCGGAGCCGACGTACGGCACGCCGGCAAGCTCGCACAGCGCCGCGAGCGTGCCGTCCTCCCCGGTGGGCCCGTGGACGATCGGCAGCACGACATCGCACCGCGCCAGCACGGCGACGGCCCGGGCCAGGCTCAATGCCGTCGTCGCTCCGAGGGGTCGGCGTGCTCCGTCCTGCCAGGTGCCGTCCTCGGCGATCGTCAGGTTGACCACCTTGCGTACGTTCGGTTCGATCGCCGCCGCCACCGCCGCGGCGGAGGCAATCGACACTTCGTGCTCGCAGTTCTGGCCACCGCCGATCACCGCGACCCGCAAGGACGAGGAGTTCATCGCAGGCTCCGCAGACGCGCCGGGGGTCGTCCCACCGCGGGCACCTGAGCCGCCGGGGCCGTCACGCGGGTGATGCGCTGGCCGAGACCGGTCACGATTTCGTGCGGTATGGATCCGGACCACTGCGCCCAGTCGCCGACGGTCGGCTCGCCATGCTGTCCGGGGCCCATCACGATCGCGGTGTCTCCGGGCGTCACGTTGATCGAGCCGACGTCGACGACGAGCTGATCCATCGAGATGAGACCGGCGACGGGTCGCCGGGCGCCGGCGATCAGGACTTCGGCGAGCCCCGAGGCTGCTCGCGGCATCCCGTCGGCGTACCCGAGGGGTAGCAGTGCCAGGCGGGTCGCCCGATCGGTGACGAAGGTATGTCCGTAGCCCACGCTGGTGCCGGCCGGCACATCGCGGACGCTGATGACCGGGGCCGAGAGGGTCATCGCACCTCGAAGGGCTGTCGTTCCCGACGGGTCGATGCCGACGAGTCCGGCGCCGACGCGGCACAGGTCGTGGTGTGCGAGTGGGTCGGTGAGGGTTGCCGACGTGGCGGCCAGGTGCAGCATGGACGGCCGCAGCCCGGCGCGTCGCGCAGTCCTGACGAATTCCGCAAACGCGCTCCGGGCTCGGGCGTTGGCGTTGTCGTCCGGGGTGTCTGCACATCCGAGATGCCCCATCAGGCCGACGACTCGTACGAGACCTTGCGCCTCTTCGGCGACCGCTCGGCGGCACAGCGCATCCCATTCGGCCGCAGGCGCACCATCGCGTGCCATTCCGGTGTCGGCGTGCAGGTGGATCTGGGCAACCCGGCCGAGTGTCGTTGCGGCAGTCGCCACGGCGGCCAGGTGCTCCACCGACGGCACGGCAAGATCAATGCGTTGGCGTATGGCGCCCTCGAAGTCGGCGTCGAGTCCGTTGAGCCAGCTCAGGGTAGGGGCGACGATGCCGGCCCTACGAAGGGTCAGCGCCTCGTCGATCGAGGTGACTCCCAACCACCTCGCACCGTGGGCGAGTGCCGTGCAGGCAACGGCAACTGCGCCGTGTCCGAATCCGTCGGCCTTCACCACGGCCATCAGGTCGCCGGTGGCACGTGCGGCAAACAGGCGGGAGTTCGCCGCGACGGCTTCGAGGTCGATCTCCAGGCGGGGGACCGTGAGGCGTCTTTCGGCGGTTGCGAGCTGCATCGTCATGACATCGACGCTAGATTTCGCCAACCTCGGGGTCGTCGGCCTCAGGTACCGATCGTTGGTCCTCAGGTGCCGAATCGGTGGCCCGTGAGGACGAGCCTCTTGCGGGGGCACAGGCATACTTTCGGCATGGCCACATCGCTGGATTCCTCGCTGACCGTCTCCGGGCCGATCGACCTCGCCGACTACGACTCGCGTGCCACGACCGGCTTCGACGGTGACAAGGACGACTCGGCCAAGGGGCTCACGGTCTTGGCCGAACAGCTCAGCGACCTGCAGGAGCGACTCTTCGCTGGGGGACGTACTGAAAGCACCCAGGCCAAGGTATTGCTGGTGCTGCAGGGCATGGACACATCGGGCAAGGGCGGGATCGTTCGCCACGTCGCCGGGCTGGTCGACCCGCAAGGCCTGGCCATCACGTCGTTCAAGAAGCCGACTCCGGCCGAGCTCAAGCACGACTTCCTGTGGCGGATCGAGAAGGCTCTTCCAGAGCCCGGCATGATCGGGGTGTTCGACCGCTCGCACTACGAAGACGTACTGATCGGACGGGTACGCCAGCTGGCCGAGCCCGCCGAGATCGAACGTCGTTACGACGCGATCAACGCGTTCGAGAAGGCCTTCACCGGCGGCGGCGGTGTGCTGATCAAGTGCTTCCTGCACATCAGCGCTGACGACCAGAAGGCTCGCCTCGAGGCTCGCCTCGACGACCCCACAAAGCTGTGGAAGTACAACCCCGGCGACCTCGACGAGCGGATGCTCTGGGACGACTACCAGCGGGCCTACGCCATCGCGCTCGAACGGTGCTCAACGGAGACGGCGCCGTGGCACATCGTGCCGAGCGGTCGCAAGTGGTACCGCAACTGGGCTGTCGCGTCGTTGCTGACCGAGCAGCTTCGCGCCCTCGGCCTCGACTGGCCTGCCGCCGACTTCGATGTCGCTGCCGAGAAAGCCCGCCTCGCCAGTCTGTAGAGGGCACAGCGTGACGGTCTAGACGAACGCGCGCCGGCGCGGACGAAATGGCTCGAACAACCGGCCGAGACCGCAGCGCATCAGCAGGCGATGCAGGATCAGGCAGGCCGTGATCACCAGCACCGTGAGGAGTGCCGGCTCGACCGCTGCGAGGACCGCGGCGTGCGGTTCGAGCACGGTCAATGGTCCGCGCAACAGCCCATCGATCACCGCCAGCAGCGGCAGGTGGATGACATAGATCGGCAGGGTACGTACTCCGAGTCCGCTCAACATCCGGGTGACCGGCGCCGGGTTGCGACCGAGCAGCACCGCCGCGGTCACCCCGAACCACGTGGCGAGGATCGAGACCGTCGGCCACACACCGAACCAGCGCTGTGCGTCCAGCAATGCCATCACGGCGAGCGCTGTCACGTACGTGATGGCGGCCGCCAACAGGCGGCGCCGATTCGCGCTCGCCGCGTACGCCTCGATCGTCGGCCGGAGCCGCAGGCCGGCCAGGAAGAAGAACAGATTCTGATAGACCTGCCCGCGGTTGCCGGGCTCGGGCAACAGGTGGGCCGCCGCGACCGCCGACAACAGGAATGCCGCCGAGAGGAGCCATCCGGTCGGAACCCGTGATGCCAGTCGGGCGATGAGGAAGTAGACGGCGAGTGCGTACAGGTACCACAGGTTGGTTGGCGTGATCGTGAGCTCTTCGATCAGCTGGACCGGCCCGCGCGCGTGAGCGGTGTTGACGTGGGGAGTGAACCACATGACGGCGGTATGGATCAGGACCCACACGGCATACAGACACGCGAACTTGCCGATCCGTGTGCGAACCAGCGTCGACCAGGGTCGGCCGATCGCGCTGACCGCGAACAGACCCGAGATCGTGAAGAACAGCGGCATGCGCAGCGGCAGCAGTTGCTCATCCACAGCACCCCAGCCTGCCGAGAACGGGAGTGAGGTGTCCCAGTCCACCCGCTGGTAGTGCTTCGTGATGACGTGCCACAGGACGACCAGGATGATGCACACGCCCTTGGCGACGTCGGGCCAGATCTCGCGAGGTCGTACTGCCGTGAGGGCGCGGTTGTCCTGCATGTCGTCGAACGTAGGTGTCGACCGCCGGCGGGGGATCAGCCTGAGGGACAGATCGTCTCCGCCTCAGGTACGACCTTTCGACAAGCGCAGGGGTCGGTGGCTGCTAGCGTTGGAACGTACGTTCTCAGGGCGGGGTGAAACTCCCCACCGGCGGTGATGGTTGCTCCACGACGGAGCGGCATGAGCCCGCGAGCGCCTCCTTCACTGGAGGGTCAGCAGATTCGGTGTGACTCCGGAGCCGACGGTCATAGTCCGGATGAGAGAGAACGCGACGGTCAGTTGTCGGCCCCCGCCGCCCTCCGATGCGTCGTCGCCCTGGGTGACCACGCAACCAAGGAGGAAATATGACCCAGTCACCCATCATCGCCGTCGTCGCCGCGCGCTGGCACGCGGACATCGTCGATCAGGCCGTCGAAGGCTTCCGCCAAGGTCTCGTCGACCGCGGCTCGTACGAGCTCGAGGTCCACGAGGTGCCCGGCGCCTTCGAGATACCGCTGCTCGCGAAACGGCTGGCGATGTCAGGCCGCTATGCCGCAGTCGCCGCCTGCGCATTGGTCGTCGACGGCGGGATCTATCGTCACGATTTCGTCGCCGGCTCGGTGGTTGATGCCCTGATGCGCGTGCAGCTGGAGACCGACGTCCCGGTCTTCTCCGCCGTGCTGACGCCGCACCAGTTCCACGAGCATGCCGAGCATCGCGATTACTTCACCCGCCACTTCGCGGTGAAGGGCCAGGAGCTCGCAAACGCCGTGGCCTCAACCCTCGAGGGCCTCGACCACATTCTGGTCTGAACAAGCCCGGCCTGGATGAGCTCTGCCTGAGCACAGCGCGGGCTGTGCTCAGGCAGGGACTCACTCAGGCGAAGAGCTGCTCGAGCGGTACGAGGTCGACGGCACCGACGGCGTAGCGAGCCAGGATGACCCGGGCCACCTCGACATCGACACCCAACGGCTCAGCCACGGCAACGGCACCGGCTTCGAGCGCCAGCTCGGCGACCCGGTCCGGGAGCACGCCCGGCGCGAGGAACAGCATGCCGACCGCGATGTGACGGCGGCCGTCCGCACGATGCGAGCGCACCGCTTCACCGGCCGCCGGTGGAACGCTCGACGCGAACGCGGCGATCGTCGGCAGCTTGTGGCGTGCACCCCAGGCGCGGGCAGCCCGCGAGATCGCCGCGTTGGCGATCGGGTCGGACGAGCCGGCACCCGCGAGCACGAGGGCATCGAGCTCACGTACGCGGTTCTTCGACAACGCCTCGCGGAGCCGCTTGTCGAGCACGTGGAAGAACGCGCCCTCGACACCCAGCACCTTGGTCGCGTGGATCTTGATGCCGTCGTGACGCTTCAGTGCCGCGTCGATGACCGCCGGCACGTCGACCATCGCGTGATAGGCCTCGGTGAGCAGCAGCGGCACCACGACGATTTCCTGGTGCCCCTCGGCGACGAGGCGGTCGACGACCTCGTCGAAGCCAGGCTCCGACAGATCGAGGAATGCGGTCTCCACCCGGAGGTCGGGACGCATGCACGTGACCAACTCCGTGAGGGCGTTGACGGTTTCGGCAGAGCGTGGGTCGCGGCTGCCATGCGCAAGAGCAATGAGTGCTGGTGCGGTCATGATGCGTGCCTCCTTTCAGGTAGTGCGTTGGTGGTGATGGTTGGGCTGGTGGCCGACTGTTTGAGAGCCGGGGGTGCGAGCTGGCCGATGAAGCCGAGGCGGAATGCCCTCAAACAGGAGCGACATTCCCACTCGCCGTGCTTCTCGCCGTGGGGACGCAGGTCCTCGTCGGCGCAGTACGGGCAGTGGAATGGCACGGCGTGACCACTCATGACGTCACGCTCCCTCGTCCTGACCGGGGCGAAAGCGCCGAATGGTTGAGCGCGCCAGCGAGACGAGCCTTGGACTGTGGGTCCTTCATCGGAGCACCTCCTCATCGACGCGGGCGACCCAGCGGGCGAAGGACTCCGTGTCCTCGCGCTGCTCGAGATAGGTGCGCGAAAGCTTCTCGACGTAGTCGGGGAGGTGGTCGGCGGTGACCTTGTGGGCGCGGAGCTTGCGACCGAATCCGGCCTCGAGTCCCAGTGCGCCACCGAGATGCACCTGGAAGCCTTCGACCTGGTCACCGTTCTCGTCGAGGACGAGCATCCCCTTGAGGCCGATGTCGGCGGTCTGGATGCGGGCGCAGGAGTTGGGGCAGCCGTTGACGTTCACGGTGATGGGTGTGTCGAGCTCCGGCACACGCTTCTCCATCTCGTCGATGAGATCGGCCGCACGCACCTTCGTCTCGACGATTGCGAGCTTGCAGAACTCGATGCCGGTGCAGGCCATCGTGTGCTGGCGCCAGGCCGAGGGCCGCGCCTCGAGGCCGATTGCCGCCAGGTCGGCGACCGCGGCCTCGACATCAGCCTCGGCGATGTCGAGCAGGACCAGCTTCTGGTGCGCTGTCGTACGGATGCGGTCCGTGCCGAAGCGCTCGGCGACATCCGCGAGCTGTGACAGCAAGGTGCCGGAGACACGCCCCACGACCGGAGCGACACCGATGTAGAACTTGCCGTCCTTCTGCTCGTGCACGCCGACGTGATCGCCCGGGGTTTCTGGCAGCTCGGGTGAGGGGCCGTCGATCAGCGGACGCTTGAGGTACTCGGTCTCCATGACCTCGCGGAATTTCTCGACACCCCAGTCGGCGATCAGGAACTTGATGCGGGCGCGGGCGCGCAGTCGGCGATAGCCGTAGTCACGGAACGTGCTGGCGACGGCACCCCACACCTCGGGCACTTCTGCGTCAGGGATCCAGGCCCCCACCCGCTGGGCCAGCATCGGGTTGGTGGACAGACCTCCGCCGACCCAGAGGTCCCAACCGGGACCGTGCTCGGGATGGACGACGCCGACGAAGGCGATGTCGTTGATCTGCGGCACGGTGTCGTGGCTGGGATGGCCGGTGATGGAGGTCTTGAACTTGCGCGGCAGGTTGGAGTACGCCGGGTCGCCGATGTATTCGCGCTCGATCCGCTCGATCGCACTCGTGCCGTCGATGATCTCGTCAACCGCGATGCCGGCGACGGGGGAGCCGAGGATGACCCGAGGGCAGTCGCCACAGGCCTCCTGGGTGTGCAGGCCGACGGCCTCGAGGCGCTCCCAGATCGCGGGCATGTCCTCGACCCGAATCCAGTGATACTGCACGTTCTGCCGGTCGGTCATGTCCGCGGTGTCGCGGGCGTACGTCGTGGAGAGCTCACCGATTGCGCGCAGCTGCTCGACGGTGAGCTGGCCACCGTCAATGCGTACGCGCAGCATGAAGTACGAATCCTCGAGGTCTTCGGGCTCCAGGGTTGCGGTCTTGCCGCCGTCGATGCCCGGCTTGCGCTGGGTGTAGAGGCCCCACCAGCGGAATCGTCCGCGCAGGTCGCTCTTGTCGATCGAGTCGAAGCCGCGGTGCGCGTAGACGTTCTCGATGCGCGCGCGAACGTTCAGCGGATTGTCGTCCTTCTTGGACTGCTCATTGGCGTTCAGTGGCTCGCGGTAGCCCAACGCCCACTGACCCTCGCCGCGCTTGGGGCGCGGTCGACGGGCGGTGTCGTTGCCTGCTGCTGGTGCCATGAACTTCCTTTGGAGGAGGGGCACACGGCGATCCGGGACGCTGGTCTCAGGTGAGTCGCCGCGCGCCGTCAGAGATGCAAGAGGGTGCGCTTGGTCAGCGACACATCATGTTGCGGGCACGACCGAGGTCTACGTGGAGTCGTCCCACGAGCCAGAGGGTCTGTGCAGAAAGCATGCGTTCAGTGTGCTGATCGCGGTCCCGTACGACAACTGTGCGTCCCAAGATGTGGGACACCTGTCCGTATCGTGGGACCAGCGGTGCAGCGTGCCGCGGAATTCGTGCGACACGTGTGGCCTGCGTCACTCCGACCCAGCAATGACCGGCATCGTGTAGGCGCCGATGACCGCGCCGATCAAACCGGCTCCAGCGGCGATGAGCGCAACGCTCCACGGCACGAGACTCGCGGTGGCGATGCCGATGATGACCGCTGGATTGAGCGCCGTGGTGAAGCCGAGCGGCAGTGCGGCAGCGGTGAGGATCGGTGGAACTGCGGCATACGCCTCATTGACCGCCCCGTCGATCGCGAACAGCACCCACGTGCTGATGATCGCCAAAACGCCGACGACGATTCCGGTCACCAGGCGTGCGGGCTGGGTGAAGACGAGCGTGTCACCGAGCCGGCTGTCGAGACCGTTGGCGGCCAGACCGCCGATCACCGCACCGACAACCTGAGCTGCGACGAGCGGCAGGATTGCGGCGCGATTGGCGCGACCCACGAGGGTGAGGGCAAGTGCCGCGGCGGGGCTGGTCAGCGCGAGCCCGGACTCCTCCTCTGTGGTGTGCAGCCCGGCGAGCCAGGTGACCACGACCGCCATCGCCGCAACTGCCAGGACGGCGACCGTCGCATCGGGCGCACGCAGGGCGAGCGCGGCGACGAACGTCGTGAGAGCAGCAAGGATCGCTGCGACGGACAAGGTACGCATTCAGGACTCCAGGTGAGGGGTGGTGCGAGCGACGATGCCGGCGAGGTCGAGTCCACGGGGGAGCGTGCCGAACGTGCCGCCCCAGTCGCCGGCCAGACGCGATGCGCAGAACGCGTCGGCAACGGCCGGATCTCCGTGCTTGATCAGCACGGCTCCCTGCAAGCACGTGGCCATGCTGGCCGCGGTGCGCCTGGCCCGCATCTCGACATCAGTGAAGTCGGCGAGCTCGTTGAGCACGCCTTCGACGGCGGTGTCGAGGCGCGGGTCCTCACCGCGTACGTCCGCCATCTCGGTGATCCAGGCGTCCAGCGTCTCGGGCTCGCGGCCAAGGGCGCGCAGCACGTCGAGCGCATTGACGTTGCCGCTGCCCTCCCAGATCGAGTTGAGCGGCGACTCGCGGAACATCAACGGCATACCGGACTCTTCGACGAAGCCATTGCCACCGAGACACTCGAGTGCTTCGGCCACCATCATCGGGGTGCGCTTGCACACCCAGAATTTCTCGAGTGCGAGCCCGATGCGGCGCAGCGCCTGCTCGTGCGGATCGTTGGGTTTGTCGACTGCCGCGGCAAGGCGGATCGCGACGAATGTCGCGGCCTCGGTCTCGACCGCGAGGTCAGCCAGCACATTGATCATGGCCGGCTGGTCGGCGAGGGTGGCGCCGAATGCCGCGCGGTGGGAGGTGTGCCACGCCGCCTCGGCCAGCGCCTTGCGCATCAGTGCGGCCGAGCCGAGGATGCAATCCATCCGGGTCGCAGAGACCATCTCGATGATCGTGCGGATGCCGCGGCCCTCGTCGCCGAGCCGGGTCGCGTACGTGTCGTTGAACTCCAGCTCGCTCGAGGCATTCGACCGGTTGCCGAGCTTGTCCTTGAGCCGGACTATCGACAGCGTGTTGCGGGTGCCATCGGGGCGTACGCGTGGCACGACGAAGCAGGTCATCCCCTCAGGCGCCTGGGCGAGCACCAGGAAGACGTCATTCATGGGCGCGGAGGTGAACCACTTGTGGCCGGTCAACAGATAGTCGCCATGCGTCTCGGTGGGTCGCGCGATCGTCGAGTTGGTTCGCAGGTCTGAACCACCCTGCTTCTCGGTCATCCCCATCCCGGCGAGCAGTCCTGCCTTCTCCTCCGGCGGTCGTAGCCCGAAGTCGTACGTCCGCGAGGCGAGCCCCGCTGTCCATTGCTTGGCGAGGGCATCATCGGCTCGCAGGGCTGGCACGACGGCGTACGTCATCGTGATGGGGCACATGTGTCCGCCTTCGGACTGTCCCCAGGTGAAGAATCCGGCCGCGCGCTTGAGGTGCGCGACCGGGCTCTGTGAGATCCAGGGCTCGGCAGTGAGCCCGAAGCCGACGCCCTGGGTCATCAACCAGTGCCACGACGGGTGGAACTCGACCTCGTCGATGCGCTTGCCATAGCGGTCATTGGTTCGCAGGATCGGCTCGTTCTCGTTGGCGAGGTGCCAGTGCTCGCGCGCCTCTGCAGAACCGGCCAGGTGGCCCATCGGCGTGATGGCCTCGACGATCTCGTCGGTGTGCGTGCCGCCGAAGGCGCGAACGGCCTGCATCAGCGCGTTGTCGCTGGTGGCGATGTTGTATCCGACGAGAGGCGTGGCCTGATTCTCAGGTACGCGTTGCAGGGGATCCATGTCGCTACGGTAGAGCCATGGTGGTCGAACCGGTAGACCGACCGGGCGTCCCAACGCTGGTCAAGAAGGTCGTCACCCGCACCGTCAGCAGCTGTTTTCGCTATCGAGTGACGGGCCTCGCCGCTGAGGCCGCATTCTTTGCGATCCTGTCGCTGCCCCCGTTGGTGTTCGGTCTCGCCGGCACGATCGGCTTCATCGCGAACCGCTACAACGTCGACCAGGTCGACGTTGTCAGGACCCGCATCCTCGACATCGCCTCCAAGGCACTGACGCCCAGCACGGTCGACTCCGTGGTCAAACCCACGCTCAACGACGTGCTCGGCAACGGACGTATTGACGTCATCTCGATCGGCTTCGTCCTGGCGCTGTGGTCGGGGTCGCGGGCGCTCAACGTCTTCATCGACACCATCACGATCATCTACGGCTTCGCCGGCCATCGTGGCGTCGTCAAGACCCGCGCACTGTCCTTCGCGCTGTACGTCGTGGCGCTTCTTGTCGGCATCGTCGTGGTGCCGCTCGTGCTTGCCGGTCCCGAGGTGGCAGCCGATGTCATCCCGCAACGTTTCCATTTCCTCAAACACATCTATTGGCCCGCCGTGCTGCTGCTGTCGATCGGATTCCTGACGACGCTCTATCACCTGGCCCTCCCGGTCCGTCGACGGTGGCGCGTCGGTCTGCCGGGTGCGATCTTCACGCTGTCCCTGTGGATCTTCGGCAGCTATTTCCTCCGGTGGGCGCTGAGCCTCTCC
Source organism: Propionibacteriaceae bacterium (assembly GCA_025965155.1). Taxonomy (GTDB): domain Bacteria; phylum Actinomycetota; class Actinomycetes; order Propionibacteriales; family Propionibacteriaceae; genus Microlunatus. Next base: position 19,796 of record JAOPXN010000007.1, read on the forward strand.
ACCGGTGGCACCTCGATCTACGGACCGTTGGCGGCACCGATCGCCGTACTGCTGTGGCTGTATGTCCTCTCGATCGCCGTGCTGATCGGCGCCGCGATCAACGCTGCCTTTGATGAAGACGTGAGCGCTGGTCAGGCCGCCAACGAGCCCCATTAGGCTTCCGGGCATGAGAAGACTGCCGTACGTCATCGCGTACGTGATCGCGACGGCGCTGATCATCACGGGGCTGATCTACGGACTTCGCAGCCGCGGTGGCGATGACGACAAACCATCCGCTGCCACGCCGAGCGCCAAGGCCACTCCGGTGAAGTACATGTCCTCCGACGGCGTCATCGAGAACATCGAGCGACGGTTGACCGAGCATCAGGGACGCCAGATGAAGGCGTCCTGCCCGAAGCGGGTGGCCATGACGGTGGGCAGCACGTTCACCTGCGATGTCTACTTCGCCGATCGCAAGGACGCGATCGGCATCGCGCAGGTGAAGATCGACGGACCGAATGGCGAGTTCAGCTGGAAGTCCAAGCCCATCGCGAAGAGCACGTCCACGCCGACGAGCTGACGGCTATCGCAGGACTGAGTACGCGATGACGCTCGGCACGACGAGCCAGATCGCCAGCAGCAGGATCGAGGCGATCACGGCAAACATCCGGGCCTGATCCTTGGGCGGGCTGCCGGCGTCACCGATGACCTCCCACAACGCCTGGAATGACGCGTCGATCGCGATGCGTCCGCGGCTGCGGGCAATTCCGGCGGCCTTGAGCACGCACCAGAACACCCCGAGGCCCACGATCAGGAATCCGGCGGAAAAGCAGAACCGGCCGATGTCGCTGGTCAGACTGTCGCCGACAAATGACAGCGTGCCGGAGATGGCGGCACCTCCGACCAGGAACGCCGGCAGCGGAAGGCTCGTCTTGTTGAGATCCGGCGCGATCGCGTCGACCTGGATTCGTGCGGTCGCCAGCAGCTGATATTCGTCGGATCCCACCGGGGAGTTGGCCTCGCGCAGCGCATACAGCTGACGCAGGTGGCTGACCAGTCTCTTCTGGAAGCTTCGTACGATCACCGTGATCAGGAGCTGCACGATCTGGTTGGCGACGGGCTTGATCAGCTTGGGGACCTTGAGCGCTGAGGGCGGGCGCGGACCGTTGCGATCGAACACCTCGAGGGCCCGCATTGCGCGGCGATGGGCCTCGTCGAAGCGACTCGTGTGGAGCAGGGGCACCTTGCTGCTGAGCTCTTTCAGCATCTGGTTCTCGATCTGACCGCTGCTGCCGAAGGCTTCAAGCAGGGCTTCGGTCTGCGCACTGTCGCCGCCGCGCAGCATCTGCAGCGACTCGAGCCGGTCGCTGAGGTCGTCGATGAGCAACTTCTCCTCAGGCTTGACCTCATGCTCGATGGACATAATCCGAACAGTAGGACTCAACGCCGCCGGTTGTCAGGCAAACGGACAGGTGGTGACCTCGTTCACCGGCCCGCTCAGTGAGCGGCGACGGTGAGATGAAATGTCTTGGCGAAGTCGGGCGCGGTCGCCTGCTTTCCGAGACGTGCCGTGTGGCCGATGTCGGCGAGGAAACCACCGAGGGAGAACAGATCCACCGGCGCATTGGTCGAGTAGTGGGAAAGCGCCGGATGGATCACGATCATCGGGATGTCGTTGACGCCCTTCTTGTCGTCCTCATCCGCCGTGACCACGATCATCAGGTGTCCGCTCTTCCAGTCCGGCCCGGACTGCAGGACTTGGACCTGGTCGGCGATCCAGTCGTCCGCCTGCTTGACCTGTGTCGGGGCAGTGCCCTTGCAGTCATCGTGGGCGTTGTGACACTGATCGGGGATCAGTCCACCGACGTTCGGCAGATCTCCACTGGCCACATCCGCCGCGAGCGTGCTGGCGTTGACCGTGTAGCGCTCGAAGTTGGCTTGCTTCGTCGGTGTTGCCACGAAGGGCACGGTGAACACGTGCCGAGGCACGTACTTCCCGATCTTCTTGCGCCGGTCGCCAACCGAGGACGGCAGGCCGTCGACGTACATCTTCATCGTGCGGCCCGCGGCCAGGGTGTTGTTCCAGATGTCTGGCTGGGACAGCGTCTTGACTCCGTCGGACGTGATGTATCTGCCCCCGGCGCTGAGGCACACGTAGTTGGGCAGGGATGGGTGGCCACAAGGCGCCAGGGCGTTGGGGGCGGACCCGTACTTGTCCGCCAATGCGGTGAGCCGCGGCGCCTCGGTCCTGATCTGCGCGGACGAATGGTTCTCCAGGACGATCACGATCGCCTTGTCGACCTGGGTCGACGGTTCCTTCGGTGTGGGAGTTGGCGTAGGTGTCGCCGTTGGCGTTGGCGTCTGGGTCGAACCGTGCGACGGTCGGGTGGTGCTCGGCGTTGTGGCGTTGTCGTCCGAAACCAGCTTGTACACCAGCGCGCCCGACCCCACGAGGGCGATGAGCATGAATCCCACGACGACAACCAAACGCCGCCGACGTCGGGCCGCTCTGCGGCCGCGATGGTTTGAGACCATGTTCATCCTCTGATTCCCGAGTCACATCGCGACTATTGCGCCGACTTCCTGCGCGCGAGACTATCAACGGAAGCGGTCTCATGCCTGCGTATCTGCGCCGTCGGGTGTCGCGACCGGAGCGGGCGCGGGTTGGGCCGGCATGTCTGCCTTCGGGCTGGCCTGCCGACCCCGAAAACCAGAAAATCCCCGGTTTCCCGGGGACAAACTGTGTGGGCGATACCGGGATTGAACCGATGACCTCTTCCGTGTCAGGGAAGCGCGCTACCGCTGCGCCAATCGCCCCTATGGGGGTAGTGCCGTGCGTGGTGCCCGTACGTATGAAGTTGTGTTTGAGGTGGGTACGGGATTTGAACCCGTGTACACGGATTTGCAGTCCGTTGCCTCGCCTCTCGGCCACTCCACCTTGGCTGGGGAGAACCTCCCCTGTGGTGTGGGCGAGACTCGCTCCGAGCGGACGACGAGACTCGAACTCGCGACATCCACCTTGGCAAGGTGGTGCTCTACCAACTGAGCTACGTCCGCATGCATTCGGCCGTTCCGGATCCCTCGCGGTTTCCCTCTGGCTGACTGCGCTCGAAAACCATAGCCGAGCCGGGCGCAGGTGTCCAAACCAGGGTCGCCAGTGTCCACGGGTGGAGCGCGACGCCTGGCGTGTTGCCACCTGCGGTATGGAGCGGACCGCGAGCCGCGCGAAGGCGGCCCAGGCACCCGCCCTTATGGTGGTGGTCGTGACGACCACCACCAACAGACCTACCTCTGAGCTGACTGACCAGTTGAGGATCTGGATCGACGGGACCGTCTACGCAGACCCGGAGCGGGCCCGCGTGGCCGCGGTTGACCACGGTCTCGTCGTGGGCGACGGCGTCTTCGAGGCGCTCAAGGTCACCGTGGACGGCCCCTTCACGGTCGGCCGGCACCTAGCGAGGCTGACCCGTTCCGCCCGTGCCATGGGTCTGCCGGACCCCGACCATGGGCTGATCCGGGAGGCCATCGCCGCCGTCCTCGCGGACCGTACCTTCACCGACGGCAAGATCCGGATCACCTACACCGGTGGACGGGGCCCGCTCGGCTCCCACGCCGCCTTCGGACCGCCGACCCTGGTGGTCGCTGCCGACAGCCGTACGGTGTCGGATTCCTCCGTGGCGATCGTCACCGCGCCGTGGAGCCGGAACGAGAAGGGCGCGCTGGCCGGGGTCAAGTCCACCTCGTACGGCGAGAACGTCCGCGCTCTTGCCTACGCGGAAGAACGACAAGCCGCTGAGTCGATCCTGCTGAACACCGTCGGCCACGTCTGCGAGGGCACCGGGTCCAACATCTTCTGCGTCTTCGGCTCCCAGATCGTCACGCCACCGCTGTCCGCCGGTCCGCTGGCAGGTATCACCCGCGAGCTCGTCCTGGAGTGGGCGGACGTCTCCGAGGAAAACCTCACGCTGACCGAGGCCCAGTCGGCGGATGAGGTCTTCATCACGTCATCCCTGCGTGACGTCCAAGCCGTGCACCGCTGGGACGAGGTCGACTACACCACCGAAGGGATCGGCCCCCGGACCCAGGAGGTGGCCGAGATCTTCGCCCGGCAGACCGCGGAGTCCCTGGAACCCTGACAACCCGTACCAGCCGACGAGGCCTGGTGGACGCGCGCAAGACACTAATGCGGTGCGATCGGGGTCCGACAATGAGATATGGTTGGCGTCGCGTCTCGCACGGAAGCGGCGCAAGCGGGCGATTGGCGCAGTGGTAGCGCGCTTCGTTCACACCGAAGAGGTCACTGGTTCGAACCCAGTATCGCCCACCCGCCTGAGCCCTCGTTCGCCACAAGCCAACGGGGGTTCAGTTGTTTTCCGCAGGTCTCATGCTTGTTGTTGGAGGAAGGAGAAAGCCGTGTCCAGTTCGCTCACCGTGGTTCGCGCAGGCTCGTCGCACCAGCAGGTGATCGAGGAGACGACCACCGGCCTGGACCTCTTCTCCGACGACCGCACGGTGGTGGCGGTACGGGTCAACGGCGAGATCCGTGACCTGCACCGGCCGTTGGCCGCCGGTGATGTGGTGGAGCCGGTGGAGAACTCCTCGCCCGAGGGCCTGTCGATCCTGCGGCACTCCGCCGCCCACGTCCTGGCCCAGGCCGTTCAGGCCAGCCGGGACGCCAAACTCGGCATCGGCCCGCCGATCACCGACGGCTTCTACTACGACTTCGACGTGGCGGAGCCCTTCACCCCAGACGACCTCCGGGCCCTGGAAAAGGGCATGTCCAAGATCATCAAGGAGCGCCAGCGGTTCGTCCGCCGTGCCGTCTCCGAGGACGACGCTCGTGCCGAGCTTGCCGACGAGCCGTACAAGCTGGAGCTGATCGGTCTCAAGGGCGGCTCCAGCGCAGACGACGGCTCGAACGTCGAGGTGGGTGCCGGCGAGCTGACCATCTACGACAACCTACGGCGCGACGGCTCGGTGGCCTGGAAAGACCTGTGCCGCGGCCCGCACGTCCCACACACCGGCTACATCCCGGCGTTCGCGCTGATGCGCAACGCTGCCGCGTACTGGCGGGGGAGCGAGAAGAACAAGCAGCTCCAGCGGGTCTACGGCACCGCCTGGGCCACCCGGGACGACCTGAAGGCCTACCAGACCCGGCTGGAGGAGGCGGCCCGCCGCGACCACCGCAAGCTGGGCGCCGAGCTTGACCTCTTCTCCTTCCCGGAGGAGCTCGGGTCAGGTCTCGCGGTGTTCCATCCCAAGGGCGGCATCATCCGGCGCGAGATGGAGCAGTACTCCCGCCAGCGGCACCAGGACTCCGGCTACGAGGTCGTCAACACCCCGCACATCTCCAAGGGTGGGCTGTTCGAGACCTCGGGCCACCTGCCGTACTACGCCGACACCATGTTCCCGCCGATGGAGCTGGAAGGTACGGAGTACTGGCTGAAGGCGATGAACTGCCCGATGCACAACCTGATCTTCCGCTCCCGCGGCCGCTCCTACCGCGAGCTGCCGCTGCGGCTGTACGAGTTCGGCTCGGTCTACCGGTACGAGAAGTCGGGCGTGGTTCACGGGCTGACCCGGGTCCGCGGGATGACCCAGGATGACTCGCACATCTACTGCACCCCGGAGCAGATGCAGGACGAGCTGAAGAACCTGCTCAGCTTCGTCCTCGACCTGCTGCGCGACTACGGGCTCAACGACTTCTACCTGGAGCTCTCCACCCGCGACGACTCCGACAAGTTCATCGGTGACCCGGAGGACTGGGAGACCGCTACCGAGGCCCTCCGTCAGGCGGCGACCGACTCTGGGCTTGAGCTGGTACCCGACCCGGGAGGGGCGGCCTTCTATGGTCCCAAGATCTCGGTCCAGGCTCGGGACGCGATCGGACGCGCGTGGCAGATGTCGACGATCCAGCTCGACTTCAACCAGCCGCGCCGCTTCGGCCTCGAGTACACCGCGGCCGACGGCAGCCGGCAGCAGCCGATGATGATCCACCGTGCCCTGTTCGGTTCCATCGAACGCTTCATGGGTGTCCTCACCGAGCACTACGCCGGCGCGTTCCCGCCCTGGCTGGCACCCGTACAGGTGATCGGCATCCCGGTGGCCGACGAGTTCAACGACTACCTGCTGGATGTGGCCACACGGCTCCGCGCGGCCGGCGTACGGGTCGAGGTCGACACCAGCGACGACCGGATGCAGAAGAAGATCCGGACGGCCCAGAAATCCAAGGTGCCGTTCATGTTGATCGCCGGCGGTGACGACGTCGCGGCCAATGCGGTCTCGTTCCGCTACCGCGACGGCCGGCAGAACAACGGTGTCGCAGTCCAGCAGGCCATCGACGAGATCGTCCAGGCGATCGCCACCCGGCAACAGGTCTGAAACCAAGGAGGAGCGACAGTGGCGGAGAACATGGAGGATGCCGACTCACGTGCCGGCGCGCCCGACGCGTTCCAGCGACTGTGGACTCCGCACCGGATGGTGTACATCAACGGGGAGAACAAGCCACCCTCGCACGCCCCGGAGGTCTGCCCGTTCTGCACCACGCCCGACCGCGACGACGAGGAGGGGCTGATCGTGCACCGCGGCAGGTACGCGTACGTCGTGCTCAACCTCTACCCGTACTCGCCGGGGCACCTGCTGGTCTGCCCGTACCGGCACGTGGCCGACTACACCGACCTGGACACCGACGAGACGATGGAGGTCGCGACCCTGAGCCAGCAGGCGATGCGGGTTATCCGGGCCGCCAGCGCGCCAGCCGGGTTCAACCTCGGGCTGAACCAGGGGTCAGCGGCCGGTGCCGGGATTGCGGCACACCTGCACCAGCACGTGGTGCCGCGGTGGGCCGGCGACTCCAACTTCCTGCCGGTGATCGGCCAGACCAAAGCCCTGCCGCAGCTGCTGGGCGACACCTGGAAGTCGCTGCGGTCTGCCTGGGACGAGCTGTCCGCGTCCGATCGACGGTGAACGACTGATGTTGGAACGTTTTCGCGTCCGGTGGGCCAAGATCCTCACCCCGATCGCCCGCTTCCTGCTCCGCCACGGGGTCTCACCGGACCTGGTGACCGTGATCGGTACGGCCGGGGTCGTCGTCGGGGCCCTGCTGTGCTTCCCACTGGGCTGGCTCTGGCAGGGCGTCCTGGTCGTGACGTTATTTGTCTTCTCCGACATGATCGACGGCCAGATGGCCAAGATGAGCGGCAGAGCCAGCCTCTGGGGCGCGTTCCTCGACTCGAGCCTGGACCGGTTCGGCGACGCCGCCGTCTTCGGTGGTCTGCTGCTGTGGTTCGCCGGCCCGCGGGACTCGGTGCTCTGGGCGGGGGTCACTTTGGCAGCGCTCGTGGTTGGTCAGCTCACCTCGTACGTGAAGGCGCGAGCCGAGAGCCTCGGCTTCACCTGTCGCGGCGGTCTAGCGGCGCGCGCGGACCGGCTGCTGCTCATCCTGGTCGGTGCAATGCTGGCCGGCCTGGGTGTCCCGTACGTGCTCGAGATTGCGGTGTCTGCGTTGGCGCTGGGCGGTGTCATTACGGTCGGGCAGCGGATCGCGCAGGTCTATCGGCAGTCGAAGGCAGAGGATGTCCAGCCTGCGTAAGGCGCTGCTGCGGCTGCTCTACCGGATCGGGTGGCGGATCGGCCCGCTGGTTCCGACTCGGCTGCAGCGGATACTGGTGCGCGCCGGAACGCACATCACGCTCCGGCAGCGACCGGCGGCGCTGGACGTGCTGCGGCAAAACCTGGCCATAGCCACCGGCGAGCCGGTCGGCGATGCGCTGGTCCGGGCGGCGGTGGAGTCGTATCTGCGCAACTTCGTCGAGGTCTTCGCGCTTCCCGGGTGGACGCCGGCGATGGTCACAGACCGGGTCGTCACCACCGGCGAGGAGTACCTCCGGAACGCGTACGCCGACGGCGGTGCTGTGGTGGCGCTGCCGCACAGCGGCAACTGGGACCTGGCCGGTGCCTGGGCGTGCCTGACCGGTATGCCGGTGTCGACCGTCGCTGAACGCCTGCCCGCCGCGGAGTTCGCCGCCTTCCTTGGCTTCCGCCGGGCACTAGGAATGGAGGTCCTCGCGCACGACGACCCGACGTCCCTGTCGCGGCTGGTGTCTGGGGCGGAGTCGGGCCGGTTGGTGTGCCTGGTCGCCGACCGCGACCTCGGCGGAACCGGACTGCCGGTGCGCTGGGGTGCCTCGGGCGCTTCGGTACGGATGCCGGCCGGACCAGCCATGGTCGCCCGACGCAGCGGGGCAGCGCTGATCCCGGCCGTCTGCAGCTTCGCCGGTCGGCGCATGTTGATCAGCTTCGGCCCACCGATCGAGGCCGAGGCGGGCCGAGACGGCCTGACCAGGATGACTCAGCAGGTAGCCGACTTCTTCGCCGAGCAGATCGCCAGCCGCCCCCAGGACTGGCACATGTTCCAACCGTTCTTCGCGCCGGCGGTCCAGCGATGAGAGTCGGCCTGGTCTGTCCCTACTCCTTCGACAGCCCCGGTGGGGTGCAGAACCACGTGCTCGGCCTCGCGGCCTACCTGCGCCGGCACGGCCATGAACCATCCATCTTGGCGCCGGGCGAGCTGGACGACACCGATCCACTGCAGTCCGAGCTCCGGTCAAGCTTCACCTCGGCCGGCAGCGCGATCCCGGTGCCGTACAACGGCTCAGTGGCGCGGGTGAACTTCGGTCCGCGGAGTGCTGCTCGAGTTCGCCGGTGGCTGCGCGCAGGCGAGTTCGACCTGGTGCATATCCACGAGCCCATCACACCCAGCGTCGCGATCCTCGCCCTCTGGGCCTGTGAGGTGCCCGTGGTAGCAACCTTCCACACCGCCACCCCACGGTCTCGGACGATGCAGGTCGCCGGCGGCACCATGCAAAGTGCGGTCGAGAAGATCGACGCCGGCATCGCTGTGTCCGAGTCGGCTCGGCGGGTCGTAGTGCAGCACCTCGGCCGGGACGCGGTAGTCGTACCGAACGGGTTCAGCCACGCCGACTTCGCTTCGGTGGCGGACCTGCCCGGCACCGAAGCGAAGATGTCCCCCTGGCGGGGCGGCGAACGGCCACGGCTGACTTTTCTCGGCCGCGTGGATGAGCCCCGGAAGGGTTTGGACGTGCTGCTGGCTGCGCTGCCGACCATCCGCGCCCAGGTCCCTGAGCTGGACGTTGTCGTTGCCGGCCAGGGCAGTCGCCGACTTCCTCCGGGGTGCTCCATGCCCGGGGCCATCAGCAACGACGAGCGCGCCGCCCTGCTGGCAGGTACGGACGTGTTCGTGGCGCCTCACCTGGCCCGGGAGAGCTTCGGCATCGTGCTGCTGGAGGCGATGGCGGGCGGCGCTGCGGTGGTGGCTTCCGATCTTCCCGCGTTCGTCGACATCCTTTCCGCTGGTACGGCTGGCACCGCTGGCCCGTCCGACCGGGCTGGCCGCGACGCGCTCCTTGGCAGCATCTTCCCGGCCGGGGACAGCGAGGCGCTGGCGTCCTCGGTAGCCGGGGTTCTGCTCCGGCCGGACCCGACGCGTACCGAAGCAGCAAGGTCGGCCAGCCGCCGCTATGACTGGGCGGTGGTGGGTAATGAGATCGTCGAGGTGTACCGCGCCGCCGTGTCGGCCGGTTCGCCGTCGGTCCCTGGTCGGTTGCGACCGGTGACGAGCAGGCAGGGGGCCGGATGAGCATGGTGCACCAGTGAGCGCCTGGCATCTCGACACCGCCCTGATCGTGCTCGGCTGCGTCCTGATCGTCACGCTGGCTATCGGTTGGCGGCTGTCCTGGCTGGCCACCCGGCTGGATCGTGCCCACGGCCGTGCCGAACGCACCTGGGCCGCCTTGGACGCTGCGCTTGTCCGCCGGTCGCACCGCGCCATGGAGATTGCGGCCGACCCGCGCATCGACCCAGCCACTGCCTTGCTGGTGCTGGACGCGGCGTCGCAGGCGTTGGAGGAGGAGCTCAGCCAATCTGAGAGGGAGCAGGCGGAGAGCACTCTTGGACATATTCTGTCCGTCGTCGAGCTACCCGGCATCGACCTGGAGCAGCACCGAGCCGCGCTGGCTCGGCGGCTGCACAACGATGCAGTGGTCACGGTGCAGTCACTGCGTCGTCGACGCGGCGTACGGCTGTTCCGACTCGCCGGACACGCCGGGGAGCCGACGGCCTTCGAGGTCGCCGACTTCGATCGGCTCGGGCCCGGCGACCGGACGCGGCCGGGAACTGTCCAGCCCAACTAGTCTGGCGCCAGTGTTAGGAGAAACTCGTGGAATCCGCTGAGGTGGGCCGACTCAACCCGTCGGGGTACGACACCGACCGGGTCTGGACGCTGCCCAACGTGCTCAGCCTGCTACGGCTCGCCGGCGTCCCGGTGCTGCTATGGCTGATCCTTGGACCGGAGGCTGACCTGATCGCGGTCGGTGTGCTCATGGTCGCCGGGTTCACCGACTGGCTGGACGGCCACCTGGCGCGGCGCTGGCACCAGACCTCCCGGCTCGGCCAGATGCTGGACCCGATCGCGGATCGCTTCTACATCCTCGCCACCCTGCTCGGGCTGGCAGTCCGCGGCATCATCCCGTGGTGGCTGGTCATCATCCTGGTGGCTCGGGACGTGCTGATCGCGCTGCTGGTGCCGCTGCTGAAGACCCGCGGCTACTCCTCGCTACCGGTCCACTTCCTCGGCAAGGCGGCGACGTTCTGCCTGTTGTACGCCTTCCCGCTGGTGCTGCTCGGCGCCTCGGACGGACTTCTCGGCGAGGTTGCCCGAGTGGTTGGCTGGGCCTTCGCAGTGTGGGGGACTGCGCTCTACTGGTGGGCTGGCGGCCTCTACGTCATCCAGACCGTGAGGTTGATGCGGACCACTCCGCGGGTCGGACGCGACTCCGTGATCGCGCGGACACTATGAACCGGTCAGGGGGTAGCACCCACTCGCCCGCTCGCGCGAGAACGGCGCCCGCGTCCACCCCGACGCAGCGTCCCGTGGACGCGAGCATGGACCTGCTCAACCAGATCATCCGCCAGCCGGTCGATCCCGACTACGCGCTGGTCAAGGCGCGTGGCGACGGCCCTACCCGGCGGGGTATCGCGTTCGCCGTGGTGGCCATTGTGATCGGAGCCATGTTCGCCGTCGCGGCCGTGCAGACCAACCGCAGCGCGCCGGTCCTGGCCGGGGAGCGAACGGAGCTGATCAGCCGGATCAAGGCGGCGGAGACCGAACAGGACCGGCTGCGGGAGCGGGCCACCGCGCTGGCCGACGAGATCGCCACTCTCCGGGCCGGCGCATTGGGAGACGACGACACCGCTTCGGCGCTGCAGAGCCAGATCAACGCCTTGGACCCGATCGTCGGCAACGTCGCCGTCAAAGGCCCGGGACTGCTGGTGGTGGTTGATGATGCCCCGACCGGCGCCGACCAGCGGCAGGACCGGGTGCTGGACATGGACCTGCAGGTTCTGGTCAACGGGCTGTGGCAGGCCGGTAGCGAGGCGATCGCCATCAACGGCCACCGGCTGTCCACCCTGACCGCCATCCGGGGGGCCGGAGACGCGATCACGGTGGACTACCGCTCGCTCACCCGCCCGTACCGGGTGGAGGCGATCGGAGATCCCCGGACCTTGCACGCGCGCTATGTAGAGTCTTCGGGAGGCATAGCCTGGAACGAGTTGGCCCAGAACCGTCGGATGAGGTACGAGATCAGCAGCATGGAAGAGATGACCCTGGAGGCAGATCCAGGAATGGTGCTGCGGTACGCGAAGAGAGCCAAGTCATGATCCCGCTGATCGGACTGATCGTCGGGATCCTGCTCGGCCTGTTCCTGGAGCCGACAATCCCGCTGGCTCTGCAGCCGTACCTGCCAATCGCCATCGTGGCAGCCATGGACGCGCTCTTTGGGGCGTTCCGCGCCTACCTGGACGGCAACTTCACCGACCGCGTCTTTGTGGTGTCTTTCATCTCCAACGTGCTGATCGCTGCCGCCATCGTCTATGTCGGTGACCAGATCGGCGTCGGGTCGCAGCTGTCAACCGGCGTTGTGGTGGTGCTGGGCATCCGTATCTTCACCAACGCCGCCGCTATCCGTCGGGCGCTCTTCCATGCCTGAGCCCCGTCCGTCCGGCCGGCCCCGCCGAGCAGCCGCCCACCGCAGCCTGGGTCTGAGCCCGCGCCACCGCGCCCAGCGCCGGGCACAGCAGGCGGCGGCCCAAGAGCCGGAGCCTCTGCAGCCGGAGACTCCGCAACTCCAGACGCCCGATCAAGAGCCTTCGGCGCCGGCAGAGAACCTCCAGGACGGTTCGGTAGCCGAGGCCTCCAATCCAGACCGATCCCAGCAAGACCAGTCCCCGCCCGCCCCGGACGCCCGCCGGCGACTCTGGCACTCACTCGCCAGCCCCGGCCGGGGGCAGCTGATCGCCGCGGTCATCTTGTTCGTCGTCGGGCTGGGTGGAGTGATGCAGGTCCGGATCAACAACGCCGACGACACCTACACCAACGCCCGCCGGGAAGATCTGGTGCAGCTGCTAGACGGTCTTGGTTCGGAGTCCCGCCGGCTTGAGGGGGAGATCGCGGACCTGGAGAGGACGAAGACGAGCCTCCAGTCGGGCGCCGACACCCAGCGGGTAGCCCGCGAAGAGGCCGAAAAGCGGGTCGAGGTCTTGTCACTATTGGCCGGCACCGTACCCGCCGAGGGCCCGGGCATCCGGCTGCGGATCGCCGACCCCAGCGGCAAGGTCGACGCGGACGTCATCCTAGATGCGGTGGAGGAGATGCGGGACGCTGGTGCGGAGGTGATCGAGGTCAACAACGCGATCCGAGTCGTCGCCTCCAGCTGGTTCGCGACAGGCCCCGACGGGCTGCTGATTGACGACAGCCCGGTCAGTAACCCGATCACCATCGAGGTGATCGGTGACCCCCATAGCCTGGAGGAGGCAGCCCGGTTCCGAGGCGGGATCGTCAGCGAGATCACCGGCCCCACCATCGGCGGTCAGGTCCAGATCGAGCAGCTCGATCGGGTCGTGGTGGAGTCCTTGCACAGCCCCGTCCCCAATCAGTACGCTCAGCCCGCGTCCCCGCCGCCGACCCCCCGATGATCATTTTCTAGGAGCAGTTGTGTCCAACTTTCCCGAAGACCTGAAGTACACGCCCGAGCACGAATGGGTCCGCAGCGGCAACGGCAGGACGGTCCGGATCGGTGTCACCGAGTACGCCGCCGACCAGCTCGGGGACATCGTCTATGTGTCGCTTCCCACGGTGGGTGAGGAGGTCGCGGCCGGGGATGCCTGCGGCGAGCTGGAGTCAACCAAGAGTGTGTCCGATCTGTTCTGCCCGGTTGACGGGACAGTCACGGCGGTGAACGAGCAGCTGACCAGTAACCCGGAGATCATCAACTCCGACCCGTACGGCGACGGCTGGCTGTTTCAGGTCGAGGTCAGTGAGGACGCCGACCTCGACGCGCTGCTGGACGCCGACGCCTACGCCGAGGAAGTCACCGCCTAGGCGGGCAGCCGCTTCATGCACAACCTGCGGTGCTGCTTCCCAACCGAATACTGTAAGGGCCTAAACTCTCCATCACACCTCGAGTAGTCCTCGAGGTCTGGACCCGAAAGCCGACCTATATGCCGTTCTGCACCAACTGTGGCCACGACAACCCCGAGGGGAGCAACTTCTGTGGCCAGTGCGGTGCGCCGCTGACCGGTGGCACTGCGGCGACCGGCCAGCCCGCCGACCGGGTGCCCACGGGCGACACCACGAAGACGATTCCGGCGGTGGTCGAGGAGCGCGAAGGCGCGAAGCTGAGCGCCGAGGACGAGGCGGCGGTGAGCGCGCTTCCGCAAGGCTCGGCCCTGCTGATTGTTCAGCGCGGGCCGAATGCAGGCAGCCGGTTCCTGCTGAACACCGACGTAGTCACGGTCGGGCGGCACCAGGAGTCCGACATCTTCCTCGACGACATCTCGGTGTCCCGCCGGCACGCGAAGTTCATCCGTCAGGCCGACGGCACTCTGGTCAAGGACCAGGGCAGCCTGAACGGCACCTACGTCAACCGGGCCCTGGTGGACGAGTGTCTGCTCCGGCACGGCGACGAGGTCCAGATCGGCAAGTTCCGCCTGGTCTACTTCGCGAGCGCTCAGGGCGTCGAGTAAGCGGCCGCGCGTTCATGTCAGCTCAGTCGAACCTGCGTAGCATCGGACAGGTCCTGGCGTCGCTCAAGGGCGAGTTCGCCGACGTGTCGATCTCGAAGATCCGGTTTCTCGAGACCGAAGGCCTGCTGTCTCCACAACGTGCACCGTCGGGCTACCGCCGGTACTCCACCGATGACGTGGACCGGCTCAGATACATCTTGTCCGTCCAGCGCGACCACTACTTGCCGCTGAAGGTGATCCGCGAGCACCTCGAGATGATGGACCGGGGCATGGCGCCGCCCACCATGGACTCGATCCGGCCGGTGGCGAACCCGGCGGTCGAGCCGTCCCGGCCGACCAACGGGACAACACTCTCCAGCCAGGTCCCGGCGGCGCCGGGCCGGCAGCCGCAACCTCCACAGCAGCCGCCGCGGAAGCCACTGCGGCTGTCCCGCCAGGACCTGCTGGAGGCGAGTGGGCTGTCCGAGCCGGCGCTCGCTGACCTGGAACGGACCCAGATCGTCGTCCCCAAGCGCGGCACCACCTATTACGGTCGGGAAGCGCTGACGCTGGCCATCGCGGCCCGCAAGATGGCCGAGTATGGCATTGACGGGCGCCATCTCCGCGCCTTCAAGATGTCCGCCGACCGCGAGGTCGGGCTGGTGGAGCAGGCCATCGCCCCGCATGTACGACGCGCCGGAGGTAACCGCGACGTGTCCGGTGAGGTGACTCAGCTGGTAATCAGTTTTCATGCCGCGCTGGTCCGTACCGCGATGGAACGCTGAGCAGATTTCACCGCCGCGGTAACGGATGAGGTGTCGCTCAGAGATTCGGCACCCTCAACACTTGTGGCCGGGCCGCACCGAAGTAGTGTTGCCCTTATGCGTGAACTCGATGTGGTGGGCGTACGGGTTGAGATGCCCTCCAATGCGCCTATGGTGCTGCTGAGAGAAGTCGGCGGCACTCGATACCTCCCGATCTGGATCGGTGCCGGGGAGGCGTCGGCAATCGCCAACGCCCAGGAGGGTGTGGTGCCGCCGCGGCCGCTCACTCACGATTTGATGGTTGACACGTTGGCCACCCTCGGTCACCGGCTGACCGAAATCCACATCACCGAACTGGACGGCGGCACGTTCTACGCAGTGCTGCTGGTGGACGGGATCGAGGTCAGCGCGCGTCCCTCCGACGCGATCGCGTTGGCCCTGCGAGTGGGCTCAGAGATCTACTGCGCCGAGGACGTCCTGGACGAAGCCGGCATCGAGATTCCAGAAGCCGAAGAGGACGAAGTAGAGAAGTTCCGTGAGTTCCTCGATCAGGTCAACCCGGACGACTTCGTCACCGGCGAGGAGCCGAAGTCCTGAGTTGTGCTGGCAGCTGGATCAGTAGAACCGCTGGTCAGAGGCGAGTCTCAGGGTGATCTTCAGCCTTCCATCTGCTTCGGCCCGACCGCTGCGAAGCCTTGAGCACCGGTTGAGACCCAGCAGAAACTCCACCGCCCCTTACGGCGTGTCGTTGACCCTTCCCGAAGTTGAGTCGTAGCGTTTCAACCGTAATTCCGCCCGTGGAATTACGCGCAAGGAGTTCCGCGCTTGTGGTCTTGGACACTCGGAGGCGTACGTGAGCAGCACAGATCATCAACCAGCACAGGGTGCCGGGTCCGCCGCGCCCGCACCGGTCGATACCCAAGGTCTGCTCTTCGAGGGTGATTTCTCCCCGATGCCGCACGACGTCGGTTTCCGTGGTCCGATCGCATGCAGCGCCGCCGGGATCACCTACCGCCAGCTCGACTACTGGGCCCGAACCGGCCTGGTCGAGCCCACGGTCCGCAACGCCACCGGATCCGGCACCCAGCGGCTCTACAGCTTCCGCGACATCTTGATCCTCAAGGTCATCAAGCGACTGATCGACGCCGGCATCTCGCTGCAGCAGATCCGGGCCGCGATCGAGCACCTCCGCGCCCGCGGCGTCGACGACCTGACCCAGGTGACCTTGATGAGCGACGGCGTCTCGGTCTTCGAATGCACCTCCGACGACGAAGTGATCGACCTGCTCCGGGGTGGCCAAGGCGTTTTCGGTATCGCACTGGGCGGCGTCTGGCGCGACATCGAAGGCACCCTGTCGAAACTGCCGGCCGAGCGGGCCACCGCCGCCGAGGTGGCTGTGAACGACGACGAGTTGGCGAAGCGTCGACGCAGCCGCGTCGCTGGGTAGGGGGACGCAGCCGCGTCGCTGGGTAGGGGGACGCAGCCGCGTCGCTGGGTAGGGGGACGCAGCCGCGTCGCTGGGTCGGGGGATCTAGCTGGCTCGGGTAGGCTGATGCCTGCTGCAAAAGCGACGCGGGAGAGTCCACCGCCTCAGGGTTGAGGATGGTGGCGCCGAAGGGGCAACATCCCCGGAACCTCTCAGGCACCAGAACCGCGTTCCGCTGGCAACTCTGAAGCCGAGGGCGACAGAGGGGGAGTGCGTCGCAGGCTCTGAGGCGCATCTCACCGCTGCACAGGAAGTTGTCCTCATGGCCGGCACCGATCCCTTCGTCACCCGCCATCTCGGCCCCGAGCCCGATGAACGCGACAAGATGCTCGCTGCGCTGGGGCTTGGCAGCCTCGACGAGCTGGTGGACTCCTCAATGCCCCGGTCCATCCGAATGTCGGAGCCGCTCCGCCTGCCGCCCGCTCTAAGCGAAGCCGACACACTGGTCCGGCTGCGCGAGCTGGCAGCCCAGAACAACCCGCTGACGCCGATGATCGGCCTCGGCTACCACGGCACCGTCACGCCCTCGGTGATCCGACGCAACGTGCTCGAGGATCCCGCCTGGTACACCGCCTACACGCCGTACCAGCCCGAGATCAGCCAGGGCCGGCTGGAGGCGCTGCTGAACTTCCAGACCGTCGTGTCCGACCTGACCGGGCTACCGACCGCCGGTGCCAGCTTGTTGGATGAAGGCACTGCCGTCGCCGAGGCGATGACCCTGGCCCGACGTTCGGTGAAGACCGGCGACGTGGTGATTTTGGACGCCGACACTCTCCCGCAGACCATCGGCGTGGTCCGGACCAGGGCTGCCGCACTCGGGCTGCAGGTCGTCGTTGCCGAAGGTTCGCTGGCGGCGGCGGTCGAGGAGCTGACGCCTTTCGCGGTCGTGGTCCAGACGCCAGGAGCCAGCGGCCGGCTGGCGAGCACCGATGAGCTGAGAGCCCTGGCCGAGCTGGCTCACTCCAAGGGTGCCCTGGTCATCGCGGCCTGTGACCTGCTCGCCCTCACTCTGACCACCCCGCCGGGAGAGTGGGGCGCCGACGTGGCCGTCGGCTCCAGCCAGCGGTTCGGGGTGCCCCTGTTCTACGGCGGCCCGCACGCCGGGTTCATCTCGGTACGGTCCGGCCTGGAGCGGACACTGCCCGGGCGGCTCGTCGGTGTCTCGGTCGATGCCGATGGCACCCAGGCCTACCGGCTGGCGCTGCAGACCCGGGAGCAGCACATCCGCCGGGAGAAGGCCACCTCCAACATCTGCACCGCACAGGTGTTGTTGGCGGTCACCGCGAGCATGTACGCCGTGTACCACGGCCCTCGCGGCCTGCGGGCGATCGCCGCTTCGATCCACCGAGTCGCCACCGAGCTGGCCGGCGCACTCGCGGCGGCCGGTCTCGAGGTCGTGCACGAGTCGTTCTTCGACACCTTGATGGTCACGGTGCCCGGCTCTGCGGACAAAGTCGTCGCGGCCGCACGTGCCGCAGGTGTTCATCTGCGCCGCATCGACGCCGACACGGTCGGTGTCTCGGTGGGGGAGGACGCCGGCCAGGCTGCACTGGCTGCGGTCCGTTCGGCGTTCGGCATCGGGAACGACCCGGCCGAGCCGTGGGGCGACCTCGCCGGCAGCGAACGGAACAGCTCCTACCTCACCCACCCGGTGTTCAACTCCCACCACAGCGAAACCTCGATGCTGCGCTACCTGCGAGCGCTGTCCGACCGCGACTTCGCGCTGGACCGCGGCATGATCCCGCTGGGTTCCTGCACGATGAAGCTGAACGCCACCACCGAGATGGAGCCCATCTCCTTTGACGGCTTCGCCAACCTGCACCCGTTCGCCCCGGCCGAGGACGCCCAGGGCTACCACCTGCTGATCGACACGCTCGAGTCCTGGCTGGCGGAGATCACCGGGTACGCCAAGGTCTCGATCCAGCCGAATGCCGGCAGCCAGGGCGAGCTGGCCGGACTGCTGGCGATTCGGGCGTACCACGACGCTCGCGGCGACGTCGACCGCCGGATCTGCTTGATCCCGTCCTCGGCCCACGGCACTAATGCCGCCTCCGCCGTGATGGCCGGGATGAAGGTTGTGGTGG
The DNA here is from genome assembly GCA_025965155.1 of Propionibacteriaceae bacterium. GTDB lineage: Bacteria > Actinomycetota > Actinomycetes > Propionibacteriales > Propionibacteriaceae > Microlunatus. The sequence goes on from JAOPXN010000007.1 coordinate 38,191, forward strand.
TCAAAGCGACACCCGACGGATCCGTCGACCTCTCCGATCTGGAGGCGCAGATCGCCAAGCACCGCGACGACCTCGCGGCGATCATGGTCACCTACCCCTCGACCCACGGTGTCTTCGAGGAAGGCATCACCGAGCTGTGCGCGATGGTTCATGAGGCCGGTGGCCAGGTGTACGTCGACGGGGCCAACCTGAACGCTCTGCTCGGCCTGGCCCAGCCCGGGAAGTTCGGCGCCGACGTCAGCCATCTCAACCTGCACAAGACGTTCTGCATTCCGCACGGTGGCGGTGGTCCCGGGGTCGGGCCGGTGGGCGTCGGCGCGCACCTGGCTGCGTACCTGCCGAATCATCCCTTGCTTACCGGGGCCGGCCCTGCCACCGGTGTCGGTCCCATCTCTGCTGCGCCGTACGGATCGGCCGGGATTCTCCCGATCAGCTACGCCTACATCGCCATGATGGGTGCCGACGGTCTGACCCAGGCCACCCAGCATGCGCTGCTGGCGGCGAACTACGTCGCCGAACGGCTCGGCGCCCACTACCCGGTGCTGTACGCGGGCCGAAACGGTCACGTTGCCCACGAGTGCATCCTGGACCTGCGGCCGCTGACCAAGGCCAGCAGGATCACCGTCGACGACGTCGCCAAGCGACTCATCGACTACGGGTTCCACGCCCCCACCATGAGCTTCCCGGTAGCCGGGACGTTGATGGTGGAGCCGACCGAGTCGGAGAACCTCGACGAGCTCGACCGGTTCTGCGACGCCATGATCGCCATTCGCGAGGAGATCGCCAAGGTCGAGAACGGGGAATGGCCGGCTGACGACAACCCGCTGGTGCATGCGCCGCATACCCAGGGCCGGGTCACCGCCGACGAATGGAGCCATCCGTACTCACGACAGCTCGCGGCATTCCCCACCGGACTGCACCGCGGACCGGTCGGAAGCCATGGCGCCGACAAGTACTGGCCGGCTGTTGCTCGCATTGACGGCGTGTACGGCGACCGGAACCTGGTGTGCTCCTGCCCCCCGCCGGAGGCGTTCGAGCAGTAACGCCGGGTCAGCGGCTCTCGTCGCTGATCTGGTGCGCCAGCTCGATGTCGGCCTGGGTCAGGCCACCCTCCGAATGGGTCGACAGGACCAGCGTGACCTGATTCCAGCGGATGTCGATGTCGGGATGGTGCTGCGCAGCCTCGGCCAGCCGACCGACAGCGTTGACGAAGGCCAGTGCAGCCGCAAAGTCGGCCAGCTGGAAGGTGGCGGTGATGGCCGTGTCGCCGTCGGACTCAGCTCTGCTCCAGTCGGCAAGCCCGTCGACCTGCCGGTCAATCTCTTCATCCTTCAGTAGCCGGCTCATGGTCCAACTCAAGGGCGCTGGCCAGGACCGTGTCAAGGGCGGCGTCGCCATGATCCCGGTGCGCCCGGGCACTACTGTGTCCTGCGTGCACCTCGAGGACCTTCTCTTCCGCGTGGGTCCCATCCTCGGGTTCTTGGTGTGCATCACCGTTGTCGCGGAGCTGGCGGATGGTATCGGTGTCTTCCAGGTGGCTGCTCGCGGCGCTTCCCAGGTTGCGGGTGGTTCTGTCTTCCGCTTGTGGGGGATGGTCGTAGTGGTTGCGGTGCTCTGCACTGCGGTGCTCTCCCTGGACACGACTGCCGTGCTACTGACGCCGCTGGTCCTGGCAATGGCCAAGGAGCTCGACCTCAATCGAGAGCTGTTCGCCTTCACGGCGGTCTGGCTGGCTAACACTGCGTCGCTTTTCCTGCCCGTGTCCAACCTAACCAACCTGCTCGCCTACGGTCGACTGTCGACCAGTACCGTCGGCTTCGCCGCGCTGATGTGGCCCGCCGCGGTCACCTCCGTGGTGGTAACGGTGCTGATGCTGATGATCATCTTCCGACGCTCGCTGCGCGGCCGCTTCCGGCTCGGCCCGGTCGAGCCGCCCGCGGATCGGACGTTGTTGATCATTGGGATGGTGGTCTGCGCCGGGCTCGGCCCTGCCTTCCTGCTCGGCGTCGACGTCCTGGCCGCCGCCGCAGCAGCAGCGCTGGTGCTGACCCTCGCGTGCGTCGTGCGGGCACGCCGACTGCTGCGTTGGAACCTACTGCCCTGGAAGCTGGTGCTGGGTGTGGCGGTCCTGTTCGTAGCGGTGCAGGTTGCCCACGACTATGGCCTTGGCACTGCGCTCACGGTGGCGGCCGGACACGGCGACCGATGGCTGGACCTGCTTCACCTCGGCGCGGTGGCGGCGATGGGGGCCAACCTGGTCGACAACCTGCCGACCTATCTGGCCATGGAGCCCACAGCCGCCGGCTCGGCTCAGCGGACAGCTGCGCTGTTGGTCGGTGTCAATGCAGGACCACTGATCACACCCTGGGCCAGTCTTGCCACACTGCTCTGGGCGGCCCGCTGCCGTACGGCCGGAGTCGAGGTCAGCTGGCTGCGCTTTGGCCGGCGCGGGCTGCTGCTGGTGCCGCTGCTGTTGGCGGCGTCGCTGGCCGCGTTGGTGCTGGTGCACGGATGAACGGTCCGGGCCGCCGGCCGTACAGCCGATCCGCCGGGGTGCTGCTGTGCTGCGCTTCCGCGCTCTGCTTCGGTCTGCTCGGGCCGTTCGCGGTGAAGGCGTTCGCCCGCGGCCTGAGCATCAACACGGTGATCGGTTGGCGGTTCGGGATGGCGGCGGCCGCGCTCTGGTTGGTGGTGCTTGTGTCCCGCCGTACCGTCGGCCGGGGCCGGGCACTGTGGCAGCCGTTGTTGATGGGCGCTGTCCTCTACGCCGGCCAGACAACCCTTTACTTCTCGGCCTTGCAGCGGCTCCCGGTGGGACTCACCGCCCTGCTCCTGTACACGATGCCGGTGATGGTGGTCGTGGTCGCAATGCTTACGGGTCGGGAGTCGCCGCGGTTGTTGACCTTCCTCGCCCTGGGGCTGTCAGTCGGAGGTGTGGCAGTAGCACTGATCGGACCGAGCGGAGCTGTCTCGGTCACAGGCGTGCTCTTCGGGCTCGGTTCCGCTGTGGTGTACACGCTCTACTACTTCGGGATGGACTCGCTACCCGACCATACCGACCGGCTCGCCGCCAGCGCGCTGATCTGCAGTGGCGCCGCGCTGGCCCACGTCGGCGTCGGCGTGCTCCGGGGCCGGTTCGACCCCTCGCCGGACTTGGAAGCCCTGACCTGGGTAGTGGCGATGGCACTGATCTGCACGGTGGCCGCCATCAGCCTGCTGATGGTCGGTATCCAGGCCTCCGGCGCCACCAGCGCCTCCGTGGTGTCGTGCCTGGAGCCGATCAGCGCGGTCGTGCTTGGGGCAGTTTTCTTCGCCGACCCGTTCGGCCTTCCGCAACAGATCGGCACCGCCGCAGTGGTGGCTGCCGTGGTGATCCTGGGCGCCCGTTCGCTGCCGGACCGGAATCTCCATCCCGAGGTCGGTAGCCCTGAACTCGACGCGGGCGGGCCGGTTCGGCCGCATGGGTCGATGCGGGAACGGCCTGGTCCACCCGGCTGACTGTCGTGAATCCACCGTGGGAGAGTGCACTGTGAAGGAATGGCTGAGCAGACTCACCCGGCGGCCTGCGGTTGCGCACCTGTTGCGTGCCTACGAGCGTTACACCATCCGTCTCGGTGACCAGTTCGCCGGCGCTATCACCTACTTCTCTGTCCTGGCTCTGGTCCCGATCGCCATGTTTGTCTTCTCGGTGCTGGGCTTCATCCTGGTCGAGGTGCGGCCGGATCTCATCGACGCTCTTGCCCGGCGGGTGAGCGACCTGCTCGGGGGAGGTGGAAAGGAAACCCAGGACAAGATCATCGGGCTGGTCAACGGTGCGTTGCAGAATTATGCCGCTGTCGGTGTCATCGGCCTCCTCTCGGCGATGTACGCGGGAGCGAGCTGGGCTAACAACCTGAAGAAGGCGGTACGAGCCCAGTGGCGCCCCACGTTCGACCAGGTGGATGACAAGCAGAACTTCCTCCTCAACATCCTGGCCAATCTCGGCATCCTGCTGGGCCTGCTCGTGGCCATGGTCGTCACCTTCGGGCTGGCATCCGTATCGACCTCACTGAGCAGCGACGTGGTCCAATGGCTCGGGCTCAACGAAGTCCGATGGCTGGCGCCCGCACTCAAGATTGTGCCGGTGATCTTCTCCGTGGCCGCCGGCTGGCTGCTCTTCATGTACCTGTTCACAGTCCTGCCAGCCGCCAGGGAGCCGTGGTCCGCTGTCCGTCGTGGCGCCCTCATCGGGGCGTGCGGGCTGGCCCTGTTGCAGTACCTGACCAGTTCCTTGCTGTCCAAGTTCACCAGCAACGCTGCAGTCGCAGTGTTCGGACCGGTGATTGCGGTGATGCTCTTCTTGAACCTGTTTGCCCGGCTGGTGTTGGTCGTGGCCGCCTGGATAGCGGTCACCGATCGTCCGGCCGTTGCCGAGGAGGAGGTGGGGGAGCGGGTCCGGTTCGTCCTCTCTGCACCAGGGCCAGCGGCGGAGCCAGCCACCGTGCACCGAGACGTGGCGGCCAGGTCGGTGCAGGTGGGGATGGGAGCGGGCTACGTCACGGGCGCGGCCACCGGTGTCGGTGTCGGTGCTGCACTCGCTGTGCTGGCCTCTCGGCTACGACGCACACCTGACTAAGAGCCGGCTTCGCCGGGGGCACATTGGGCGGGCGAGGCAACGGTGCCTCGCCAGCCCGGACGCCTGTCCCAACTTCGGTCTACTCGGACGGCAGTGTCACCGATCGCGTCAGTGGGCTGCCGCAGGCTCGGGGGCGGGCTGTCCGATCCCCTTCAACATGGACACGAACCAGTCCTGGGTGATGTCGAACGGCTTGCCACCCTTGATGCGCTCGAACTCGATGGCCCGGAGCTCGTTGCCGCGTTCCTCGTCCTCGCCGATCACGCCCGGCTCACCCCGCAGTGCGCTGTCCACGGCGAGGTCAGTCATCGACTTGATCAAATCGAGATCGGCCTGGTTGGCGGCCGCTGCCCGCGAGTAGTACCCGGACTTCTGCACCATCACCTTCTCCGCCGACAGACGCTCGGCAAACTTGCTGGCGAACCAGGCGCCAGGGTTGATCTTGTCGATTTTGACGTGCCCGAACGGATCGCGTGCCACCTCCTCGCCCGACTTCTCCAGCTCGGCGACGATGGTGTCCAGGCCCGCGCCCTCGGAGATGAACAGGTTGACCGAGCCGACCTCGTCCATCACGGCTTTGAGCCGGGACGCCTCGGCCTCCAGGTCGAACACCGCCTCCGGTAGGTAGACGCCGTGGATGTCCCATCCCTCGCGGCTCAGCCCGATCTCCGGCACCCATTCACGGGTGTCCAGCCAGTCACGGTAGGCCTGGGCGGTGGCGGCGGTCAGCCAGCCGCAGTGCCGGCCCATCACCTCGTGGACGATCAGCATGCGGGATCCGGAGTTGTGCTCACCGATGATGTTCTGCGCGAACCGGGCACCCTGCTCGGCTGCGGTCCAGGCGCCCAGCGACTGCTTGATAGGGATGATGTCGTTGTCGATCGTCTTCGGCAGGCCAACAACCGTGAGCGAGTAGTCGTTCTTCGCCAGGAAGGCGGCCAGGTCCGCGGCGGTGGTGTTGGTGTCATCGCCGCCGATGGTGTGCAAGACGTCGACCCCGTCAGCGGTCAGCCGGTCGGCGGCCGCCTGCAGCGGGTCCACGCCTTCGGCAACCAGGCCGCGTTTCACCAGGTCCGCCGCATTGGTCAGCTTGACCCGGGAGTTCCCGATTGGGGAGCCGCCGTACTGGTGCAGGACGCCGGCCTTGGCTCGCACCTCGGGGGTGACGACCAGGGAGTCGCCGGAGAGCAGGCCCTGGTACCCGTACCGGTAGGCGATGATCTCGACGTCGGGAGCCACCTCGGTGTACCGCTGGATCAAGCCACCGACAGCTGAAGAGAGGCACGGAGCGAAACCACCGGCCGTAAGCAGTGCAACCTTTTTAACCATGGCTGCATCCTAGGGGAGCCCGTGGCGACACCGGGCTGGCAATCCGCGTCCGAACCAGCGTCGCCGTCGACTTGACCACGACAAGTTCGTGCCCTAATGTTCTATCTGCCTCGCCGAGTGAGCGGGACGCAGCGGGTAACCGATGCGGCCGTCCGGGAGGCTCCAACCCAAGCCAACGTACGGGCTGGTGCGCGTTCTTGACCGAACCCACCACGAGGTCTACTGCGTCAAGCTGGAGTTGGGGATTGACTGCGAACGGCTTGACTCCGGTCAGCCAGGTGTGTAAAGTAGTCAAAGCCCTGAGGGGAGTAGGACCTAGTCGGGAAACCGGCTGAGTTCGACGCTCCGGGCAATCCAAACACAACAACTAGTTCGGATCGGTTGTGCTCGCAATGCGGGAACAAAGATTCGGGCGGGTTTGTTGTGGGACGGAAAGCAAGGAATTGCAGTCGATTTGATTCGGCAGTGAAAACCTTGTAGGTTAGATCGAGTTGCCCCAAGCGGATGCAGTGATGCGGATGTGCGGTGTGTGCCCGAATTTTGAGAACTCAACAGCGTGCTAAAAGTCAATGCCAAATTATGCACTAATTGGATCCCGTGCCTGGCTGGT
>JAOPXN010000020.1 GCA_025965155.1 Propionibacteriaceae bacterium
CCCTGCTCTGCCGCTACCACCACACCCGGTTTGCCAGCCGCGGCTGGACCTGCCACATCACCAACGGCATCCCCGAATGGACCCCACCCCGCTGGCACGACAAACAACAACAACAACCCCTGGTCAACAACCGCATCCGACGCAAACACCTCAACCACCACACCGCCCTCGCCACGACAGTCAGACGACAGTGACGATGCGACTGCGCGCCGAAGACGCGTCCCGTGGCTGCTCAACGGCGCAGCGCGCGGGCTCGTTTGGCGACGCCCGCCGGTGGTCCAGGTGGGACGGTTCCGCGGTCTCGAAGGTGAACCTCACCGAACATGGCACCTTTAGACGTCACCCACTACGGTGACCAGTGGTCTGGGCGGGTCAGCGTCGGCGGCACGCTGGTTCCGCCGTCACCCCGGGCTGCGTTGAGCTGGGTCTGGGTGAGGAAGATGCAGCCGATGAGGTCCGCGCCGCCGAGCTCTGCGTCCCTCAGGTCGGCTCCGAGGAGATCGGCCATTCTCAGGTCAGCTCCGCGCAGATCGGCAGCAATGAGGTAGGCGCCTCGCAGGTCCGCGCCCCGCAGGTCGGCGCCGTTGAGGTCCGCTCCGATCAGGTCGGCGCCGTTGAGGTCCGCTCCGATCAGGTCGCCGTGAAGTTCCTTACCCGCGGCCAGCACCTCGGCGCGTACCAGCGCGCTTGTGCGCCGCAGCAAGGCACCGATGTCGCGGCGCCGGCTGTCCAGGTCGAGCTCAACCAGGTCGGCCGCACTGCTCTGGGTCAGTTCCTCGACCTGCTGTAGGGCCATGTCTAGCTCACGGTGCAGCGGCTCGGCGGTCGTACGGGTCAATGCCTCGCCGAGCAACCACAACAGCTCATGCAGTTGCCGCATGACGGGGAACACCTCGAACATCCGGCTGGCCCGCTCGGAGTCCTGCCGCCAGTCCTCACCGCCGAAGGTCACCTGGGAGACCTGCTGACCGGCGCCGAAGCAGTCATACACCGTGCAGCCGGCGAAGCCGCCCTGGCGCAGCCGGCTGTGGATCCCGCAGCGGAAGTCCGACTGCAGATTTCGGCATGGCTCCCCTGCCCGCTTGTCGAACGCGAAGTCGGCGGATGCGGCAAAGGGAAGCGCCACGCAGCACAGTCCGAAACACCGCTCGCAGTCGGCCACCAGGGTGAGCGGGGTCCTGACTTCGGTGGCAGAGGAGCTTCCCGCGACTTTGGCGCGGCTCTGGTCGTCCTTCGGCAGTACCTGATCCTCAGTCTTGAGTTGTCAGCCGGTGCTGGACAACGACGGTGTGCAGGAACGTGACGGCTGGCAGCCTATAACTTCGCTGTCGACCGGCCCGGCGGCAGCCGGGGAGGAGAGTGCGACAAATAGCAGCAAACCTATGCAGATCAGAATGGGCACGGTCAGGAGGCCCCAGGAGCCGGTTTCGCCACTCACTATCAATCCTTCTAAGTCAGCTGTACGGACACCCCGAGTTGGTCAATCCAACTTCCCCACCGTAGGCGACGAGGCCGGTTGAGCCAAAAGGCCAGGCGGCATGCAACCGAACTGTGACCCACTCCGGTGCGGGCGGAGGGATCAAAGAAGAAATTCCGCGGCGGCTGTAACGTTGGGCAACTCCGAACCGATGATAGAGACGAGTCCGCAGTCACCTGAACCCCCGAGCAGGCGACTGCGGACTTTCTGTGTCGTCCCTCACAGAATTGGCAGTGCTGGCCAACGCCCGGCAGCCCAGGACGACCAGGTCGGCCATCCGGCAGGCGGCGGATCCAGCCGAGAACCGTCCAGCTCGGAGGCGTCCGGCACCTCGAACTGCTCCTCGAACGTCGCTAGGTCTCTCGGAGTGATCTCGAAGGTGTGCTCAGGGGTGAGCTCGTACCGCCGGTTGATGCGCTCGAGCTGCGTCTGCTGATCGATCGGCAGATAGACGACCTTGGAGCCCACGCGGAGCGTGGATGCCATCGCCCGAAGCGCCGAACGCTCGTCTCGTCCCCAGAAACCGAAGTCGAGGACTACTGAGGTGCCCAGCTGCAGCGCTCGGAGCGCCACCGAGATGAGCCGTCCCTCCAGCACGTCCCGCTTTCCGCCCGCGTCAGACTCACCAAAGAGGGGGATCATCCACTCGTCCGGGGTGAACCGGAGCGCTTGGAACTCGCTCTCCAGCTGCCGAGCCTTTGTCGTCTTGCCTGCCCCGGGCAGGCCGACAAGGAGAAACAGGACGGCCCTCAACCGAGTTTCCAGGGCGTCACAGGGATCGGTCGCATGGCCCGAGGATAGGACACCGCCAGCTAACCGTCCGCTGTTGGGAAATCCTTCGCCATTTCTTGCGCCGGAAGGCGCCACACGTGCGAACATGTCGCGCATGACTGCGATCACCGTGCGTGTGCTCGGAGAAGAAGACTGGCAGGACTATCGAGACGTCCGACTCAGCGCACTTCAAGACTCTCCCGAGGCCTTCATCCGTACCTACGAGGAGGAGTCGGGATACGACGAGGAACTTTGGCGCGCCCGGATGAGGCGCAGCCACCGGCTCCTGGCCACTTCGGAGGGACAGGCCATCGGGACCGCGTCGGTGGGTGGCGTTCCGGAGGAGCCTCAGGCAGCCGACCTCTTCGGTCTCTGGGTGGCACCGAAGGCCCGCCATGGTGGCGCCGCCTGGCGACTCGTCGAATCCGCGGCCGAGCTCGCCGCCCGGGACGGTTACACGCAGCTGATCTACTGGGTGAGCACCGAGAACGGACGCGGCATCGCTTTCGCCAGCAACTTCGGCTTCCGGCTGACCTCCCGTCGGCGCCCCACGCGGGTGCACAACGAGGAGTTCGGCGACCAGGAGATCGCCTTCATCTACTCACTGGAGGGCGACCCAGCGGAAGTTCCCAACGTCTCAAGCGGCCGCCACTAGGAGTTCGGCAGCGTGGGGCCGGCCGCCGGGGCGTATTCCTTACGGACCGCTGCAGCAGGCCTTCTCGCCGCGTTCAGCTGCGCCCTCGGCAGGTCTGCCGATTGCGTGGCGTCGTCCATCGGTGTTGTGTGGTGAGCCACCGAGGTGAAGGGGTGCGTGATCGAGACCACCATCAGCCGGCGCGAGTTCGAAGACATGGTGGCCCAGCCGCCGGACGAGTGTGCCGACCTGCTGGGCACCGGCCCCGTCGTGCACTCTTAGAGGGGCCGGACATGGCCCTAGGACACAAGGCGTTCGTACACGCCGTCGCCAAGCGCGCCGGTCGCGATGACCTGGAGCGCGTCGAGAGGGAGTCCGAGAGCGTCCTGGTCGGGGTGGCCCGCCGGGTTAGCGCCGACGGTCGCGCCCGGATGGCTGCGGTCCTGCCGCGGGGCCTGGCCAAGATCGTGGCCGAGTCAACGACGCCGGTGGAGGACCCCGGCCTCGGGTCGTTCCTGGCGACGGTCTCCTCGGTGCCTAACGACGACCCGGCGCGGGCGCGGTACCTCGCGCAGGCGGTGCTGTCGGTCATCGCCGAGGAGGACCCCGGTGCCGCGGAAACTCTGCGTCCGGAACTGCCGGACGAGTTCGGCGACCTGTTCACGCCACCTCCGAGCCGCACCCCCGGTGAGCGGACCTCCTCGCCCGCGTCCCCCACGACGCCGTCGCCGGCGCCGGCCGGGCTCACGCGCGAGGAGGTCGAGGCCGAGCTCGAGGAACTGCCCGGGTGGATCGGTGACGAGCACCGCATCCGCCGTACGGTCAGCCTGCCGGCCGCCGTCGCGGACGACATCCGCGAACGGATCGCCCGCGTCGAAGAGAGGATGAACCACCACGCCATGGTGGAGGAGGATCTGGACGGCACGACGTACCTGCTCTGGACCCCCTCCAGCGGAGGTGTCACCGAGCTCGACATCGAGCTGGCGGCCCGGATCAGCGACATCGTCGACAACGCCTGACGCGGTCCGCCGCGGGGAACGAACCTCCTCAGCGACGCTGTGCCGGCGTTGCCTGAACCGAGCCGACCTGCTGGTCCCTGCCCACACGCCCGCGACCGGAGCGGTCAGGGGCGGCTGGCGTACCAGCTGGCCAGTTCGGCCAAGCCCTGCTCCATTCCAACCCGCGGAGTCCATTGCAGGAGCTCACGCGTGTGCCGCTGGTCGAACCAGTGCGCGGTAGCGAGCTGCTCGATAAGAAAGCGGGTCAGCGGTGGGCCGCTGGGCCCGCGCCGGCGGTGCGCGAGCTGTCGAAGCGGCCACACGGTCTGCGCCACGATGCCGGCGGCCAGCGCGAGCCGGACCGGCACCCGACGCTGGGGCGCGGTCACACCGGCCGCACCGCAGATAGCGGCCAGCACCTCGCCGATCGGTCGGGGCTCTCCGTTGGACACGACCAGTGCCTGCCCGTGGGCGACGCGGCAGCGGTCCAGGCTTGCCACCAGTGCGTCGACCGCGTTGGTGATGTAGGTGGTGTCGACCAGCGCAGCGCCTGAGCCGATCAGCGGAAGCTGACCAGCCCGGGCGCGCTCCACCACTCGAGCGACGAGCTGGGCGTCACCGGGACCCCAGACAAGATGGGGTCGGACCGCAACCACGGCCAGCTCGTCACTGTCGGCACCTAGAGCGATCTGCTCGGCGGCCGCCTTGCTCCGGGCGTACGGTCCGCGAGCCCGCTCGGGATCTGCGCGGTCCGCGCCCGCGCCCACCAGCGATGAACCTGCATGCGCAACGGACGGGGACGAGACATGCACCAGCCGCTGCACGCCGTTCGCTCGGCACGCCGACACGACAGCCGCGGTGCCAGCGATGTTGACCCGCTGGTACTGCTCCCACGGCCCGACGACATCGACCTTGGCTGCGAGGTGGACGACTGCGTGCTGCCCTGCGACCGCCTCCTGCATCGCCGCTGCATCGGCCACATCCGCCAGCACCTCCCGCAGACCCAGCCCGGCGGGACGCCGCTGCAGCACCGTGACGTCATCGCCCCGCTGGGCCAGCGCCCGCGCCACCCCGGCACCGAGCAACCCGCTGGCGCCGGTCACCAGCACCTTCACGGTCGCCCGACCCTGGCTCCGGCCAGCACTCGCTCGGCCCAGCGGGCCACCCGTGCCCGGTCAACCTTCGACGCGTGCCGGATGTCGACTGGCAGTGCTTCGATGGTGAGCACCGCCGCAACCGAAACCCCGGCCACGGCCCGTACCGAGGCGGCCAGCGCGGGTTCCGCCAGAACCCGCGGGCGGCGACGACGAACACCAGCCGACGCATCCGGTGCAGGCACGACGACCACGACAATTTGCTGGGTACCGGCCGGGCCGACCCCGACGACAGCGGCCGCCTCGACCTCGTCCAGCTCCTCGACCCGCTGCTCGACCCCCACGGGCGTCAGCGGTCCGTCAGCCGTGGTCAGCACGTGCACCAGCCTGCCCTCGACCCACAACCGCCCCGCGACGTCGAAGTGGCCGACATCGCCGGTCCGATGCCACCCGGCGGTCCGCGAGCTCTCGCGTTCAGTCGCCCATAACCGGTCGTACCGATCCTTGACGTGCGCGGCCGCGACGCAGATCTCCCCCGTAATCTCCGGCTGAGCGGTCAGCTCACCGTCGGCCCGGCCGTCGGGGGTGAGCGGGCTGACCCGGACGGTCACTCCCGGCAGCGGGCGCCCGACACACACCCCGTTACCCGGCCCCGCTGCTTCAAGCTCGACCAGCGACACGTCAGTGACCGGCAGCGCCTCGGTCATGCCGTACGGCGTATGAACCTCGGCGGCCGGCATCAGCTCCTGCACTGCGCGCAGCAGGGAGACCGGCACCGGTGCGCCCGCCGACATCACCAGACGCACCCGTCCCAAAGCGGCCCGCTGAGGCGGCGTCAGGCCTCCTCGGGTGGCGCGGACGTTTCGCAGCGCCGCCGGCGAAGCGAAGACAACCGTCGCGTCGATCGCCGCCACCGCGTCGGCGAGCGCCCGGGCAGTCAGCGTGCCCGGGGCGGTCACCTCCATATCCGGTACGGCAGCGCCGATGCCCAGCGCCGGACCGTACAACGCGAAGGGGGCGAACGCAGCGACGAGCCGGTCGTTGGGGGTGATCCGGCACGCCGCGGTGATCAGGTCGATCTGCCCGCGCAGCTGGTCCAGCCGGTAGACGACCCCCTTGGCGGGGCCGGTAGCCCCGGAGGTGAACAGCACCGCACCGTCGGAGTCCGCCGCCGGCTCCGGCGGGAGGTCGGCGTGCAGGCCAAGCTCCGCCAGATCTGCCAGCGAGAAGTCGGAGCCGAGCGCCCGGCGCAGCGGGACCGACGTCGATCCGACCAGCACGCGCCTACCTGGGATCCGAAGCGCGGCAGCCGCCGCCAGGCCCTTGGCCACTCCGATGATCAGGTCCGGGCCGGCACCCCGGAGCGCACGGCCCATCGCCGCCACGCCCAGTCCCGCGTCGGCGACCACAATCACGGCCCCGACCCGCCAGCACCCATAGATGGCTACGGTCAGGTCGACACCGGGCGGCACCAGCAGTGCCACCCGGTGGCCGGCTTTCAGTCCGACCGCGTGCAAGCCGGCGGCCAGCAGGCGTACCCGGTGCTCCAGCTCGGCGAAGGACACCTCGCGGGACTTGCCGTTCACGACCTCCGCGACGGCGACAGCCGGGTCGCCGGCGCGGGCCTCCAGCGCGGCCCAGGGCAGTAGCGGGCTGCCTTGAGTCGGCTCCGGCGGTGCGGCCGCGACGGCGTCAGCCTGATCCGCGGTCCGGCCGCCCAGGTCACCCACCCAACGCCAGACATGCTCGGCGGTCTCCGGAGCATCTTCGGTGACCAGGTGGGAGGCCCGTCCGTACCGGTGGACGTCGGCGTGCGGCAGCCGCGCGAGCAGGTCGCGGAGGTAGCGCTCGGAGAACACCGGGTCCCGCGGACCCCACAGCAGCAGTGTCGGCACGTCGGCCAGGTCCTCGACGCCGGCCGCGACCGCATCGAGCGTGGTCCGGCTGGGGTGGTCGGCTTCGACCGGGATGTCGGCAACGAAGTCTCCGACGCTGCGCCGGCGGTTCGCGCCCCGGTACGGAGCCGCCAGCGCCCCTCGGACCGCCTCGGGTGGCTGCGGCCGAGACAGCGCGGTGGTGGCGCGGACGAACAGCGGGGTGCCTACGCAGACGGCTGTCCGCAAGGCGGCCGTCCGGGCCAGCCGGATCAAGCCGGGCGGTGCCGCACCGAGCGGTTGGTGGACGGCGGTGTTCGCCAGTACGACGCCGGCGAGCTGGTCCCGATGAGCCAGCGCCCAGCCGAGGGAGATGGGACCTCCCCAGTCATGCGCCACCGTGACCACCGGCCCCTGGATGTCCAGGGCGCCGGTGAGCGCCGACAGGTCGTCAATGCGTTGCTCCAGCCGGCGCGGAGCCTGCAGGCGCTCCGACCAGCCCATGCCGAGCTGGTCCACGGCCACCACACGCCAGCCGGCGGGCGCGACGGTGAGGAAACGACGCCACAGGTACGACCAGGTCGGGTTCCCATGCACGCACAGCATGGTCCCGGCCGTCGGCTCGACCCCGTTGTCGAGCACATGCCATGTTCGGGAGACGCCGTCCGCGTCTGCGGCGCTGACCATCCGTGACCAGCTCGGGTCGAGGCCGGGAAGTCCGGCGAGCTCCGGAGCTTCGGCCGGCCGCGCCGGTCCATCACGCTCCACCGTGGCGGCTGCAAGACCCGGTGTCGCCGGCTCCGCGGCTGCAAGACCCGGTGTCGCCGGCTCCGCGGCTCCACGAGCCGGTGTCGCCGCTGTGCTCACCAGGTGATTTCGGCGAAAGAGGTGTTCAGACCGGAACCGATGCCGATCAGCACGACCTGATCGCCGGCCTGCAGGACGTCGGCCTGGCTGGCCAGCGTGAACGGCACGGCGGCCGGGCCCATGTTGCCGTAGGTCGGGAGCGTGAGCGGGAAGCGTGCCAGGTCCACGTCAAGGGCCTTACACAGCGCCTTGATATGCACCAGCGACGTCTGGTGCGCGACGAAGCAGTCGACATTGTCCCAGCTGAAGTCCGCAGCGGCGTCCTTCCAGGTCTCCAGAGCGAGCGCCAGACCGGCGTTGAACAGCTGCTTGGTGTCAGTACGCATCCGGTTCAGGTCGCCGACGCAGAGGTCGTGGTGCTCGGTGCCTGCCCTGCTCACCCCACCCACCACCCGGTGGCCCTCTGGATGACGGTCGGCCCGTCCCAGCACCATGGCCGCCGCCCCGGAGCCCAAGGTCAGCGTGGCGAACTGCGACCTCAGGTCATCCGCGGTGGCGTCGTCGGCCGCCAACCGGTCGAGGGTGACCTGCTGGGTGTGTCGCGCCCCCTCCGCGTCGACGATCAGGGCGTAGTCGGCCTGGCCAGCGTCGATCATGGTGCCGGCCAGCTGGATGCCATTGACGAACCCGAGGCACGCATTGGCCAGGTCGAAGTTGAGGCAGCTGGTCGGCAGCCCGAGCTGGTGGTGCACCGCGACGGCCGAAGACGGCTCGAGGTAGGCGCGCGACACCGACGAGTTAATCATCAGGCCCACCTGGGAGGGGTCAACGCCGGCTTCGGCCAGCGCCTTGGCCCCGGCCATCGCCGCAGCGTCGGCGAAGCTGACATCCTCTGGCCACCAGCGCCGTTCCCGCACGCCGGCCAGCTCCTCCAGCATGCCGCCTCGCATACCGACCCGTTCGTAGGTGCAACTCAGCCGTTGGTCGAACTCAGCGGATGTCACCACGATCGGCGCCTCAACGGCGCATACCGAGAGGATGGCCGTGTTGTTGTGCCGATAGGTCGCATTACCGCTCATGGGTACCCCTTCCCGGGGGGAGCCGCCGCACCCAGGTGCCAACGGAGGTGGATCTTGCCCGATCTTCTGCAGCCAACTAGTTCCCCGACGGCAACACTCCAACCGCTCCGCTGCTGTGAATGTCCCCGACCCAGGGAGCATAGCCGCCCCTAACCGGCCGGCCCTGGACACCCGAGTGGAGCACCGTTTCGTGGGTAGTTGTGCTAGGACGGTGCATACCGCCCCCGCGCGGGCCCGGCGCTCCCGCGGTCAACCCGAGGAAATGACGTCATGGAGGGCAGCCCGCAGTTGGTCGTACCCGAAATCGCCCCAAGTCCCGCGCAGCCGAAGTCCCCGTCGAGCCGGTTCACTCGGTGGCTGATGGCCAACCAGGTGCAACCGGTCGGCCCGGGAGCGGAAGAGGAGCACGCCCAGCCGCAGTCATGGTGGAAGGTGATGTGCCTCACCGGCGTCGACTACTTCTCCACGCTGTCGTACCTGCCCGCCATTGCGGTGCTGGCCGCGGGAGCGCTGTCACCACTGGCCACCGCTTTCATCGTCGCGCTGACGCTGCTGGGGATGCTGCCGATGTACCGCCGGGTCGCCGCGGAGAGCCCTCACGGCCAAGGCTCGGTCGCCATGCTGGAGCGTCTGCTCCCCTTCTGGCGCGGCAAGATCTTCGTCCTGGTCCTGCTGGGCTTCGTGGCTACGTCATGGCTGGTCACCATCACGCTCTCCTCGGCCGACGCGACGGTGCACATGTTGGAGAATCCGTATCTGCCGTCCTTCCTGCACGGGCACGCCGTCCTCATTACCGTCGCGCTGCTGCTGCTCCTCGGCGGAGTGTTCCTGCTGGGGTTCAGCGAGGCCGTCGTGGTCGCCATCCCGCTGGTCGCAGTGTTCTTGCTGCTGAACGGCGTGGTGGTGGCGGTCAGCCTGGAGACCATCGCCCGGCAACCGGATCTGCTGGCCGACTGGACGACCGCCCTGACCTCTCACGGCACCGGCTTCACCGCCATCATCGGTCCGGCTGTGCTCGCGTTTCCCCTGTTGGTTCTCGGGCTGTCCGGCTTCGAGACCGGAGTCAGCATGATGCCGCTGGTCGCCGCTGAAGGCCGGACTCCGGCTGAGCGGCTGGCCAACAGGATCGCGAACACGCGCAAGCTGCTGACCACCGCTGCCTTGATCATGTCGGTGTACCTGCTGCTGACCAGCTTCGTCACCACCGTCTTGATCCCGCCGGACGAGTTCGGTCCCGACGGCGAGGCAAACGGCCGTGCCCTCGCGTACCTGGCCCACCGGCTGCTCGGCGAGAACTTCGGAACTGTGTACGACCTGAGCAGCATCGCCATCTTGTGGTTCGCCGGCGCCTCAGCCATGGCTGGGCTGATCAACATCGTCCCGCGCTACCTCCCCAAGTACGGCATGGCGCCGGAATGGGGACGGGCCGTCCGGGCTGTAGTCCTGGTCTACACCTCGATCAGCATCATCATCACGATCGCCTTCCGTGCCGACGTCAACGCCCAGGCCGGCGCCTACGCCACCGGGATCTTGGCCATGATGTTGTCGGCGGCCATCGCTGTGACGATCAGCGCCCACCGTCAGGGGCAGCGAGGGAGCACGGCCGGGTTCGCCCTGCTGTCGGTGATCTTGCTGTACGCCCTGGTGGAGAACATCATCGAGAAGCCCGACGGCATCGCTATCTCCGCCATGTTCATCGCCGGGATCATCATCGTCTCGCTGGTTTCCCGGGTCACCCGGACCACCGAGCTGCGAGCCGACCGGATCGAGTTCGACCCCATCGCACGTCGGCTCATCACCGACGCCGTCACCAACGACAACGCGCTCAACATCATCGCCAACAAGCGGCAGGCCGGCGACGTCGCCGAGTACGCGGAGAAGGAAGCCGCCCAGCGCAGCCTGAACCCGATTCCGGGTCACGTGGACCTGCTCTTCCTCGAAGTGGAGGTGACAGACCCCTCCAACTTCAGCGACATCCTCAAGGTGCGCGGGGTCAAGATCAACGGCTACAAGGTTTTGCGGGTGGACAGCCCCGCCGTCCCGAACGCGATCGCCGCCGTGCTGCTGACGCTGCGCAATGTGACGGGTATCCGGCCGCACTGCTTCTTCGAGTGGTCCGAAGGCAGCCCCCTGGTGCATCTGGTCCGGTACCTCATTCTGGGTGAAGGCGACACCGCCCCGGTGGTGCACGAGATCCTGCGCAAGCGTGACGAAGATCCTGCCCGACGGCCCGCGATCCACGTCGGCGGCTGACTCGCTGGACGCTCGTCCGCTACTCGGTCAGGCGCTGTCCCAGGTCCGTTCAGATAAGGTTTGCATTCGGCGCGGCTGGGAGTAATCTTCGATCACCCAACCCGGTCGAGGAAGTTCGCCAAGACGTCGCGCGGTGGCCATCTCAATACGTCCACCGAACCGGAGCGACAGGTGACCCTGACTTCTGCATCGCCGTACCTTGACACCAGTCTCCTCGCCGTCGAGCCGCTCCCCCTTCCGATGGTCGGCTGGGGTGAGTCCGAGGCGCAGGCCGCAGTCGCGGAGGCACGCCTCGTCGTCGATCTGGCGCCCGCCACGGTGGTCAGCGCCCTCACGACCGTTGTCCTTCAGGCCGGCGACGTCGCGGTGAAGGTCTACCCGCCCGGCACCGATCCGGGCCATCTGGCCGATCTGTCCCGACAGTTGGCGGGTACCGACACCGCGGTGCTGCTGCATCAGCCGCCGATCGTTACTTCCTACGGTGTCGTCAGCCTGAGCCGGTGGCTACCGGGTGGGCGGCCGGCGAGCTGGCCGCGGGTGGGATCGCTGCTGCGGCGTTTCCATGATCATTCAGCCACCGTCGTACTGGCGCCGTGGGTGCCGCTGCGACGGCTGGTGCCGCAGGTCGAGGGGCTGCCGGAGGAGTCCGCCGCGGTGCTGCTGGATGCCCGGGCCACGTTGCTCACAGCGCTGGCCGAGGTCCTCTCGGTCCTCGGCGAAGGCCCGATCCACGGCGACGTATCTCCGTCCAACGTGCTGGTGGGCCCCGACGGTCCGCAGTTCATCGATCTCGACTTCGCCGCACACGGACCTCGCGAGTACGACCTGGCCAGTGCGGCCCGGCGTCGAGCCAGCGGGGAGATGAACGATCGGACGTACCGCAAGTTCTGCCGCCGGTACGGCTTCGACGTCCGCGAATGGGACGGGCTCCCGCTGCTGAACCGGATCGCGGAGCTGGGCGCTGTCGCGTTCCGGCTCTGGGACAGCCGGCACCATGGACTCGACCTTGACTGGCTCGACGAAACGGTCGGGTACTGGCGCACCCCGCTCTGACCCTAGGCCGCTCGGCCTCGCCTCTCCGGCTCCTGGCTCTGTCCGGGGTCAGGCGGCGCTGCGTACCGGCGCCGGCAGCGACTTCAGCCAGTCGGCGAACTGGACGTTGTTGACGGCGCGGGCGCGATGCGCCTGCACGTGGGCGAGGGCTTCGCGGCCACTGATGCCCAGCACCTCGCGGATGATCAAGGTGACCAACAACCCTGACCGGTTGCGACCGAAGGTGCAGTGCACGAATACCTGCCGCCCGTCGGAGATCAGCCCCGCCACCAGGGTGGCAAGCCGTATGGTCAGGCCGGGGTCCGGCACCTCGTCGTCGTCGACCAGC
Source organism: Propionibacteriaceae bacterium (assembly GCA_025965155.1). Taxonomy (GTDB): domain Bacteria; phylum Actinomycetota; class Actinomycetes; order Propionibacteriales; family Propionibacteriaceae; genus Microlunatus. The sequence continues at coordinate 12,369 of JAOPXN010000020.1, forward strand.
GGGCACTTGAGGTACGTCAGGTGGTCCAGCGAACCGGGCGGCGGGAACGCGTCCTCGTCGGCGGCGTCGATCACGGTGTCGATCCCGATCCTGCGTACCCACTCGTAGTCGACCGGGCAGCCCCCGTGCCACAGCCGGCCAGGGAGCTGTTCGCAGGGCGGGTCGGCCGGGTCGACGCCTTCAAGATGTACCGGGTCGGTGGTCAGGTTGAGCCCGCTCGCATCACTCACCGGACCACAGTACCCGCCGGGCTGCGGGCCCCAGAGCGCGCTCCAACCCGGGCGAAGCACCGCCCGCAGCTGATCTTGCTGCGGTGCGGGGTAGACGCCGAGCTGGCCTCAGCCGCCCACCGCCGACCTAGGTCGGTCGCAGTTCACGTTGGTACGATGGCCCTCTGCAGCAGCCCCGGTCACGTCCTCACTCCCGCCGACTAGTCGGATCTTCCGCGCTCTGGTCGGCATGTCGTGGCACAACTGACTAGTGGAAGGCGTTAATGGCCAACTCCACCCCATCGTCGGCTCGGTCCGTCGTCGACCGGCTGCGATCCGCTGGCTGTGTCTTCGCCGAGGAGGAGTCTGAGCTGCTGATCACGGCGGCGACCAGCCGGAGCGATCTTTCCGCCATGGTGGACCGGCGAGCCGCCGGCGAACCGCTCGAGTACGTCCTCGGCTGGGCGGAGTTCTGCGGCCTGCGGATAGCCGTCGACCGCGGGGTCTTTGTCCCGCGCCACCGTACCGAGTTTCTGGTTCACGAGGCGACAGCGCTGGCCTGGCCCGGGGCCGTCGTCGTCGATCTGTGCTGTGGGTCGGGCGCCGTTGGCGCGGCCCTCGTGGCGGCCGTCGGCGCGGTCGAGCTGCACGCCGTCGACCTCGACCCTGCGGCGGTGGCCTGCGCGCGTTGCAACCTGCCCGAAGCTGTTGATCAGGTTTACCGGGGTGACCTGTACGAACCGCTGCCCGCCCGACTGCGTGGCTGCGTCGATGTCCTCGTTGCGAACGCGCCGTACGTACCGACCGACTCCATCCGGCTGATGCCTCCCGAGGCCCGCGAACATGAGCCGCACCTGGCGCTGGATGGCGGCGCGGACGGGCTCGACCTGCTGCGCCGGGTGATCGCCGACGCGCCACGGTGGCTGGCACCAGGCGGCCACCTGCTGGTGGAGACCAGCGAACGGCAGGCGCCTCAGGCGGTCCAGGCTGTGTTTCGCCCCGGCTTGATCCCCCGGGTAGCCAGCTCAGAGGAGTACGACGCCACCGTCGTCATCGCCACCCGGCCGGCAGATGGTTGACGCCGAGCTCAGTCCGCACCCACCATCGAAGGGGTCGGGGGTTGGCACGTTGTCGCCGTCTCCACGCGGCGGCCCGGTTTGAGGAGCCACATGCGTAGACCCATTCGGCCCTTGCTGGCCGTTATCACCAGCCTCACCCTGGTTGCGACCGGAGCTTCCTGTGGCCGCTCAACACCCGAACCGCAGCAGCCGTCCGGCTCCGGTGAGCAGGTCGCTACTGCGGCATCGGCGGGCGTGCAGAAGGCGACGGCCGACGCTGCGGCCCGCCCCGTCGTCCTGGCTGCGGTCGGCGACATCTCGCCACGGCGGATGGGACGGCAGCGGCAGACTGCCGATCTCGCTCTGTCCTGGAAGCCGACGGCGGCTCTGGTGCTCGGGGATCAGCAGTACCCCGACGGGAAGCTGGCGGACTTCCGGAAGTACTACGATCCGGCCTGGGGACGGCTGAAGTCGAAGACTTGGCCGGTCCCCGGCAACCATGAGTACAAGCAGCCGGACGCCCGCGGATACTTCAGCTACTTCGGTAAGCGGGCCAAACCGCAGGGCCGCAGCTACTACAGCTTCAACCTGTCCGGCTGGCACCTAGTGGCGTTGAACTCCGAGATCTCCCACGGCGCGAAGTCGGCTCAGCTGAGGTGGCTCCGCGCCGATCTGAAGAAGAACAAGATGCGTTGTGTGCTGGCGTACTGGCATAAACCGCGGTTCAGCTCCGGCGCGAAACACGGTTCAAACAAGGACATGGATCCGTTCTGGGATGCGCTGTACGCCGAGCGAGCCGACGTCGTGCTCAACGGTCACGAGCACAACTACGAGCGGTTCGCCCGGCAGGCGTCGTCCTCCCGAAGGACCAATGGTGGTATCCGGCAGTTCGTCGTGGGTACCGGCGGCGCGGCGCAGTACCCGTTCGGCAAGCGGGTGAAGAACAGCCAGGTACGGCTCAGCAAGTATTACGGCGTTCTCCAGCTCACATTGACCCCGACCAGGTACAAGTGGAAGTTCGTCTCGATCGACAAAAAGACGCGGGACAGCGGCTCCAACGGCTGTCACTGACCGATCGGCTAGGGCGGATCCGCGGTCGCCCCGGACCGGCCGAAGCTAGCGGGGAAAGTTCTCCGGCCTGGGCGTGAAGATCAAATTCTGGCCGATCACAGAGCGCGGCCGTCGCAGCGCGTGGACGACCTCGGCCGCCACATCGGCAGGATCCATCATCCGCTCCTTGGGAATCCCCCACTGGGCCATCATCGGTGTGTCCATCGCCGCAGGCATCATTCCCTGGATGCGGCATGGATGCGCAAACTCGCGGGTCTCAGTCTGGAAGATCTCGGTCGCCTTGGCGAACGCGGCCTTGGAGCTGTTGTAGGCCACCGCGCCGCTGCCCACCGTGATGGCCGAGATGGAGATGATGTTGAAGATCTCCGCCTCGACGTCGCTGGTGCGCGACGCCAAGAACCCGTTCAGGAACGCCTTCATCAAGAACACCGGGCCGTGGCAGTTGACCGCGAACACCTGCTGGTACGCCGCCTCGTCGACGTCGACGAGGTAGCCGGGACGGTCGATGCCGGCCACGTTCACCAAGATGTTGAAGGTGTCACCGTACGCCTGGAAGAGGTCGGCGGTAGCGCTGCTGCGGTCCTGGCTGCTGGTCACATCGAACTGCCGCGCCTCCGCCGATCCGCCCAACCCGGTGATCGTGTCGGCTGTCTGGTCCGCCCCCACGACATCGATGTCGGCCACGACCACGTGCACACCGTGCGCGGCGAGGGCGACGGAGGTGGCGCGCCCGAGCCCGCTGGCTCCTCCGGTGACGAGTCCGACCCGGCCGGCGAGGCTGGTCTGCATGGCAACTCCTAGGGTCTACGTTCGGTACGCGGCCACGCCGCTACTCCACCCACAAACCTGGCACCTCACCCACGTTATGTCGTGGGTGAAGTGCCAGATTCCCACGTACACGTGGGAAACCAACAGGCCCAACCGCCAGCCGGCACGCCAGGGTCAGGCGATGATGGCGTCGACGGTCTTCTTCAGTGCGCTGGGCTGGGTCGGGCTGCGGGGGGCGGTCTTCTTCTGCTCCAGCATCCGCTCCCCTAGCTCGGCCAGCTGCTTGCGACCCAGGCCGGCCCGGACCTTGGGGAACCAGTCCTGCTCCTCCTCGTCCATGTGGTGGGTCACGTTCTCGATCAGGACCGTCATCTTGGCGGTGAACCGCTCATGGGTCGGGTCCATCGCGGCCAGCTCCATCACCAAGACGTCGGCCACGTGATGTTCCTCGTAGGACTCCAGCACGTCGTCCTCCAGGTCGGGAAGGAGCCGACGGACCTCCGGATACATCGTCTCGTTCTCGATGTAGGTGTGCACCGTCAGCGCCTCGATGATCTTGGTCGCGAGCTCGCCCTTCTTAGCGTTCGCGTTCTCCCCCGCGGCGGTGAACTCTCGAAACAGGCGACGCATCTCCTTGTGGTCGTCGCGCAGAATGACGATCGCGTCAGTTGACATCAGTTAGTTGCCCTTTCAGGTGCTGGGATTGAGATAATGACTTTGCCTTCAGATGTACCCACGACCGGTCGTGGTCACACGTCGATCTCGAGAACGAAGCCAGTGCCCGCGTTGTCCCAGACGAAGCCCTCGTCGCTGGACCCGCCGACCTCAGCCCCGTCCACCCGTACGGCGGCCGGCCGAGCCCCGTGGATGATCAACCGGAACGCGGTCCGGGCGAACTCCGGATACCCGTCGCCGTCCACCTCCGCCTGGACCCTCACCCGGTTATCGACCCGGGACACCTCGAACAACGTACGGTAGCGGGCTCCGTCCAACGCCGCGAAGGTGAGGCCGTCGTCCTCCTGGAGCGAGGAGTACCAGCTACCCTCGCCTACCGGTACGAACAGGTGCAGGTCGATCACCGACGGGTGGTATCCGGCAGTGGACGCCGGTGCGTCGCGCCACATCGGGATCACCGCTCCACTGCGGGCATAGATCGGGATCCGGTCCATCGGGGTCGCAGCATCCACGAACGAGTGGCCTTTCAGCAGCTCATCGGTGTGCCATTCGTACCAACTCCCTTCGGGCAGATAGACCTTGCGTGCCATGCTTCCGGCGCGCAGCACGGGCGCCACCAGCAGATGTGGCCCAAAGAGGTACTCGTCGTCGATGTCACGGACGGTCGGGTCGTACTGGAAGTCGAAGACCAGCGGACGCTGCACGGGTTCGCCGGTGGCGGCGGCCTGCATGAAGGCCGCGTAGATGTACGGCAGCAGCCGGTAGCGGAGCTCGACGGCCGAGCGAACCAGATCCTGGATCACCTCGCCCCAGGCCCACGCGTACTGGTCGACGTTGCCCATTGCTGAATGGTTGCGACAGAACGGGGTCAACGTGCCGTACTGCATCCAGCGCAGGAACAGCTCCGCATTCGAGCTACCCATGAAGCCGCCGATATCGGCGCCGACGAAGGCCTGGCCGGAGATCCCGAGACCGGCACCCATCGGGATGCTCAGCCACAGATGGTCCCACCGGGACATGTTGTCGCCCATCCAGTTCGCCGCGTACCGCTGGATGCCGGAGAACCCCGCTCTAGACAGCACGAACGTACGGCGGTCAGGCATGGCTTCCAGCAGCCCGGCGGTAGTACCCATGGCCATCAGGAGCCCGTACTGGTTGTGGTAGCGCTCGTGGGAGTACTGGCCCCGGCCGAACCGCATCGCGTAGGGCTCGATGCTGCCGGTGGCCGGCTCGTTCATGTCATTCCAGATCCCGGCCAGCCCCGACTTCACGTGGGCGGCGTTGAGCTCGCCCCACCAGGTCCGCGCCTCCTCGGTGACGAAGTCGGGGAACGCCGTATTGCCGGGCCACACCTGACCGATGTAGATGTCGTTGCCCTCGGTCCGGCAGAGCACGTCGCGCTCCTTCGCCTGGTCGAACACCCAGTACCCCGGATCGAACTTCACCCCCGGGTCGATGATCGTGATCACCCGGTACCCCTGGTCCGCCAGCGACGTCAACATCCCTTGCACATCGGGGAAGGCATCCGTGTTCCAGGTGAAGACGCGATACCCATCCATGTACTCGATGTCCAGCCACAGTCCGTCGCAGGGGATCCGGTTCTCCCGGTGCCGGGCCGCCAGCTTCTCGATCGTCTCCTGGGTGTAGTTGAACCATCGGCATTGGTGGTAGCCCAGGGACCACAGCGGTGGGGGTGCTGTCCGGCCGGTCAGCCAGGTGTACTGCTCCAACATCGAGCTCATGTCCGGCCCGGCGAAGATGTACTCGGTGTACTGACCGCCACCGAAATGGATCCGGTACTCGTCCACCTCCGAGAACTCATAGTGTGCCCGGTAGCCGTTGTCGAGGAACGACGCCGCCATCGCACCGTCGGGGTAGGTCTGGTGGTAGAAGAACGGAATTGAGACGTAGTAGGGATCGAACTCCGTACTCGTGCGGTCTGATCGGGGGTCGTCGGGCGACCTGCCTGCAGTGAACTTGCCGGCCGAGTTGGGGTCGAGCACGTCGGTGTTCCACAGCGTGAAGTCGCGGCCCTTGCGGTTGTGACGGCCCGTCTTCTCGCCCAGACCGTAGAAGGCGTCCTCCTGGTGACAGCGGCGCCGGACCGTGAACGCATCGTTCAGCGTTGCGTAGGCCCAGTAGTTCCCGTCCGAGTCCTGCGCCGTCTCGATCACCGGGCTGCCATCGGTGCGGTGTACGTCCAACCGGAACGGGCCGAGCCAGAGAGTCACGACCATGGCGGTGGTACGCAGCCTGACCGCATCCTCGTCGCGCTCGACGCTGAAGGGGGCGGGGTCGACCATCGGGTCCACGCACACCGCGAAGGTCGGCGACTCATCGAAGGCGCCACCTCGGCTGATCTTGACCCGCACCAGGTCGTCGGCGATGACATCCAGCCGCAGCTGCTCGTCGTGGAGGTCGGCCAGCAACCCGTCCGCAGTTTCGGCGACCGAGGTGATCCGCTCGAAACGCAAATAGTGGTCGGTTTCGATCACCGTCATCACTCCCTGGGTGCGGCTGGGTCTTGACCTGCACCGTCGTGGCGAGAGGCGCGGACCGCGCCCCGACAACCACCAAGTCCGACTGCAGGTTTGGGGTGCTCACTGTCTATCGTCAGGGTGGCAATCTGGCAACACCCTGACCGGACTGAAGACACCGTCACTCCACCCAGGTGGAGCGGCTCCGGCCGCACCGAGCGGTGCTAGCCCAACATCGGTGCTAGCGGGCGGCGCCGGCGCGACGCCCGCTAGAGCGGAACTCAGCTACCGGCGTCTTCAGCCCGTCGCGGGTTCTCAGACCCACCGTCCACGGCATGCTTCACCTGTTCGGCGGCACCCTTCACCAGATCGGCGGCGGGACCGGGCATCTTCTGTGCGCTCTCTTGGACCTTGTCCGCGACAGTGGAGACACTCTCCTGCACTTTGGGGCTGTGTACGAACTCGTTCGCCCGCGACTTCAGCTCCTCAAAGCGCGCTCGACCGGCCCGAGTTCCCAGTACGTATCCGATGGCCGCGCCGCCGGTGACCAGCAACAGATTCTTCAACTTCATGGTGCCCCTCCATTCGACAGATGACCGAGCGCGACCCTCCTGCAGCGAAGTGGCTCCTCAGTCATCCGATAGCCAGCATTGACTCCTGGGACCACACTAGCGCCACGATTGTTCGGGCTGCCCAGGGAGCGGCGTCCTCCGTCCCCGGCGACGTCCGGACTCGGTCCAGCGGGAATGGGTACCAGCTCCCGCTGTGACAGTTCTCGAATCCGACGATCGCCCATCCGCCCCCATCAAAGGCCACCACCGCGCCCGGCGCGCTCGGTCGGTTCGCGGGCTCAACGACCGGTTCCAGGTGGTGGCATCCTGGGCGGCGCCGGACGCGTGGTGCTGGGAGCTGTTTCTCCGGTGTGACGTTGCTGATCTTGACGCAGGTCAGCGCCGATGTCGCTGCCATCTTCGTCGTCGCTCTGATCGCCGGAGTGTCATCCATCATCCCCTTGAAGATCATCCGGCTCGGTGAGTACGCGCGTGCTCGTGCATTCACCCAGCCGCGAGTGTCCAGGCGTGCCGGACGCCAGCTGGCCAAACTCAAGCCAACAAAGAAAAACGGACGAGCGCCAAGTTGATCAAGCGGCGCAGATGCAGGCAGGTTCAGTACTAGTACTTATGTCTAATTGTGGCCAACCTTGCCAGCGACGACACTTATAGTGCAGCAAGTCACCGAGACATGTGCGAGAACCGAGTTGATCGTCGCCCCCCGGCGATCCTCGGTCACAGTCTGACTCGGAGCCGCTGTCTCCACCGCCCCCGGCAGGGGGGCGCCCAAACCCCCCGGGCGCCCCCCTGCCGGGGACCACGCGCATCACCACCCGGGTTCATCACCCCCGGGCTGGATCACTACGAGAACATGTCCGGGCGGTGTGCCTGCCTCCACTGCCGGGTTCGCCGAACTTCGTTCCTGACGGACTCCCAATCCCGCGCGCCAACACGCCTTAGGGCAACGGGGCGAGAACCACCGCAACGCCGACGGTGGCACCCATGACTACCAGCTCTCCAGCCGCTAGTGCGAGCAGCGGCAATAGCTTCCCACTGCGGGCAGCTTCGACGGTGTACCGGCGATGTGCGAACCCGATCGCCATCAACGACGCGAGCCCTACCGACTTGATCATGATCAGATGACCGCGGTCGGTGTTCCAGACGGCGTCCCAGCCTTGAACAGTTGCGGCGGACTGGACGATCCCGGAGAGGCCGACGACGACGATGAACAGCAGGGCGGCAGCGCTGAACCGCGGGACGACCTCCCGGATTCGCCTATCGAAGCCGCGGAGGTGCACGACCACGGCCAGCAGACCGCCCAACCAGAAAGAAGCGGCGACGATGTGCAGAGCGAGCGAGATGAGTACCACGGTGGCTATGGCTGGATTGTCGTGATCATGGACGGAACGGTGCTCAACGTGACGTACCAGTGCTGCCGGCAGCAGCGCAGCAGTAGCGAGCAGGAGCGCTGCCGCTGCCTGAGCCCGACTGGCCAGGTGCGCCGCGAACAGCGCGAGCCCGAGCGCCACCCAGATGGTCGCGGTCTGGGCCAAGATCACCGGACTTCCGGCGAGCACGGCGGTCATGCTTCCGCGCGAAGCCAGCTGCGGCACCGGGACCCCGGTGACCTCCGAGAGACAGAACACGGCCCAGACGAGCGCGCTCCCGGCCCAGACCCAGCTCCAGCGAGCAACCATGGCCACCAGATGGGCCGATGCCGAGCCCCGGCCTCCAGACAACAGAGAGCGAACGAGGAGCAGGCCGACGACCGCCATGCCGGCGATCTCATGCAGGTACTTGGCGACGGGCAGACCGGTGGTCGTCAGCCGGCCAGGGACCTGGACCCCGGCAAGCGGCGGTTCTGTCGCAGGCTCCAACCACCACGGGGCGGTCACGATGACGGCCAGACCGGCCAGAAGCGCAGCAACCATCGCCACCCGCGGGCTGGCCACCGACCGGAGCTTTGTCTCGACCGCGACCTGCGGCGTGAGATCCAACATGAATGATCTTTCTACGATGAGTCGGTGCAGAACACGTCGGTGGCACCGCCACCGACGTGTTCGAGTGGAACCCCCTGCCGCGCGGAGCGGATGGTGAAAGGTCGCCAGCGAGGCTCAGGAAGGCTGCTCGGGATCCGGCTCGCAGGACTCTCGGATGACGGCGACCATCCGGCCCTTGATAGCCGAGATCGCGATCGGGCCGTAGGCCCGTGAGTCGATCGACACCTCGCGATGGTCCCCCATCACGAAGACCGTGCCCGCGGGTACGGTGACGGGCCCGAAGTAGACGCCGTCGATGGTCCGGTGATCGACGTACGGCTCATCCACCGGGCGACGGTCGACGACCAGCTGAGCATCCTCGATCGCGACCCGCTGACCCGCCACGCCCACCACCCGTTTGATCATCGGCTCGCCGTCTTGAGGGTTCGGGAAGGTGATGATGTCGTCGACTGCGACATCGGTCGGATTGTGCACCTTGTGGATCAGCACGGTGCCCCCGGTACAGACCGTGGGCGCCATGCTGTCCGAGGACACCGACACGGTGTCGATCACCTGGGTACGGATGACCACCGCCCCCGCGACCACGAGTCCGACCGCCGCCGCCGACTTCCATTTCATGGGGATCAGAAATCGTTGTCGTATACGGGCTTGTCAGCCTCGATCGGGTCGTTGACGTCAACGTAATCGGCGTCGAGTCCGACGCTGAACTGGTGCATCATGTCGTGATCCTCATGCGGCAGGTTGTGGCAGTGGATCATGTACTTCCCGCGATGAGGACCGAACTTCATCACCAGCCGGACCTTTTCTCCCTCGCCGACGTAGACGACGTCCTTGGGGCCGAGCTCATGGTCGAACGCAGGCTTGCCGTTGCGGCTCAAGATCTTGAAGTCGATCAGGTGGATGTGCACCGGGTGGAACCAGCCGCCCGACTTGTTCTCGATCTCCCAGATCTCGGTGGCGTTCAGCTTCGGGTCAGCCAGCACCGACTTGTACTTGGAGTCGATCACGTCATGCCAGGTCTGGCCGTTGAGGCTCCACTCGCCGGTGAGATCGCTCTTCTGGACCCGGATGTTGCGGACCTTGAGGCCTTTGGTGTCGGCCAGCTTCATCACATCGCCGCCGGTGTTCAGATCGACCGGGATGGTGGTTGCCGCCGGCCCGCTGGTGTCGATCGGGCCGTCCACGACGTCGAACGCCATGATCTTGTTGGTGAAGTCGTAGTCCCTGTTGTTCGGGTTGCTCAGGTTGCGCATCTCGACTCGCTGGCCGACCTTGAACTGGGAAAAGTCGATCAAGAACTCATACCGTTCAGCGCTGCCGGTCCGGAACGAGCTGACCGCTTTCGTCTTCGGCATCAGGCCGCCGTCAGTGGCCACCATGTGGAACGGAGCGGCTGGGCTCAGGGTCGGCTTGTAGGACCGGGAGATCGACGAGTTCAGAAGCCGGAAGCGGTAGATCCTGCGCTTGACCTTCATCACCGGCCAGGGAGCGCCGTTGACCAGGATGACGTCGCCCCACAGGCCGGAGTGGCTGCGGTCGTCGTACAGCTGGGACCCGTTGGCGTTGAACATCATGTCGGACAGCGTCAGGGCCACGTCGTACTCCCCCTGCGGCAGCAGAGAACGCTCCATGGGGTCGTGCAGGTGGTACTGCGAGGCGAGTCCGGAGTAGGCGTTCTGAGCCGTGTAGTGCACACCGTGGTCGTGGTACCACAGGGTTCGCGCCGGCTGGAAGTTCGGGTACTTGTAGGTCTTCTTGTGGTGATACGGCGTCACGTCGTCGGCGTAGCCGTCGTACTGCGGCAGCGAGGCGGACCCGTGCAGGTGGGTCGAGATGTTGACCGGGGTTCCGAAGGTCGGGTGAACCTTGGGCAGCTGGTTGCACATGGTCATCTCGATCGGAATGCCCTGCTCGGCGTCGATCCGGTACGCGGGCACCACACCCTCGTAACCGAGCACGGGGGTCTTGAGCCCGGGCACGATCTCGGCAAGCCCGGCCTTCGCATCTATGTGGTAGGTGTGGACCGGCTTGTTGTTCACAAGCTTCTCCACGGGCGCAAGCACCTTCAGCGGCGTGAAAGTCCGCTGGAAGGGCTTGGGCATGTTCTTCGATGGCAGCTTGCTAGGTGTGCCGCCGTTCACGGTGCTTCCCAACGGTAGAGCCGCCGCAGCAGCTCCGAACGCTGCCAGGCCCCCGAGTTTCAGCGCATCTCGCCGGTTGAGATTCATCTAAGGTCCTTCGCTCGACACTGATCATGGGGTGCGAGGCGCGCAGAACCTACCCGGACAGAGTCCAGGTACTCACCATGATGTTTCGCCGCGGTGACCGGCGCCCCCCACCACTGATAAGGATGTCGGTTCGCCACTCGCGCCGGTACCCCGAGTAAGGGGGGGTCCCACCCCCCAATTAGAGGTGGGGTGATTTTTTCACTTGACGGCTCCTCAGCGGCCGCAGCCGGCGCGTCAGTCAGGCCACGCGGTTCCGCCCGCGGCCACGGTTCGGACGGCGCTCACCACGAGACTGGGGTCGCCACCCTTGATCAGATACCCGACAGCACCGGCCGCGACCGCGGCGTCCATGGTCCCCGGCGAGACCGAACCCGTCAGCACAATCACCCGAGCCCCCGACTTGGCTTCACGCAGGCTCTTGGTCGCCTCCAACCCCGACATGATGGGCATCTGGACGTCCATCAGCACCACCTCGGGTCGGAGCCGCTCTGCCGTGGTCCGCACCAGCGATCCGTCGGCGCACTCGCCGACCACCTCGATGTCCCCGGAGCCGTCCAGCAGACCTCGCAGTCCGGCGCGTACCAGGGCATGGTCATCAACGACGAGGACACGGATCACAGGGCCACCTCCTTAGGGGGGTCGACGTGGCACACCCAAGGATCCAGAACCGCAAGCCGGTTGACGACCCCCACTTTGTGGGGCCAATTTGTGGCAATTAGTACCTTTGACAGACAAGAGCGGTCCGTAGCCGTCAGAATGATCCAAAGCCAACTGATGGCAAGAGCCTGGTTTCGGGGGAGACGATGGCAACCAGTAACAAAACGTCGGCGGTCGATACATCGGCAGACGACGAAGGCTACACGTCCACCATCTTGATTGTGGACGATCACCGTTCTTTTGCCGAGCTGCTGGCGGCGGCGCTCAACAGCTGCCAAGGCATGAAGTGTGTCGGGACGGCGTCGACCGCGGCCGAGGGCATTGCCATGGCTGCGGAGCTACGCCCCACGGTCGTGGTGATGGACATCCAGATGCCGCGCCAGGACGGTCTGGTGGCCGCCCGTCGGATTCGGGAGGTGGCCCCGGAGACGGTGATAGCAGTCGTCACGGCGCATCGTGACCCCGAGTGGGTATCTCGGGCCGCACAGGCCGGTGCGTCCGCTTTCATCCCGAAGGACGGGTCGCTACTGGAGATGATCGACGTTCTCAGCCGGGTTCGGCAGGGCCAGATGCTGGTGGCGCCGTCGACGTTCCGCGGCACCCCGATCCGTGCCGCGGCTGCCGAGCAGCAGGACGTCCCAGCACTCACCCAGCGTGAGCTCGAGGTCTTGACGTACCTCGGTCAAGGGATGCAGGCCAAGGGCATCGCCCGGGTTCTCGGCATCACATTGCACACCTGCCGCGGGTACATCAAGTCGCTGCACAGCAAGTTTGGTGTCAGCACCCAGCTCGAGACGGTGATCAAGGCCCAGCACCTCGGACTCATCGGCTCACCGGATGAGAAGTGATCTGACCACTCACGGGTCGGACCGACGTGTCGGCGTTCGCCGTGAGATTCTGTTGTTGTTCGGCGTGGGTGCCCTGGTCCTGATCATCATCGCGCTCGGTGCCCTGGCAGCCAGCAGATCTGTTGCCCGTATCCAGGCACTCGAGGACTCCGAGCGGATGACAAAGCGACTGTCCGACCTGGTGGTGGCCCCGCTACTTGGCGACGCCCTGCAAAGGTCTGACCCTGGCCGGTTCCAAGAGCTCAGCATGACGGTGGAGAACCGAATGCGGGACGGGCACCTGACGGAGGTCACGGTCTGGGGTTCGGACGGCGTGATCGTCTTCTCCGACGACCTGGAGGTGATAGGCCGCAGGTACGAGCTTCCGAAGGAAGTGACCAGTGCCATCGTCGATGGGAAGACCACCTCCGATTTCGAGAACGACCCCGAGGTGGCCACGAGTGCCACGGCCGGTCAGAACGAGCGATACGTCGAGGTGTACGTCCCGCTCAAAATGCCAGGCCAGCCGACGATGGCGTTCGAGGCCTACTACAGCTACGAGCAGGTCGAGAACCTCTCCAAGTCTTTGTTCAAGGAACTCACTCCGCTCGCGCTGATCCCACTGATAGTCCTCCAGATCGTCCAGCTCCCCATCGCAGCGTCACTGGCGCGCCGCGTCCGCCGCCACGAGACCGAACGCGCCAAGCTGTTGGAGCGGACCCTCTCGGTGTCCGAGCAGGAACGCATGCGTATCGCAGCCGACCTGCATGACGGACCCATCCAAGACCTCGCCGGGGTCAGCTACGCGGTCGGAGCGATCGGACCCGGTGTCCCTGAGCATCACCAAGGCCTTCTCAGCACTGTGCAGGCCAGCCTGTCTGAGGCCATTCAGTCGCTCCGGGTGCTGATGGTGGACCTCTATCCACCTGACCTCAGCAGCAGCCAGCTCCCGGAGGTCGTCGAGGGCCTGGCCGGACCCCTCCGAGACCAGGGGGTCGAGGTGGTCACCGACGTGGAGTCGATCCCGGAGATGGGTCTCGAGGTTTCGACCACGCTGTACCGAGTCGCACGCGAGGCGCTGGCCAACGTGGACAAGCACTCGCAGGCAAGCCAGGTGACAATCGACCTGCGGGCGCACGCCGGCGACTCCGGGCCGGCAACCTCGAGCGTCTGCCTGCGGATTGCCGACAACGGCATTGGGCTTGACCCCGCCCGGCTGGACCGCCGCGCGGAGGGACACATGGGGTTACGGCTGCTGCGGGACCGGATCGTGAACCTGGGCGGGAACATGCGGATAGAACCCGGCCCTGGGGGCGGGACAGTGGTCCAGGCAACACTCCCACTGGACTGACGCAGGAGCGCCCCGCCGCGGCGGGCGAACAACCACCAGCCCCGACGTGGTTACCGACGAGAGGGTGAAACGCTTCCGCCTGGCGCCACCAGCGCTCAGCCCGCGTCGGCCGCCCGCTCCATGGCCGCCACGTCAAGTTTGCCCATGCCCAGCATGGCCTGCATTGCCCGCTGGGACCGCCCGCGATCCGGGTCGGCGAGCAGGGCAGGTACGGCGGCCGGCACGATCTGCCACGAGACCCCGAACTGGTCCTTCAGCCAGCCGCACTGACCTTCCTCTCCGCCCTTGCTCAAACCTTCCCAGAAGTAGTCGACCTCCTGCTGGTCGGCGCAGTCGACCTGGAAAGACACGGCTTCGTTAAAGGTGAAAGCGGGACCACCGTTCAAAGCCACGAACCGCGAGCCGGCCAGTTCGAAGCTCACTGTCATCGCGCTACCAGCGGTCCCTGGACCCGCGTCGCCGTACCGGCTGACCTCCAAGATCTTGGAGTCGGGGAAGATGCTGACGTAGAACTCGGCCGCCTCCTCCCCTTCCGTGTCGAACCATAGGCATGGCGTGATCTTCTGCATGATGTCCTCCGTGTCGCTTCGTTCTTGGGCCGCCTCTTGTCGGCCCGTCTGCTGGGTAGACACTGGCCGGAGGCGAAACTGATCGGCCGCCGCGGAGTGGATGCGACCAGCCAACCTTGATCAAGTACGAGTCGGCTCCTCCGGTGGGCCCAGGGCGGCCCAGGTATCGCCTGCCGCCCCCGCTGGTCAAGATTCGTGATCAAACTTGCCGCTTTCGGGAGGTCGGGTGGGCGATTTTAGTCCGGAACCGTTATGTTGCTGGGACGAAGTAACCCGCCCAGGAACAGGTAGGAGGAAGTCATGAACAGAGGCATCATCGGTACGATCGTCGGGATCTTGGTTGTCATCATCCTCGTTCTGGTGATCATGCGCCTGGCCTGAGAGCCACCGCCCAGATCAAGCGCTCGGTGGCCCAGCCGCGACCGGTTCGGCCACCGAGCACAGGACTCAGACGTGGGTAGCGGCCGATTGGTCTGGACCGATTTCCGATGCCGCGGCCTGGTCACGCCGGAGATCCAGGAACCGCATGGCCGGGGTGGCGGTCACCCCGTGCAACAGCACAGATCCCATGATCACCAGTGCGGTGACAGCCCAGATGTGCTCACCTTCGGCGAACTTCGCTTCCGTCACAGCGTAGGCGACATAGAACAGCGAGCCGATCCCCCGGACCCCGAAGAATGCGATGACCAGCCGTTCTCGCGGACCGGTCTTTCCGCCACTCAGCCCGATCCAACCGCTGAGGGGACGAATGATGACCAGAACGAGTCCCGCGACCAGCACGTCCAGCCAGCCGATGGACTGCAGGAGACCACGAGCAATGGCCCCGCCGAGCAGGACCAAGATCGACACCGTCAAGAGGCGCTCGATCTGCTCGACGTACTCGTGCAGTACCCGGTGGTAGCCATGGGTGCGCTCCCCTGCGCGAATGGTGCAGGCGCAGACGAAGACCGCCACGAAACCGTACCCATGGGCTAGTTCCGCGGCTCCATAGGCGAGGAAGGTGGCGGCCAGCGCAACGAATCCCTCGGCGTGCTCGGCCAAGCGAAGACGCTGTGACGGTACGGAGAAGAACAGCTTGCGAAGTAGCCATCCAGTCGCCAAGCCGATCACCACCCCAGCCGCCACGCGATACCCGACGTCGACAGCCAGCCAATGCCCCAGCCATCCGGACGGGGCAGCGCCAGCCACACTGATCGCGATCGCGGCATAGGTGATGGGAAAAGCCAATCCGTCATTCAGGCCGGCTTCCGAGGTCAGCGCGAACCTCGCCTCATCGTCGAAGTGCTCCGGGTCGTCAGTGGGCTCGCCGACCTGAACCTCGCCCGCGAGCACTGGGTCCGTGGGGGCCAACGCCGCCGCCAACAGCACCGCGCCCGCGACGCTCAGACCGAGAAGTCCTCGGCCCAGAACGACCACCGCGGCCACCGACAGGGGCATGGTGATGGCCAGCAGGCGCCAGGTGGACATCCACCGCCGCAGGCCCACAGGGCGGTTCAAGGCCAGCCCCGCTCCCATCAGGGAGATGATCACGCACGCCTCGGTAAGGTGCTCAGCGAACGCTCCGTGCGCGATCGGATCGGGGTTCGGCAGCTCAGTGAACACGCTGAAACCCACGAGGCCAGCGGCCAGGAACACCATGGGCATGGAAATCGGCACCCGTCCCAGTAGCCTCGGCAGCAGCGCAGCCGCCAGCGCGGCGACCCCGCCGGCTGCGTACAGGAGTCCGACACCGTCGATCACCGGCTCAACCCCAGTGGAACCCGACAACGGAGCACCGTAGTGATGGCCTTTTGCTGGTGCACGATTTGATCTCCCAGAGAGTTCAGGCTCAACCGAGGTGGTGGAGCGCTGGCGGTGCAGAACCCGCACCGGGGAGATTCTGGCAGTTCCTGCGTCAGCTATCGAGCATGGAGCCCGGTCCGAGCGGGTGACAACCTGCCCTCAGCTGGCCGACCGATCTCAGGAGGCGTCGCTTCTAGCAGCGAGTGTGACAGGCTTCGGGCTGTGCTCCGGGCGCCGACGGGTCGGGGAGGGCAGGCCCGCGCTGAGCTGGGCGAACGCCTCGGCGAAAAGGGCGGCTAGCTGTTCGGGGTCAGCGCCGCTTCGTACCCAGACGTTCGTGGCGGACTTGATCACCGAGACGGCAGCTGCGGCAGCCAGCGAGGGATACATGTCCGTATCGACCTGCGTACCCGTACGTGCAGCGATAACGGTGCGAAGCTCGTCCTCGAACTGGTCGTACTCGGCGATCTGGAAACGTCGCAATGATGGGTACGTCTCAGTCAGCTCAAGCTTCTGGGCCCTGAGCCGGGACTGCTGGCGGGTCTGAGTGTTCGCGTAGTCAACGAAGATCTCTGACAAGGCATGCAGTGGATCCTCGTCAGCGGGCCGCCGCTCGAAGTTCTCGATGATGGTCGGCCAGTCATGGCTGCCGGCGGCGACGACCGCCTCCTCCTTGCAGGAGAAGTAGTTCGACACGGTCCGCGGTGAGATGAAGGCTTCCTGGGCGATCTCTTCGATCGTCACGTGGTCGAGGCCCTTATCGATCACGAGCTTGAACGCGGCCTCTGCGATGGACTCCCGCGTCATCTGCTTCTTGATCTCGCGCAGGCCCGATCCCCGACTATCCATGGCGCAAGGTTACATCAACTTTCCAATACGGTCTTCTTGCGGTCACGGCAAACTTCCGGAAATTGCCCCTTTGGCCGAGTTCTCAGAAGCCGCTCAGGTTCGCCCATGGCCGGCGAAGGCCACTAATCTGCGCCTGTTGTGCCGGCTGCAGCCGTGTGTTACGCACGTCACCCTGCGGCAATTTGCGCAACAGGCAAACTTCTGTAAGAGTAGTGGCCACGCTGATTCACTTGAAGCGACAAACATCAGGATCCGGTCGGGGCGGAGCCAGAACCCAAGGAGATCCTCCATGTCCCGTGCTCTCGCACCCCTGTTCAGCGTCCTGGGCTTCTTCCAGGACCGGTTCAACACCGTCCGCAAGGACCGCGGCGCTACCGCCGTCGAGTACGGTCTGCTGGTCGGCCTGATCGCCGTCGTCATCATCGTCGCCGTCACCGCCCTGGGCAGCCGTTTGAAGGTTCTCTTCAACAACGTCGTCACCGGCATCGGTGGCACCGCCGGAGCCTGACGCCTGCCGTGTGCAGCCCGGTTGGGGCACAGGATCTGCTCGACGGTCCCGCCGGCACAACCGGGCGCCAGACTCGCAAGGCCCACTCGGGCCGATCTTGCCTCTTGGGCAGCTAGTACTAGTCGTTATCACCAACGCCGACTCACCTGAGCGGCGAACATCGGGGTCCGGTCGGGGGCGGAGCCAGAACCCAAGGAGATCCTCCATGTCCCGTGCACTCGCACCCCTGTTCAGCGTCCTGGGCTTCTTCCAGGACCGGTTCAACACCGTCCGCAGGGACCGCGGCGCTACCGCCGTCGAGTACGGCCTGCTGGTCGGCCTGATCGCCGTCGTCATCATCGTCGCCGTCACCGCTCTGGGCAGCCGTTTGAAGGTTCTCTTCAACGAAATCGTCACCGGCATCGGTGGCACCGCCGCCGCCTGACGACACCCCGCCACCCTCATGAGTCGGCTCTCGGCGCAAGGCCTGCTGAGGCACTCGGCCAAGGCAACAGGTAGCCGAGCTCGGCTGGTCGGCCAGAACGACCGAGGGTCCGCAATCGTCGAATTCGCTCTTCTGGCTCCCATCCTGGTGATCCTGGTGATGGGAATCGCGGAGTTCGGCCGGGCTTACTACATGCAGATGAGCCTCTCTGGGGCAGCGCGGGAAGGCGTCCGGTCGATGGTGTTGCAGAAAGACGAGGCCACAGCCAAGACGGTGACCAAGGCGGCGTCGACATTGGCGCTGACCGATGCGCAGATCGTGATCGAACCGAAGACTGCGTGCACCGCCAACACCAACGTCAAGGTGACGGTCAGCTATCCGATGACCTTCATCACCGGACTCTTCGGCGCCAACTTCACTCTCACAGGCAAGGCGGTCATGCGATGCGGCGGCTGAGGGATCAGCGTGGGGCCGTCGGTGTGACGGTCGCTCTTCTGATGATCCCGCTGGTCGCCTTCGCTGCCATCACCATCGACGTCGGGGCGATGTGGGCCGAACGGCAGCAGCTCCAGATCGGCGCAGACGCGGGCGCGCTCGCCGTGGCCCAGGGCTGTGCGATCAACAACTGCGGAACTCCCGCCGCCACGGCGCAGACGTTCGCCACCGCGAACCTGAACGCCGGCACGGCCACCGCTACGGTCACTGACCCAGCGCTGACGGCGGCCACCGGGTCGGTCACCGTCCGCAACTCAGGCGTCCGCCAGCACTGGTTTGCGCCCGTCCTGGGAGTGAAGTCGGCCACCCTGACTGCACAGGCCACAGTCGGCTGGGGCGCGCCGACCGGCGGCGTCTCGGTCTTGCCGCTCGCATTCTCGTGGTGTGAGTTCAAGCTCCAGACTGGCGGTGGCGTGCCGTCCAGCACAGTGGAGCACACCATCTTGTTCACCAAGAGCTCCCAAACCAGCTGCACCGGCCCATCGAACAACATCGTGCCCGGCGGGTTCGGCTGGCTGACAGCTCAGGCTGGGTCATGCACGGCTAAGAGCGCAATCGCCGACATTCTTTACTCCGCGCCCGGCAACTCCGTGCCAAGCGGTTGTGGCACAGCGGACTTCGAGGCGTACCAGGGGAAGGTGGTTCTGCTGCCGATCTTCAACGAGGCGGGCGACACCGGTAGCAACGCCTGGTACCGCATCTATGGGTACGCGGCGTTCACCATCACCGGCTACGACTTCGGCCCCGGCAAGTACACCTGGAACGGCAACAAGGGTGGCGGCAGCGACCGATATATCAAGGGCTACTTCACCAAGTTTGTCGATCTTTCCGATGCGTTCAGCTACGGCGCCGCGGCGCCCCAGCTCGGCGCCTCCATCGTCTCCCTCACCAAGTAAAGGTTCGGCCATGAAACGTCGTGTGATCGCCGCTGTGACGGGCATCCTCCTTGCCCTGGTGGGCGCGGTGATGGTCTTGAGCTACGCCGCAGGTGCCGACCAGCGGGCGCTGGCCGGCACTAAGACGACCCCGGTGCTCGTTGCTACCAAGCTGATTCCCCAGGGAACTCCCAGTGAGCGCCTCGTCGGTCTGGTCACCGTCAAGGAGCTTCCGGCTCTCGCTGTCACCAGTGGTGCCGTTGCCAGCCTGACCGAGCTCGCCGGCCGGGTGGCCGCGGACGATGTCCACCCCGGCGAACAGGTCATCAGTGCACGCTTCGCCGACCCGACATCCTTGGCGGCGACCCAGAGCGTCAAGGTCCCCGCCGGAATGCAGCAAGTGGCAGTCTCACTGGATAGCCAGCGTGTCATGGGTGGCCGTCTCAAGGCTGGGGACACAGTCGGTGTCTTTCTCTCTGCCTCCAAGCGAACTCACCTGGCCCTGCACAAGGTGCTGGTCAGCGATGTCCAGGGCGGGGTTGCGGCGCCGGCAGCAGAAGGAAGCGGATCCGCCGCCGCTCCCGCCGGCACGGTCATGGTCACCCTCGTGCTGAATGCCGCTAACGCGGAGCGAGTGATCTGGGCGGCGGAGTTCGGCACTATCTGGCTTTCGCTGGAGCCCGCAGTGGCACCACAGACCGGCACCGGAATCGTCACCGAGGGGAACGTACTCAGATGAGCGCAGCTCTTTACCTGGCTACCGCATCGGCCGACCTGCACGCACGTTTTCAGCTGGCCACCGGTGGCCGAGACCTCACCCTGTTCCAGGGCGCACTGCCGAGCGACCCGGCCGAGCTTGTGGCTCGGTCCGCGATCACGTCACTTCCCGATGTGGTGGCGATCGATGCCCATCAGCGTAGCCAAGAGGCGTTGAATCTTGCCGGCCTGATCGAGCGGCACTACCCCCAGGTCAGCGTCGTTCTGGTGAGCGACATCGGCTCGGAGCTGAGCCTCGACGCCATGCGCGTCGGCATCCGCGACATCCTGCACCCGGCCGCTGAGCTCAGCGAGGTCCAGGCGGTGGTAGAACGTGCCGCACAGGCTGCCCAGTTACGTCGGGCGCTGGCCGCCTCGGAGGCGCCGGGCGGCGCGAGCGGTCCGGCACGGAGCCGGGTAATCAGCGTGGTGTCCCCCAAGGGTGGCGTCGGCAAGACCACCGTCTCCACCAACCTGGCAGTAGGGCTGGCACGCACCGCGCCGGGCGCAACCGTCCTGGTCGACCTGGACATCCAGTTCGGTGATGTGGCCTCGGCGCTGAATCTTGAGCCTGAGTACTTCCTGCCCGACACGGTGACCGATTCGGCTGCCCGCGACACGATGGTGCTGAAGACCTTCCTCACCCAGCACAAGACGGGTCTCTACGTTATCTGTGGTCCGGAGACGCCGGCGGCCGCCGACTCGGTCACCGCCGAGCAGGTCTCCCGGCTGCTGCAGATGCTGGCCTCGGAGTTCGAGTACGTGGTTGTGGACACCGCTCCCGGACTGTCCGAACACACGCTGGCCGCCATGGATGAGAGCACGGACCTGGTGCTTCTGACCAGCATGGACGTCCCCGGCGTCCGCGGCCTACGCAAAGAGCTCGACACCCTCACCGAGCTGAACCTGCTCAACGACTCAGGGCACATCGTGCTGAACTTTGCCGACACCCGCGGCGGCCTCACCGTCGCCGACATCGAGGCCACCATCGGCACCAAGGTCCACCTGACCATCCCCCGCTCCAAGGCGGCACCGTTGTCGGTCAACCAAGGGGTTCCGCTGCTGCAAAGCGACGTCAAGGACCCGATGACCCGGCAACTCCAGCAGCTTGTCGGTCGCTTCGCTCCCACGCCGGCCGTTCGGACCCGGTCGTTGCCGACCATTCGGGCCCGGTCACTCATCGCCAAGGAACGAGGCACCGAGCCGGCGCCACGTCGCGCCAAGTCCCGGTGGCGTCTTCCTCGTCGGGCGGTGGCCTGATGAATCTGTCCGAGCGCCTCAAGGCGGTCCACTCCCCGAACGTCTCCACAGCGCCGCCGCCAACGCCCCACCCGGTCAAGCCACCTACCGCGGTCAAGCCCGTGCCGTCAGAGCCCGCCAGCGAAACCTCCGCTGCCCCGGCAGCGAAGACCCCGATGGCACGGCTGCCGCAGGAGCAGCAGACCTCCACGGTGGACGCACTTGGCAAGCTGAAGGACCGTGCGGCGACGGCGCTGTTCGAGCGAATGGGATCGCGGCTGAACGACCCCACGCTCAGCGAGGAGCAGCTGCACGGGCTGGTGCGCTCGGAGCTGAACCACGTCGTCGAGGAGGAGAAGGTTCCCCTGACGTCGGAACAGCGGCAGCGGCTGATCCGCGACGTCCAGGACGACGTGCTGGGACACGGACCGCTGCAGCGGCTGCTCGACGACCCGGCCGTGACCGAGATCATGGTCAACGGTCCCGACATGGTCTACGTGGAGAAGAAGGGCAAGCTGACCCGCAGCGATACCAGGTTCGCTTCCGAGGAGCACCTGCGGCGGGTGATCGAGCGGATCGTGTCGCGGGTCGGTCGGCGGATTGACGAGTCGTCACCGCTGGTCGACGCCCGGCTGGCCGACGGTTCCCGCGTGAATGCGGTGATCGCGCCGATTGCCTTCAGTGGATCGTCACTGACCATCCGAAAGTTCTCCAAGGATCCGTTCAAGGTCGATGACCTGATCGGTTTTGGAACCATGACGCCCGAGATGGCCGAGCTCTTGCAGGCCTGCGTCGAGGCGCGACTGAACATCATCGTCTCGGGCGGCACCGGCACCGGCAAGACCACCCTCTTGAACGTCCTCTCCTCCTTCATCCCCGAAGGAGAACGGATCGTGACGATCGAGGACGCAGTTGAGCTCCAGCTCCAGCAGGATCACATTGTCCGACTGGAGAGCCGCCCTCCCAACATCGAAGGAAAGGGTGAGATCGGCATCCGCGAGCTGGTGCGCAACTCGCTTCGCATGCGCCCTGACCGGATCGTCGTGGGTGAGGTCCGCGGCGGGGAGAGCCTCGACATGCTGCAGGCCATGAACACCGGTCACGATGGGTCGCTGTCAACAGTGCACGCCAACACCCCCCGCGACGCGATCGCCCGGCTGGAGACGCTGGTGCTGATGGCCGGCATGGACCTGCCGCTGCGAGCGATCCGGGAGCAGATCGCCTCAGCCGTGGACGTCATCGTCCAGCTGAGCCGAATGCGGGACGGGTCCCGACGGGTCACCGCAGTAACCGAGGTACAGGGCATGGAAGGCCAAACCGTGACCCTCCAGGACGCGTTCGTCTTCGACTACTCCGCCGGTGTTGACGCCAACGGTCGGTTTCTGGGCAAGACCATTCCGACCGGGATCCGGCCGCGCTTCACTGACCGGTTCGACGACATGGGTATCACCGTCTCGCCGCGAGTCTTCGGAGCCCCGGAGACCGCTCGGAGCCTCCGATGACATCGCTGAGCGACCTACCGCTACTGGTCCAGTGCGCCATCGGCGGCGTCGCCGCTGGCCTGCTGATCCTGTGCTACCTGATCCTCGGCCCGCGGCCAGTCCGGTTGGCGATCGAACGGCGGCGCCCGGGGGTGGCGGCGAAGCCAGGACATCTGGCCTCGGCAACGACGTCGGCCACCGCAGCCCTCGACAAGATCATCCGGCGCCGGAAGGGCGACGCCGGGGCGGCCGCCTTGGAGATGGCAGGACTGTCCGTACGTGCGCAGGACTTCACGCTGTTCCTGGTGGCCGGCGTACTGGCTGCCGCGGCAGTCGGTGTGGTCGTCGGTGGACCCGTGCTGGGTCTGCTGCTGGCCGTACTGGTTCCGGTGGGGGCGAAGGTGGCCCTCGCTGTCTTGGCCAAACGCCGACAGAGCGCGTTCGCTGACCAGATGGACGATTCCTTGCAGCTGATGGCCAGCAGCCTTCGCGCCGGACACAGCCTGTTGCAAGCGCTCGCGTCGGTCGCGCGGGAGGCAGAGAGTCCCACCTCGGTGGAGTTTGCCCGGGTGATCAATGAGACCCGGGTAGGACGCGAACTCGGGGAGGCGCTGCAGGAAACTGCAACGCGGATGGGGAGCCAGGACTTCGTCTGGGTGACCCAGGCCATCGCCATCAACCGGGAGGTCGGCGGCAATCTCGCCGAGGTGCTCGACGGGGTCGGCCACACGATCCGTGAACGCAACCAACTCCGCCGGCAGGTCCAGGCGCTCGCAGCGGAGGGCAAGCTGTCGGCGGTGGTGTTGATGGCGCTTCCCTTCGGCATTGCCGCATTTCTCTCTTTCTCCAACCCCGCCTACATCGGCAAGCTGGTCGGGAGTGTCGCCGGCTATGCCATGCTCGGGACGGCCATCGTGCTGTTGACCGTCGGGGCGGTCTGGATGCGCAAAGTCGTCAGCTTCAAGTTCTGATCACCCACTCGTCGAGCTAGGAGCAATTCCCCGTGCCCATGGCCATTGTGCTCGCCGTCACCTTCATCGGCGTCGCGCTTCTCCTGCTGACCTGGTCGGTGCTTGCTCGCCCGGATCCGAGCCACCAGCGCGCAGTCCTCAACCTGCAGCGAGGTCTGGACCGTAGGCTCGCGGCTCAGTCAGACCCGGCGCTCGGCGCCCCACGCCCTAGCACGCTGAACGTGCTCGGCCGGCGACTCACCCCTGCTGGCTCCGTCCGAACTCTCGACCGCCTGCTAGCGCAGGCTGGTCGGCCCCCGGCCTGGCCCCTCGAACGCTTGATGGCCGGCAAGGTGGTGCTAGCCGGAACACTTGCACTCTTGAGCCTGCTCTATATCAGTTCGGCGCCACGGATGATCCCCATCGTCGTCGGGATCGCGGTTACCGTCGTCGGCTACTTTCTGCCTGAGCTGCTGCTGCACAGCCGGGGCCAGGAGCGGAGCCAAAAGATCACCCTTGAGCTCGCCGACACGTTGGACCAGATGACGATTGCGGTCGAGGCCGGGCTCGGCTTCGACTCCGCCATGGCCCGCGCTGGCCGCAACGGTCAAGGCCCGTTGGCCGAGGAGCTGGTCCGGACGCTGCAGGACATCCAGGTGGGTCACTCCCGTCGGGACGCCTATGAGGGTCTCGCCCAACGCACCTCGGTACCGGACCTGCGCCGGTTCATCCGGGCCATCATTCAGGCCGACGCGTACGGAATCGCGATTGCCGACGTTCTCCGCACCCAGGCGGCCGAAATGCGGATGAAGCGGCGGCAGCGGGCCGAGGAGAAGGCGATGCAGATCCCGGTCAAGGTGATCTTCCCGCTGATGCTCTGCATCCTCCCGGTGCTCTTCATCGTGCTGCTCGGTCCCGCGGCCATGGACATCATGGCCGCGTTCAGCTGAGAAACTCAAGAATGTACGTCGCGAGGTGGACCGCCCGATGTCGCCGGTGAGCGTCCTAGTCACCGCCTTGATGACCGGGCTGCTGTCAGCTCTGTGCACCCCCTGGGCACGCGGGCTGGCCGGTCGAGAGTCACGCTGGCTGCACGTCACATCCCCTGCGCTCGTCGGCGGACTGGCCGGCGCCGGTGCCGCGGCCCTGGCGCAGGGCTGGGCCGAGCTAGTGGCTTTCGCGGCCCTCGCCGTAGCGTGCGCGTTGCTGCTGTGTATCGACCTAGCGGTCCATCGGCTGCCAGACATCATCGTGGGTCCGATGTACCTCGTGCTGCTGGTGACCCTGACAGTTGCCGCCGCTACCGGAGGCGACTGGGGTCGGCTGGGCCGCGCCGCCGCTGCGATGGCCCTCCTCGCCGCTGGTTACTTCGTGCTGGCCTTCATCAGCCCGGCCAGCCTTGGGTTGGGCGACGTGAAGCTGGCGGGGCTCTTGGGCGCCTTTCTAGGCTGGCTCGGATGGTCGCAGACGCTTCTTGGTGCGCTGTCGGCGTTTGTGCTGGTAGGGCTGTGGAGCGGCGTGCTGCTGCTGACCCGGCGGGTCCAGCGGACCGGTTCCGTTGCATTCGGCCCTTGGATGATCCTGGGAGCCGTACTTGGTGCCGCCTCCGGAGTGAGCGCCGTAGTCTGAACCGACTCGGCGATGGCCATTCGAAATCTGAGCCGACCAGACAATGAAACGCATCGATGAGGTGCCCGGGGATAGCGGGCCGGTGCGGAAGGATAAGTTTTGACCAGGTAGCAGGCCGCGCGTCGCCGGACGTGAGGCCGTGATGGGGCACTGGAGCGGAGACACGTGGAAGACCAGAGGTCGCTGGACACCGACTCAGACGCCCGCGAGGCGCACGAGCCGAGCGAGATCACCTACGATGAGCAGTTCTATCCCGCCCGCCCTCAGCGGCTAAGGCCCCGGGCACGGCTCCGCGACCTGTTCTCGCTCCGGCCCCGGACCGGCCGGTCGGGTAAACCGGTCGGCGACAACCCGGCCTACGTGTCGTGGTTGATCGAGCAGTCCATGCTGGCCGACGCAGTGGCGATCTCAAACCAGTTCAGTGGCCAGGGCAGCATGTGGCAGAACCCCTTCGCCAACCCGGACCCGCGGGCAGCGATCGAGAAGACCTCGGTCTGGTTCACCGCGTACCCGATCTCGATGATCACCAAGCCTGGCAAGTCCTTCCTCGGAACGCTCGGGGATGACGCGCTCTGGCAGGCCTTCCAGCAGATCGGGATCGACGGGATTCACACCGGCCCGGTGAAACAGGCCGGCGGCCTGTCCGGCTGGGACTCCACCCCGAGCATCGACGGCCACTTCGACCGAATCAGTACCCAGATCGACGAAGCCTTCGGCACCGAGGAGGAGTTCAGGGCGGTCTGCGAGGTCGCCGCGGTGCACGCTGGCACCGTGATCGACGACATCGTGCCCGGGCACACCGGCAAGGGGGCCGACTTCCGGCTGGCTGAGATGAAGGTCGGCGACTATCCCGGCATCTACCATATGGTGGAGATTCCCCCGGAGGACTGGCATCTCCTTCCTGAGCCGGCGCGCGGCCACGACTCGGTGAACCTTGACATCGAGGCCGAGGACCAGCTGGAGAAGGCCGGGTACATCATCGGCCGGCTACAGCGGGTGATCTTCCACCACCCCGGCATCAAGGACACCAACTGGAGCGCGACCGCACCCGTTCTGGGCCCCGACGGGGTAACTCGTCGCTGGGTCTACCTGCACTACTTCAAGGAAGGCCAACCCTCGATCAACTGGCTGGACCCGACGTTCGCCGGCATGCGGCTGGTGATCGGGGACGCGCTGCACTCCCTCGGAGACCTCGGGACCGGAGCGCTCCGGCTGGACGCCAACGGCTTCCTGGGTGTGGAGAAGAGCACCGAGGACGCACCGGCCTGGTCGGAAGGTCACCCGCTCTCCGAAGCCGCGAACCAGCTGATCGCCAGCATGGTCCGCAAAGTCGGAGGCTTCACCTTCCAGGAGCTGAACCTCACCATCGACGATATTCGCGCCACGTCCGCACGCGGCGCCGACCTGTCCTACGACTTCGTGAACCGGCCTGCCTACCACCACGCGATGGCCACCGGCGACACCGAGTTTCTGCGGCTCACGTTGAACGCGTCCCGTGAGATCGGAGTGGAGCCGGTTTCGCTGGTGCATGCTTTGCAGAACCACGACGAGATGACCTACGAGCTGGTGCATTTCGCCACCCTGCATGCGGATGACGTCTTCAACTTCCGGGGCGAGGAGATCACCGGCGGACAGCTGGCTGTGACGATCCGGACCGACCTGATCAACCGGCTCACCGGCGAGGCCGGTCCGTACAACGCCACCTTCACCACGAACGGCATCGCCTCCACCACCGCCAGCATCATCGCGGCGTCGCTGGGCTACACCGACCTCTCGGACCTGTCGGAGGAACAGGTCGACAAGATCAAACGGGCCCACCTGCTACTCGCCATGTTCAACGCGTTACAGCCGGGTGTGTTCGCCCTGTCGGGTTGGGACCTGCTGGGCATGCTGCCGCTGGAACGCAAACAGGTCGCGGCGCTGCTCTCCACCGGCGACACCCGCTGGATCCACCGGGCCGCCTACGACCTGTTGGACTACCAGCCCGACGCCACTATGTCTGCCTCCCAGATGCCCAGGGGCAAAAGCCTCTACGGGCCACTGAACCGGCAGCTGGATGACCCGGACTCGTTCGTGTCCCGGCTGTCTCAGATCCTTGAGGTCCGCAAGCGTTATGGGATCGCCGTAGCCAAGCAGCTGGACGTACCGCACGTCTCGCACAAGGGAATGCTGGTCATGATTCACGAGCTGGCGGATGCTGAGCAGCTTCAGGCGACGGTGCTCAACTTCTCCTGGCACCCGATCGCCGGCAGCGTCATCTCTGAGCACCTGCCGCCCGGTGCTGACGTGATCGACATGTTCACTGGCAAGTGGCTTGCCACGGTTGACGATCTGCACAGCTTTGCTGTTTCGCTGCTGCCGTACCAGGGCCTGTCGCTCGCCGTCATCCCCCGGGATGAGCCCGAGCTGGCAGACGAGCCCTAGGTCGCCAGCACCATCGAAGTCGGGAGACCCTCGCAGCGGGGTCCCCCAGACTGACCGGAGGACCCCGCTGACGTGGCCGAACTGCTAGCGCAGCCCTCCTTGTTCAGGCATCGGCCGATGCAGCGCAAGCTGCCGTTGCCGGTTCAGCGCCAGGTCCGCTTCGCTGGACTCGAATGGCTGCACGTCGCCTTTGCACCGTGGGTACTTCGGCTTCACCTTCCCGCTCAGCAGGTAGTTGTCGATCGCCGAAGTGACGCAGGCCGATGTCATATAGGCCGTGTGCCCGAAGGAGTCACTGGATACCAGGCGGCTGTTCGGCAGCAGCGAAGCCGCCCTCACTGCGCCCTTGTAGGGGGTGGCGGGGTCGTAGAAGTTGCCGACGATGAGCACGGGACTGGCTGTCTTGGTCGTATACGGTCCGGTGTAGACATCGTCATCGTTGCCCGTGTAGGCGTCCCCAGCGCACATCGAGGTTTGCCATAGCCAAGCCCGCCCGAAGTACTTTGCCCGCTCGTCGGCTTTGGCGGCGTAGGACGGGAAGTCGACGCCTTTGGTGCTCTCCTTGCTATCGGTGCAGGTGACCGACGCGAAGGCGTCTAGGCCGTTGCTGTACGGGAAGTCGAACCGCGCCGGGCCGAGATCCTTGGTGTAGCGCACAACCTGACTGAGCTTTTCAGCTGCAGCATCCCGGTTCTTGGCGGACCTCGCGTTGGTCGCGTTTCCGTTGGGCGATTTCTCCGGCGGTTCGGTCAGAGTCATCAGTGAGCTCAACATCTCGATGATGAGCTCCGACCCCGCCGGGTCGTAAAGCATGGCCAACATGTTCGCCACCAGATCGGCGTAGCCGAACTCGAACGTCTCCCCGGTCAACGGGTCCTCGACCTTGACGGGATTTGCCGTCAGCCGTCTGGCGATGAGGTCGGTGTTCGCGACCGGGTCTCCCACCGCGAAAGCGCACCCCGCTCCCCCTGCAGCATCACAGCGAACCAGGATCTCGTGCAGGGCCTTCGAGGCGCTGGCTGCCGAATCCAGCCGCGTCGCCAGTGGTTCATGCTGGTTGGATGATGTCCCGCTCCAGGCGACGGGGTCGAGCACCCCGTCGATCGCCACCGCTCGGAAGCGGTCCGGGAACATGTTGGCGTATACCTGACCAAGGTAAGAGCCGTAGGACAGCCCGAAGTAGCTGAGCTTGCTGTCCCCGACCGCGCGGCGCATCAGTTCCATGTCCCGCGCCACCTCTGCGGTCGACATAGCGGTTGCCAGTCCACCTGACCTGCTGCAGGCCTGCCCTAGCATCTTGTCCGACTTCAGCCAGGCGCGTTCCCGGGCCGCGGTGGTCGGGAAGAAGACGTTCCGGCCGGCAAGAGCCGGCTCCTGCTGACGTGGCCCCGCAAAGCACTTCACATTGTCGCTGAAGGCAATGCCGCGGGGATCCATCCCGACGATGTCAAAGCGGTCAAGCAACTCGCTGGAGAAGATGAAAGGCGCGAAGTACGCGACGGCGGTTGCCGAGCCGCCTGGCCCGCCTGGATTGATGAACAGGCTACCGATGCGTTTGTCTGGCTTCCGGGCCTTGAGGCGGAGCAGCGCGAGTTCGGTCTGCGGGCCCATCGTCTCGTCGTAGTCGAGGGGCACCTTGACCGTCGTACATTCGGCTCTGCCGAAACAGGAGTACCAGTCCAGTTTCGGAGTCGCTATTGCATCCATTTTTCTGGCTTCCGCGGCGGGCGAAAATCCGTTGGTCTTTGCATCAGCCAGACCGATCGTACTGAAGGGCAACAGTCCCCCAGCCAGGGCCAAAGCTGTCGCCAAGCCGATGAGCTTTTTTCTGCGTGCGGACATTATCTGGCACTCCCCCCTGTGGCCCGCACCGTTGCGAGCCGTCTAGCTCCTCAAACTAAAACCTCCTGTTAATTCCTGCCTAGGTTCGGCACAGGGTTTCCTTCCAACTCTTCTGGTTTGAATCTGGCGTTTTCCTCCCCGAGCCGACGCCGATCGGGTCGCCGGGCTACCAGACCACATCCGATAGCGTCGACGCATGAGCACCGCTGAGCACTTCCTCGCGCTGATCGATGGTCGGATCGCTCGCGAGGAGGCCCAGATAGAAGGGCTCGCATCCGCAATCGAGAAGATGCGGGTCGCCCGCAGCCTGACCACGGCCGACGACGAACACGACCCGGAAGGTTCGACCGTGTCGCTGGACCAGGCCAGGGATGCCGCCCTTCTGGTGCATGCGCGCTCCGCGCTCAGCGAGCTGCAGGCGGCGCGCGACCGCCTCCGCGGCGGCACCTACGGGCGGTGCGAGCGCTGTGGCCGAGAGATTCCGGCAGCCCGGCTGGAGGTACGACCCGAGGCCCGTCTGTGCGTGCCTTGCTCGGAAGGGCGGGCTAGATCGTGATCCGGGTCGGCATCTCTGGCTGGACCTATCCCCGATGGCGGAAGGTTTTCTATCCCGAGGGACTCCCCCAGCGGGCTGAGCTGAGCTACGCAGCACGGCAGGTCAACTCCATCGAAATCAACGGCTCCTTCTACTCCTTGCAGCGGCCGAAGAGCTATCAGTCTTGGCATCACCAGACCCCGGACGACTTCGTCTTCTCGGTCAAAGGCGGACGGTTCATTACGCATATGAAAAAGCTCGCCGGCGTGGAGACGGCACTGGCCAACTTCTTCGCCAGCGGTCCTCTTGCACTCGGCTCGAAGCTAGGCCCATTCCTGTGGCAGCTGCCGCCCACCCTGGGCTACGATCCCGACCGCTTGGCCACCTTCTTCGACCAGCTTCCACGGACGGCCGGTGCCGCCGCCGAGCTCGCTGCACACCATGACAGCAAAGTGCCCGAGGATCAGGCGTTGACCACTGCCCCGGATCCGGAGCATCCACTGCGACACTGCCTCGAGGTCCGTCATCCCAGCTTCAATGACCCGGGCCTGATCGACCTCCTCCGCCAGCACGATATAGCGCTGGTGGTCGCCGACACGGCAGGCAAATGGCCGATGATCAAGAAGATCACGGCGGATTTCGTCTACGTCCGGCTGCACGGAGACACCGAGCTCTACACGAGCGGTTACAGTCCCGCCGCGATCGACGCGTGGGCCCGCGAGGTCGAGAAGTGGGCGGAGAACGGCGATGTGTACGTCTACTTCGACAACGACGCGAAGGTCCATGCACCGCGCGACGCCATGGCCCTGCTGGCTCGGCTCGGCATCAGCGCCTGCTGAGCCGTCTGGTCTCCGACCGCAGTCGTGAGTGTTGCAGGTCTCATTAGGGACGGAGTTGCGCCGGCGCGGCCACTCCACCAACATAAGGTAGGCTTCCCTAAGTTGATTGGTATCGAAAGGTGTATCTATGCGGTTCGGACGTACGGTTGGCATGCTGGCCGGCTCTCTCACACTCGCGCTGCTGGCTTCGGCCTGCGGAGGCTCCGACACAGCCGGGTCCGAGACGACCAGCGGTTCAGCTGAGAAGCCGACCCTGGTGCTCTACAACGCCCAGCACGAGGAGCTGACCCAGGCTGTGGTCGACGGGTTCACACAGGAGTCCGGAATCAAGGTAGAGCTGCGCTCGGGTGAGGACCCCGAGCTTGCGAACCAGATCCTGGCCGAGGGTGACGCCTCCCCCGCCGATGTCTTCGTGACCGAGAACTCCCCATCCATGACACTGGTGGCCGGCAAGGGTGGCTTCGCCCCGGTTGACGCCGCCACCAAGGCGCAGGTCCCGGCGCAGTTCTCGGCGGCCGATGGCAGTTGGGTGGGCTGGGCCGCCCGGTCGACGGTGCTGGCGTACAACCCCACTCAGCTTCAGCAGGCGCAGCTCCCCGCGTCCATCATGGAGCTGGCTGATCCCGCCTGGTCCGGCAAGATTGGAATCGCCGCTGCCGGCGCGGACTTCCAGGCCATCGTCAGCGCTGTTCTGCAGCTGAAGGGCGAAGCGGCGACCGCTGCCTGGCTCAAAGGCCTGAAGGCGAACGCCAAGATCTACCAGGGCAACAACGCAGCAATGAAGGCCGTCAACGCCGGCGAGATCCAGGCCGCGGTGATCTACCACTACTACTGGTACAAGGACCAGGCCGAGTCCGGCGAGAACACCAAGAACGTGAAGCTGCTCTACTTCGGCGACAAGGACCCCGGAGCATTCGTCGGCGTCTCCGGCGCCGGTGTGGTGAAGAGCTCCGACCATCCGGCCGAGGCCCAGGCGCTGGTGAAGTATCTGACCAGCAAGGCTGGGCAGCAGATCGTGGCAGACTCGCAGGCTTTGGAGTACTCCCTGTCGACCGAGGTCCCCACCAACCCGGCGCTGAAGCCGATGTCTGAGCTGGACCCGCCGGTTATCGATATCGCCCAGCTGAACGGACCCAAGGTCGTTGAGCTGATGACTCAGGCCGGTCTGCTCTGATCGATCAGACCCACACCAGACCCCCCGCCGACACCTTCGCCGGCGGGGGCGTCGGCGTCCTCTCGGACGCTATCGGCGACCCGCTTCCTTCGGAGGCGACCCGATCCCGACGTCACTATCCGGCAGCCTTGCTGATCATCTCCGTGCTACTCGCCGCCGTGGCACTGATCCCCCTGCTGTTCATCATCGGGTACACGATCGCCATTGGACCTGAGCAGGCCGCGGCTTTGATCTGGCGTCCGCGGATGGGCGAGTTGTTGTGGAACACCGTCCGGCTGGGGGTCGGCTGTATGGCGGTGTCCGCGGTGATCGGCACCGGAGCCGCGTGGCTGGTCGAGCGTTCGTCGCTGCCTGGCCGTCGGCTCTGGCACGTGCTGCTGGTCGCGCCGCTGGCCATCCCGGCTTTCGTCAACTCGTTTACCTGGATTTCCATCGTGCCCAGCGCAACCGGCTACTCCGGGGCGCTTCTGGTGGTCACTCTGTCGTACTTCCCGCTCGTGTATCTTCCTGCGGCTGCCGCTCTACGAGGGCTGGACCCAGTGCTGGAGGAGGCGGCTCGAGCGCTCGGCAACAACCGGCTGACGACCTTCTTCCGAGTGGTGGTTCCGCAGTTGCGGCCCGCCGTGCTCGGCGGTGTGCTTCTCGTCGGTCTGCACCTGCTGGCGGAGTTCGGTGCGCTACAGATGCTCCAGTACCCCACCTTCACTACGGCGATCTACGACCAGTACAAGAGCTCCTTCAACGGCCAGGCCGCGAACATGATCGCGGGTGTGCTGGTGCTCTGCTGCCTGGTGCTGCTGATGGGAGAGCTCCGGCTCCGCGGCAGCGCCCGCTACTCCCGACTCGGTCCAGGGAGCGCCAGGCCGGCCAGAAAGGTTCGCCTCGGGCTGGCCACCGCGCCGGTCGTGCTGGCCATGGCGGCGCTGGCCGTGCTCGCTGTCGGAGTTCCGCTGGCAAGTATTTGTTACTGGCTGATCACCGGCAGCTCCACATCCTTTGATGCGGCGTCGCTGGTCTCGACAGCGACGTCGTCGATCGCCCTTGCCGCACTCGCGGCCGTGGCGACCACCGTGGCCACGGTGCCGGTGGCGTGGCTCTACACCCGCTTCCCCGGCCGCTGGGCCACCCTGATCGAGCGGAGCACCTACATCGGTAGTGCGCTTCCAGGAATCGTGGTGGCGCTGGCTCTGGTCACTGTCGCCATCCGGGGCGTGCCCGCGCTCTACCAGACAACAGCCATGCTGCTGGTGGCGTACGCCATCATGTTCCTGCCCCGGGCGATGGTGTCGGTCCGGGCCGGTTTGGCGCAGGCACCGCCGCTGCTGGAGGAGGTCTCGAGATCTCTCGGGAACGGTCGGTTGTCGACCATGCGTCGGGTCACCCTGCCGCTGATCGCCCCCGGACTGGGATCCGGGGCGGCGTTGGTCTTTCTGGCCGCGGTGACCGAGCTCACCGCCACCCTGTTGCTGGCGCCGATCGGCACCCAGACGCTAGCGACGAGGTTCTGGTCACTGAGCGGCTCCGTCGCCTACGGCGCCGCAGCACCCTACGCCGCTTTGATGGTGCTGATCTCTGCGCCCGCGACTTACCTGTTGACCCGTCAAGCCGGAAAGGAGCGGTCCTGATGACCTCCCTCATTGTCCGCGGCCTCAGCAAGTCCTACGGCAGCACCTCAGTGCTGCACGGTGTCGACCTGCTCGTACCCAACGGCAGCTTCACCGCGGTGCTAGGCCCGTCCGGCTGCGGTAAGACGACCCTGCTGCGCCTGATTGCCGGGTTCTCCGATCCCGATACCGGCACCATCGCCTTCGGCGACACCGTCGTCGCCGGACCGGCGCAGCGGGTCCCGCCGGAGCGCCGGCGCGTGGGCTACGTGCCCCAGGAAGGTGCACTGTTCCCGCACCTCACCGCGGCGGCGAACATCACCTTCGGCCTGCCGCGGGGCAAGCGCCGGCTCCGAAGCCGGGTCAATGAGCTGCTGGACCTGGTCGGGTTGGACGTGGCGGTGGCCGACCGATACCCGCACCAGCTGTCCGGCGGCCAGCAGCAGCGGATCGCCTTGGCTCGAGCGCTGGCACCCGAACCGGCGCTGGTGCTGCTCGACGAGCCCTTCTCGTCACTCGATGCGGCGCTGCGTGAGGGCACCCGCCGCGGTGTAGCTCAGGCGCTGCGTGCGTCCAAGTCCACTGCGGTGCTGGTCACGCACGACCAGGACGAGGCACTCTCCATGGCCGACCAGGTTGCCGTGATGCGGGACGGTCGGCTGGTTCAGTCTGACAAGCCCAGCGCGGTGTACGACCACCCGGCGGACGCCGACGTTGCACAGTTCCTCGGGGAGGCAGTGATCATCTCGGCGATGGTGTCGCACGGCTGGGCCGACGGGGCTTTGGGCCCGTTGCAGCTGAGCGCGCCCTGTGCTGACGGACCCGCTCAGCTTCTCGTCCGTCCGGAACAGATCCACCTCACCGCCGATGTGTCCGGTGCTGCCGGCGAGATCTCCGCCGAGGTGCTTGAGGTCTACTACTACGGCCACGACGCGGCAGTCCGAGCCAAGATCAATGGCGGTCCGGTCATCCTGTCGCGCACGGTGGGAGCGGCCCGGCCCGAGCCGGGAGCGGTCGTGCGGGTCAGCGTGCACGGACCAGCGACAGTGCTGCCGGGAGTCCCCGCAGGCGTCTGACCGACTACGGTGCCCGATGGCCGAGGCGGCTCGGAGATGGCAGCTTGGATAGTCGGATCAGCAGCCGGTAGCGAACATGATCTTGCCCCGGCTGCCGTCCCGTCTGCGGGTCAGCGACCCTTCTTCACCTTGTTCATCAGGTTCCTGATCTTGCGCTGGTTCTCGGGCTTGGACATCTCCTGACGTCCCCGATCCATCATCTGACGGCCCTTGGGGCTGTCGAGGAATGACTTCACCTTGCCGCTGAGGTTCATGATGTGTCCGCCTTCTATCGGTGGGAGCCGCCAGCAGATGTGACCGCCGGCTGAGCCTTGAAGACCCAGCATAGGAGCCGCCTGGAGAGCACCGACGTTTCTCAGCAACTTTTCAGCGCAGTGCTACTGGTTGAAGTCCTCCGGCGAGAACTCCCGGTTCTGCACCAGGACAAGCCAGTTGCCCGAGTTGTCCCGCATCACAGCTTCCACCCCGTACGGCCGATCGGACGGTGGCTGGACGAACTCGACGCCCTCGGCTGTCAGCTTCTCATAGGTCGCTCGGCAGTCGTCGGTCCGCAGCCCGAACCCTCCCATCGACCCTTTGGCCAACGCCCGGCGGACGGCTTCAGCCATGTCCTCGTCCAGCGGCGGGCCCGGCAGCATCAACGTGACTTCGAGCTCCGGCTGAGCTGGATGCCCGATGGTGACCCACCGAAAGCCTTCACCCATGGTGATGTCGACACGTTCCTCGAACCCAAGGTGTTCGACGTAGAACCGCTTCGCCTCGTCCTGATCTGTCACGTAGAGCGTGAAGAGGGAGATATTGGTGATCATGGTTTTAACCTAGTCGGTCGGGTCGGCCGCCGGCTTCTCCGAAATTGCGGAGCTCGGGCGCCGGTCACTGAGGCCGTGCATGAAGATGTAGCAGCCCGGTATGTGCGGCGCACCGGTCTCGGCCCAGCGCGCCTGGTAGGCCGACGGGGTGGACCCCACCAGCTCCTTGAACTTGGCGCTGAACGAGCCCACACTGCTGTATCCGACCAGCATGCATATCTCGGTCACCGTGAGGTTGGTGGCCCGCAAAAGATCTTGGGCCCGCTCGATCCGTCGCTCAGCCAGGTACACGGCCGGCGTTGTGCCGTAGGTCTCGGCGAAGCACCGCAGGAAGTGGTACTTCGAGACCCCGGCGGCGGCCGCTAGCTGGTCCAGGTCCAACGGGTCGACGTAGTCTCTGTCGGCCAGGTCCTTGGCCCGGCGCAGATGCACCAGTAGGCCTTCGGGGACGCTACGCCTAGCCCGGCTCACTGCGGCCGGTCCCGTCGGCACCGCACCAGTCCTTGGGGCCCCGGCTGCCCCGCTCAACTCGCCTTCTTGGCCGGCGCCGACTTGGCACTGCTCTTCTTTGCTGTCGCTTTCTTGGCAGGGGCCTTCTTGGCAGGGGCCTTCTTGGCAGGGGTTTTCTTCTTTCCCGCCGGCTTCTCCGCATTGCCCTTCTGGCTGCTCTTCCTCGCGGCTGACTTCTTCTCGCTGCTCTTCCCGGACTGTGCGGACTGGCCTGTGCCGTGCCCGGCTCGCGACTGGCGACTACGCTCGACGCTGTCTCGCAGAGCGGCCATCAGGTCGATCACGTCGGCGCTGCTGTCGCCTCCGTCAGCGTCTTCGCCGAACGTCGCGGCGGTATCCAGTGAGTCGCCCTGCTTCAGCTTGGCCTCGATCAATGTCCTCAGCTGCTCCTGGTACTCGTCGCTGAAGTTCTTGGGTGCGAAGTCGGAGGCCATGTTCTCCACCAGAGACTGAGCCATGCCGATCTCCTGTTTGGAGACCTTGACGTCGGTGTCCAGGGACTTGAAGTCGGCTTCTCGCACCTCGT
>JAOPXN010000115.1 GCA_025965155.1 Propionibacteriaceae bacterium
GACATCCAGAAATGGGCATGCACCACCTCTGGCGCGGCCTGCGCCCAGCATCGACTCAGGTACTGTCCGAACGAGGGCATGTAGCGCAACAGGCCGTCCTTACCGACCGGCCGCGCCGGCCCGGCCGGGACGTGGACGACGTCGTAGCCGTCGGCCGTGTGCTGTCGCTCAGGCAGCTCCGGACCGTCGCGGCGGGTGTAAACGGTGACGCGGTCGCCTCGGCTGGCAAGCGCTGCAGCCAAGGCCGCTACGTGGACGTTCTGCCCACCCGCATCGACCCCGCCCAACACCGCTAAAGGGCTCGCATGCTCCGATACCAAGGCCACGTCCATGCCCAACGCCCTCCCGTCGTCGAACAACTGCTACCCGGCACTCTAGGCCGTAAACGGCGGGCCCGCCGGGGGTCAGTCCTCCAACGGGGCCCAGTCCGGACCGGTGGTGCCGAGCTTCTCGTCCAGCTTGGCGAACAGCGGCACCGGCTTGTTGAGTGGCCGGCCGACCTCGATCGGGGTGCTGGCCCACCGAGCCTGCTCGGCTGCGTACTCCCCCATCAGGACCGGGTAGTCGGGGCCGCCCTCTTCAGTGACGGTACGGATCTCCGGCTGCGCCGCCCACACCCCGGTGCCACCGAGGGTCTCGTGGACCAACTGAGCGGCGTGCGGCAGGAATGGGGTGAGCAGCGTGTTCGCGTCGGAAACCACCTGGAGTGCGGTGTGCAGGACCGTGTCGCGGCGGGCGGTGTCGTCCTTGAGCTTCCACGGCTCGGTATCGGAGATGTACTTGTTGGCGGCGGAGACCACCCTCATCGCCTCACCGGAGGCCTGCTTGAACCGGCTCCGCTTGAGCAGGTCACCGACGATGTCGAAGGACGCCCGTGAGGTGGCGAGCAGCTCATGGTCGACGTCACGCAGGTCGGTGGCCTGCGGGATCGCCCCGACGTTCTTGTGCGCCATGGAGACCGAGCGGTTGACCAGGTTGCCCCATTCGTTGGCCAGCTCGAAGTTGGTCCGACGGACGAACTCGTCCCAGGTGAAGTCGGTGTCCTGATTCTCGGGACCGGCGACAGCGATGAAGTAGCGCAGCGCGTCCGGCCCGAAGTCGCGGAGGAAGTCGCGGACGTAGATCACCTTGCCGCGGCTGGTGGAGAACTTGGAGCCGCTCATGGTCAGGAACTCACTCGACACCACCTCGTCCGGCAGGTTCAGCTCGCCCATCGGCCCGACGGTGCCGCCGTGGTCGCCGCGTCCGTTGTGCCCGAGCAGGATGCCCGGCCAGATCACGGAGTGGAAGACGATGTTGTCCTTGCCCATGAAGTAGTAGCCCTTAGCGTCCGGGTTGGTCCACCACTCACGCCACGCTTCCGGGTCACCGGTCCGCTTGGCCCACTCCACCGAGGCCGACAGGTATCCGATCACTGCGTCGAACCACACGTACAGCCGCTTCATCGGCTGGTCGCGCCAGCCCTCCAACGGCACCGGGACACCCCAGTCGAGGTCACGGGTGATGGCCCGCGGGCGCAGGTCATCGAGCAGGTTCTGGCTGAACTTGAGCACGTTGGGACGCCAGTCGGTCCGCTCGGACAGCCACTTGCCGAGCGATCCGGCCAGGGCCGGCAGGTCCAGGAAGAAGTGCTCGGTCTCAACGAACTTCGGCTTCTCACCGTTGATCCGGGAGCGCGGGTTCTTCAGGTCGATCGGGTCCAGCTGGTTGCCGCAGTTGTCACACTGGTCGCCGCGCGCACCGTCGTAGCCGCAGATCGGGCAGGTGCCCTCGATGTAGCGGTCAGGAAGGGTACGTCCGGTGGA
The DNA here is from genome assembly GCA_025965155.1 of Propionibacteriaceae bacterium. Lineage (GTDB taxonomy): Bacteria > Actinomycetota > Actinomycetes > Propionibacteriales > Propionibacteriaceae > Microlunatus. Next base: position 1,806 of record JAOPXN010000115.1, read on the forward strand.
CGGGCTCACCGCCCCCATCGCCTTCTTCGGCACGACGTAGCCGTTGTTGTACAGACCCTTGAACATCTCCTGGACCACCTGGTAGTGGTTCAGCGTCGTGGTCCGGGTGAAAAGGTCGTAGGACAGACCCAGCCCCTGCAGGTCCTCGACAATGACCCGGTTGTACTTGTCGGCGAGCTGCCGGGTGCTCATCCCCTCCCGCTCGGCCTGAACGGTGATCGGTGTCCCATGCTCGTCGGTTCCCGACACCATCAGTACGTCGTTTCCGCTCATCCGCATAAAGCGGGAGAAGACGTCGGACGGGACACCGAAACCTGACACGTGACCGATGTGCCGGGGCCCGTTGGCGTACGGCCAGGCGACAGCGGTCAGAACACGAGAACTCATGGGCCCAACCCTAGTGCGTCAGACCGGAGGGACCGACTCGTCGAAGTCCTACACCGGCTCAGTGGGCGCCAAGCTCGGCGAAGCCGGGTTTGATCACGTCCTCGATCAACGACAGCCGGTGGTCGAACCGGTAGAAGGCGCTCTTGGCGGCGTTGATGGTGAACCAGCGGATGTCGGACAGGTCATAGCCGAAGGCCTCGCTCAGCAGAGCGAACTCCCGCGACAAGGTGGTCCGGCTGACCAGCTGGTTGTCGGTGTTGACCGTGACCCTGAAGCGGAGCTTGGCCAGCAGCCCGATCGGATGCTCGGCAATCGATGATGCCGCCCCGGTCTGTACGTTCGAGGTCGGGCACATCTCCAGCGGGACGCGTTGGTTGCGGACGTAGGAGGCCAGCTCGCCGAGCACCGGCTCCCCGGCATCGTCGACGCTGATGTCGTCAATGATCCGGACGCCGTGGCCGAGCCGGTTGGCACCGCAGATCTGCACCGCCTCCCAGATCGAGGGCAGCCCGAACGCCTCGCCGGCGTGGATGGTGAAGTAGGCGTTGTTCCGCTTCAGGTAGTCGAAGGCGTCCAGATACCGGGTCGGGGGGAAGCCCGCCTCGGCGCCGGCAATGTCGAAGCCGGCCACGCTGTCGTCCCGATACTTGATCGCCAGCTTGGCAATGTCGCGGGAGGGGCTGGCGTGGCGCATCGACGTGACCAGCTGCTGGACCACGATCGGATGACCCTGCTCGGCGGAGATCTCCATCCCCTCGGCCAGACCGTCGCGAACTGCCTCGACCGCCTCCGCCGGGGTCAGCCCTTCCTCCAGATGTTGTTCCGGCGCCCACCGGGTCTCGCCGTAGACCACACCGTCAGCCGCCAGGTCCTCGACGAACTCCCGCGCCACCCGCCGCAGGTTGTCCTTGGTCTGCATCACCGCGATGGTGTAGTCGAAGGTCTTCAGGTATCGCTCGAGCGAACCCGAGCTGGCCGAGGTGAAGAACCAGTCGGACAGCTCATCGGCCGTCTGCGCCGGAAGCTCCAGGCCGATACCGCGGGCCAGGTCGATGATGGTCTGCGGACGCAACCCACCGTCCAGGTGGTCGTGCAGGGACACCTTCGGCGCCGCCTGCAACAGGTCGAGGTCCACACTCATCGGCGCTGCTCCGTACCTGTCTGAGACTCCGTGTCTGTCGGAAACGCCGTGTCTGTCTGAGACACCGGGGCTGGGTGAGCGCTGACCCGCTGAAGCTGTTGTACGTCGAACGCCTGCGGCAGCACCTCGGTCATCGGCAGGATCCCGCGCGGGGTGTCGACCAGGCACTGGGGCCCACCGTGCTCCCACAGCAGCTGACGGCAGCGGCCGCACGGCATCAGCACCGTACCGATCTTGTCGACGCAGGCGAAGGCGACCAGCCGCCCGCCGCCACTGGCCAGCAGCGCGGACACCAGGCCGCACTCGGCGCACAGCGACACCCCGTAGGCGGCGTTCTCCACGTTGCAGCCGACCACCAGCCGACCATCGTCCACCAGCGCCGCCGCCCCGACCTGGAAGTTGGAGTATGGAGCGTAGGCCCGCTCGCACACGTCGCGGGCTGAAGCCCGCAGCCGCTCCCAGTCGATGTCTGCTTGCTGCGTCACATGGCCATCCTGCCCGACAGTGTCATGACTTCTCGTACGGGATCCCGTCGGCCGCGGGCGCCCGGACCCGGCCGACCAGGCCGGCCACGGCGATGATGGTCGCCACGTAGGGCAGGATCAGCAGGAACTGGCTCGGCATCGGCGTGCTCAGCGTCTGCAGCTGGGAGGCCATCTGGGTGACGAACCCGAAGAACAGCGCCATCACGGTGGCCAGGACCGGGTGCCAGCGGCCCATGATCAGGGCGGCCAGGGCGATGAACCCGTTGCCGACGGTGAACTCCTTGGAGAAGGAACCGGTCGCGGCCAGGGTGAAGAACGCGCCGCCGAGCCCAGCGAAGATTCCGCCGGCCAGAACAGCCGACCAACGCACCCGGGTCACGCTGATACCGACGGTGTCGGCCGCGTGCGGGTGCTCACCGACAGCCCGTACCCGCAGACCCCAGCTGGTCTTGAACAGCAGCAGCCAGACCACCACGACCGAGAGAGCCGCCAGGTAGGCCAGCACCGACTGCTCGAACAGCACCCGGCCGAAGAAGGGGATCGATGACAAGCCCGGGATGGGCACCGGCTCCAGTACCGGTGCGGAGTTGTACTTCGCGGAGTTGGGCTGGACCAGCTGGTCGAACAGGAAGCCGGTGACCCCGACCGCCAGCAGGTTGAGCACCACGCCGAGCACCACCTGGTTGACCAGGTACTTGATCGAGAAGAGCGCCAGCAGAGCAGCCATCGCCACCCCAGCGAGCACGGCGGCGAACAGCGCCGCGGGCACCGACTTGGTCAGGCTTCCAACCACCGCGGCGGCGAACGCGGCCGAGAGGAACTGCCCCTCGATGGAGACGTTCACTACGCCGGCACGCTCGCACAGCACCCCGCACAGGGCTCCGAACACCAGCGGGGTGGCCAGCGTCAGGGTGCCGGCGAACTGGTTGCTGACCGGGAACGGGAGGTCCCGGCCGGCCGCGGCCCAGGTCAGGAAGCCGAGAAGAAACGCCACCCCGGCCACTGTCCCGGCCAGCGCCGGCAGCCGGCCGCGGAGCCGGCCGGAGATAAACCCCGCCCCGGCAACCAGACAGAGCACGCCGCAGACCAGCACGGTGGGGGCCCCGGGTACGTCGACGGTCGGCAGCTGGACCGCGTCGAAGGCGTCGGAGAGGGCGAACCGCGCGACACCGCTGGTGGAGGCCAGCAGAATCAGTAGCAGCAACCCGACCACGGCAACCAGAACGCCGGTGGAGAGCCGCTGGCGCCGCTTCTCCGTCGACTCGACATAGTGGGTGACGGCGGTCGACCCGGCCGGCTCGGCGCCGGTGGTGGTCGGCGTGACGGTCGATGGTGTGCTCATGTCAGCGCTCCTCCCGCCGCCGGACCGACGGGTCGGACCTTACGCGCCTTGACGAACGGGATCACCGTGGTCACCAGCGCGGGTGCGGCCACGAACAGCACGATCAACGCCTGCAGCACGGTCGTCAGGGTGAGCGGCGTCTGGGCCACGCTCTGCATGGCGAGCCCGCCGGCGTGCAGGCCGCCGAACAGCAGCCCGGCCAGCACGATGCCGAACGGTTTGGACCGCCCCAACAGGGCCACCGTGATGGCGTCGAAGCCGATGGACCCGACCAGGCCGGCGGAGAGCGGCACCGGCGTACCGGAGACGCTGGGCGCCAGGGCTGCCTGGACCCCGGCGAGCCCGGCCAGCGCGCCGGCCAGCACCATGGTGATCATCGTGGTCCGGGCAACGCTCATCCCGGCCGTGGCCGCCGCATGCGGGCTGGCGCCCACGGCGCGGATCGCGAACCCGGTGGTGGAGCGGTCCAGGAGCCACCAGACGGCGACCGCCGCTGCCAGCGCCAGGATGAAGCCGAGGTGCAGCCGGCCACCCTCCAGCCGTGGCATCGTCGCGTTCCAGTCGACCACCGGTGAGATCGGGTCGGTCCGGCCAGGCCGCTGGAACGCGGTAGTAGTGAGCACGAACGCCAGCAGCCCGGCGGCGATGTAGTTCATCATGATCGTCACGATCACCTCGTGGGCGCCTGTCTTCGCCTTCAGCCAGCCGACGATGCCGCCCCAGATCCCACCACCCACGATGCCGGCGAGGATCGCCACCAGCAGATGGATGCCGGGGGGCAGGTGGAGGCCGAACCCGACCCAGGCGGCGAGCATGGCCCCCATGATCGCCTGACCCTGGGCCCCGATGTTGAACAGGCCGGCGCGGAAGGCCAGGCCGACACCCAGGCCGGCGCAGATCAGCGGCGCCGCCTGGGCGGTGGTCTCGGTGATGGCTTCGTAGCCGCCGAGCGCCCCCTTGATGAGGGCTCCGTACGCACTGGACACCTTCTCCCAGGAGGCGATCAGCGCATCCGAAGGTCGGGAGAAGAAGTAGCTGTACTTCGACCGTACCTCCGTGTCGGAGACGATCATCAGCACCGCACCGACGAAGAAGGCGAGCACGAAGGCGCCGATGGTGGTCAGCACCTCCTCCCACGAGATGCCACGTCGGGGCTGCCGGATCAGCGGCCGCCTGGCCGGTTCGGGAGAGCGCCCGTCGACACGGGCCGCGTCCATCGCCTCAGGTGTGGTCACGGCCGGTTCCCTTCCAGTGCTGCGTCGTCGGCCGGCGCCTCGTCCTTGGCGGGGGCGGTGGCCGTCGACGCGAGCGTGCGAGCCTCGTCGAGCCCGACGCCGGCCATCATCAGCCCGAGCACCTCGCGGGAGGTGTCTGGCCCGACGACACCGACGATGCGGCCGCGGTACATCACCGCGATCCGGTCGGCCAGGGCGGCCACCTCGTCCAGCTCGGTGGAGACGATCAGGACGGCGGTGCCGTTGTCCCGTTCGCGGACCAGCCGCCGGTGCAGGAACTCGATCGCCCCGACGTCGACGCCGCGGGTGGGTTGGCTGGCGATCAGCAGCGAGAGCGGCCGGGACAGCTCACGGGCCAGCACCACCTTCTGCTGGTTGCCACCCGACAGTGACGACACCGGAGTGTCGATCGACTCGGTACGGATGTCGAACTCGGCCACCCGGTCAGTCGCGTTGCTGCGGATCCGGGCCAGGTCCAACGCGATGCCGCGAGCGTACGGGGGCTCGTCGAAGGAGTTCAGCACCAGGTTCTCCGCCACCGTGAAGGTACCGACGAAGCCGTCGTGCTGGCGGTCCTCGGGAACGTACCCGACTCCGGCGTCGATGGTCTGTTTCGGCTTCAGGTTGCTGATCGCTCGTCCGTCCAGGGTGATGCTGCCCCGGCTGACCGGCAGCAGACCGAGGACCGCTTCGACCAGCTCGCTCTGCCCGTTGCCCTGAACCCCTGCAATGCAGACAATCTCACCGCCGGCGACGTCCAGGTCGAGGTCCTCCACCACCAGGGCGCCGCTGGCTCCGGCCACCGATACCCCGTTGATCACCAGCCGCGGGGCGTCTTGGACCGCAGCCGGCTCTTTCTCGACCGTCAGGCTGACCGCCCGTCCGACCATGAGCTCGGCCAGCTGGGCCTCGGACGCGGTGGGTTCGGCCGTACCCACCACCGCACCCCGGCGGACCACCGTGATCTTGTCCGCGATCTCGCGGACCTCGCGCAGCTTGTGGGTGATGAAGACGATCGCCCGCCCCTCATCGCGGAGCGACCGCATCACCGCGATCAGCTCGTCAATCTCCTGCGGAGTCAGGACGGCAGTCGGTTCGTCGAAGATCAGGTACTTCGCGTCGTTGGCGAGGGCTTTCAGGATCTCGACCCGCTGCTGGACGCCGACCGGCAGGTTCTCCACGACGGCGTCGGGGTCGACGGCGAAGTTGTAGCGCGTAGACAGCTCACGGACCCGGCTCCTGGCTGCCTTCATGTTGAGCAGCCCGGCCGTACCGATCTCCCGACCGAGTACCAGGTTCTCCGCCACCGTGAAGACCTCGACCAGCATGAAGTGCTGATGCACCATCCCGATCCCGGCTGCCATGGCCTGCTCCGGGTTGTCGAAGTGCACCGGAGTGCCGTCGATGAGGATCTGCCCGCCGTCGGGCTGCAGCAACCCGTACAGCACGTTCATCAACGTCGACTTACCGGCGCCGTTCTCGCCCAGCAGGCAGTGGATCTCACCCGGACGGATGTCCAGGTCGATCGAGTCGTTGGCCACCAGGGACCCGAACCGCTTGGTAATGCCGCGGAGCTGCAGACCCCCGGACGCCCGGTCCTGCGGTCCGACCGTGGGCCGGTTGGTCTCAGTGGTCACACAACCGATCCTTACACACCGGGGACTCCTCACCGTGGACGGATATGACGGAGGGAGGCCACACCGTGGCCTCCCTCCGCATCACCCAGGAACCAGCTCAGCCGGCTGGGTCGCTCAGCTACCTCGACCCGCTCGGGTCGATCAGTCCTACGACGTGGGCTGGGCCTTCGAGGTGATCTTGATCGAGCCGGACACGATGTCGGCCTTGATCTTGTCGATCTCGCTCTTCAGCTCGGCCGGAACCTTGCTCTCGAAGTCGTGGTACGGGGCCAGCCCGGTGCCATTGTTCTCCAGCGTCCCGACGAAGGGCTCGGAGCTGAAGCTGCCGTCCTTGGCGGCCTTGATGGCATCGGCAACCGCGACGTCCATGCCCTTGTAGACACTGGAGATGATCTGCGGGCAGTACGCGGCCGCACTGATGCAGCCGTCGGTGTCGACCCAGATCGCGTTCACCTTGCCGCCACTAGCCTTGGCCGCCTGCAGTGCGCCCTCACCCGCCGGTCCGGCCACCGGGAAGACGATGTCTGCTCCCTGGCTGATCAGGCCCTTCGCGGCGCGCTGGCCGCCACCGACGTCCTCGAACGGGTTCTCGCTCTGGACGAACTGGCCATCCTGCTTGGCGGAGTTCCAGCCGAGCACCGTGACCGAGTCCTTCTTCTGCTCGTTGTAGTAGGCCACGCCCTGGGCGTAGCCGTCCATGAAGATGGTCACCGTCGGGATCTTGACGCCGCCGAAGGTGCCGACCTTCTTGCTCTGAGACATCCCGGCGGCCAGGTAGCCGGCCATGAAGCTGGACTCTGCGGTGTTGAACACCAGCGGCTTCAGATTTTTGACTGCGGTGTACTTGGGGTCGCTGGAGTCAACGATGGCGAACTTGATGTCGGGGTTCGCCTTCGCGGCGGCGAGGGTGTCGTCACCGAGCAGGAAGCCCACCGTGACGATGATGTTGCAGTTAACGTCCACCATCGACTGGATGTTCTTGGCGAAGTCTGCTGTGCTGCTCGACTCGACCTGGCTGGTGTCGATGCCCAGCTCGGTCTTCGCGTCGGTCAGCCCCTTGTACGAAGTCTGGTTGAACGACTTGTCGTCGAAGCCGCCGGAGTCCGACACCATGCAGGCCTTGAACGCGCCACCGCCGGCAGCGCTGCTGGTGCTGGCACTCGGTGCGGCCGACGAGCTGCCGGTCCCCGGTGCCTCCGCACAGCTCGACAGGGCCAGCGCCGCGGCGCCGAGCACGGCGGGGGCGACTAGTAGCGACTTCTTCACGGACTGCCTCCTAGGCAAACGGTCTGCGGCGATGATTTCTGCAGGTTTTACTGCCCTGACGGCTATCCGCGCGGCTTTTGGCCACGGAAGGGCATGTGCGGAACTGTAACCGGAGTTGCAGGATGTGTCGTGTCGAGGGGTGCCGCCGACGCAACTGGATACATGTTCGTTACACCGCCACGGACCCAGGGTCGAAACCCCGGGCAGAGCCGAGGATCGAGGGCCCTTTCTCATCCGCGGTCGTCCGCGATCGGAGCCCCGGCCGCTGCCAGTCCGGCAAGGATCCGTACCCCCACCACGATGCACCGCTCGTCGACCGAGAACGTGGACTGGTGGATGTCGGGGAAGCCGGACACGCCTGGGGTCCGGACCCCCAGCCGGCCCATCGCGCCGGGCACCTGCTGCAACATCCAGGAGAAGTCCTCCCCACCCAACGACTGCTCGGTGGTGGTGACGGCGTCCGGCCCGACAAAGCTGCGCGCAGCCTCGGCCAGCCGGCGTACGCCGCCGGCATGGTTCACCGTCGGCGGCACACCGGAGGTCACGGTCGACTTGATCGAGACCCCGAAGGGGGCGACGATCTGCTCGAAGAGCTGCGGCAAGACCTTCTCCGCGGCGCGCCAGGCGTCGGGCTGCAGCGCCCGGAGAGTCCCTTCGATGTCCCCGGACCGCGGGATGGCATTGCCGATGGTGCCGCCGGTGATCCGTCCCCAGATCAGCGAGGCGCCGCCTCGGGGGTCAACCTTGCGGGACAGCATCAGCGGCGCCGTGGTGGCGAGCGCACCCAACGCACCGACGAGGTCGGCAGTCAGATGCGGCCGCGAGGTGTGGCCGCCCGGCCCGGTCAGGGCGACATGCACCCTGTCCACCGCCGAGGTGATCGCCCCCGCCTTCAAGCCGACTCGACCGACATCGGTCCGCGGGTCGCAGTGCAGCGCGTATGCCTCGGTCACTCCCTTCAGCGCACCACCGTCGATCGCGTCCAGGGCCCCGCCCGGAGTCAGCTCCTCGGCGGGCTGGAAGATCAACCGGACACCGCGGCGCAGCAGGCCTTCGTCCCGCAGCCGGGCCAGCACCAGACCGACACCGAGAACGATGGTGGTGTGCACGTCGTGACCGCAGGCGTGGCAGACGCCCGGGTTGGTGGAGGCGAAGTAGACATCCTTGCCGTCGGGGATCGGTAACGCGTCGATGTCGGCGCGGAGGCCCACCAAACCCTCCGACGCGTCGTAGGACTCGGGCACGATGTCGCAGATTGCCCCCGTTCCCACCGAGAGAACCTCCGCCTGCAAACCGACGCTGGCGAGAATCTCGAGAATTTTCTGGGTCGTGCGGAACTCGGCGTGACCGACCTCCGGATGGGCGTGGATGTCGCGGCGGATCGCGACGAGCCGATCGAAGAGCGAGTCCGTCTCGGAGATGATCGCTGCCTGAAGGGGGTCGTGGACGGGCACCGGGTCAGTTTCTCATGCCGCCCGCCGGTGACTGGCCTACGCTGAGTGGGTGCCTGCCCCGTCCGACCTCGCCGCGCTCGGGGTCCGAGCCCCGGAAGGCCATCGGGTACGGCGCGTCGGCTGGCTCGACCCGGTCGCCCAGCAGCTCGTGGCCGAACAGCAGCGTGACATCGCGAGCCGGCACGCTGGGGTGGGCCGGGACCCGGACCAGCGCCCCAAGATCAGCTTCCTCGATGTGGTCGACGTGGTGCTGGTGGAACAACTTCGGCCCGGACAGGAGCCCGAGCCGCTGGGCTGCGGCGTCCTGATCGAGCGGAACGGTGGGGCTGAGGTGACCCGGATCTACGTCAGAGCAGGATATCGACGCCGGCGACTGGGGTCGACGATCTTGATCGCGCTGGAAGCGCTGGCAGCCATCCACGGCTACACCCAGCTAGTCCTGGCGGCCGGTCCTGGACAACCGGAGGCCCTCGCCCTCTCCGAACGGACCGGCTGGCGTCGAATTCCGCCCTTTGGCGAGTATGCGGACCTGCCCGAGATGGCCTGCTTCGTCCGCGACCTCACCCTTCCCGATCATGGAACCGTGCCACCGCAGCTGTTGATCAAGACCCGACGGGCGGCGCGCGCTCTGGTGCTCGACCTCGACAACCGGGTGCTGATGACCGAGAACCATCTGAACGGCACTGTCCACTGGGGCCTCCCCGGTGGCGGCATCGATGAGGGCGAGTCACCGTTGGAGGCAGCCGCCCGGGAGCTGGCGGAGGAGACGGGCCTGACCGGCGTACGGCTGGACGGCCCGGTGGCGCAACGGGAGTACTTCGACGACTTCCCCGACGTGATCCTGCATCAGCGTGAGCAGATCTTCTGGGGCCGCAGCGGCAGCACGGAGGTCACCGTTGCGGGGGTGTCGCCGGAGGAGGCATACCTGGCCGGTCTGCGCTGGTGGTCTGCCGAAGAGCTCGCGGCCAACCCGGGTCGGGTGCACCCGACCCGGTTGCTGGAGCTGATCCGGGTGCTGCTCACCGTTGGTACACCGGCCGAGCCGCTCAACCTGAGCCACGACGCGGACTCGCTCCAGCTGTCCGGGGACCCGGCCCGCTAGAAGCGCTCCGTCGGCTGATACACGCCCCATACCTCGCGCAGCGCATCGCAGACCTCGCCCACAGTGGCACGCAGCGCCAGCGCCTCCTTCAACGGCACCAGCACGTTGTCGGTGCCCGCTGCAGCATGGCGGACCCGCTGCAGCGCCCGGTCCACCGCTGCGCTGTCCCGCTCCGCACGGAGCCGGGCCAGCCGCTCGCTCTGCGCGGCCTCGATCGCCGGATCGACGCGGAGCGGCTCATAGCTGTCCTCGGTATCCATCACGAACCGGTTGACCCCGACCACCACGCGCTCGGCTGAGTCGATCTGCTGGGCCACCTGGTACGCGGTTCGTTCGATCTCCGACTTCTGAAACCCCTGCTCGATGGCGGCCACCGCGCCACCCCGTTCAGCCACCGCATCCATCAGCTCCCGGGCTGCGGCCTCGACATCGTCGGTCAACGACTCGACCACGTACGACCCGGCAAAAGGGTCGACGGTCTTGGTCAGGTCGGTCTCGTAGGCGAGCACCTGCTGGGTCCGCAGCGCCAGCCGGGCCGACTTCGGGGTCGGCAGGGCGAGCGCCTCGTCGAAGGAGTTGGTGTGCAGCGACTGGGTGCCGCCCAGTACCGCGGCGAGCGCCTGGATGGTCACGCGGACCAGGTTCACCTCGGGCTGCTGCGCGGTGAGCTGGACCCCGGCGGTCTGGGTATGGAACCGCAGCATCATCGATTTCGGGTTCTTCGCGCCGAAGCTGTCGCGCATGAGCTGCGCCCAGATCCGTCGGGCAGCCCGGAACTTGGCCACCTCCTCCAGTAGCGAGGTCCGGGACACGAAGAAGAAGGACAACCGGGGGGCGATGTCATCGACGTCCAACCCGGCGGCGATCGCCGCCTCCACGTAGGCGATGCCGTTAGCGAGGGTGAAGGCGATCTCCTGCGCGGGGGTCGCGCCGGCCTCGGCCATGTGGTAGCCGGAGATCGAGATGGTGTTCCACCTCGGCAGATGCTCGCGGCAGTAGGCGAAGGTGTCGCTGATCAGTCGCAGCGACGCCTGTGGCGGGTAGATGTAGGTGCCGCGGGCGATGTACTCCTTGAGTACGTCGTTCTGGATGGTGCCGGTCAGCCCGGTCGGGTCGACCCCCTGCTCCTCGGCCACCAGCTGGTAGAGCAGCAGCAGGACGCTCGCTGGTGCGTTGATCGTCATCGAGGTGGACACGTCGCCGAGCGGGATCGACTCGAAGAGGGTCCGCATGTCGTCGATCGAGTCGATCGCGACCCCCACCTTGCCCACCTCACCGGCCGACACGGCGGCGTCGGAGTCGTACCCCATCTGGGTCGGCAGGTCGAAGGCGACCGACAGACCGGTGGTGCCGTGCTTGATCAGCTCCAGGTAGCGGGCGTTGGACTCGGTGGCCGTACCGAACCCGGCGTACTGTCGCATGGTCCACGGCCGCGAGGTGTACATCGAGGGGTAGACGCCGCGCGTGTACGGGAACTCCCCCGGGTCTCCGAGGGCGCGCTCAGGGTCGAAGCCGGCCAGATCGGCGGCGCTGTAGACATCCTGGAACGGGGTTCCGGACTCGGTCTCGCTGTTCATCGATGGTCCTTACTCGTTCGATATGAGAGCATTCTCACCCGTTACCGCTCCGTTAGCGCCGGCCACTTGGCATGCTTGCATAGTGAGCGAAGATCGGGATCAGCACGCCAGACGGCTGCCGCATGTCCGGCACCCGCTCTCGGTACGGGTCAGGATCCTGACTGCCGTGCTGGTTACCACCGCGCTGGGCATGCTCAGTGCCGGCGGCATCTCGTACCTGATCGCCCGTAACTCCACCTATGCCGACATCACCGCGTCGCTGGTCCAGGAGAACGAGGAGATCAAGACGGTCGCCAAGCTGGCCTCCCAGGGCGCTGCGGCCGGGTCGATCACCGGTCCTGGCGATGTGCTGTTCCTGGCCATCAAGAGCTCGGTGCCCGACTCCAACGAGGCCATCGTCGGACTGGTCGACGGCGCCGTGGAGTGGGTCCCCAACACCGACTTCGAGCGTGAGCTCACCTTCCAGAAGTCGGTGCAGGAGGACAAAGAGCTGATCGCCACCGCGGCGGCGGTGAAGCCGAGCGACCAGGTGCAGGTACACCAGCTGAGCACCCGGATGCATCCGCACGTGGCGTACATCTCGGTGCCGGTCCAGGTGGACGGCTCGCCGGCGGTCGGGCACTACGTGGCCGTGGTCGACGTGGACGCCTCGTTCATCCCGGTCAACCGGACCCACCTCACCTACGCGGCGATCTGCCTGCTGGCGTTGTGTGTCGTCGGCCTGGTCGGCTACCAGGTCGCGGGCCGGCTGCTCTCCCCCTTACGGGCGCTGCGCCGCACCGCGCAGCGGATCACCGACACCGACCTCACCGACCGGATCCCGGCCGACCAGCTCTCCAGCCACGACGAGGTAGCCGACCTCGGCCGGACCATGAACGCCATGCTCGACCGGCTGTCGGCGTCCTTCGACAACCAGCGGCGGTTGCTGGACGACGCCGGTCACGAGCTGCGTACACCGATCACGATTGTCCGCGGGCATCTTGAGCTGGTCGACCCCGACAACCCGCAGGACGTGATGGAGACCCGTGACCTCGCGCTGGACGAGCTGGACCGGATGCAGCGGCTGGTGGACGACATCATGGTGCTGGCCAAGGCCCGCCGTCCCGACTTCGTCCGGACCGAGCCGGTCGTCGTCTCCGAGCTGCTGACCGGCGTGCTTGACAAGGTGACACCGCTGGCTGACCGCTCGTGGCGAATCGAGGCATCGACCGACGCCATCGTGCTGCTGGACCGGCAGCGGGTCACCCAGGCGCTGGTGCAGCTGGTAGCCAACGCGCTCCGGTTCACCCGCGAGGGGGCAGTGATCGCGTTGGGCGGCCGGCTGCAGGGCTCCGAGCTCCGACTGTGGGTCCGCGACGAAGGAACCGGCATCCGGCCCGAGGTGCAGGACCGGATCTTCGAACGGTTCGGCCGCGGTCCGAACGAAGAGATGGGCGTCAGCAACGATGATGGTGTCGGGTTGGGCCTGGCCATCGTCGCCGCCATCGCCGCGGCGCACCACGGTCACGTCACGCTGGACAGCATGGTGGGCCGTGGCTCCACCTTCGTCCTGTCGCTACCAGCCTCCGAACAGCCCCTGGGAGTACACGCTCTGGAACCCATGGCGGCCCCCCTGCCGCACCGGGACCCCGTACCGTTAGATCGGTGAGGAACCAAGCCGATCCAGCGGCAGGCCGGGGAAGTCTATGGCCGCCATCCTGATCGCCGAGGACGAGCCTCGGATCGCCGCCTTCGTCGAGAAGGGACTGAAGGCTGCCGGACATTCGCCCACGATCGCCCGAGACGGGCGCGAGGCGCTGGACCACGCTAGCAGCGGCGAGTTCGACCTGATGGTGCTCGACATAGGGCTGGCCGTGCTGGACGGCTTTCAGGTTCTGGAGGCGCTCCGCGGCCAGGGCTCGCAGCTGCCGGTGATCATCCTCACCGCCCGTGACTCCGTCACCGACACTGTCGCCGGTCTGGAAGGCGGCGCGGACGACTACATGGCCAAGCCGTTCCGGTTCGAGGAGCTGCTGGCGCGGGTCCGGATCCGGTTGCGCGACCAGGGCGGCGCCCAAAGTGTGCAGCTGACCACCGCGGACCTGAGCCTGGACCTGCGCACCCGGATGGTGTCGGTGTCCGGCCGGGCGGTGGAGCTGTCCTCCCGCGAGTTCGCCCTGCTGGAGACCTTCATGCGCCACCCCGGCCAGGTCCTCAGCCGTGAACAGCTCCTCTCCCGAGTCTGGGGCTACGACTTCGACCCCGGCTCCAACGTGGTCGACGTCTACGTTCGCTATCTCCGCAACAAGATCGGCGGCGACCGCATCCTCACCGTCCGCGGCGCCGGCTACCGCCTAGTCACCTGACCGGCCCCTGGGATTTGTCGTTGGTTTCCCACGTGTACGTGGGATTCCGGTACTCCACCCACGTTATGTCGTGGGTCAAGTGCAAGTTTCGTGGGTGAAGTACGGCTTGCAACCACTCCCGCGCTGCTCTGGCCGGTCCCCGCTGCGGCGAGCTCGCAGTCACCACCTGGCCAGCCCTGCGTGCGGTAGGGGTTCGTTGGTTTCCCACGTGTACGTGGGATTCCGGTACTTCACCCACGTTATGTCGTGGGTGAAGTGCAAGTTTCGTGGGTGGAGCACGGGCTCGCGGCCACCGGTACGCCTCGCCAGCCGGCACGCCTCGCCACCCGGTACGCATCCCCAGCCGGTACGCCGCGCCACCCGGTACGCATCCCCAGCCGATACGCGCCACCAGCCCGGGGCAAACCCGCCGCCCGGTACGCCCTAACCCGCGCTGTGGACCAGCCGCTCGGCCGCGTCAATGATCATGCTGGTCTCGTGCTCCCAGGCCGGCTCCTGTCCCCGGTACGGTCCGGTGGCAAGCGAGATCGCCAC
>JAOPXN010000014.1 GCA_025965155.1 Propionibacteriaceae bacterium
GGACAACCCCTTCACCGTGATGCTGGACAACGTCCAGAAGTACGTCGCCTCGACAACGCTCACCGAGCCGCTGCCATGGCGAAACTCAACTCTGCTTCAAGGCGACGCCGCGGATGCCGTGGCAGAGCTCAAACAACAGCCTGGCGCTGACCTGGCGATTCTGGGCAGCGGCGAGCTGATCCAGTCGCTGAGCCGGCGCGACCTTATCGACGAGTACGTGCTCCTGGTCCATCCGCTCGTTCTCGGTTCCGGCCGGCGTCTGTTCCCCGACGGCACTCCACCCACCGAACTTCGGCTGGTGGACAGCGTCCGGACGACCACCGGCGTGATGATCATGACCTATCGGCCGGTCTGAACAGGGGCCTCCGAGTCAGCTGATCGGCTTGGCCGTGCCGGTGACACGGACCGTGGTCACCTCGGGGTCGAGATCCACCAGGAGCCGGCTCGGCGCACCCATGTCGTGGCCCTGCAGGATAGTGACCCGGGACGGGACCGGCAGCAGCTCCAGACTGCGCAGGTAGCCCCCGAAAGCGGCGGCCGCAGCGCCCGTCGCCGGATCTTCCACCACCCCACCGGGTGGGAAGGGGTCCCGCGCGTGGAAGAGAGTCGGCGTTTCGGCCCAGAAGGCATGAACGGTCGTCCAGCCCTCCGCGCTCATCAGCGCCTGCAGCTGCGGGTAGTCGTAGTCGAGCTCAGCGAGCAGCTGTCGGCTGGCGACAGCCAGCAGCAGGTGGTCGTTGCCGGCGTAACCGACGTGGGCCGGGTAGCGCGGGTCGTGGTCGGCTGCGCTCCATCGCATCGCTCGCAACGCCGTGGCTAGCTGCCGTCCCGACGCCGGCCGTGTCCGTGTCGGCACCGAGGTCAAAGTCGCCGCGTGTTCGCCGTCGACCGAGGCTGGGGTCACCGCGACCGGGCCGCCGACGGTGCCGAAGACCAGGTCGCCGGCGACGCCCGCGTCCGCGAGTGCGACTCCGGCTGCCACCGTGGCGTGGCCGCAGAACGCGACCTCAGCCAGCGGGCTGAAGTAGCGGACGTCGTAGGCCCCGGGCGTGTTCGTAGGACTGAGGAAGGCAGTTTCGGAGTAGCCGACGTTCCGGGCGATCTCGAGCATCTGAGCGTCGCTGAGAGACCGCGAGTCGAGCACCACACCCGCCGGGTTCCCACCGCGACCGTGATCGGTGAACGCTGCGTACCGTTCCACCGTAGGTGGTTCGTTCGTCTGCCGCTGCATGTCGGTTGATCCTCACCTCAGGCGTCTCAGTGTCGCACCTCTAGGACGCCCCTCGTCCTTCAGCGGCGGGAGGCGTCCCAGGCGTACACGTCCGGGGCGTCATTGGTGTCACCGGCGACCAGGTTGGTGGCGGTCGAGACGAACGCGGCGTGGTGGCCGTCTGCGGACAACGCCACCTGGGGGGCGTACGAGGGACCGCTGGTGTCATTGGCCTGCTGCCGGCCAGCCACCGAGATGCGTCGGGTGAGACCCGTACGCATGTCATGGACGAAGGCATCCCCCGCGTTGTTGGTGTCACCGGCTACGAGGTTGCTCGCCTCGGAGGCGAAGCCGACGTAGCGGCCGGTACGAGACAGCGAGGGCTGGTCGCTGAACCCGTTGCTCTGCACGCCGCCGGTCCCAACCGAAACCCGGCGGGTGACGCGGGCCCGGGCGTCGTAGACGAAGGTGTCCCACTGGCCGTTGGTATCGCCCCGGACGAGGTTCGTCGCGTCGGACATGTACCCCACGTACCGACCGTTGCCCGAGATGGCGATCTGACCGGTGGCGCCGTTGAGAGGTTGTCCGTCCACTCCGTTGGTGATCAGCCGAGTGGTCCTGGTGCGCCGGTCGCGGAGGTAGACGTCGAAGATGTCGGGATTGCGCGGGTTGGAGATGAAGGCAACGTAGCGGCCGTTGTCGGAGATCACCGGCAGCGCGCTCGGGCCGGCGAACTGCCTACCGCGCGGTGGTACGGAGACGCGTGAGGTCGTCTTCTTCTTCAGGTCGCGGACGAACACATCCTCGGAGTCGTTCCGGTCGCGACGGGTCAGGTTGGCGGCGGTGGACTGAAAGGCGACGAAGCGGCCGTTCCTGGAGATCGACGGCAGAAAGCTCGATCCGTTGGCTTGCCGGCCACGGGCACCGACCGACACCCTGCGGGTGGTCCCGGCTTTCAGGTCTCGGACGAAGACGTCGCTGGCGTCGTTCGTGTCGCCCTTCACGAGGTTCGACGCACCCGAGGTGAATGCCACGAAACGGCCGTTGGAGGAGATGGCGGCCTCGTGGCTCTGGGCGTTGCCCTGGCGTTCGGACGAGCTGACCGAGACGCGCTTGGTGGTCCCTGCCTTGCGGTCGCGTACGAAGACGTCCTGGTCCTGGTTGGTGTCGCCGGGCACCAGGTCGCTGGCGGGGCTGTCGAACACCACGAAGCGACCATGGCCCGACATCTTGAGGAACCGTGGCGCGGCGCCGCTGGTCTGCCGCTCGGCCGACGTAACGGAAACCCGCTCCAGCTGCTTGCTTCGTGACGGTCCGGCGGCGTCGGCCGGGCCCGCCGTAAGACCGACGCTGACCGCGGTCGCGAGTCCGACGACGAGCAGGGCGCGGCTGCGCGTGTGGTCTGTCATGGCATCCCCCGTGATGATGTGGTGACCGGCTGGATCGTTAGCAGCAAGGTCCTGGTTCTCCTACTACGCAGCCTCCACGCGGACGGTTGCATTGAGATAGCGACTTGTTGGTCTGGGGAGGGCAGGCCTCTTAACTGCAAGGAGCTCAAGCGCAACGATTAGTTGACAGACTCAGACCATGCCAGCATCCCGGTCTGCCGATTCACCATCGTTGACCTCGGGCTGGATCCGGGCCGGCCTGTTGGCACTTCCTGTGTCCAGCGCTTTGACCTTCTGGTCGAGCCTGCATCCACAGCCGGACCAGGTGAGCGACCCCAGCGGGTGGGCACGCTTCGTCAGCACGGACTCGTACCTGGTGCAGCACCTCGTCGGGAGTACGGGTGGCGTCATCCTGGCCATCTTCGGCGTCTTCGCTCTCGGGGCGCTGCTGGCGGGCAGCCGCGCCGCGCGCCTCGGACTCACCGCGATGGTGATCACCATTGCCGGACAGGCGTTCCTGATGGTGCCATCGGTGATCTCCACCTTTGCGACCCCGGCCATCGGGCGGGCCTATCTCGCCGGGGCCACCCAGGTGATGTCGCTGGAGTTTGCCGATGCGATGACGGCCACGTTCCTGCTGGGCCTGCTGCTGGCGCTGGTCGGCAATGTGCTCCTCGGGATTGCCGTCTGGCGGTCCGGAATTCTGCCGCGGTGGGGAGGCGCCATCTGGGCCGCAGGGGCTGTGGTGTTCTACCTGCTGGGTGCCGTACTGGGTCTGGCGACCACCGGCGCGAGCCTGCCCACCCAACCGGCCGGGGCCCTGCTGATGTTCATCAGCAGTGGCTGGATCGCCTGGCATGCCCTGCGGCATCCGATCGGCACCTCCGCCCGTGCCCGCGAACCCCGGCGGCATCTGACGCCGCCTGTGTAGTCGGGTCTCAGCTACCCGGAGTCGGACCGAGCACGGTGGGATCGGCCGGCTGGGCGGCGGCACCTTTGAGCTCGATCAGCAGGACGTGGGTCGGGGTTTCGCCGGTGTTCTCGCCGAAGTGCCGCTGGGCGGGCAGCCACTGAGCCTTGCCCGCGACCATCGCCACGTCCATCTGGGCGTCCGCACTATGCAGTCGTCGGTGAAAGTCGGTCAGCGTGACCATCACACTGTCGGGATGATCATGCGGGGTGGTGGTGGTTCCGGGTTCGTCGGTGTACTCCAGCACGCGGACCCGATCGTTCTCGAAAACCAGCCGATAGTGCTCCGGGTTCGTCGTCACCGGATCCAAATTCATCGTCTCAGTTTGCCCGCGGTGCGGCTGACCCGCTGCGAAACCGCCAACTTAGGTAAAAAATGTGCGGTAGCCGCGTAGCTGGGCGGAAGCGAGTGCGGCCGAGATGGCTGTCAGTCCCCGAATCGGGCCACCGGATCGGTGGCTTCGGCCCACAAGGCTGCGTCGGCCAGCGTCTTCTGGTTGCGGCGCCGGGCAGCGAGCGCCACGCCTCCAGCGATGGCGCCCAGAGCGAGGATTATCTTCAGCTTCACGGCTCCACCATAGATCAGCGGCCCAGGAGTGCGATCTGACGACGCACGGCGCAGGCGGCTAGGTTCGCTGCCATGACCAAGGCCCCGGCTGCAATCCTGCTCAGTCTGCTGCTGCTGCTGGCGGGATGCAGCACCGAGAGCGGCGACCAACCCGGCCGGGGCGATCCGACCGGGAGCGTGGTGAACGATCCCACGGACGGCGCCGGCACGGACACCTTCGCTCTCGACGAGGTGGCCGAGTTTGACGACGGTCTGCTGGTCGAGGTGGCCGGGACCGTCGCCACCAAGGCGGAGGTGGACTACCGCGGCGCCGAAGGTAGCAGCCACGAGATCGTCGTCGTCTCGGTACGGATTGAGAACGGCACAGCCCAGGAGTTCCCCGCGGCCGGCGTCGCGGTCAGCGCCAGCTACGGGGATGATGTGCCCGCTCCGTTGGTGACCGACCCGGCCGGCGAGCTTCAGCGGGGGTTCAGCGGCGTGGTGGCGGTCGGGGATGAGGCGGTGGCCCCGCTCGGGTTCGCCGTACCGTTCAGCGCGCTCCGCCGGGTAACGGTCACCGTGGATCGCGGCGACGACCTGTTCGCCCCCGTCAGCTTCTCCGGTCCGGTGGAGCGGGGCTAGCCGCTGGAGCGGCGACTCCTCACCTGGGAGGCGCCTGCGTGTAACTGCTGCGGGGCGGGGTACGTGTTTGGTATGAGCGACAACAGTGCGGACAGCGAGTTCCAGGACCAAGACGCCGAGCCCACGATGACGGCGCCTCCCGAGGGGCGGCCGGACGGAACGGTCCAGGATCCGGTTGGAAAAAGTCAGAACGGTCCGCACGCCCCGAATGCCGATGACCAGCTCGGCTCCGAGGAACCGACCGACTGAGCGCCACATCGACAAGCACCATCAGCCGCGGTCATCGCTGATCACCGTGACTGATGGTGCTTCTCCCCGGCTGGCAAATTCCGCTCCCCCGAACTACGTCTGCCACGCGCACGAAAGCCGTCGTCCCCCGACATCACCGACTTCCGTACTGACCAAGCCGCAGCGGGTCTAACTTCGACCCGCTCCGTGTTTGCCGGCCCCCCCGGCCCGACAACAGGAATACTGGCGGGCTAACCTTCGGTGTCGCTGTGCAGCAGGCATGGCGCCGGCTCAAGAAATGATCAGCCTTTCGGGCGGGGGTGCCCCACCGCGACCACGCCGCTGATCGATACTCGATGTCGTGACCGTTGAACCAGCTCCGCCGCCGGCAGGACACATCGGCGACCCCGTCACCGTGCAGATGATCCGCGATGCCGCAGAACTGATCCGCCCGTATGTGATCCGGACGCCGACACTGCCGATGGGCCGGCTGAGCGAACTGCTCGGCCTTCCGGTGATCGGCAAGTTCGAGCTGTTGCAGCACACCGGCGCGTTCAAGGCACGCGGCGCTTTCCACAAGATGCTCCGCCTCAGCGGCGCCGAGCGCGCGGGCGGTGTGGTCGCGGTCTCCGGCGGCAATCATGGCCTGGCGGTCGCGTACGCGGCGCGCGAGCTGGGGATCGCTGCAACGGTGATCATGCCGTCGACATCGGCGATCACGTCGGTGCAGCGGGCCCGTGATGACGGCGCCGAGGTAATCCTGACCGACACCATCGGCGAAGCGTTCGCGCACGGTCTGGGGGAGGTGGCTGTCGGGAAGGTGATCATCCACCCGTTCGACGACCCGGCGGTGATCGCCGGCCAGGGCACCCTCGCGTTGGAGCTGTACGCCGATGCGCCGGAGACGACCGACGTGATCGCCTCTGTCGGTGGCGGCGGAATGATCATGGGAGTGGCCACCGCCCTCAAGGCCCTCAACCCGAAGATCCGGATCTGGGGAGTGGAGACGCTGGGCGCCGACGCGATGACCCAGGCGTTGCAGGCGGGTGAGCCGGTCGCCCTCGATCACCTGTCGTCGATCGCCATCACCCTGGGAGCGCCGTCGGTTTCGGCACGTACGCTGGCCGGGGTCCGCGAGCTGGTCGAGGAGATCGTGCTGGTGTCGGACGAGGAGGCCGTACGGAGT
Organism: Propionibacteriaceae bacterium; assembly: GCA_025965155.1. Classification (GTDB taxonomy): domain Bacteria; phylum Actinomycetota; class Actinomycetes; order Propionibacteriales; family Propionibacteriaceae; genus Microlunatus. The sequence continues at coordinate 6,171 of JAOPXN010000014.1, forward strand.
ATTGAGGTGCTCAGCCAGACGTCCAAGATCATCACCGAACCGGCGGCCGCCTGCACCTGGGCGGCGGCGCTGCGACTACGGGACCGGCTGCCCGCCGACGCCCGGGTGGCGTTGGTGCTGTGCGGCGGGAACGCCAGCCTGGACGACATCAACCGCTGGCGCTCGCAGTTCCCGGGGGGTTCCGCCGCTGGTTCAGCGCGCGGATCAGAGCCCGCCTCGGCTGCCGCCCCCATCGTCGGCGAGTAGTCAGCTACGCCGGGACACGCCGCTCAGACCGCGGAGGAGCCGACCAGTCGGCGGATTTAGTGGAAGTTGCCTTGGAGGCGGGGATCCTCCTCGCCGCACGGGCCGCCCCAGGCGCTGGTCTCCCGGGTCACCGGACGGCCGTCGAAGTCGTACATGTGAGGCAGGTACCAGCCGCCGATATGGGTGGCACTGACCGGCATGTAGTGGCTGATGAACGAACGCCGCCACTGGTCGGTCGTGGTGTTCGGCCCGGAGCCGTGGATGACGCTGCCGGTGAAGAACAGCATGTCCCCGGGAGCAAGGTCGAGCCCGACCGGCTCGTGCCCTTTCGGCGGAGCGACGAAGTCGTCGACGAAACTCTGGCTGAGGTCTGCATGGTCGGGGCACTCCAGGTCGAGGACATGGGTGCCGGGACAGACCTGCAGCCCGCCGTTCTCCGGGAAGGAGCGATCGACCGCGAGCCAGGCGGCGATACAGGTGTAGGGCTGCACGAGCAGGTAGTAGTTGTCCTGGTGGAACGCCTGCCCGCGGGCCGTTGGCGGCTTGAAGTAGAACATCGTCTGGCAGCCGATCACGTCCTCACCCATCAGCTGCTGCAGGACGCCGTGCACCCGCGGGTCGAGGAACAGGTCCATGTTGGCCGGGTCGAGCTCGTGTGGGTGCATGACCCGGGGATAGCGGCCGAGGATGTCATCGGCGCCGGGTACCGGCTGCCAGTGGTCCTCGATCGGCTCCCCGGTCGCCGCGAGTGCGTCGAACCGGTCGGCTACCGCCGACACCTCCGCCGCGCTGAAGAGCCCGCGCGCGACGTGGAAGCCGTCGGTGCTCCAGGCGTCGAGCTCCTCGGTGGACAGGTGGCGAACAGACTGGTCGGCAATCGATGTCATGACTCGATTCTTCCTCCGCCGACGCGCTGCGACCATGGATGGACTGCGCCAACGCATGGATATTCTTATCCTGAAGATATGGAGCTGCATGATCTTCTGGCGCATCACGAGTCCGGACATTTCCGTCAGCGGCCTGCCTGGTGGACGGACCGGCCGCGGCCGTCGGACCATCTGATCATCTGGGTGATCCGGGGCGGCATGGAGATAACGGTCAGCGACACCCGGCATTCGGCCTCCGCCGGTGATCTTGTGTTGCTGCGGCCGGGTGCGCCTCACCAGTACGGGCCGAGCACCGAGTCCGGCTGGGAATGGCTCTGGCTGCACTTCGACGGACAGGCGGCGCAGATGCTGATGGACCGGCTCCGTGGACCGGCCGGCGGCCCGGTGCGGCCCTTCGGCACGGACGAGCACATCGCGGCCCGATTCCGGGAGCTGGTGACCGCGCCCGCCCCGACCGCGCTGGCCCCGGCTCCGACGGTTCAGCTGCATCTGGACTCCTGCGCGTACAGCCTGCTCGGGTTGATGGTCCGCAAGTTGGAGACGCGGCCCGAGGACGTGTCCGGGTCCACCACCGACCTGTCGTATCTGACCACCTGGATCCTCGACCACCTGGATCAGCCGTTCGGCCTGACCGATCTCGTGCGGACGTCGGGCTGGTCGGCGGCGCAGCTGAGCCGGCTGACCCGCCGCGACCTCGGGATGTCGCCCATGCAGTACGCGACCCGGCTCCGGATGCGGCATGCCCAGCGGCTGCTCCGAGACAGCCGTCTCAGTGTGACGGCGATCGCCGGCATGGTCGGCTTCGACGACCCGATGCACTTCTCCCGGCGGTTCCGGCAGTTGGTCGGGGTCCCGCCGACTACGTACCGCTCGGCGGCGGAGTAATCCGTTGGCGCCGCCGGTTGACGTTGCTGGCCGGGTCTTAGACCTTGCTCAGCGAGGACTCCTTGTGTGCGGCCTTCGCACCGGTCTTGTCGGACTCGACGATCCAGTACGGGTCACCGTCGGTCGGCTTGAACTTCTGTCCGTCATGGGTGAAGTCGGAGGTCTTCTTCTCCAGCGCCTTCCCCTGGGTCGGCCCCTGCGACGTGTTCCAGGAAACCATGTCACCCTTGCTGATCGCCATGATCATCAGCCTACGTGCGGGCTTCCGGGTCTGGTCCCCTCCCCGGCCAGTGCTGCGTGGACCGAGGGCCATGACTGCAGCACCTGGCGTACGTCGTCGTCGGTCTCGTCCCGAACGGCGGCCGCGTACGCGTCTTCAAGAACCGAGTTGATCATCACTGGTTGGCCGCTGCCGGCCGACCGGACGGCGGCTGCCACCATGGCCACGCTCTGCACGTTGCCGTGCACCTCACCCGAGGGCGTCTGCCCGGTTCGGACGGCGTGCACGAACTCCGCCAGCGAGCCGGCGATCTGCTCCGGCTCATCGCCGATCTCGGTCGCAAGCTGTTGATCTTCGCCTGCCGCGATGGGCGGATTGTCGCCGTCCCAGACTGCGGTGCCCGCGGCCGTACTGGCACGCCAGGTCCCGTTCCAGGAGGTCTCCAAGCCGGGAC
>JAOPXN010000033.1 GCA_025965155.1 Propionibacteriaceae bacterium
CCCGAACCCGGATCCTAGAACATGTGTGGGACTTCGCCTTTGACGGTGTCTCCAATGTGGTCGACCAGTATGTGGCCTATCTGCGCCGCAAGATCGACCGACCTTTCGGCCGGGACGACCTAGAGACCGTCCGAGGCGTCGGGTACCGTCTGCGCGATCCCGAACCCGGGGCGCCGGAGTAGGGGGTAGTGCGGTGGGTCTGCGCACCCGGTTGGCTCTGTTGTTCGCGGCGACCGTTGCCGTGCTGGTCACTGCCGGCGGCGCCTTGCTTATCGAACAGCTTTCCTTCGGGGTGGACTCGGCCCTGGACAGCTCACTGACGGTACGCGCGGACGCGCTTGCTCAGCAGGTTGGACCCGACGGCTTGGTTGCCGACTTTCAGGATAGCGGTGGCGACAGCGGTTCGCTGCTCCCCGCCAACACAACGCTGGCCCAGGTGATCGGCGCCACCGGCGGTGTGGTGGAGTCCTCCGAGGGGGCTGGCTCCCGGCCATTGCTGACCTCAGCCCAGCTGGCGAACGCGCGGAGCGGAGCCGTCGCGGTGACCTGGGTCCTCGCTGGCGGGGAGGAGGTGCGGCTGCTGGCGGTGCCGGTCCCCGATTCCGGTAACCCCCCGATGGTGGTCGTAGTTGGCGGCAGCCGGCGGGTGGCGACGGAGGCGGTCAGCCGTGTGCAGACCGCCTTGTGGCTGGGTGGCCCGGCCGCTGTCATTGTGGGCGGCATCGGCGCCTGGTTGGTGGCAGGAGCTGTGCTACGGCCGGTGGAAAGGATGCGCGCCACAGCGGCAGAAATATCGGCAGCCGACAGCGATGCCCGCCTTGTGGTCCCCGCTGGACGTGACGAGATCGCTCGCCTGGGGGAGACCATGAACGCCCTACTGGAGCGTCTGCAGCAGGCGCTGTCGCACCAACGGGCCTTCGTCGCCGACGCTGGCCACGAGCTACGGACACCGCTGACGATGCTGCGGACCGAGCTCGAGCTTGCGGCACGCCCTGGTCGCGACAAAGACAGCCTAATTGCGGCTGTGCAGGCTGCCTCGATGGACACCGACCGGTTGATCCGCTTGGCCGAGGACCTGCTCACTCTGGCGCGCGCCGACAGCGCCCAGGTCATCCTGCACCGGGAGCCGCTGGAACTCGCCGCTGTGGTCGTGGACTCGGTGACCGGGGTGACGGCGCTGGCGCGCTCCAAATCGGTTGACCTCGAGCTTGCCCTGAGCCCCGTCAGCGTGATGGGTGACCGGGACCGGCTCCGTCAGGTAGTCGACAACCTGCTCGACAACGCGATTCGCCATGCCCCACCGGGCAGCACCCTCACCGTCACCCTGTCCGCGCATGCCGCACCAACCGGAGCAGTACTGCGGGTGATGGACGAGGGGCCGGGATTTCCGAAGGAGTTCCTACCCCACGCGTTCGACCGGTTCACCCGAGCTGATCCGGCCCGCACCGACGGGTCGGGGGCGGGTCTGGGGCTCGCCATCGTGGCGTCCCTGGTAGGGGCGCACGGCGGCACCGTGGCCGCCGGCAACCGGCCTGCCGGTGGCGCATGCGTCCGGGTCGAGCTCCCGCTGACTGTGTTCGCCCGCCGGACCAAGGCGGGCGGGTCGCACATGTGAGTCGCCACATCGGCGGTACATCGAGGTTTCAGTTGCGCGGTTGCAGTATCGAACGGTAAGCATCCCTCGATGGCTCAGGAGGCCACAATGATGAAGACCAGGACCAAGCTGACCGGCGTCGCCGCCGTACTGACCCTGACCGCCCTTGGCGGCGGTATTGGGTACGCGCAGGCAACCGGCCCGGCGCCCACCGACACCGCGGTCACCACAGAGGTGACCAGCCCGGACAACGACGCCCTGCAGGAGGGCGATCAGAGCGCCCCTGACACCGTCACCGGCGCGGCGGCCACCGGCGGCGTCGATACTGCGGCCAAGAACTCGGCCCGCGGGACCACGAACCGGACTGCGACAGAGGACCCGGGCGCAGAGGACCCCGGCGAGAAAGAGAACGTAAACGACGGACCCGGTGGGCACGAGGATCCCCCGGGTGACGTGCAACACGAAGGAGGCCCGAACGAGCCCTAACGCGTCAACGCCGACCAAGGCGTTGCTGCGCAGCGACAGCCGGCGATTGCCTAACGGCTCGACCCCGCCGGTGCGGGTGTCGGAACGCGGAGGCTGTATCGGCCCACCCGGCCCATTGTGTGCCACCCGTTGACAGTCCGAGCACTGCCTGCGTCGAAGCCGGCTTTCCGGCTGAACCGGGCAGTGATCACAACCCTCCCGCTGCGTAGATAGTCGATGGCCAACCGTTGCCAACGGGCGTTCTGGTTGCGGGGGACATGACCTCCCGGCGATTCAAGATCGTAGGAGTATCCGCCTAGGTCAACCACGAAGCGGCAGCCGAACTGGATGTTCCGGCTTAGGACATCGAGCTGGATCAGGGTCGTGGGATCGTCGCTGGTCACACATCCTGAGGACGGCACGGTCACCGCCAGCTCGATTCCTGGGAACGGCCGCCCTAACCGAGCCGTGAGGTCCGGCACGGAGCCCGCAACCAGTCCGGCGCACAGCAGCAGCGCGATGGTCGCTCGTACCCATCCTCTTCGGGCTCTGTCGGACAGAGCAGCGGCGGCCGCACCGGCTACGACAGCGAGTGGAGCCGCAGCGAGACCGGAGTAGTGCAGGAACCAGGACGGGGTCGACAAGAGCAGGATCAGAACCGCCACAAGCACCACGCCAGCCAGCCGCCCGACTTCACTACTCCAGGCAAGCATCAATGCGGCCGCACCTACGAAGACCACGACGAGCAGGACAGGCCACAACCCGGTGATCGGCTCTACCGATCTCAGCCCCGCAATGTCAACCAGCCTGGTGGTCGCGGATGCAGTCGACCTGGGCCGGCCCAGTTGATCCGTCACGACCATCCGCCACATCGCGGCCGGCGCGGCGGCGAAGAAGGGAAGGCAGACAGCCGTAACTCCAGCCCCCGCGCCCAGGAGCAGCAGCACGGCGTGGCGGACACCGCGGGTAGCAATGCACCACAACACCACAGCGGCGACCACAACGACGCCCCAGATCTTCACACTGGCCGAGTAACCGAGTAGTCCGCCCGCTGCGAGCACAAGCCGGGAGGCGCCCGACGGCGACGGCGGCCTGAGGGACAACAAGAGCATCGCGGCGAGCAGGCAGCTCGAGGCGACGCCCTCCAGCAAAGTGGAGTGCTCCATGTAGACAGCAGGAAAGAACACGGCATAGAAGAGGCCGGCGAATGCCCCGGCCCAACGCCCGGCTGGCCACAGGATGCGAGCGACCAGGACTGCATTGCCGGCGCCGATCAGCATCCATGCCACTCGGGCCGCTGCCATGGCGTTGGAATCTCCGACTAGTTCGCTCAGCTCGGCAAAGGGCAACAGCGCTAGTACCGTCCCAGGCGGATGGAGGAAGAGAAAGTCGCGATAGGGCAGCAAGCCATGGCCGAGACCAAGGGCTGCGCTGAAGTTCACCCCGTCGTCATAGTTGCCCATTCCGTACAGTCCGCCACCCCGCAGCACGGGCACCAGGCGGGCAGCAAAAGCGACAAGGGCGACCCCAGCCGCGACCGGCACCCAGCCGATCTGTGGGCGCTGCACAACGCTCAGCCGGTGGCTGAGACGGCGCCGGTTCACGCCCTCCTGGAAGCGCAGCAAAGTCAAGACGGACCCTCATTCCCAGAGTGAGTGGGATCTCAGGGTCCAACACCGATGCTGAGGCCTGCCTGAGGCTGGGTTCAGCTGACTGCGACACGCGTCCCGCGGGACCGGCCGACTTCCCGGCGTCTTTTACCTGGTGGGTCGGTACTGTCGTGGCCGCCGAGCAGGTTGACGTGGAGCAGGGGACATAGCGCTCGGCCGGTGTCCACGCCCGGCCACCTCAGGTCGGCGCCGCTCCAGGCTCTGACCGGCAATGCTGTGGTAGATGGCCTCATATCGCGCCACCACCGCATCAATGCCATGGCGGTTCACCGCGCTTTCTCTGCAGGCAGATGGGTCGACCTGGTCAAGGGCGGTGATCGCGGCCGTCAGGGCCTCTTCGTCGTTGGCCGAATAGCCGTTGACGCCGTCGCGGACAATCTCGGCGGCGACACCCCCTTCGCCGGCAATGACAGGCGTGCCGCTAGCCAACGCGTGCACGATGTCGGTCAGATAGGCCTCGTTGCTGTGTGGAGGTATCAGCACAGCACGCGCATCGGCGATCAGCCGGCGTTCACGGTCGCCCGCGACCTCCCCGACATAATTGACCTGCTGGTCATTCAGGTACGGCGCGATCTCAGAGTGGAACCACCGCTCCTGGCCGCGCGGAATGGGGCCGGCAAGAATTAGGGGCACCTTTGCCGCCCGGGATGCATCGACGACCTCACGAACGTACTGAAGATGCTGTTCGACGCGCCAATGCCACACAACGTAGTTCTGCTTGTCGGGCTGAAGGGGCCAGTCGTTCAGACCAACCGGGTTAGGGACTATGCCCGCCACTCGCATCTTCTGCGGCGCGGCTGCTAGTTGGGCTTCGCTCGTTGCCACCAGGTGGGCGCTTTCGGCGTAGAAGGCATACAGGTCCCCGACTTTGCTGCTCAAAGGTGGGTGCATGGTATGCACCACGGGCACCGGAATCCGGTCCGCCATGGCAATGGCCGTGAAGCCGCAATGGTCATGCAGAATGTCGAACGGCCGGCCCCGCGCTGCCGCGCTGCTGAGAGCACTCAGGACGCGGGCTACGTGGTCGGTCTCGAACAGTGAGTGGCCGATCTCGTTGGCTCGATAGGTCGGCAGGATCTCATGCACCTTGGCCGGCGACTGTGTTCCCGACGCTGCGAACAGCGTCACCTGGTGGCCGCGGTCAACTAGTCCTGCGCAGAGCAAGCTCACGGCCAGTTCGACCCCGCGGCAGCCCGATGGGGTTACCGCCGCCCATGGCGGCGCCAACATGGCGATCCGGTAGCGACGGTTGCTGGAGCGGCTGACATCGCCGATGTGCTCAGTGAACAAGCCGGCGTCCCCCTTCGTATTCAGTTCGATAGCAAATCCGGGAGCCGTACCAAAGTTCGGCAGGCCTCGCAATGTACCCGCCGATGCTGCCCGCCTCTATCGGCAGATCGACCGATGCACGCCTGCCTCCGCCGTGTGAGTTAGGCCATGCGCGTCCCAGGTGTGCCTAGCTGGCCCAAGATTTGAGCAGACGGGGCTCCTCACCCGGCAACCCCCGTGGCCGGCCGGGACGTGGTGACCCGTCGATAGATAGCTTCGTAGCCCGCAGCGACAACTTCGGGGTTGAACCGGACGTCGACGGACTCCCGGCAGGCAGCCGGATCGATCTGGCCGACGTTCGCTATGGCGGCTGCCATGGTTTCCTCGTCGTCGACGAGGAAACCGTTCAGCCCGGGCTGAACGATCTCGGTAGCGGCACCTTGGGGGAAGGCGATGACCGGTGTGCCGCAGGCCATTGCTTCCACCATCACCATACCGAACGGCTCGATCCAGCTGATGGGCATCAAGAATGCGCGGGCGTTGGCAAAGAGCTGCTGCTTTCGGCCGCCCCCGACCTCTCCTAGGTAGCGCACCTGGTTGCCGTCAAGGTGTGGTGCGATCTCGCGCTGGAAGTACGCCTCCTGACCTGGCTGGATCGGGCCTGCAAGAAGCAGTCGGACGTTGGCCTCCCGCGCCGCCGCAATGGCACGGTGAGCACCCTTGAAGTGTTCAAACCGACCCACCCACAAGACGTAGTCCTCCTTGGTCGGCCTGAACGGCCAGTCCGACACTTCAATGGGGTTTGGGACTACGCCAGAGAGCCGCAGTCCGGGGGGCGCGGTCGCTCTTTGCGCTTCGCTGATGGCCACCAGCCAGGCTTGGTCGGCGTAGTGCCGATAGAAGGCGCTTGTGTCCACGGTGAACGGGCCGTGCAGCGTGTGAACCACCGGGATCCGGATGCGGTCGGCGAGCGCTACAGCGGTGAAACCACAGTGGTCATGGAGTATGTCGAAGGGGTTGCCCTGGTCTGCCATGTCATCGATATCAGCGAGGACCCGCGCGACATGATCTATCTCGTACAGCGAATGCCCGATCTCATAGGGGTGGCATCGCGGCAGCACCTCACGCACCGTAGCGGAAGAGCGAGATCCGGGTGCTGCGAAAAGGGTGACGCTGTGCCCCAGCCGGACAAGCCCCTCGCAGAGTGCGCCAACAACGAGCTCGATGCCACCGTAGCCGGGCGGCGGGATCGGGATCCAGGGCGGGGCAAGCATGGCGATGTTAAAAGGCCCGTGTTCTCGCCGGCGAACGCTAGCTGGACCGATATCTGGGATTGCCAAGGCGAGCTCCCTTCAACGCATGCCGGTGGTGAGGACCAGACCGACTCGGAGTAATGCCCACTGCGAGTCCGTTTTCGCGAAACATACTGTGGTCGAAGCGTTCGCGTCTGTCGGCAGTTGAACCGATTGACTCGCCTGAGGGCGCAAAGTTGACTCGCCTTAAGGCGGAGAGTCGCTGCCCGGGTCGGGGATTTTGGCTAGCGGACCCGGGATATACCAGCCGTTGCGCTGCGCCCGTACGGCGGCCAGAGCCCGGGAACGTGCCTTCAGCTTCGCCAGTATGTGCTCGACATGGCTGGCCACCGTGCGTTCGGCAATGAGGAGGGAGCGGGCGATCCGTCCATTGGGCCAGCCGTCGATCATCAGGCCAAGAATCTCCAGCTCTCGTCGCGTCAGTCCGTTGAGGTCTCCGGAGGCGGAGACCGTCAGCACGGCGGTAAAGGAGTGCGACGCATCCGCTGGCACCGCCAAGATGGTGATCCGCAGGTATCCGTGCGCGGCGACCGGATAGGGCACCAGGAATGAGGTGTGAACGCCTTCCGACAGCATCGTGGCCGCCATGACGACTGGTGACCCGCTCTGAAGGACCTCGTGCCCCGGCAGCCCGGGGACGGGGACGACATCTCCGGACCGCGTCAGTAGTACCCCGGCGGTTGCATCATGGACCAGTCGTGCAGCAGCAGCCAAGGACCTCAGCGGGTCGATCGTGTAAGAAAGGATGGGTGCAAGACTCAACAGAAGGTCCCGGACGTCATCGGGTGGCGTGGCCCGATCCTCCGTGAGCATACCGAGGAAGCCGACGCAGCGCCCGTCGCGGGTGAACAGGGAGACACCAACGCCTTCGTGGAACCCAGCCGGCAGCATGTATTCGGCCCAGCTGAGCAGCTCGCCCGGCGGCGTTGGAAGGTCCGCGACGCGGAGCGCCTTGGTTGACCGATCCATGTCAAGCTGCTCGATCTCATCGACCACCGTCGGACCATCCAGGAACGAGGCAACGCGTCGGTCCCAGCCCCGGCTGATCAGGGACCGATGGCCGCGACGCTCCTCTTCTCGAAGTGCTAACCAAACGCCGTCGAAAGGTAGCACTCGATGAAGCGGGTCCAATAGGGCAACGGCCCGCTCCGCCGTCGAAGCCGGAGCTGTCGCAATCTGAGCTACTTCGAGGGCGATGGGCAGTGCGTCCATTCCCCGGTACATCCCGAGACCTTTCCTAGCTACTAAAGCACTGCGCCCTTTGATACCCACCGGCGCCCGGATCAATCGGTCATTTTACCGATGGTTTCGACTGGTTGATTGCAGTTGAGTGGAGTTCGAGCCTGAGTTGTGAACCAAGTTTTCCCCGAGGTATAACGGCGGCCGATGCCCTTAGCTGCGGCGCTGGTGTCTGGCCCGAGACGTCCCTCGGTCCTCGCTGCAGCGCCCGGGTGAGGACTGAGTCTTCGATGTCGATGCCAGGTATAACCGCAAGCCCACAAGGCTGATCGTGCCGATGCGCCGTTGTGGCGGGCCGATGTCTGGATCGTCGGAACCCCGCCCTGCTCGACCCTGGGCAAAACATTCGGCCCGCGCCCTCAGGCACGGAAAGAAATCCACATGCCATGGGAGGAAATACCGGTGACGGCAATCGCGAAGGTCATAACGACGGTCGGAATGGTGGCGAAGCGGGCGCTGCGGCTCATTGACCATAAACAGGAGAAGAAAGCGCAGGACGTCAACCGATGGCAGGTCGTGACGATCGCCCGGTCGCCCGATGAAATAGTGCCCGACGGTGAGCTGCCAGCACCGTTGGAGGCTCTGGGAGACGACATTGAGGTGGATGTCCACCCTGCCCCCGGTGGCCGGGGTACTGAGCTTGCGGCACGGTTGCGGTCGTCGGTGAAGCCAGCGGCCGCCGGAGACGGGGAATCCCGGACTGAGGACCACCCAGCAGCGACTTTGAGGAAGGCCCTGCGGGAGGCGAAGCAGCTGGCCGAGGTTGGAGAGATCCTCAGACTGCTACCCCGACCCGAGGGGAAGCGGCCGGCGACGCCGACCGGCAAGCTGGTCGACAAGGCGGAGGAGGAAGCGGACCTGGGCGGTGTGCTGTGAAAGCCCTCTGTTGGACCGGGGTGAACAAGCTCGCGGTAGAGAACGTCAACGACCCGACCATCCTCAACACTCACGACGCCATCGTCAAAGTGCTGCTGACGACCTCGTGTGGATCAGACCTGCACCTGCTGTCGGGATACATCCCGACTATGCGCGCCGGCGACGTGATCGGACACGAGTTCATCGGCGAGATAGTCGAGGTGGGATCGAACGTCACGAGACATCGGGTGGGCGACCGCGTCTCGGTGTGCTCGTTCATCAGTTGCGGCCAGTGCAACTACTGCAAGAAAGGCCTCTATTCCTTGTGCGACAACACCAACCCGAACTGGGGGATCCCGGAGACGATGTGGGGAGCCGCTCCCGGCGGGTGTTTCGGGTACTCGCACGCCTTGGGTGGCTGGGCCGGAAGCCATGCCGAGTACATCCGGGTCCCACACGTCGATCAGGGCGCATTCAACGTGCCCGACGGTGTCTCCAACGAGCGGGCTCTGTTTTCCTCCGACGCCGCCCCGACAGGATGGATGGGCGCTGAACTGGGCGGCGTATCGCCGGGCGACGTGGTTGCCGTCTGGGGTGCCGGTGGTGTCGGTCAGATGGCGGCTCGCGCGTCCATGCTGTTGGGTGCCGAGAGGGTCATCGTCATTGACCGGTTCCCGGAACGGTTGCGGCAGGTGACCGACCATATCGGCGCGGACGTGCTCAACTACACGGAGGAAGACGTACTGCCCACGTTACGCGAGCTCACTGGCGGCCGAGGTCCAGACGTCTGTATCGAAGCGGTGGGGATGGAAGCCCACAGCACCGGGCCGGAGCACCTCTACGACCAGGTCAAACAGCAGCTCCGCATGCAGACGGACCGGCCGACCGCTGTGCGTGAAGCAATCATGGCCGCTGGCAAAGGCGGGTCCGTGTTCGTCCTCGGCGTCTTCGGTGGCCTGGTGGACAAGTTCCCGCTCGGGGCAGTGATGAACAAGGGCTTGACGCTGCGGTCGGCACAACAGCACGGGCAGCGTTACATCCCGATGCTCCTAGAGCGAATGGCAGCCGACGAGCTGAAGACTGAGCACCTGGCGACACACACGATGTCCCTCGATGACGCACCGAAGGGATACGCCATGTTCAAAGAGAAGACCGACGGCTGTGTACGGGCGGTCTTCAAGCCGTAGTTGCGGCGCAAGCGCCCCTCATACCCATGCCCCTCAAAGAAGGAGACTGCTATGAAAGCCGTTGTCTACAAGGGACCCCGCAGCATCGCGGTCGATCAGGTGGACGATGCCAAGATCGAGCATCCTTGTGATGTGCTGGTGCGGATCACCACAACCAACATCTGCGGGTCCGACCTGCACATGTACGAGGGACGGACCAGCTTCGAGACCGGACGCGTCTTCGGGCACGAGAACCTGGGTCAGGTTATCGAAGTCGGCCCGGCCGTGTCGAAGGTGAAGGTAGGTGAGTACGTCGTACTCCCCTTCAACGTCGCCTGCGGGTTCTGTAAGAACTGCGAACGGCAGCTCAGCAACTACTGCCTCACCATGCAACCGAACCCTAAGTTCGCCGGCGCCGCATACGGGTTCGCGGACATGGGCCCGTACCAAGGTGGGCAGGCTGAGCTCCTGCGGGTGCCCTACGGCGACTACAACTGTCTGCGGCTTGGTGAGGACGCGGCGGAGAAACAGACCGACTACGTCATGCTGGCCGACATCTTCCCCACGGGGTGGCACGCCACCGAGATGGCTGAGGTATATCCAGGGGACTCCGTTGTGATCTACGGGGCTGGGCCCGTCGGCCTGATGGCGGCGTACTCGGCCACCCTCAAGAGCGCTGGCAGGGTTATGGTCGTCGACCGGCACCCTGATCGGCTCAAGCTGGCGGAGAGTATCGGCGCGATCCCGATCGACTACTCCCAGGCCGACCCGGTTCAGCAGGTTCTCGACCTCACCATGGGGCTGGGCGCCGACGCCGGCTGCGAGTGCGTCGGCTACCAAGCCCACGACCCGTCCGGGGAGGAGCACGGCGAGATGACCCTGAACAACCTGATTGCATCGGTCCGCTTCACCGGTCGCATCGGGGTCGTCGGCGTCTACGTGCCCCAAGATCCGGGAGCCAAGGACGAGCTCGCCAAGCAGGGTAAGTTCCCGTTGGACTACGGCCTGATGTGGTTCAAGGGGCAGAAGATGGGCACCGGCCAATGCCCGGTCAAGAAGTACAACCGGGCGCTCCGCGATCTTGTTGCCGCGGGCAAGGCCAAGCCGTCATTCGTAGTCAGCCATGAGATCGCCCTAGACGAGGCACCTACCGCGTACGAGAACTTCGACAAGAGGGAAGACGGCTGGACCAAGGTCGCCATGCACCCGAGCACCTGAGCCCACAGCAACGCTGAGCCCACAGCAACGCTGAGCCCTTTCCGCTACGTTGAGCCGCTTGCTGCGGGCTCAGCACGCAGAAAAAGGGCTCAGCATTGCTGTGTCCCGGCGGCGCTGTTAAGGGTGGGGGAGGGCACCGGTAGGTTCGGGCAACGTGACTGGGGCAGTGTCTTGATCACCGCACGTCTGGGGACCGACCCCCAGTTCCCGATCCCATCGAGCAGAGAGGCTCCTCATGTTTCGCTACACCGCTGAAATCCTCCCGTACCACGACTACGACCTGGAGACGTCCCTGGAGCAGCTAGCCGGTCTGGGCTTCAAAGAGGTCAACCTCTGGTCGTCGGCCAGCCCGCTGGCACATCACGTCCAGCCCGGCGACGACCCGAAGGCGATCCGCCGGCTGCTGGACAGGTACGGCCTCAGTGCCTGCGGTCTCACCATGTACGGCAAGACCCAGGATGAGATGCTCGAGCGGATCGACTTCGCCGCTGATCTCGACATCGACACCGTGATCTTTGACTGCGAAGCCAACTACTCCGACTTCGTGTCGAACTTCCTGCCACCCTTGGTCGAGGCCGCTGCCAAGGTGGGGGTCCGGATCGCTGTCGAGAACCACCTCACCGTGCCGTTCAGTGCCGACTTCGAGTCCGGCGGCAACGAGGATCGTCGCTGGGACGAGGGCGTGGACAGTTTCGCCCAGATCAAGCGACTGATCACGGATCTGGACCATCCCAATCTGGGGGTCTGTGTGGCGCCGCCGCATCTGTGGGTGGTCGGGGAGACCATCAGCGAGGTGCTCACCCACCTCGCCGAACGGAAGCGCCTGTTCTACTACTACATCTGGGACATCGACCTGGCTTACCGTCACGGGGTTGACGGGTTGAACTTCGGGCCAGGGGAGAAGCAGCTCCCGCGGCCGGACGGTCGGCTGAATCATGCCGTGATGCTCGGCAGGCTGAAACGTCTTGGCTACACCGGGCCGGCGTCGCTCAAGTGCCACGGCACTGCTGGGTGGCCGTTGGAGAAGATCACCGACCAGTTGCGGTCGGCCGACGCGTACGTGCGGTCCTGCCTGGAGGGAATCTGATCGGGACTAGACGCTGGCCGGCGCGACAATCATGGACCGCTGCTTTGGCTTCGGCGTGACCCCGCACGGAGCAGTCCAGAACTAGGTACACTCAGTGCGAAGATATGTACACGTTATGCAAAAGGGGGCGGATCGGCTGACGGCTCGGACCGTTCCGTGAGTCGGCGGTTCGGGCACGGTTCACTCGCGCAGGAACGAGAAGGCAAAATGACGGCCCGGCTCGACGAGGGTGCCGACGCTGACCATCTGGACAGCGTCATCACAGTTCTCGACCTGGTGCGCTCAGGAGCTGCGCACACCAAGCCGGGCATTGCGCAGCTGTCCGGGCTGGGCCGCAATGTCGTCACCCGTCGCGTCAACCAACTGCTGGACGCCGGGCTGCTCGAAGGAAACGGCTTCGCCGAGTCCAGTGGTGGCCGGTCACCACGCGAGCTCCGGTTTCAGACCGACGCCGGACACGTGCTCGTGGCAGACCTTGGCGCTCGCGCCGTGAGTGTTGCCTGCGCCGACCTGGCCGGCGGATTGGTGGCCCAGCGGCAGGAGCCGTGCGATGTGAAAGCCGGCCCACGCGCGGTCCTGAATCGCATCAGTGAGCTGTTTGACGAGGTGCTCGGCGAGCACCCCTGCGAGGTGTGGGGGGTGGGCATCGGCGTACCCGGGCCGGTGGACTTCGTCTCAGGCCGGACTATCGCACCGCCGATCATGCCCGGATGGGATGGATACGACATTCGCGGCCACCTTGCCACACGCTTCCACGCCCCCGTGTGGGTCGACAACGACGTGAACCTGATGGTGCTCGGAGAACTCCGCGGCGGTCTGGCTCGCGGGGAGAAGGATGTGGTTTTCGTCAAAGTGGGCACCGGCATCGGAGCCGGGCTCGTCTCGGGCGGGCGGCTGCACCGCGGCGCCCAGGGCAGTGCCGGGGACATCGGCCATGTTCTGGTGGTGCCGGACTCCGACGTCGTGTGCCGTTGCGGCCTCGTCGGCTGTCTCGAGGCTGTGGCCGGCGGCGGCGCGCTGGTACGGGACGGCCGAGCTGCCGGCCTTGAAGGGCGCAGTCCCTTCCTGGCTGCCGTGGTGGCTCAGGGCCGGGAGGTCACTCTGCGCGACGTCAGCGAGGCGATGAACCATGGCGACCCGGTAGCGAGAGATCTGATGACGACGTCGGCGCAGCTGGTCGGCGAGACACTGGCCCGGATCGTCAACTTCATCAACCCTGCCCTCGTCGTCCTAGGGGGAGCCGTGCCCGACAGCGGCGATATCTACCTCACCAAGGTCCGTCAGGTGGTGCTCAGCCGGTCCCTGCCGCTTGCCACACGTCATCTGCGGTTGGAACGGTCCCCGCGGGGAACCCACCCCGCTCTGACCGGTGGCGCATTCATGGTGGTCGACGAGCTGTTCTCCCGTGAGCGACTGGGCCGGTGGATCGGCCACCAGACTCCGGCCGGGCGACCTGAGCTGGTGAGCTAGCGATTAGGCGCGCAGGTCGGCCCGCGCGCTTTCCGGGGCGGCCAGCACGCAGACGACCGTGACGGCCAGCACCACCACCACGTAGAGCGACACCGCCAACGAGGTGTCGTAACGGTCCAGCAGCGCGACCGAGATGATCGGGGCCAACGCGCCGCCCAGGATGCCGGCCAGTTGGTACCCCATCGAGGCGCCGCTGTAGCGAACCTTGGTGGGGAACATCTCGGCGATGAAGGCAGCCTGTGGGCCGTACATGGCCGCATGAAAGAAGAGGGCGATCACGGTGGCCAGCGTGATCAGAGCGAAGCGGCCGGTGTCGAGGAGCGGGAAGAACGCTAACACCCAGATCGCCGCGCCGACTGCGCCGAAGAGATAGACGGGGCGACGGCCGTACCGGTCCGACAGCCTGCCGAACCAGGGAATCAGCAGCACCTGACACGCGGCCGCGATCAGCACAGCATTCAAGGCGTAGTTGCGCGGCAGGCCGAGATAGGTGGCGATATAGGTCGTGATGAAGAGCACGAAGGTGTAGAACGCGACATCGACTCCCACCCGCGCGCCGATGGCCAGCAGAATCTGCTTGGGGTAGCGGCGCACGACCTCGACGATGGGTGCACGCGCCCTGGTGTCGTCGGCCTCAACTGCCTGGAACAGCGGGCTCTCCGCGATGGTCAACCGGATCCACAGCCCGACAACCACCAGCAGACCACTGAGCAGGAACGGGACGCGCCAGCCCCAGGACAGGAATGCCGTGTCGGAGGTGACCGCCCCCATCAGGGAGAGGATGCCGTTGGCCAGCAGCAGACCGATGGGCACTCCGACCTGCGGCCAGCTGGCGTTCAGCCCGCGGCGGTTCGCCTGTCCGGACTCAAGGGTCATCAGTACGGCGCCGCCCCACTCTCCGCCGAGGCCCAGGCCCTGCACGAAGCGCAGCAGGACCAGCAGAATCGGCGCCCAGACTCCGATCGCGGCATAGGTCGGCAACACGCCGATCAGGAACGTGGCGATCCCCATCAGCAACAAGGTCACGACCAGGACATTCTTCCGACCGAGCTTGTCACCGTAGTGACCGAAGACCACGCCGCCGAGTGGCCGGGCGATGAACCCCACGGCGTACGTGGTGAACGCGAGCAGAGTCCCCACCAGCGGCTCGAAACTGGGAAAGAACAGCTTGTTGAACACCAGCGCTGCGGCCGTGCCGTAGATAAAGACGTCGTACCACTCCAGCGACGTACCTACCAGACTTGCGAGGATGACCCGACGCACGGATGACTGGGGCGGAGCGGTGGTGCTCGTTGACATCAGCCCTCCTAGGGCAAGAGGCGCTTTTGCGACGGTAGTACTGCTGGGCTAAGAAGGAACAACCCGGAGGTCAGCCTGGCTCCCTCCATGAGATACCCATTTACCAAGCGATGGTGCGGGTAGGAAACGCTGGTCCGACCGCTTGGTTGAATGGGGCGACGCACGAGGTTGCACAGAGACGAGACGGAGCACGAATGTATGCCACCTGTAGTCGTGGACACCGACACTGGGGGTTGGCCGGAGCGGCCGGAGGACTGATTGTCGCGTCCGGTGAACGGGGCACTGAACTGCTGCTGACGCTTCGAAGTGGTGCCGTGCATCACGGCAACACCTGGTCCATTCCCGGAGGCGCGATCGACACCAGCGACGCCGACGCTCACGCTGCCGCGTGCCGCGAAATCTACGAGGAACTGGGCTTGGATGTCGCGGCGCTGCCGGTCCTCGGATCGCACACGTTCGAGTGTGGTGGCTGGACCTACTCCACCAGCCTGCTGGCCGCCGAAACTCCCTTTGCGCTGGTTGTCGACGGGTGGGAGACCGACGCCGTCGGCTGGTTCGATCTGGAGAGCGTCGACCGGCTAGCGGCCGACGGGTCACTCCATCCGGGCTTTGCCTCAAGTTGGCCAGCCCTACGTCGGCTGATCGGCGAGCGGCAGCCGGCATAGCTCGCCGAAGCTGGGACCTAGCTGGGCTGTGGGACCCCCCCGGGTTCGGTTGGCAATGACACGAACAGGTCGGCCAGGTTCAGCTCGCCCCACCATTCAGTCGCCCGGCCGTCAACGACGCGGTAGATGTCGATCCCGGTCAACGTGACCGGCCGCCCACTCGGAGGGATACCGAAGACCTCACCCGTGTGGGTGGCCTGATAGCTGTACCGTGCGATGACGCGGTCGCCCTCAGCGGTGATCAAGTCACCGGTGGTCCATGTCTCGTCGGAGAAGCCCGCCGCCCAGCGCGCAGCCAACTCCATGAACCCCTGCTTGCTGTTGCTCCAACCCGGAGGCATCGAATAACCCACGAAGTCAGGCGACAGCAGTTCGTCCAACGTCTTCAGGTCCGCCGCGAAGAACGCGTCATTGATCCTCTGTACGATCCCCTTGTCGTCGCTGTCCGGCACTGTCATCCCCCGATTCATCTGCGTCTGCACCGACAAATTTCCTCGCCGGCCCGCCCAACGTCAAGGGCTTCGGAGCCGACCCGGCGCAGGTCCATCGGGTGCGGCATGCGCCTCTGGTCAGGACGTGGCGGCGCGGCCGTCGGCGATGTGTTCGGCTACCCGCCAAGCGTTGGCCATGATCGTCAGCGTTGGGTTCGCTCCGGTACCGGTGGGGAAGGGGCTGCCGTCCACTACGTAGAGATTGGCGACCTCGTGGCTGCGGCACCAACGATCCAGCACGGACGTGTCCGGGTCGTTGCCCATCCGGGTGGTCCCGTGCTGATGGGAGCAGTTGCCGGTGATGCGGTCGATGTAGACCTTCTGTACCGAGGTGGCGCCAGCCGCCTCGAGGATCTCCGCGCTGCGGTCGATCAGGAACCGACCCATCGCCAGGTCGTTCTGGTGCGGCGTCAGCGTGATCTGCGCGACCGGCAGGCCCCAGGCGTCCTTGACCTCCTCGTCCAGGGCAACACGGTTGTCGTGCTGCGGCATGTCGTGGACGACCATCGCAGCGGCGAGGGAGTGGTTGAAATACTCCCGGTCCATCTGCTTCGCGCCGGCCCCCCACGCCGGGCGGTTGGGGAGCGACCAGTTGATCGGCAGTGGGATGCCGACACCGGCCACAGCCATGTGGCCACCGCTGACGAAGCCGCGGTTGTCGTCGTGTTCGTAGAACTCGAAGCTGCTGGCACTGACGTAACCTCCGCCGGCCCACGCATAGATGGGGTCGTCGAAGGTGCCTACCGCGGCGCTGTACTCGTGGAACGTGACGTTCCGTCCGACGAGGTCGCTGCCGTTGGCGAGCCCGTTCGGGAACTGAGCACTCTTCGAGAGCAGCAGCAGCCGTGCGGTCTCGACGGCGCCGCAGGCGAGGATAACGACGTCTGCCTCCTGCTCGTACGTCGTTCCGGTCGCGTCCTGGTAAACCGCGCCCTTGGCCGCGCCCCGGCTGTCGACGGTGATCTCGCGGACGTAGCAGTCGGGCCGGAGGTCGTAACGGCCGGTGGCCACGGCGTCCGGGACGAACACGTTCAGTGCAGACGAGCGCGTCCCGGTGGGGTCGCCGTGCTGCTGTGCGAAGGCGCTGATCACCGTGGCCGGCCGGCCGTTGTAGGGCTGCGAGAGCGCGGCCTGTGGAGTCGGGAAGGAGTTCCAGCCCAACTTGTCACAGCCCTGATGGAACTTCTGCGCGTAGCGTGACTGCGGCATCGGCGGGCAGGGGTACCCCTTGCTCCGCCAGGACTCGTACTTGTTGGCGCCGGCCGCGCCCGACACACCGAAGGCCCACTCGACCTGGGTGTAGTACGGCTCGAGCTCGTCATAGGTGATGGGCCAGTCGGCGAGAGTCGTGCCGGGCAGATCGCCGACGATGCTGCGCAGCCGGAAGTCGTTCTCGGTGAATCGCGGCAGCCATCCTTGCCAGTGCACGGTGCCGCCGCCGACCATCTGCGGTACTGGGCAGAACAGCTCGGTACGGGTCTCGCCGCTGGCGGAGTCGCGCACCGTGCGAGGGTTCAACAGCGGGTCGGGCCAGAGGTTGTAGCGGTTGATGTTGGCGAGTTCGTCGCCACCGAATGTCTCCTTGGTCCGCCAGGGCCCGCGCTCCAGTGCCACGACCCTAAGCCCGCGCTCGGTCAGGACCTTCGCCGCCGCGGCACCGGAGGCTCCGGCGCCAATGATGCAGACATCCACGCGGTCCGGCTTGGCTCCGGAGGTCGTTGTCATGACGGGTCCTTTCGAATCGGGTGTTCGCGATCCTCGGCGAAGTACTCAAGGGTGCTGTAGGTGCCGTTGAAGACCTCGGCTAGTGAGGCAGGCCCGGGGAAACCGATGACGTCCCAGCCGATCCGGTTCCGGTTGCCTCCGTAGATTGGGTCGGCGTAGAAACCCTGCCGGGTGTGCAGCGCGAGCAGCGGTACGAAGCCGAGGTCGATCTCGGCGCTGGTCTGCTGCAGGGCCGGCTCCACCGGTGCGCCGTACAGCGTCGCCCGGGCGCGCTCCAGCTCCGCCTCCTGCTGCTGGTACGGCTTCTCAAGATCACGCAGGATCTCGTCTTGCTGCCCAGGCTCCAGGTTGACGAACTCGCGCGCATGACGCTCCCGGGCCGCGGTGTCGAGCTGCGTCACGCCCTTGACATAGACCTCGCGGATGATGTCGATCCGCTGGCGCCAGGCGTCCCGCCGCAGGCCGGTCAGCTGCTCGAAGCCACTGCCGTCGGGTTTGGCGTAGATGAAGTCGACGCCGGAAAGGTACCGGTCGACGAAGTCGACGGTTCCCGCCTCCGTAGCGCCGGGCGTGTCATCGGTGGGGATGATGCGGGCCATGGCGGCCTGCACCGTCGCCCGCTGATGCGGGTCGAAGAACGTATCCTGCATTGCACCCTCTCCTGGAGTCAGGTGTGAACTATAAGTCGGGGATTGGAGCGTGGGTCGGGGAGGCCGGGCGCCCGTCGATCGTGCGCGCCGGCGCTCCTCATTTCTTGCGCCTAGCGCCTGCTGCGCCCACGCAAAGTGACCGCCGCGACACCTCGAGCGGGGATATTCAGTCGAGGGGTTGCCGCCGGTAGGTGTGGGCCGGGCTAAACCCCCGCGGTACCCGGGTCAGGAAAGCGTGGCGAGGACTTGCTCGAGATAGACCTTGCTGATTCTGGCGGCTTCCAGCGGGTCGCCGTCGTAGCTGTCGAGCTCAACCAGAAGCCAGCTGTCGTAACCGACCTCCTTGACGGCCGCGAGGATGTCGGCGAAGTCCAGCGAGCCCTGGCCCAGCGGGAAGAACTCCACCGGGTCTAGCCGGACGTCCTTCAGGTGAACATGGGCGACGCGCTCGCCGTACTGACGGATGAGTGCGGCCGGGTCGCCGCCACCGGCGGCCAGGTGCGCGGTGTCGGGACAGAAGGCGATCCGGGTGCGGGGCAGCAGCTGCGCCAGTTCGTCCGGGCTCTCTACGATCGTGCTGAGATGTGGATGGTACGACGCGACCAGTCCGTGAGAGGCTGCGATCTCGTGCACCTGGTCCAGCGACTCAGCCAACCGGTCGTAGTCGTCCGGTCGCGTACCGCTCGCTCGCCGGGCTCCACCTCCCACCACCAGACGCTGGGCGCCGAACGTTGCGGCGAGCTCGCACGAACGGCGGACCTTGTCCAGCTCGTCGGGAAGAATGTCGGGATAGATGAAGTTGGCGCCGGTATACACGCTCACCAGCTCGACACCGTTGTCGGCGAGCAGGTTGCGGAGCTCGTCGGGCCGGTCGCGGTAGGCAGCCAGGTTGCCGTCGAACATCTCGGTCCCGGTGTAGCCGGCGGCGGCGATATCCCTGACCGCCTGCTCCATCGACCCGTAGGCCAGGTAGTGAAGGTCCTTCACGCTGGTCACGCCCTGCGCATGACCGACAACTCCACCCCAGGTGATGGAGCAATATCCCAACTGCACAGTGAGCCCTTCTATTTTGTACGTATGGGTGATCTAAGCGCACGCTCTGTGCATAAGTCAATAGGGTGACGTCGGCTCCTCCCCTCGTCAGGTTCGCTGCGGGTGGCAGCGGGGAAACTGCGCGGCCACCACAGGCGATCTTCCCGATACTGCGGGACGCCGAGCGGCTGAATCGGGACATCGCCGCTGTGACGCTGGAATCACCACAAACCTCATTCCAGAAAGGGTGGAACGATGACGATACGGATAGTCCGCGACTGGCGTGGACTGAAGTACAAGATCAGCGAGTGCTCGACCGATGAGCTGCTCTGTTTGATGCTCAACGCGCAACACACCTACGACGAGGTGGCCCGATTCATTGAAGAGATTGATGCCGAACTGGTGGTGAGGGAAATGGCCCGACATGAGCCCTATGTCGCCTGATCCGCGACCCATGGCCCGCTAACAATGCATAGTGCGAGAGTGTGGCCGCCGGGTCAGGGGCACGGACCGGTAGCGGGGTTCCGCCGATATCGACCGAAACAGCCTCAGCAGTCGTACCGTGGCGAGGTGACCACATCAGCAGACGGCGCAGCCACGGTCCTGATCGTCGATGACCACCCGATCATGCGGCGGGGCCTGGGCATGCTGCTGAAGACGGAGCCATGGGTCGGCCGCGTTCTTGAAGCCGGGGATGCCAATGAGGCGGCCCGGCTGGCCGTCACCGAGCACCCCGGCGTTGCCGTCGTCGACCTGAATCTCGGCGTGTCCGATCACGACGGCATCGAACTCATCCGTCGGCTGAGACACACTGCGCCGCAGTGTTCAATTCTGGTGCTGACCATGACCCAGGATGATGCTGTCGTCCGGACCTGTCTTGCGGCTGGCGCCAGTGGATACGTCCTGAAAGGCTCCTCGCCTCAGGGGGTGGTGAGCGCCGTACTGACCGTCGCTGAAGGCGGACTTGTTCTAGGGCCACGGGTCAGTTCAGAGGGTCTCATGGAGTCGAGCCACCGCACCCTTCCCCCGCCGCTGGACCGGCTGACACCACGCGACGTGGAGTTGCTGGCGCTCCTGGGAGAGGGAGCAAGTAATCGTCAGATCGCGCGCACATTGGCCATTAGCGAGAAAACCGTCCGGAATCGGCTGACGGGCATCTTTTCGACGCTGGGGGTGGCTGACCGGGTCCAGGCGGCGCTGCTGGCGCGGGACAAAGGTCTGACTACATCAAGGAGCAGTTAATTTCCTTGCTCCTCGACAAGATTCCATGCGACCCTGAACGAAACCGGCAGCGGTCCGGTGCGCGAGGAGCTCGACATGGAAGACACGGGGGACCTTGTTCTCGCTATCAGCGCTGACAACCGAATACTGCACATCGGACCAGCAACCACGATCATAAGTCACCTGGCGCAACCGGGTTCGGCGATGAAGCTCCATTACTGGGGACCTGATCTAGAAGAAGACCACCCCTCGACGGGGGAGCCAACCGTTACCAGTACAAGTGCGCCGGTCACCATCAGTGCGAGTGAAGCTACCACACGGACAGGTGCGCCAGCGACGACGAGCGAGACTGCCACCACAAGGCAGCCAGGCACGGCAGGGGAGCCAGACACGGCAGGGGAGCCAGACACGGCAGGTGCGCCAGACACCGCTGGCTCCGCCACGACGACGTGGCCGCCCTGGACGTATGAGGAAGCGATAACCAGCGGACCGGCCACAACAAGCCAGTCTGCCCTGTCTTGGGAGTTTTACAGCCCGCGCGGGGAGGGATTGACTCTTCAGTCAATGCAGGTAGGTCAATCTTTTGTTGGTGTGATGCCAACTCAGCAGGTTGACGAACGAGTGCTGATTGGCCGAATCGTCACAGCGCTGGACAATCTGCGGAGTGCCGTGGACAAGCAACCAAAGTTGCTAGCGGACGCGCTAAAGGGTCAGCCAGAGGGCACGATGCTGCCAAGAAACGAAGACCTGCCGCTGGACGGATCCTTGGCAGACGTGCTGGCAGCGTTGGCCAAGCTGTTCACCCCCTGGAGTAATCCGGGCGAGGAAAACAAGGGCAGCTGGTTTCACAATCTGTGGCACGCCGCCGGCGGCCGGTAGAAGCAGCGATGACCGTGTCGAATGGGAACCCTCACAGTCGCCGGTGAGCGACGGCACGCCTTAAGCCTTGATCAGCGGGTTGCTAACTTGCCGGCAGCCCTGCTGGCGGCTGGGGCTGCGGCCATCTGGGGGCTGGCATTGGCCGGTGTCTTGCTGCATCAACGGGGCCCGACGCCGGGACCCGTCTGGATGACGGTCACCCTGGCGGCCTCCTTCTGGCCGCTGGCCATCTTCGTCCTGAGGAGGGTCCCCGGGCACCCACTCGGCCGGCTGATGTTCCTGACCGGAACCACGGCAACCATCGCCACGCTGGCGGTGTGTTGGTCAGCTCTGCTGCCCGCAGCCTGGCTGAGTCAGTGGATATGGTGGCCGCCGGTCGCCATTGTGCCTTTGCTGCTGTTGTTCGTCCCCGACGGACACCTGCCGTCGCCTCGTTGGCGGGTCCTCGCCGCCATCCTGATCGTCTCGTTGATCGTGGCGGCGGTTGCGCTCGCCGCGGCAGCGACGAGCGCCCCGCGGACCCTGCTCACCGACATTGACCAGCCGATACCGCCGGCTGCCCGGCTGCTGGTGCAGGTCGCTGTGGGATGTGTCGTCGTTCTTCTTCTCGCCACACTGGCGGTCCTCTCAGCTCTGCTGCACCGGTGGCACATGGCGTCCGTCGTGGAGCGTCACCAGCTCGCATGCCTGCTCCCGAGCGCTGCCCTGCTGATTATCGGGATTCTTCTGGACTATCTGCACGTGCCGGCGGGCTGGCTGGCGGCGGTGGTCGCGCTGCCGCTCGGCTTGACGTTCGCCATCTTGCAGTACCACCTCTACGACCTGGACCTGTACATCTACCGCGGGATCGTCTGGCTCATCCTCACTGGACTGGCTCTCGCCATCTACGCTCTGGTCGTAACGGGGGTAGAGCAGTTGCTGAATCCGGAGCGCTGGACGTCGACCCTGGTGGCCGGAGCGGCAGTGGCGGCCATCCTGCTACCGGCGGAACGGTGGGTGCAGCGAGCGGTGAGCCGTCTGCTCTACGGTTCCAGAACTGATCCCTACTCTGTTCTGACCCGCATTGGCCGCCATACCGAAGCGGTGGCAGATCCCCTGGCGGTGCTGCCCCGATTTGTTGCCACGCTGGTCGAATCGTTGCGCGTTCCCTATGCAGCAATCGTGCTGAAGCCGGCCGGAAATGAGGCGCCCTTGATAGTCGAGCACGGTCGTACCGTCGGGGAGCCGCAAAGATTTCCGATGATGGCGCACGGCGTCGACGTCGGCGAACTGCTGGTCGCCAGCCGCCGGCCCGGAGCCCATTTCTCGGCTTCAGAGGCTCGGCTGCTGAGTGGGCTGGCCGGGCAGGCGGGAATCGCCGCAGAGGCGTGCCGCAGCACGCTGGACCTGCAGCGTGCCAGGGAACAGCTGGTGCTTGCTCGAGAGGAAGAGCGCCGTCGGCTTCGCCGCGACCTGCACGACGGTGTCGCCTCCGCGCTGGTCGGTGCCCGCTTTCTCGCCTCGGCGGCGCGCGGGATGCCCGAGCTGCTCGACCAGCTCGACCGGGACCTGGAGGCATGCACAGAGGAGGTGCGTGATCTCATCGATGGTCTCCGCCCCGCAGCTCTCGACAAGGGGCTCGAAGCGGCCCTGCGCGATCTCGCCGCACGCATGCCCGACCCAAGCATCCGGGTGACGGTGCGGGTCAAGGGTCAGCTCACTGATTTGACCGCGGCCATTGAAGTAGTCGCCTACCGGGTGGTCGCCGAAGCGTTGACCAACGTTGTGAAGCATGCCAAAGCCAGTCGTTGCGACGTCCTCCTTGCCAGGGAGGAGCGATCCCTCTCCGTCTGTGTGACCGACGATGGGGTCGGACTCAGTTCAGCCCAGCCCAGCCCGGGCCGCGACCCTCGGGGCGGTGTGGGAGTCGGTTCGCTCCGCTCCCGGGTTGAGGAAGTGGGTGGCAGTTTCAGTATCGAGCCCCGGTCGAGCGGTGTCTGTGTGAAGGCGGTCCTGCCCACGGCCACGATCGAGCCCTCGCCTCAGATACTCAATGGTGGTGGAGGGCGTCCTCCTTCCGACGAGCCGAGGGCGGACGAATCCACCGAGGGCGAATGGCCGGGTACCCCGCAAGGTGTTTCATCCGAGGGTCCATAAGAGCCCCCGTCCTGTGCCCTTGATAGGCAGGCACGTCCGGACCTGGTCGTACAGTTTCCGGCCTCGCCGGGTCCGCACCCCGTCCGCATCCTCCCGACGGGGCGGGACGTGCGCCGATGCCGCTGGGACACCGGCGTTGCGACTGTTGAGTTGCAGCGCCGCGTGTCACCCGCTGGGCAGCGGGATCGCATCGGTAAGGTCGAGGGGTCATCATGATCAACACAGTGCACAGCGAGAACCTGGCAGTCAGGCACTTCGAGGAGGTCCTGGGCCGGGAGCAGGCCGTCCGAGAGAATCTCGAACGGTGGCAGCTGGACCGACGTCGTCGGCTCGGCCGGTCCGGGCCCTCCACAGGCGGCCCTGGCCATGACGGTACCTACCACGCCTGACCCCGACTGGTGGTGAATGCCGGCCGCCGGCCGGGGTAAGTCTGCTGTCATGCCGTCACCTTCTGTCCCAGGCCGCATCCAACCCGCCCAGCTGCTGGCGCTTGCCCGCGACAGGTTCGGCTGGTCGGCCCTGCGACCCGAGCAGGAGCGTGCGGTACGGGCGCTGCTGGACGGGTCCGATGTGCTGGCCGTGATGCCGACCGGGTGGGGCAAGTCTGCCATCTATCAGCTGGCGGGGCTGTTCCTTGACGGGCCGACGGTGGTGCTTTCCCCGCTGCTGGCACTGCAGCGCGACCAGATGCTGTCACTGGAGGGCACGGACGGGCCGGGGGCCGTGGCGGTCAACTCCGACGCCCGCGCGGCGGAGGTGCGGGGCTCGTGGGAGAGTGTGCGCTCCGGTTCAGCGGAGTTCCTGTTTCTCACTCCCGAACAGCTGGCCCGTCCGGAAGTGCTGGACAGCCTCACCGGAGCGCGACCGTCACTGCTGGTGGTCGACGAGGCGCACTGCGTGTCCTCGTGGGGCCACGACTTTCGTCCCGACTACCTACGCATCGGCGATGCGCTGGAGCGGATCGGCCGGCCACGGGTTCTGGCCCTGACCGCCACCGCGGCACCCCCGGTCCGGGCCGAGATTCTGGAGCGGCTGCGGATGCGTGACGCCTCTGAGATCATCCACGGCTTCGACCGACCCAACCTGACTCTGTCGGTCCGGCTGTTCGCCGACGACCGCAGCAAGCAGGCGGCCGTCGTCGAGGAAGTCTCCAGCGAGGTCAAACCCGGACTCGTCTACGTCGGGCGACGCAAGGACACCGAGACGTATGCGGACCGCCTCCGCGGGAGTGGCCTGCGGGCGGCCGCCTACCACGCCGGGATGCGGGTACGGGAGCGCGAACGGGTCCACGACGAATTCCTGAACGGTGGGCTGGATGTGGTGGTCGCCACGTCCGCGTTCGGGATGGGCATTGACAAGCCTGACGTGCGTTTCGTACTGCATGCCGACATCAGCGATTCTTTAGACGCCTACTACCAGGAGATCGGCCGCGCCGGTCGGGACGGCGAACCGGCGAACGCGCTGCTCCTGTACCGCATGCAGGATCTCGGTCTGCGCCGGTTCTTTGCCTCGGGTCGGTTCGACGAGGAGGTGGTCCGCCGAGTTGCCACAGCCACCCGGAAGCAGCCCGCCACTATCAAGCAGCTGGAGGAGAAGCTCGCGCTCACCCATCGCCGCGTCGTCAACGCCGTCAGTCTGCTGGAGAAGGCGGGGGCGGTCGTCGTGA
The DNA here is from genome assembly GCA_025965155.1 of Propionibacteriaceae bacterium. GTDB lineage: Bacteria > Actinomycetota > Actinomycetes > Propionibacteriales > Propionibacteriaceae > Microlunatus. Next base: position 25,111 of record JAOPXN010000033.1, read on the forward strand.
ATGACGATCACGCTGTGTCCTGGACCGAGGAGGTGCGTGGCGTCCAGACGGCAGTCCGAGCGGCCGAGCGGCTTGCCGACGCCGTAGTGAAGGTGAACCGGTCCCGGGTGGAGATGATGCGTGGCTACGCCGAGACGACCGGGTGCCGGCGGCAGTTCCTGCTCGGCTACTTCGGCGAGCAGCTGGCACAGTCGTGCGGCAACTGCGACCGCTGCGAGGAGGGCGTCGCGCCTGCAGAGCAGCACAGCCTGGTGGAGTCGGACGGCGACTCTGAGCCGTACCCGATGAACGCCCACGTCACCCACCGCGCCTGGGGCCCCGGCGTGGTGATGCATCGGGAGCCTGACCGGGTGACGGTGCTCTTCGACGACGTCGGCTACAAGACTTTGGCACTGGAGCTGCTACGGGAGTCCGACGCGCTCCTCACCGTTGACGGCGAGACATAGCGCCGGGCCGCATGGTGCTGTGATTCTTAGCCGTAGAGAGGATGGTGGCCGATGAAGTTCGGACTGGATATCGCGCAGCAGCGCATGCCGTTCGCCGAGGTGGTCAACCGGGCGAGGCTGGCTGAACGGCTCGGGTTCACCGGGGCGTGGGGTTTCGACCATTTCAAGCCGATGTACGGCGAGGGTCCGGGCGAGTGTTTTGAGGGGATGACCACGCTGGCTGCGCTGGCGGGGATGACCTCGACCATCCGGCTGGGTCTGCTCGTCACCGGTGTGACCTACCGGCATCCGTCGGTTTTCGCCGCCCAGGCGCTGACCGTTGACCATGCCAGCGGTGGCCGCTACGACCTGGCGCTGGGAGCGGCCTGGGCCCACGAGGAGCATCTGCAGCTCGGCATACCGTTCCCCTCCACTGCCGAGCGGTTCGACCTGCTCGAGGACACGCTGGAAATCGTGACCAGGTTGTTCACCGGTGAGCGGGTGTCATACGACGGCCACCTGGTGTCTCTCCACGACGCGCAGATGCGTCCAGTGCCAGTGCAGTCGCCGCGCCCGCCCTTGTGGATCGGGGGCAGTGGACGCAGGCGGACGCTGCCGTTGGTGGCCCGCTACGCCGATGTCTGGCATACCGGCGGAGGAGCTAACCACGGGGAGCTCTCCGCTGCCTTGGACACGTTGGCCGCTGAGGCGGGCCGCGACCCGGCCGACATTGCCCGCGCCGGGTCGCTGTCTCTCTCCGGACCATGGGATCAGGTGCGGGCCGACATCGAGAGGCACCTCGAGCAGGGTTTCAGCTATCTGGTGTGCGGCTGGCCCGGTGACGGCGCCGATCGAGTGTCGGAGTTCACCGAGACGGTGATGCCGGCGTACGCCCGGTAAGTGTCGGCTGCAGGACGTCGCTTGGTCAGGGTTTTATCGCAGTGCCGGGCGCCGCGGTGTCTGGCGGCGGGAGTACGACGCCAAAACCGGCGACCGCGAGCCGGAGCAGGACCTGGCCGGGCTGAAGCAGGTCCGCGATCTTGGCGGCGCTGAGCACCTCGAGCTCCGCGAGCCGGACTGCGTACTCGTGGGGACCTGAGGCTCGCGCCCGTTGAAGCTGGTAGGTGTTGTGCCACACCTTGCGGCGGGCCTCCCGTAGGAACCGTCTGGAGGCGAGCCTGTTCAGCGGGCCGAGCAGCCGGTCGCGCACCCTTCGTCCTCCCGCCGTGCTCATCTCGTCGTCCTCGGCCGCAACGCGTGAGGACAGCAGCGCGTCGATCCGCTGATGATCTCGATGCCGTTGAGCCATTAGCACAGGATCGGAGAAGTCGTCGTCGCTGAGAACTGTGAGCAGAGCCTGGGGCAGGTCATAGTTCACATGCGCGTTGATGCCGAGCAACAGCTGGCGGAGCGGGTGCAGCCGAGGTGAGGCGGCGAACGCGAGCCGCCACGGCCGGGACACCTTCCCGCCGGCGAGTTCGGAGTCGAGGGCAGCCAGGTAGAGGTCGGCGAACGCGACGTCCCATCGCTCCACCCAGGCAGGGTCCTCGAAGGTCGACTTCTCGATCGCCACACCGACCGCCTGGGTGGTGCGTCTGTAGGTCGAGAGGAAGACCTGCTGATGGCTGAGTCGGGCCGGCAGCAGGGCTAAGCGCCTGTCCATGCCGGCCACCACCTCGGCTATCCGCTCCTCCGCCATCAGTGCAGCAGGTCGGGGTGAATCCGGTCCCGACCGAGGGTGACGTCGGTGAAGCCGTGCGGGAGCGGCCTGCCGTACTCGTCGAGACTGACAAAGACGATCCGCTCGATCGTCAGGATGCTGGCGTGGGTGATCATGTTGCGTACCTGGGCCCGCATCGTCATCGAGGTGCGTCCGAACTCGGTGGCCCGCAGGCCCATCTCGACGAGGTCGCCCTGTCGAGCCGAGCTGACGAAGTTGATCTCGGAGATGAACTTCGTCACTACCCGCCCGTTGCCCAGCTGGAAGATCGTGTAGATCGTGGCTTCCTCGTCGATCCACTTCAGCAGACTTCCGCCGAACAGCGTCCCGTTGGCATTGAGATCCTCGGGCCTGACCCACTTGCGGGTACGGAAGCTGATCTCGCTTTCGGTCGGCTCCGTCGGCTGCGTCATCATGTCTCCTTGTCGGCCAGGGACCTTCAGCGACCCGTTCCTTGCACGAGCGAGCCAGCGGCCCGCTTCAGGGTGTCGGCGGCAACCTGGAGTCCTTCGATCCGCCCGAGGGACACGTCCTCGTGCTCGATGTTGACCGCCATATCTGGGTCGACGTCATGGAGCGCGCGGATGAACTCGGCCCAAAAGTCCGTGCCGTGGCCGCGGCCCAAGGCGACGAAGTCCCACGCCGAATCCGTCGGCCATTCGTTGACGTACTCGTGCCCGCCGAGCGATACCCGATCCTCGCTGGAGTCCAGGCGCCGGAACCGGTTGTCCAGCACGCCGTAGATCTTGGCATTCTCGTTGATCCGTACGTCCTTTGCGGCTGCGTGCAGTACCAACGGACCGAGGTAGCGCACGACCGCCACCGGGTCCATGCCTTGCCAGAACAGGTGAGAGGGATCCAGCTCCGCTCCGACATTCGTGGCCCCGGTCCGTTCGACCAGCTCCATCAGGGTCGGGGGTGAGAAAACGATGTTCTGCGGATGCATCTCGATGGCGACCTTGACCCCGTGATCGGCGGCCAGCGCGTCGATCTCCCGCCAGAACGGGACCACCACCTGGTCCCACTGATAGTCCAGCACGTCGAGGGCGCCTGAGTTCCACGCGTTGACAACCCAGTTCGGCACGGTCGAGCCCGCCTCACCGCCGGGCAGGCCTGACATGGTGACCACCCGGGTCTGACCGAGCGCTCCGGCTGCACGAATGGCCCGACGCAGGTCGTTGGCGTGCTTGTCACCGATAGCCGGGTTCGGGTGCAGCGGGTTGCCGTTCGCATTCAGCCCGGCCAGAGCGATGCCCTTGTCCTCGAAGATGCCCAAATACGAGTCGCGTGCGGATTGACTGGCGATGATGTCGTCGATCGGAATATGCACCGGCGGCAGGAAGCCGCCAGCATTGATCTCCGCAGCCTCAAGCCCGAGCGAAGCGATCACATCCAATGCCTCCGGAAGGGGCCGATCATGCAGGACTGCTGTATAGACGCCGAGCTTCACAGTGCCACCACCTTTCCGTTATCGGCCGCCGACGCTGCTACCGCGGCCAGTATCTCCATGTTGTGAACGCCGTCGCTGAACGAGGCGCATCGTGGTAGCGACGACGCCTCGTCGAAGCCGGCGGCCTCCTCGAGGAAGGCCCGCGCCTGGTAGCCGAAGGCATCGTTCAGACCGAACCCGACGCCGGGCGCGTCCATTGGGAGTCCGCCCGCGATGTAGGGGTGTTGCGGGCCGAGGATGACCTGGCGGTAGCCGTTGCGCGCCGACTCGCTGTCGTGCAGGTAAAGCTGGATCTCGGCGGGACGATGCTGGTCGAATCGCGCCCCACCGTTCTCGCAGAAGACCTCGATGACCAGCGAGTTGGGGTGCCCGGCGGCGACTCGCGACACTTCAAGGCTGCCCACCCCATGGTGGAACTCGGCGGAGAAGGCTGCGTAGTCGTCGTTCTCGACGTCGGAATACTCATCGCTCACGGCGACATGATCATGCCCGATCACCGCTCCGAGAGGCTTCGGGCGCTTGCCAACGGCGGTGCTCAGCCGGCCGCCGCTGACCGAGACGACATCCCCGGCCAGGAACTCGGCGATGTAGGCCAGGTGGCTGCCAATGTCTGCAAGAGCCCCTGACCCTGGGCCGCCGAGATATCGCCAGCTCATCGGAGCCTGAGGATCGCAGCCGTAGTCCGTCCAGTAACGACCACTGACGTGCAGCACCGTTCCAAGAGTGCCGTTCTGAACCAGTTCGCGGATGTAGGCGATGCCCGGTGTCCGGTGGTGGGTGAAGCCGACTCGGGCGACGGAGGAAGCCCGGCCCGCAGCGTCGGCCATGGCACGGGAGTCCTCCAGCGTGTCGCTGAGCGGCTTGTCGCAGAGCACGTGCTTGCCGGCGGACAGGAGGCCTTCAACGACTTCACGATGCAGCGAGTTGGCAACGGCGACGCTGACGACGTCGATGTCGTCAGCCTCAGCGATGGACCGCCAGGACGAGTCGTACCGCTGGTATCCGAACCGACGGGCAGCCGCCGTACCGAACTCGGGGTTCACGTCGCAGATCGACACCAGTCGGATCGGCGGCAGCGTGGGAGCGAACAGCGTCGGGGCAGTGCGGTATGCGCCAGCATGTGCCCTTCCGGCCATACCCGCACCGATCACTGCCACGCCGAGACCGTCTGGCATCGCTCTTCTCCTTCGAGTGACGTGCAGATCGACGTGCTCGGCGCCGGTCGAAGATCTCGGGACGGTCGCTCGCACGCACCGGTGTTGATGATGCCACCACTGCGGCCAGAAGGAGCAGATTGACGAAGGTTCCGCCGAGGGGCGGACGAACCAACGGGCTAGCGCTCCATCCGTGCGCACGCCTCAGCTCGTCCGACGCTCCGGGAGAGGTGGGTCGAAGTACGGCTCGGCTAGCTCGTTGACGGCGGCGTCGGTGACAGCGCTTCCGTCCGGCGGTTGTCCGAGGGCTCTTGTTGGCGAGGTCTGCGCGACAGGTCAGCGGGTCCGAACACAGCCACCACGATGATCGCTGCCAGCACCAGCAGTCCGGCCATCAGCCAGAAAGGTAGAGCAAAGTTGTCGATACCCAGCGGGACGAGCACCAACGTCACTGGTGCGTTCGTCGCGGTATGGAATAAGACGATCAGCAGCAGGCTTCCCGTGCTGTTGTACAGCCAGGTATAGATCACCGCCAACGCGACCACTTGAATGGCGAACGCGGGATACAGGCTTAAGGGTTGGTCCGGGATGCCCCGCAACCACAGCGGCAGGTGCCAGAGGGCGTGCAGGCACCCGAGGATCAGGCTGGCGGCGAGGACGCTGCGGTTGGTCTGGAGCCGGGGGAGGGCGTACCCACGCCACCCGATCTCCTCGCCCAGCGCACTGCCTGGGGCCGAGCAGCACCAGGTACCAGCGCAGGCCGATCCGCCAGCGCAGGAGTCGGCCGAGCAGCGTCCGAGTGGCGCCCCGGCCGCGGGTTGTAGCCGTCAGGACGACCGCTACAGCAGAGGCGACAAGGGAGCCGAAGAGCAGCAGCAAAAAGCCGAGACGGCCGGGGACGGCGTCAGGGAGCGGGACTCGGAGGGAGCGGCGCCGACGTCGCCGCTCGATGATCATGTACCTGTGCCTGGTCGGCAGAGTGCATCCGGCTCACCGCGAAGGCGAGGATGGCCGCGCCGATACAGATCAGAATGCCGAAGTCGCCCAGTAGGTAGTAATTCACCAACACGGGGTGGGTGGTAGCGGTGAAGGCTGCCAGGACGCCCCATGCCGCATTGTGCACTGCGTGTGCAATAGACGCCGGCCAGAGGCTGCGGCCATAAAGTCTCAGGTAGCCGTAGAAGAAGCTCGCAGCCACGACGGTTCCGTAGAACAGCGGCACTGCAATCAGCTTGTTGCCCACCGGTAGCAGTGAGGTCAAGAAGATCAGCGGCATGTGCCAGCTGGCAAACACCAGACCGCTTACCAACAAGGCACGCCTGCGGCCCAACGACAGGAGCTTGGGAAGCAAGTAGCCGCGAAAGCCGATCTCCTCTGCGAGCGAGAAGCTGACCGCCAAGATCACAACATTGATGAGATAGTTGATGACGATGTTGATCATGTCGCCCTCAGGGGTGACGACTGATGCAATCGGTGTTGCCACACGACTGCTGAGGCAACCACGGTGATCAACAGCGTTCCGAAGAAGGCGACTCCCCAAAGTCTCAGTCCGAGGCGATGCAGGCCCAACGTACGCCAGCCATCCCTGGACCGACCGTCACGGGTCAGCACGACGAGCATGATCACGGCCGCCAGGGTGGGGGTGGTCGACCACACGGCTGCCCAGCCGAACTCACTCGTCGCCAGGCCCAGCGCATTGATGGACAGTGCAGCCGCCACCGCTAGGAAAAGCACCAGCGCTGTGAACATCGCCGCCTTGACCGTATCTGTCAGCCTCGTGAACACGTCCGTGCCTTTGAGTCATAGCCCGTCGCAGCTGAGCAGCGCGCACTTTGCCCCACCCGCTCGGTTACTCAACAGGCTAGGCCGACTTGGGATGAGCGGCAAGGCCGGTGTCGCGGGCGATCGGCGATGCTCACACCCAGGAAAGGCGTCGTGTCATATAAGCCCGTACAAAGGCGCTGAAGCCGCCAGGGTAGAAGCGATCTATTGCCCAGATGACGCCTTCAGCGTCCGTTGAGTCTACCGTGTGGCCGTTCTCACTCAGCCAGCTGACCATTTGGCTAACCATGATGATCCGTTCATAGTGTTGGGGGGTGGACAGGTATCAGGTGGGCCCTGTCCACCCCTTTGTCGGCCCCTGAGGTCGACCACACCAACACTGGAGGCGGTACCTTTACGCCGACTTCGCGCCTGCACGGCGGATCCTCAAGGAATGCGCAGAGTTCTCTTAAGACCGGTGTGTCGTGGCAAGTTCCGGCGTCGGGGCCGGCCTGGCCGGCCCTCGGTCCGCGCGTTCGAGGCCGAAGCTGACGATGGTCAGGCCGTATCCGACAACCGCGAGGGCGACACCGACCAGCGTCGGCGCTAGGTACCCGAAGCCTGCGGCAATGACCGCACCGCCTAGCAAGGCGCCAAAGCTGTTGCCGACGTTGAAGGCGGAGTGGTTCAGCGCCGCGGCGATCAGCTGCGCGTCCCCGCCGATACTGATCAGCCGGGACTGGATCGAGGGTATGAGGATCGCGTTGGCGGCGCCGATTGCGAAGGCGGCAGCCAGGAGCCCCGTGGGGGTGTGCGCGATCAGCGCCATGCCCGCCAGGGCCGCTATCAGCATCGGTGTGCCGGCCAGCAGTGTCAGCCGCAGGTTCCTGTCCGCCGCCCATCCCCCGAGCAGGTTGCCGACGGTCATGCCCAGGCCGATCGCCACCAGCACCCAGGGAACGAAGCTCAGCGGCTTGCCGGTGACCTGCGTCACCACTTCGGCGATATAGCTGTACACGGCGAAGAACCCGCCGAACCCGATCGCGGCGGCTCCCATCATCAGCCAGGCCTGCGGCAGCCGGAAGATGCGCAGCTCCTGCCTTGCGGATCTCCCGGGCTCCGCCGGCTGACGCGGCACGGCCAGCAGCACTGCGACCAACGTGAGGACGAAGATGCCCGCCACACCGAGGTAGGCCGCTCTCCATCCGGCCTGTTGCCCGAGCCAGGTAATGGCCGGCACGCCGACCACATTCGAAATGGTCAGACCGGACAACACGATGGCGATGCCCTTCCCTTGGCTTCCGGGGCCCATGATGCGGGCCGCGACCAGCGACGCGGTCCCGAAATAGGCGCCGTGGGGTAAGGCTGCCGCGAACCGGGACACCAACACCAGGCCGAAGGAAGGCAGCAAGGCCGACGCCACCGTACCGAGGACGAAAATGCCGAGCAGCGCAACGAGCAGCTTGGTTCGGGAGACCCGGATGGCCAAGACGGCAAACAGTGGAGCGCCAACGACCACACCTAACGCGTAGGCGCTGATTAGCCATCCAGCCCGGGCGATCCCTGCGGCGCTTGAGCCGTGGTACAGGTCCGGCAGGAGATCCTGGGCAATATTTGGCAGCAGACCCATCGCTACGAACTCGGTGGCGCCGATGGCGAAACCGCCTAGTGCAAGTGCCAGCAGGGCGCACCAGCGCCGCATCGGGGTGAGATCCACCATCAGGACCAACCTTCAAATTCGGCGATTGCGCGGCTCGATGCGGTGAGCGGTCGCGGTGTAAGGCCGGCTCAAGCCACGGGGAACAGGGGCTTCGACGGTGAAGCAGTCATCCTAGCCGAACGGGCAGGGCCGGAAGATCTTCTGCGGACGGAGCGGCTGGACACCCACGGCGGCGTCGGGAACTGCGGCTGCCCGACGTGGAGGACCGCGGTCGGTGTGATTAATTCCACGAATGGGTCCCTCGTCGTCGCGACGTCGGCGACACGCCGTTCAACGGCCATGCCGACCAACATGAGGGGGCAATTACCGGACTCCACCGCGTGGGCCTCGCGCCCGCCAGCACCTGCGCCTCCGACACCCCATCCGCCCTCTCGCCGAGTAGTCAGCTGCGCCGCGACTTGCCGGCCAGGGCGCGGAGGAGGGGACCAGTCGGCGGAAGGGGCGGCACGGATCTGTACGATGGCCCGCGGCGCAGGTTCGGGGGCTTGTGATTGAAGCCCGTCGTTTGTCCAGCCAAACGCGTGAACCGTGGAAGAAGGGGCGTTGTGGCGCTGAACCCGCGCACGTGGGTCGCCGAGGCGATCATTGATGAGATCGAAGCACTGTCCGTCACGTATCAGACAGCGGCAGCCGACTACCGGGCGGGCGCCGAACCTCTCGGGTCTCGTTCGGCTGAGCAGTTGGAGACCGCGGCCCAGACCTGTGTCGAGATAATGGAGATGGTCCGCCGGGAGTACCTACTGTGACCGCCGAGCAGGGGTGAGCCAGACCTAGAGTGGCCCGAGGTTGGTCACCAGGTTGATGGCTACGGCGAAACCGAGACTCAGCCGCGGCATCGTGCGGAGCGGTGAAGCCACGGTGGGCGCTAGCGTGTCGTCCGCTGTACAAGTCGAGTCAGCAGGCGGACGCCAAGGCTGTCGACAGGCCGGCCGGTGTTGGTCAGGGCAACCACGCCGACGCCGGCATCCGGCACGAGTGCGACATAGCTGCAGCTGCCGGCGGTTCCCCCGTTGTGCCAGAGGGCGCGGTGGTCAGTGCCTCGGAGGGGGGACAGGTGCCATCCCAGACCCACCTGCAGCCACCGGTTCGCCCGGGCCTGTTGCTGCTGGACCAGGCGAAGCGCTTCGGGTATTGCTGTCGACGATGGGTCGAGGTGAGCCCGGAGGAATATCAGGAGATCGTGCACCGTCGACCGGAGCGCGCCGGCGCCGGGCATGGCCCCAAGATGCCAGTCCGGGACGGGGTGACCGGGGCGGGAGTGGCTGATCGCGGTGCGCCGTTCCTGCTCGGAACGCATGGTGATGGTGGTGTCCGGCATCCGCAGCGGGCCGGTGATCCGGTCCGCTACCAGCTGCTCGTACTCAAGCCCTGTGTGGAGAGTGAGGATCTGGCCCAGTAGTGCCATACCGAAGTTGGAGTAGCGGATCCTGCTGCCGGGTTCGGGGTGTGGCCGCGCAGCGGTCAGCGCAGCAAGCAGGTCGCCGGTGCTGAAGTTGCGGTACGGGTCGGTGCGGTTGCGCAGTGCTTGGCGACGTAGGCCCTTGGGGAGGCGGGGCAGCCCAGAGGTGTGGCTCGCCAGGTGTCTCAGGGTGATTCGGCGGCTGCGATCGGCGAGCGGAAGGCCGGGCAGCACGGTCTCCAGTGCCGTATCCAGCGACAGGCTCCGGTTGACGACTTGGTCGGCCAGCGCCAGCGCGGTGAAGAGCTTCGTCACCGATCCGATCTGGAACAGGGTGTCGCTCGTCGGTGCGTCACCCGCGTCGGTTGCTTTGCCAGTGTTGAAGGTCACCGCCCCCGAGCCGGAGAAGGCCCCGACCGCAACCCCGACGTGGCGACGCGTATGAGCGATCGTTGTGGTCCGCACGATGTCGGTCAGCCGGTCGATGTCGGCGGGCTGCCGCGGTTGAGCGTCGACGTCGGCCCCCTCTCATCACGGTGGAGCCTGGACGCTACCGGACTTCCGACCCACAGGTGTTGAGTCCGGTTTGTTGGGACCGAGCGTGTCAGCCGGTCAGCCGCCAGGGACCCCGGCATCCGCCGAGTCCCCCTTGGCTGTCTGCTGGTCGGTTTGGAACATGTAGTACAGCCAACCAAGCGACGGCACGACGATCAGCCCAGCGATCACGACGGCCACCGCGTTGTCCCTCAGCACCTCCGGTGTAGCGGCAGCCTCCGCAAGCGTGAGACCGGGCAGTACGAACGGGTACTGTGCCACGCCCCAGCACCACAGCAGGCCGGTCACCGCAAGCGCGGCGGTCAGCCGAACGGCGAGGTAGCGGTGCCGCCACATCAAGACCAAGGACGACACTCCGGCAACGACGGACACGATCAGAAAGGCCAGTGCAAGAGGGGTGCCGAGCTGGTGAAACTCTCGGGCCGAGTCGAGCCGGAGGACACCTAGCTCGGCCAGTCCAAGCAGGCCCATCACGGCACCCGAAACCAACGCACGTCGGCGGAACACCAGAGCCAGCTCCAGCTCACCGTGTCGGCGGGCGTCGTGCGTCAGATAAACGGCAGCAAGGTACGCCGTGGTGCCGACGGCGAACAGTCCGCTGACCAGCGAGGTGGGGTTGACCCAGCTGGAGATGGGGTGGCCGGCGGCGATCCCGGGCGGAACCCGCTCAGACGCGAGCGCCCCAGCAACCGTGCCGAGGAAGAACGGTGTCAGCACCGACGACAAGGCGAACGCCGCGCCGAAGAGTTGCTGTAACCAGGGCTCGGTGGTGACCTTGCGGAAGGCGAAGGCTGAGCCGCGGGCGATGATCCCCAGTGCGGCCAGGGTGAGCGGTATGTAAAGCGTGGAAGACACCGCAGCGAACACCGGCGGGATGACGGTCCAGGTCAGCACGATGACGAAGATGAGCCAGACATGGTTCGCCTCCCAGATCGGCCCGATGGAGTGCTCGATCAGCGATCGTTGGCGCTTGCCCGCGGCTCCGCGGCCAGCGAGGAGGTCCCAGAAGCCGCCGCCGAAGTCGGCCCCGCCGAAGAGGGCGTACGCCGTGAGACATACCCACATGCTTGCCAGGAGGAGTTCCGCGAGAGGCATGCTGGCCGTCCTAGATGACCTTGAAGGCGGTCACGTCGGACTCCTGGGGTGCCTGCGGTACTGAGTGATCCCGAGCCAGGCGACGCAGAACGTAGACCGTGGCGACCGTCAGTGCGGCGTAGACCAGGCAGACGAGGATGAATCCGTAGACCAGGCCGGGCGCGGGATTGACCGCGTCTGAGGTGCGCATCACTCCGTAGACGATCCACGGCTGACGTCCGACTTCGGTGACGATCCAGCCCGCCTCCAGGGCGGAGACGGCCAGAATGCCTGACACTGCCGCGGCGCGGAGGAACCAGAGCGTCTGCGGCAGGTCTTTCCGACGTCTCCAGGCCAGCGCCATCCAGACGGAGAGGGCCAGCAGAGCGAACCCTGCGCCCACCATCACCTGGAACGACAGGTGCGTTATGTTGACCGGCGGCCGTTGGTCTAGCGGGACGTCATTGAGCCCCATGATCTCGGCGTTCGGGTCAAAATGAGCGATCAACGACAACCCCGACGGGATTTCGAGGGCGTAGCGCATCTCCCCGTCGATGACGACGCCACCGACATGCAGCGGCGCGTGCCGCTGGGTTTGGAAGATTCCCTCCATCGCCGCCAGCTTGACCTCCTGGTTTGCAGCGACGAAGTGCGCGGCCCAGTCCCCGACGCCAATCTGGAACGGTGTGACGATGGCTGCAACTGCGAAGGGCACCAGAAACCCGAGGCGGTGATAACGGTCCCGGCGGCCTCGCAACATGGCGACGGCGTAGACGCTCGCCATGCAGAAACCTGCGACCATGAACGCGGCCAGAATCATGTGCACGGTTTGCGACGGAGTCGCCGGGTTGAACATCGCGCCCACCGGGTCCACCGAGACGACCTCGCCGTTGACCTCGTCGAAGCCGGTCGGTTGCTGCATCCAGGCGTTCGCGGTCACGACGAAGAATGCACTCGCCACGCCGGACACGACGACCGGGATCGCCGTCAGCATATGCGTCTTCGGCGGCAGCCGATCCCAGGCGTAGAGGTAGATGCCCAAGAAGATCGCCTCCACGAAGAACGCTATTCCTTCGAGAGTGAACGGCAGTCCGATGACCTGCCCATACTTGCCCATCAGGCCGGGCCACAGCAGCCCCATCTCGAATGAGAGGATGGTGCCCGAGACGGCACCGACAGCGAAGAGCACTCCCATCGCCCGGCCCCAGCGTCGAGCCAGCAGGCGGTAGTGAAGGTCACCGGTCCGATGTCCACGCCACTCAGCGATTAGCGTGATGGCTGGCATCCCGACACCGAGGCACGCAACGACGATGTGCCAACCTAGTGACAGCGCCATCTGCATCCGCGCCGCCACCAGATCCGCCGTGCTGACGTCCATCACGATCGCAGTCGACATGACAAGGAGCCCCTTCGGTGACGTCGTCGCAGCTTCGGGGAACTACCCCTGCGGCGCCAGTTCAGTCGCCGCTCATCTGTGTCGAATCTTTCCGGGTGTCTTCCCGCTATAGCCTTTTTTGTGCAACCACTGTGGTGACACTGGCGGTCATCTGATGCACAGTGGAGGCATCAGTACGCTGCGCCGAAGGAGCCGCCGACAGACGTCACCGACGGTGCAGTGGACGTAGTTGGGAGGCGCACTGTGGGACTCGACCCGAGCACCTGGATCGCGCAGGCAATCGTCGACGAGATCGAGGCGGTTGCAGCCAAGTATCGGACGGCGGCTGCCGCCTACCGAGCGGAAGAGGATCAGCACACGGTGCGTTCGGCCGAACAGCTGGAAGCAGCGGCGGACACCTGCGTGGAAATCATCGATATGATTCGCCGGAACCATCTGAGGGCGGCAGGTGGTTGAGGCTGCGGCTACCTCATCCGAAGGCAGGCCCAAGCCGCACCTCGAAGGGATCGCTTACGCGTCCGGAGCTTTTCCAGCACCGGCTACGTTATGGTCTGGGAATGCCTGAGATCGAGCTCCCAACTGGACAGTACGTCTCGTGCAATATGGGTATCCCGCCCGTGTTCGGTGGACTCACCCGGGTCATGTTCCTGAGGAACCGTCTGTTCCAGGAGCGGGGCGGCGTTGTTCCGAAAATCGTCGTGTTTCGTCCGTCGCCGGACTATGCGGAGCGTCGGCGCGAGCTGATCGATGCCGACATCATGACTGAACAGATGCAGCTGATCAGCCTGTATGACTTCTTTCGCGCTGATCCGATGATCTACGCCGATCCCGTCGGTGGGGAGTTGGCCCCGGTATCCGGTACCTCTGTGGTGGTGGAGACCTACCCGGACGGTTCCCCTTACCGGACGGCGTACAACGATCCGTCTACCAACGACAACCTGAGCTGCGATTACCAGCGCAAGGACGGGTCGGTCTACGCCCGAGTCGCGGCGCTGGGGATCAAGGCGACCGTTGACGGGGGCCCACGAGCTCGACTGGTGGGGCCCGATGGGCAAGTTGTCCGGTCTTTCTCCAGCCATGCCGCCTTTTACAAGCACACAGTCCGTCGGCTCTGCCCTGGCAAGGACCGGGTGTTCGTCTTCATGGACAGTCGGGCGACCGTTCCCTTCGTCACGCCAATGGGTTCGGATCGTTACTACCTGATCTCGGTCCTGCATAACCAGCACACCAGGCCGCCGCGACGCTGGGACTCACCGATGTCGCCGTCGTACACAACGGCGCTCAATCGACTGGCGCACTTCGACGCTATGGTGACCTTGACGCATCGCCAGCGCGAAGACGTCAAGCTTCGCTACGGCCCGAGGACGAACCTTTTCGTGGTGCCGAACCCGGTACGCCAACCTGTCGTCCCAGACCCGCTGCCGCGGCGGGACCCAAATCGGTTGGTCAGTATTGCTCGGCTGGAGAACCAGAAGAACATCGCTGACGCTCTTCGCGCTTTCAAGCGCGTGCACGATGTGCTGCCAGAGGCCCGGCTGGATGTCTACGGCGACGGGAGCCAGCGCGCTGACCTCTCCGAGCTCGCCGCAAAGCTGGGAATCGACGGGGCGGCCACGCTGCATGGCCATCACGCCGGTGCCCGGGACACCTTGTGGACCGCCAGTGGCTTTCTGATGCCCAGCAAGTTTGAGGGATATCCATTGGCGTCGCTGGAGAGTCTTGCGCACGGCTGTCCGGTGGTTGCCTATGACGTCAAGTACGGGTTCCAGGAGCAGATCACTGACGGCGAGGACGGCTACCTTGTCCCCAAGGGCGATGTCGCGGCGATGGCTGAGCGCGGTATTCGGCTACTGAGCGAGCCGGACCTGGTAAGCCGGATGAGCGCGAACGCCCGGCAGAAGGCGGCTCGACACGGATACAGCTACTTTCTCCAGGACTGGCAGAAGGTCCTCAACGGCGTGCTCGAACAGCGGCCGCGACGCACCACCCTCACATCGGCCGACCTTCAGGTCAGCAATCTGACGCCTCCCCGGGTACGACCACGAGCTGTACGCCGACTGCTGCGTCGCCTCGGGTTGCAGGTCTCCACCGAGCCACGGAACCCCAGGATCAGTTTTTCCGGCACCCTGACCGTCGAAGGAACGAGCAGCGGTTGCCCGCTGAGCGAGGCGACGATCACCTTGACGGCGCTGGGTCAGCCCGACGGTTCGCTGACTGATCTGCCGCTCCAGATCACCAACCACGACAGCCGGTTCGAACTCGAGTCGGTCATCGACCGGGCGGACATGTTCGCCCAGCTCGGCCGCGCCGCTCAGGGGGCCAAGCTCCGGCTGCGGTTCACCTGGCAGAACTCGAGCTGGGAGACACTGCTCGGCGACGGTGCGCAGTGGCAACGTCCCAGCCGCCAGCGGTGGACGACGCCCCGTCCGAAGGCGCCGCGCCGGGCCCGACGAGGCATCAGATCGCTGACCCGCAGAGCAGCTCGGCAGTTGACGGATCGCAAGGCGGGGTCGAACCTTGTGAGATAAGGAGATCCGCTCCCGCCGTGACAACGCCGGCGTCTAAGGAGATCGGCACGTGAAGCCCTCGCAGATCTCGACAGTTGGCGCCTGGTGCGCGATCTTGGTCGTCCCGGTTCTGATCGCGGGTGGTTTCTTGCTGTCCTCCAGTGGCGCCGGCGACCTCATTCCGCCCACCGGCAATGCACGGAGGGAGTGGCTCGTCGCGGTAGCGGCGGCGCCCGCGAGGTTCGCAGCCGGTGGATGGCTGCTCATCCTGATGGGTAACCTCGTCTTGGTAGCCCTGGTCAGCTTCTACTACGTGCTCCGGGATGCGGGGTCAATCCTGATCTTGGCGCCGGTTCTTGCCACCGTGGCCATGGTGCTGGTGACCATTTCACATCTGATTCCGATTGGCATGGCATATGAGCTGGCGCCGGCGTTCTCACACGCTGCGGCGGCAGACCAGGCCACTCTCGGAATCGTGGCCAACGTACTGGGAGCCACAAGCCTGGTGGTCAACGCTGCCGGCAATGCACTCGGCTGGGGTGTGGTCGTGCCGTTGTACGCGTGGGCGATCCTCAAGACCCGTGTGCTTCCCGGCTGGATCGGCTGGTTGGGTTTCGCGGTAGCGGTTCTTGGCGGCTGGCTGGGGCTACTTGCGCCGGTGTCCACCCTGCTCGAGTCGATCTCGTCCATCGGCTTCGTGCTGTTCTTTATCTTCCTGCTGTGTGTCGGGATCGCCATCCTGCGATTGGTTGCCAGATCACGGCGCGCCGTTCAGCCGGTGGCCTGAGGGCCCCGTACCTCAGGCCGGTGCCGACGCGTTCAGCAGCAGGCGCTGCACCAGCTCGTCGTCCACGTCAGCGAAGAAGCCGCCCACCAGATCCTCCACTTCGCCGAAACCGTCGGCGCAGAACAGCAGCGGCTGGTAGTGGGTGATGTCGTAGGTCTGCACACCCATCCGTGGGATGTCCAGCGAACGGAGATCCGCCTGAGCGATCTGCTGAATCTCCCCGTACGAGGAGAGCAGCCCGGCCCCGTACGCGCGCACCTCGCCGCGCTCGCGCAGGACGCCGAACTCCAACGAGAACCAGAAGACCTTCGAGACGAACTCCAGCGCCTCCGGCGTCTGGACCCGGCGGGCCGCTTCGCCCGCAATCCGGTAGAGCGCAGCGAAACGGTCGTGTGCAAGGCAGTTGCCGTGCCCGAAGACCTCATGCAGCACGTCGGGCTCCGGCGTGTAGAGCGGGACCGAGTGATGCCGGACGTACTGCGTGGAGTGGAAGATTCCATCCGCCAGGGAGCCGTAGAACTCCAGCAGCGGCACCAGCCCCGCGGCGGGGACGTATTGGAAACCGGTCAGCGGGCGGAGCATCTCGTTGACTTCGACGAGCTGCGGAATCCGATCCTCCGGGAGCCGGAGCCGCTGCTTGCCCTCGAGGTAGGCCGAGCAGGCGAGGCGCTCGTGCAGTCCATGGAGCTCCGCGCAGACGATGCGCCAGACATCATGCTCGGCGGCGGTGTACGGCGCCGTCGGTGGTGGCGTATCGGGCTGCCAGTCCATGGCCAGCGCTGCCAGAGCGTTGCGGCGTGCGCGGTAGTCCGGGTCGGCTGCGCCCGGGTGGTTGTCGCCTAGGTGAACGGTGGTGTCCCCGTCGTCGGAGCGGGTCACCGGTGCGTAAAGCTGTGCTTCCTCGAACATTGCTGTCTCCGGGTTGTCCGGACGTCGCCGAGCGCGTCGTCATGCGGGTGGCCGCCAGTCCGGGTGAGACCTAGACAGCCGCTGGACCGGGGTGGTGGTCCTGGGTCAAGATTCGCACATCCATGTGAGCCACGCCACAGCGAGGAGCGCCTCAGCCGCAAGATCATGAAAGCGACCAGGCGCACAACCGTGAGCAAGGGGGTTCTGTCGCAATGATCAGCGGTGAGCCGGCTTCAACGCTCCCTAATTCAAACTTCCGGTTGGCGCGGAATGCTCGGTGCGAGTTCGACCGAAACCGCGAATAATGGCCAAAAACCGCTACCACCCCGAGCGCAGGCGAGATGACCTTGGCAACGACTGCTGCGGTTCTGCAGGCCCAGCGGTAGTGTCGGAATCGCGGTGACGGAAGCTCCTGTTCCGTTTTGATGGACTTTGGCGGAAGGCAAAGTCAGATGTCCCTTTGGGATCTCATTTGGTTCCTGTTCTTGACGTATCTGTTCGTGGCGTACCTGATGGTGATGTTCCAGATCATCGGCGATCTGATTCGTGACCGTGACCTGAG
>JAOPXN010000039.1 GCA_025965155.1 Propionibacteriaceae bacterium
CACCTCCCGGAACCCACCGAAGTGGGGCGCCTTGGCGAACTCGCAGCTGAGAATTCCGACCGGGCCGAGCTGGGCCAGCTGACGGCGGTAGGCGGCCAGGTTCTGCCAGTAGCGCCGGGATTGCGACACCATCAGCAGCGACCCGGTCAGCTCACTGGCAGCCACCATGGACAGGCACTCGGCGAGCGACTCCGACAGCGGCTTTTCGCACAGCACCGGCAGCCCGAGCCGCATGGCGCTCGAATTCACCGGATGATGCGCCTGCGGCACGGTCACGTTGACGACCGCCTCAGGTTGAGCGGAGTGGACGAGCTCGGTCAGTGAACGGGCCATAGGGATCCCGTCGAGGCCCGCTTCGGCCGCGGCGGCACGGGCTACGTCGAGGTTCAGGTCCACCAGCCCCGCGAGCTGGACGTCGGCGGAGTCGGTCAGAGTGCGGAGCCAGGCACGTCCCATTCCTCCCGCGCCGATCTGGATGACGCGAAGTGGTGCGGTCTGCTGGGGCATCGGGCTCCTCGGTCGGGGCATGGTGGGGAAGGTGGCACGCGGGATGGACCCGACGCCAGAGTGTGCACGCTGGCACCGGTCACGGTGGATCCTTTCAACCGTGTCTGTGCGACTGGGCACCTGTGCGACGACACGCCGCCAAAAGGCCGGAGAACCTGACGCGTCGGCGGTTTGGGGGTGGGGCGGGTCGGAGCGGCATCGGGACCTATTTTGCTGGAAACGGGTAGTACTGCGGTGTGGCTCGACTTCGTACCGTCTCTCCCAAGGATCCCGGCTGGACCCGCCGACGCGCGGGCCGGGGGTTCATCTACCTCGACCAGACCGGCAACCGGCTCAGCGACGAGGAGGCCGAACGCTGCAAGCTGTTGGTGATCCCGCCGGCCTGGACCCAGGTGTGGATCTGCCCGGCGCCGAACGGCCACATGCAGGCGGTTGGCACCGATGATGCCGGCCGACGCCAGTACATCTACCACCAGCAGTGGCGGGAGAAGCGTGACCAGTCCAAGCACGACCGGGTGCTCGAGGTGGCGGCGAAGCTGCCCCGGGCGCGGCGGCTGGTGGCGGAGCACCTGCGGCAGGACGGGATGCCGTACGAGCGGGCGCTGGGCACCGCCTTCCGGCTGCTGGATCTCGGGTTCTTCCGGATCGGCGGCGAGGCGTACGCCGAGAGCAACAACAGCTTCGGCCTCGCGACGATCCGCAAGGAGCACGTCACGTTGGAGAACTCCTCGGTGGTGTTCGACTACATCGCCAAGTCGGGGAAGGAACGCTACATCGCGCTGGCCGACGAGCTGGTGCTGGCTGCGGTCAGCGACCTGAAGAAGCGACGCGGCGGCGGACCCGAGCTGCTGGCGTACCGCGACGGCTACCGCTGGCGCGACATCAGCTCCGCCGAGATCAACGAGTACATCAAGGACGTGGTCGGCGGTGAGGTGTCGGCCAAGGACTTCCGCACCTGGCACGGGACCGTGATCGCCGCCGTGGCGCTGGCCAACGCCAACGAGAAGGCGACCACCGAGTCGGCGCGGCGGCGGGCCGTGGCACGGGCGATGAGGGAGGTGTCGAGCTATCTCGGCAACACTCCCTCGGTGGCAAGGGCCTCGTACGTGGATCCGAGGTTGGTGGACCTGTTCAACGACGGGGCCACCATCTCGCCCAAGCTCGCCTCGCTGGACCAGGACCTGTCCGATGGCACCACCCACGGCAAGATCGAGAAGGCGGTGCTCGGCCTGCTACGGACGCCTCCGGCCAAGGTGCGGGCGGCGAGATCGTGATCGGGCGCCGGGCTGCCGCGAAACGGAAGGTTCCTTCCACTTTGATAGGTTGGCTGGGTACGTACGTTCCCTACTAGGAAGAGATCGTCATGCCGGGTACCACAACTTGGATCAACGCCGTGCAGCACTCGCACGAGCGTTTCGTCGACCTAGTCCGCCCGCTCGCCGCCGACGAGGTCGAGAAGCAGTCCTACAACTCCGAGTGGTCCATTGCCCAGACGGCATCCCACCTCGGCAGCCAGGCCGAGATCTTCGAACTGTTCCTGGACGCCGGCCTGTCCGGCAAGTCGGTCCCCGGTGGCGACGTGTTCGGTCCGATCTGGGACCGCTGGAACGCCCTGTCCCCGGCACAACAGGTGGCAGAAAGCATTCGGTCCAACGAGGCGTTCGTGACGCGGCTGACCAAGACCTCATCTGAGGAACGGGCCAACTTCTCCCTGTCGATGTTTGGCACGGATCAGGACCTTGCCGGTTTGGCCGCTCTGCGGTTAGGCGAGCACGCCGTGCATACCTGGGACATCGCAGTCGCCCTCGATCCGGCCGCTACGGTGTCCGCCGACGCGGTAGAGCTCCTGATCGATCGCCTGCCGCAGACGGCGGCGCGGTCCGGGAAAGCCGTGGAGGACATCGGCCAGTTCACGGTCGAGACCACCGCGCCGGACCGGACCTTCCTGCTCACGGTCAACCCGGACGTGTCGTTGGAACCGACCGACAACGCCGCCGCCGATGTCCTGAGGCTGCCGGCGGAAGCGTTCCTTCGGCTCGTGTACGGACGGCTTGATCAAGACCACACCCCGGCCGAGGTGTCCGACCCCCGCCTGCCTGCCCTCCGCAGGGTTTTCCCCGGCTTCTGAGCCTGCGACGATGGCTGAACGGGCTCGATCTGCCGCCAAGGACTGTCGGCTGCGCGCCGATGCGGAGCGCAACCGGGCACGGATCGTCGCGGCCGCCCGCACGGTGTTCGCCGAGCAAGGGCTCGAGACACCCACATCCGAGGTGGCCCGGCGGGCGGGGGTCGGCATCGCCACCCTCTTCCGCCGCTTCCCCACCCGCGAAGACCTCCTCGCGGCGACCTTCGCCGAGAAGATGTGCCGGTACGCCGACGCCATCGACGAGGCGGCCGACAACCCCGACCCCTGGGAAGGCTTCTGCACGTATGTGACCCAGGTGTGTGCCATGCAGTCCGCCGACCGTGGTTTCACCGACCTGCTGACCCAGGCGTTCCCGACCGCCAAGAGCCTCGAGGCCGACCGCGACCGCGCGTTTCACCGCTTCACCGAGCTGGTTGACAGGGCAAAGCAGAGCGGCCGGCTGCGCCAGGACTTCGTCCCCGAAGACTTGCCGATGCTGCTGATGGCCAACGCCGGCGTGGTGACCGCTACGGCGGACGCGGCGCCGCAAACGTCCGACCGCCTCGTGGCGTACCTGCTCCAGGCCTTCGCCGCGGACGCGGCCGCTCCCCTGCCCGACCCGCCCACTCCGCGGCAGATGTACAAGGCGCTGCTTAGGGCCACTCGGCCATCAGGCCAGGCAGCCACCGGCACCTAGAACGCTCGGGGAGCTGACTTAAGAACGTTACTCAAGCCGGCCATATCCGAACACATGACACGTGACGACATCAATCTCGCGGCGGGGGTCCCCGAAGAAGGCACCCATCCGGTCTGCCACCCGGGAGAATGGTCGCTCGCGCGACAGCCCAGACTCTTTCCAATTTGAGTTCGGGACAATCAAAAACAGGTGCTGAGCGTCCTGCGCTAGGTGTGCCTTCCAGATGTC
>JAOPXN010000045.1 GCA_025965155.1 Propionibacteriaceae bacterium
GGTCAAGCTGGTCGACGTGCTGGACCCGGACGGCACCCTGGCGGCGGACCGGCTGGCCCAGGACCGCCGCCATCTGCAGCTGACCGCGAACCGGGACGGCACCTACACCCTGACCGGTCGGCTGACCGGCACCACCGGTGCCGCGCTGCAGGCGACCTTGTCGCCGCTGGCGAAACCACGACCCGACACCCCCGGCCACGACAGTGCCGTCCACGGCCATGAGGACGGCCGGACGTATGGGCAGCGGCTGCACGACGCCCTGGACGAGGTTTGCGGCCGGCTGCTCCGCAGCGGCGGGCTGCCCGACTCCGGCGGCACCCCGGCCACCGTGATCGTGACCATCTCCGCGGAGGACCTGACCGCCCGCACCGGGACCGGTGAGACCAGCGACGGGACCCTCATCCCGGCCGCGCGGTTGCTGGAGCTGGCGAACGAGGCCGAGATCCTGCCCGCCGTGCTCACCGCGCCCGGGGAATGCCTGCTGCTCGGCCGCAGCAGGCGGATCGCCAGCCGGCACCAGACCTACGCGCTGATCGCCCGCGACGGCGGCTGCTCCTTCCCCGGCTGCACGCATCCGCCGGAGTGGTGCGACCGGCACCACATCCGAGAATGGGTCGACGGCGGCACCACCGACCTGGACAACCTGACGCTGCTCTGCCGCTACCACCACACCCGCTTCGCCAGCCGCGGCTGGACCTGCCACATCACCAACGGCATCCCCGAATGGACCCCACCCCACTGGCACGACAAACAACAACAACCCCTGATCAACAACCGCATCCGACGCAAACACCTCAACAACCACACAGCCCCCGCCACGACAGTCAGACGACAGTGACGGGTCACCAGGCGTAACGCGCGGTCCCGGGAGCAGTTTTGAGCTACTGGCTCACGCGGTAGACGTCGAAGACTGCAGGGACCTGGCGGACCGCCTTCAAGACGTGGTCCAGGTGCGCCGGTTCGGCCGTCTCGAAGGTGAACTTCACCTTGCAGATGCGGTCCTTGCTGGTGCTCAGCGCGGCGGACAGGATGTTCACGTGCTGGTCCGACAGGGACCGGGTGATGTCCGACAGCAGCCGGTTGCGGTCGAGCGCCTCCACCTGGATCGCCACCAGGTACGAGCTCTTCGCCGTCGGCGCCCAGCTGACGTCGATCAGCCGCTCGGGCTCGTTCCGCAGGTTCTCCGCGTTGACGCAGTCGGTACGGTGCACCGACAACCCGGCACCACGGGTGACGAAGCCCAGAATCGGGTCGCCGGGAACCGGGGTGCAGCACTTGGCGAGCTTGACCCACAGGTCGCTCGTAAGATCACTGGCGCCGGCGACCTGGATTCCCGACTCGCTGGCTCCGGTGGCGGGGCGACGGCGGCCAGTGACGACCCGATCTTCGCTGGTCTCGTCGGCAGCAGCGTCGTCGCCACCCTCCACGCTGATCAGCCGGTTCACCACCGCCTGGGCGCCGACGGTTCCTTCACCGACGGCCGCGTAGAGCGAGGAGACGTCCTGCAGCTTGAAGTAACCGGCCACGGCCGTCAGGTGCTCCAGGGTCAGCAACCGCTGCAGTGGGAGGCCCGCCTTACGCATCTGCTTGGCCAGAACCTCCTTGCCGGTCTCAATCGACTCCTCACGCCGTTCCCGGGTGAAGTGGTGTCGGATCTTGTTCCGGGCCCGGGGGCTCTTCACGAACGTGAGCCAGTCCCGGCTCGGGCCCGCACCTTCGGCTCGGGAGGTGAAGATCTCAACCACGTCGCCGTTCACCAGCACCGACTCCAGCGGCACCAGCCGGCCGTTCACCCGGGCACCGATGGTCTTGTTGCCGACCTCGGTATGGATGGCGTACGCGAAGTCGACCGGCGTGGCGCCCTGCGGCAGCGACATGACGTCGCCCTTCGGGGTGAACGCGTACACCTCGGTGGAGTTGATCTCGAAGCGGAGCGAGTCCAAGAACTCGCCCGGGTCGGCGGTCTCCCGCTGCCAGTCCAGCAGTTGGCGGACCCAGACCAGGTCGCCTCCGTCGCCGCCCTTCATCGGCTGCGGTGCACTCCCCTTGCCGCCCTCCTTGTACTTCCAGTGGGCGGCGACGCCGTACTCGGCCTTGCGGTGCATGTCGTCGGTCCGGATCTGCAGCTCAACCGGCTTGCCTTCGGGACCCAGCACCGTCGTGTGCAGCGACTGGTACATGTTGAACTTCGGCATGGCGATGTAGTCCTTGAACCGCCCAGGCAGCGGGTTCCAGCGGACGTGCATCACCCCGAGTGCCGCGTAGCAGTCCCGCGGCGTCTCCACCAGTACGCGCAGGCCCACCAGGTCGTAGATGTCTTGGAAGTCGCGTCCGCGGACCACCATCTTCTGGTAGATCGAGTAGTAGTGCTTGGGCCGCCCGGTCACCGTGGCCTTGATCTTCGCGACCTTGAGGTCGTCCTGCACCTGGCGGATCACGCGATCCAAGAACTCGTCCCGGCTCGGGGCTGCCTCGGCCACCAGCCGGACGATCTCGTCGTAGACCTTGGGGTGCAAGGTGGCGAACGCAAGATCCTCCAGCTCCCACTTGATCGCGTTCATACCGAGCCGGTGCGCCAGCGGGGCGAAGATCTCCAGCGTCTCCGAGGCGATCCGGGACTGCTTGTCCGGGCGCAGGTAGTGCAGGGTACGCATGTTGTGCAGCCGGTCCGCGAGCTTGATCACCAGCACCCGGATGTCGCGGCTCATCGCGACCACCATCTTGCGGATGGTCTCGGACTTGGCCGAGTCGCCGTACTTGACCTTGTCCAGCTTGGTGCAGCCGTCGACCAGCAGCGCCACCTCCTCGCCGAAGTCCCGGCTCAGCTCGGTGAGCGTGTAGGCGGTGTCCTCGACGGTGTCGTGCAGCAGCGCCGCGCACAGCGTGGCCTCGGTCATGCCGAGCTCGGCGAGGATGGTGGTGACGGCCAGCGGGTGGGTGATGTACGCGTCGCCGCTCTTGCGTAGCTGCCCCTGGTGGTGCCGTTCGGCGGTCCGGTAGGCCCGTTCGATCAGCGGCAGGTCGGCTTTCGGGTGGTTGGCGCGGACCACCTTGAACAACGGGTCCAGCACCGGGCTCTGCGGCCGGCTGGTACCGAGCCGGGCGAGCCGCTGCCGCATCCGTACCCGCGGCTGCTCCGGGCCGGTGGAGAGCCGGACCGGCAGGGCGATGGTGGTCGATTCCTGATTCTGTTCCACCCGGGCGGAGCGGCCGACCACCGGTGTGATCGGAGACGTCGCGGCCCGTGCAGGGGGATTGGCTCCGGGCGCAGCCCGACGCTCAGGCTCACCGTCACCCGGGGTGGACGGGACCGGACTGACTGCTGTCCCCTGCTCGTTCAAACTCAGATCCTCACTGAACTCAGATCTTCATCGTGGCTGAAGCACCAGTGTAGGACTCGCGCCTGTCAGTACCAGTTTCGCGCCCGCCGGGGTGGTCACCGGCGCGGCCGCTGGCGGGCGCATCGGCGGCTATCACCCCTCGTCGGCGTGCCTGACCACGACGACCTGGTCGCCGGTTTCCAGGGCGGCCACCGTCGGGTCATAGAAACGTCGCAGAGTCCTGTTCCGGACCACCGCCAACACTCGCTCGCCTCGTACCTCGTCCGGCGACAAGCCGACCTCCTCCCGCTTCACCTGGCGCTCGCCGATCTCCAGACCCTCCTTGGAGGACAGCAGGTCCTCGATCACCGTGCCCAGGTTGGGACTGACGGCCGACAGGCCGAGCAGCCGGCCGACCGCCTCGGAGGAGGTGACGACCGCGTTGGCACCGGACTGCCGCATCAGCGAGGTGTTGGCGTCCTCGCGAACCGCCACCACCACGTGTGCGCTCGGGTTGAGTTGACGCACCGTGAGAGTGACCAGGATTGCCGAGTCGTCGCGGTCCAGGGTGATGATCACCTCGCGCGCCTTGATGATCTCCGCCCGGCGCAGGATGTCGCGGTTGGTGG
Organism: Propionibacteriaceae bacterium; assembly: GCA_025965155.1. Taxonomy (GTDB): domain Bacteria; phylum Actinomycetota; class Actinomycetes; order Propionibacteriales; family Propionibacteriaceae; genus Microlunatus. The sequence continues at coordinate 3,950 of JAOPXN010000045.1, forward strand.
CGTCGCCCTGGATCGCGGCGTAGCCCCGCAGGTTTGCGTCCGCGACGGCGCTCGGGCGGGCGTCGATGATGACAATCTGGGCCGGGTTGGTGCCGTTGTCCTTGAGCGTCTCGACAGCGCTCTTGCCTTTGGTTCCGTAGCCGATAACGACAACGTGGTTGCGCATGTGTTTCCTCCAGCGTCCGTCCCGGAACATCCGGCGACCCTCATTGGCGAGCACTTCGAGCGTGGTACCGACCAACAACACCAGGAATCCGATGCGCAGCGGGGTGACCACGATGGCGTTGATGATGCGTGAGTGCGGTGCGATCGGGGTGATGTCGCCGTAGCCGGTTGTGGTGATCGTGACCGTTGCGTAGTAGATGGCGTCGATGAAGCTGACCCGCTGGTCGTAGTTATCGGTGTACGCGTCCCGGTCGAAATAGACCAGCATGACGATGATCGTCAGCAGGCCGAGGGCGATCAGGGCGCGGCGGCCCAGCTCGCGGCCCGGTGAGGAGGTGCGGGCGGGCAGCGCCACCAGCGCCTGGCTGGTCCAGGCCGCCTGGCGGCGACGGCGGCGGAGCCCCGATACTTCCCCGTTCGAGTCGGCTTCGCTCATCCTCGACCTCGCCCGGGAGCAGTGGTGCTCTCCGACGTGTCGAAGGTGAGAACGCTGTTCACGTCGTGGATTCCCTGATCCAGCAGGCGCTGCCGGCCATTCAGGAACTCCAGCTCCATCAAGACGGTGACCCCGGCCAGCATGCCGCCTAGCTGGGAGACCAGTCGTGCGGCGGCGGCCACGGTACCTCCGGTGGCCAGTACGTCATCCACAATCAGGACCCGGGCGCCAGGGTTGATCGCGTCGGCGTGTGCCACCAGCGTCTCGGTCCCGTACTCGAGGGCGTAGGACTCCTCCACGGTACGGCCGGGCAGTTTGCCGGGCTTACGGATCGGGACGAAGCCGGCGCCCAGGGCCAGCGCGACTGGAGCACCGAAGATGAAACCCCGTGCCTCAAGCCCGGCCACGATGTCCACGTCTTCGGGTGAGACCAGGCACAACGCCTCGATAGCCTCGGCGAACGCATGGGCTGAGCTGAGCAGCGGGGTGATGTCCTTGAACAGGACTCCAGGTTGGGGGAAGTCCGGGACGTCACGGATCAGGTCGGCCAGTGGTTGCACGGTCATAGTCTGGCTGCGCCTATTTTCGGCGCTGGCTGCGGGGCTTGTGCTCTGGTTGCGGTCGCTTGGCGTGGTTCTCGTTCACCGGCCGCACCGGCGACGGGCCGGACGCCGACGCCAGCGTAATCCGTGGTGCCGTCGGGGCAGCCCGGGAGTCGTCCGCCGCAGCCAGCTCGGCGTCGGTGGGCTCGGGATCTGGTCGTTCCAGATCCGATAGCGTTGAGTCCGCTGGCTCGGCGGCGCTGTCGGCTCCGCGTCCGCCCGTGCGGGCCAGCTCCTTCGCCCGCCGGTTGGCGACCCGGGTGGCCAGCTTCTTCATGTCGGGCTCCCGCTCCATCAGCTGCGCCAGCAGCGGCGTGGCGATGAAGATGGAGGAGTACGCACCGGAGACCATACCGACGAACAGGGCGAGTGCAAGGTCCTTCAACGGACCCTCGCCCAGGATGACGGCGCCGGCGAAGAGCAGCGCGGCCACCGGCAGTACGCCGATGATGGTGGTGTTGATGGAGCGGACCAGCACCTGGTTGACGGCGAGGTTCGCTGCCTCGGAGTAGGTCTTGGTGGTGCTGGACTTGATGTCGCGGACGTTCTCGCGGACCTTGTCGAAGACCACCACCGTGTCGTACAGCGAGTACCCCAAGATGGTCAGCACCCCGATGACGGTCGCCGGCGTGACCGTGAACCCGACCAGCGCATAGATGCCGACGGTCAGGATCAGGTCGTGCAGCAAGGCAACCAGGGCCGCCAGGGACATCTTGCCGTTACGGAAGTAGGCCCAGATCACCAACGTCACCAAGACCAGGAAGACGCCCAGGGCCAGCAGAGCCTTCTGGGTGATCTGGCCCCCCCAGGACGCCCCGATCAGGCTGTAGGCGACCTGGTCAGGCGTTGTCCCCGCCGCCTGGGCGATCGCGGCCCGGACCTTCGGCACCTCGGTCGTCGCGTCCAGGGTCCGGGTCTGAACCCGTACCTGGCTGTCGCCGATCGTGTTGATCGTCGACTCCTGCAGGTCGGGCACCCCGGAGTTGTCCAGCGCGGTCCGCATCGTCTCGATCGTGGTGGCGGTTACCGTGGTGTTGACCTTGAAGTCGGCGCCACCCTTGAACTCGATGCCGTAGTCCAGGCCGCGGATCAGGACCGCGGCCAGCGCGACCAAGATCAGCACCGACGAGACGATGTACCAGGTGCGGCGGCGGCCGATGAAGTCGTAGGACACTTCGCCGGTATAGAGCTGATGGCCCAGCCTGCTGAATTTCGACATCATGCCTCCTGGGCTGGGGGGTCGGTGCGGACAGGGGCGCGCCGGACTCGGGTACCGGGCAGCGCCTTGACTCCAAGGTGGGCAGGGTCGAGTCCGGAGAGCCGGTGGCCGCCGCCGAAGAACTTGGTTCTGGCCAGCAGTGACATCAACGGCTTGGTGAAGAAGAACACCACCACGACGTCGATCAGGGTGGTCAGACCGAGGGTGAAGGCGAAACCCTTAACCGATCCAATGGCCAGGATGAACAAGATGACCGCGGACAGCATCGAGACCGCGTCGGCGATCAGCACCGTCTGCCGGGCACGCCGCCAGCCGGTCTCCACCGCAGTCCGAAGGCTGCGGCCGTCACGTACCTCGTCCCGGATCCGTTCGAAGAAGATGACGAAGCTGTCGGCGGTGACACCGATGGCGACAATCGCGCCGGCGATCCCTGGCAGGTTCAGGGCGAAGCCGACGGAACCCCCGAGCAGCACCATGATGGCGTAGGTCATCGCGCCAGCGACGGCCAGCGAGGCGACGACCACGATGCCGAGACCTCGGTAGTACAGGAACGAGTAGCCGATCACCAGGGCCAGGCCGACGATGCCGGCGACAATGCCCGCGTGCAGCTGCTCGCCGCCCAGGGTGGCCGACACGTTGGCCACCTCCGAGACCTCAAAGGCCAACGGGAGCGCGCCGTATTTCAAGATGTTGGCCAGCTCGGTGGCGCTCTGCTGGTTGAAGCTGCCGGAGATCTCAGCCCGGCCGCCGGCGATGGTCGAGCTGACCGACGGTGCCGAGATGGACTCGCCGTCCAGAACGATCGCAAACCGGTTCTGCGGGTCGCTCCGCTGGGACAGAGCTTCGGTCGCCTTGGCGAACGCAGCCGCACCCTCGGAATTGAACTCCAGGTTGACCACCCACTGCACGCCGTTCTGCGGTACGCCGGCGGAGGCGGAGGTGAGCTGGTTGCCTTCGATCAGGGTCGGCCCGAGCAGGTACTTCTCGGTTTTCTCCTTGTTGCAGGCGAACAGCGGCTGGTCGGCCACGTCGACCATCGGCTCGCTCTGACAGGTGAACTGGGTGAACTCGGCCTGGTCGTTCTCCGTCGGTTGCCACTCGATCGCCTGGTCCGGTGGCGTGCCCTTGCCCGGCGCGGTCGGCCGGGGAGTCGTGGGAGCGGGCGGCGCAGTCGGCAGCTGCGGCAGCGGTCGGCCGTTGCCGGTCGCGCTGGCGCTCGGCTCAGCGGGCTGGGAGGACGGCGCCTGTGCGGACCCCGGGGAGCCCGGGGTGGCTGCCCCGGAGGCGGGCGAGCTGGGCGCCGCCGAGGAGCTGGTCGTTGCCGAGGGGTCCGGCGGCACCACAACGGGGGCGACGGGCTCGGCAGCATAGACGGCACGGAAGCGGAGTACGGCGGTCTGCCCGACGAGTCGGACCAGCTCGTCCTGCTGCACGTTGGGGACGCTGACGATGATCTGCCTGTCACCGGCCGTAGTGACCTCTGACTCGCCGACACCGAGGCTGTCGACTCGCCGCTGGATGATCGTCTTGGCCAGTTCGAGGCTGGTCGGGTCGACGGTGCCGGTGCCTGAGGTGTTCGTGGCGGTGAGGGTGATCGTGGTGCCGCCACGCAGGTCCAGACCCAGCTTCGGGGTCCAGGTGTTACTGAGCGCCATGCCCCCGAACAGCGCGGCCACCACGATGAGCAGGATGATCAGGGTGCGACCGGGACGGCCGCTCGCTGTTGCCACGTGCTGTTATCCCTTGTTCGAAGGAGAGTTGCCCGGGTCAGGATCGGTGGGGTTGGTGCCGGCCGGTGCGTCGAAGGTCGGGTTGCCGGCGTCGGACTGCACTTCGAGTGTCTTGGGGTCGACCCCCTGCGGCTCGATCACCTCAGCCTCACGGTGGTCATCAAAGGCGCCGGTCCCGACGTCGGAGGAGTCCCATTCGGTGTCCTCGTCGCCCTCCTGCACCGTGCGCACGATGGCCTGCTTCAGCACGGTCAGCTCCACCCCGGGCGAGAGCTCAACCACGGCCTGCTTGTCACCGATCGCTGTGATCGTGCCGAAGATACCGCTGCCGAGCAGCACCCGGGTGCCGGGGGCCAGGGAGGTCATAGTCTTCTGATGGGCCTGCTGGCGCTTCTTCTGCGGTCGCAGGATCAAGAAATAGAACGCCACAACCATCAGCGCGATCAGCATCAGTGACGAATACGAGTTACCCATAGCTCCAGCATCCAAGTTGGTTCAGCGTACGTTTCTGCGCACGCCATGCGGCGTCGACAAACATCGACCGCCGTACTCTACCTAGTTTGCCGCCAAACCTAAGCCTCAACCGAACAGGTCCGGTGGAGTGTCGAAAACCACGGCTGACTTGGGCGGGCTCAGCCCGAGGTGTTTCCACGCCGCCGGCGTGGCCACTCGGCCGCGCTGAGTCCGCATCAGGAAACCCTCCCGTACCAGGAACGGCTCGGCCACCTCCTCCACCGTCTCGCGCTCCTCTCCGACCGAGATCGCCAGCGTGGACAAGCCGACCGGACCGCCGCCGAACCGGCGACACATGGCGCTGAGGACCGCCCGGTCCAGCCGGTCGAGGCCGATCTCGTCCACCTCGTACAGGTCCAGGGCCGCCCGGGCGACCGGGCGGTCGATGAACCCGTCTGCCCGGACCTGGGCGAAGTCGCGGACCCGCCGCAGCAGCCGGTTCGCGATCCGCGGTGTGCCGCGGGCACGACGGGCGATCTCGGCCGTGGCGTCGGCGTCGATCCTGGCCCCCAGCAGAGCGGCGGAACGGCCGACGATGTGCTCCAATGCGTCGGTCCCGTAGAAGTCGAGCTGGGCGGTGAAGCCGAACCGGTCGCGCAGCGGCCCGGGCAGCAGGCCGGCCCGAGTGGTGGCGCCGACCAGGGTGAAGCGCGGTATCTCCAGCGGGATGGCGGTTGCGCCGGGTCCCTTCCCCACCACCACGTCGACCCGGAAGTCCTCCATCGCCAGATAGAGCATCTCCTCCGCCGGCCTGGACATCCGGTGGATCTCGTCCAGGAAGAACACCTCTCCCTCGACCAGGCCGGACAGGATCGCGGCCAGGTCTCCGGCGTGCTGGATGGCCGGACCGCTGGAGATCCGCAGCGGCGCCGACATCTCGGCCGCGATGATCATCGCCAGGGTGGTCTTGCCGAGTCCGGGCGGCCCCGAGAGCAGCACATGGTCGGCCACGGCGTTGCGGTGCCGGGCCGCCTCCAGCATCAGCCCGAGCTGGTCGCTGACCCGCGGCTGGCCCTCGAACTCGGCCAGCGTGCTCGGGCGGAGCGCCGACTCGGCGGCTCGCTCCTCGTCGTCGGCGCCCGGGTCGACCAGATCTGTTGGTTCAGCCACGAGAGGAGAACCTACTTGGCCAGTGTCTGCAGGGCGGCCCGCATCACCACGGCAACGCTCACCTGCGGGTCGTCACGGACCAGGTACTCCACCTCGGAGCAGGCGGCATCGGCGTCCCGGGCGGACCAACCCAGACCCTGCAGCCCCTGGCTGACCTGGTCTCGCCAGGCACCGCCGTGGCTGGTCCGGGCGGTTGGCTGCTCGACCAGCCCGATGGTGTTGACCTTGTCCTTGAGCTCGATCACGATCCGCTGCGCACCCTTGCGGCCGATGCCGGGGACCTTCACCAGCTGGACCAGGTTCTCGGTGGCGATCGCGCCGCGCAGCTCGTCCGGGCTCAGCACCGCCAGCGCGGCCTGGGCCAGCTTGGGACCTACCCCGGTGGCGGTCAGCAACAGCTCGAAGAAGTCCCGTTCGTCGTTGCTGCCGAACCCGTACAGAGTGAGCGAGTCCTCCCGCACCACCAGCGACGTCTGCAGCGTCGCCGGCTGCCCCACCCGCAGGTTCGCGGCGGTGTTGGGGCTGCACTGGGTCAGCACACCGATACCGCCGACCTCGATCACAGCCGAGGTTGGGCCGAGCCCGACGACGGTTCCACAGACCTGCGCGATCATGGTTTCTTCCTCAGCTGGGTGACGGGACGGGTAACGGGAGCCGTCTGCGGGGGGCGGGAGACGCCGGTGCGGGCCTGCTGGACCTTGGCGGCGAAGGCCTGCTGCTGTCGGCGGGACTGCGCCGCGGCCAGCTGGAGCGCAGCGTCGACCCGGGCTGTACCGCCACCCCGCCAGACGTGGCAGATGGCCAGTGCCAAGGCGTCGGCCGCGTCGGCGGGCTTCGGAGGCTCGCTCAGCTGGAGGATCCGGGTCACCATCAGGCCCACCTGGGCCTTGTCGGCCCGACCGGAGCCGGTGATGGCGGCCTTGACCTCGCTCGGAGTGTGCAGGGCAACCGGGATCCCGAGCCGGGCGGCGACGAGCATCGCGACTCCGGCGGCTTGAGCCGTCCCCATCACCGTCTGGACGTTGTGCTGGGCGAACACCCGCTCCACGGCCACGGCGTCTGGCTGGTGGGCGACCACCCACTCCTCCACCGCCTGCTCGATCCGCACCAGCCGGCGGGCGGTGTCCAGCTCGGCTGGTGTCCGAGCCACACCCACCGCAACCAGGGTGGGGGGACGTCCAGGCGTGCCATCGACCACCCCCAGGCCGCACCGGGTCAGACCTGGGTCGATGCCCAGCACGCGCATGCCAGCAGCCTTCCTGAAACCGAACAGATGTTCGGAAGCCTACCGATCGGCCGCCCGCTGCTCCCGCCGACGCGCCGAGGCGCGGAGCCCGAGACTGCTGCGGCCTGCGGGCCGCAGCTGGTCAGGCGTCTTGGAGCGCGTCCTCGGGGGCGTCGAAGTTCGCGTAGACGTTCTGGACGTCGTCGGAGTCCTCGAGCGCCTCGATCAGCCGGAACACCTTGCCGGCGGTGTCCGCGTCCACCTCGACGGTCACCGAGGGTACGAAGGACACCTCGGCTGAGTCGTAGTCCAGCCCCGCCTCCTGGATCGCGCTGCGGACAGCCACCAGGTCGTTGGGGTCGGAGATCACCTCGAAGGCCTCACCCAGGTCGTTGACCTCTTCAGCGCCCGCATCCAGAGTCGCCTCGAGCAGGTCGTCCTCGGTCACCACCTTGGCGCCCTGGTCCTTTTCCAGCACGACGACACCCTTGCGGCCGAACATGTACGACACGCTGCCGGCGTCGGCCATGGTGCCGCCGTTGCGGGTCATCGCGACCCGGACGTCGGACGCGGACCGGTTCCGGTTGTCGGTCAGGCACTCGACCATCAGCGCGACTCCTGAGGGGCCGTAGCCCTCGTACATCAGCGTCTCGTAGTCGGCCCCGCCGGCCTCCAGGCCTGCTCCGCGCTTCACCGCCCGATCGATGTTGTCGTTCGGCACCGAGGTCTTCTTCGCCTTCTGGATGGCGTCGTAGAGGGTGGGGTTGCCGTTGACATCTGCGCCGCCCAACCGGGCTGCGACTTCGATGTTCTTGATCAGCTTGGCGAACGACTTGGCCCGCCGGGCGTCGACCACAGCCTTCTTGTGCTTGGTTGTTGCCCACTTGGAATGTCCCGACATGCCAGAAATCCTAGCCGTCGGCAGCGATGTCTTCGGTCCGGGCGTACATCACCAAGGTCTCGGTGGCCTCATACCCCAGCCTCCGGTAGAGCCGTAGGGCGCCGGACGGGCTGTCGGAGTCCACCCCAAGCCCCGCCGCAGCCAGGCCCGCGTCGGCGAAGGACCTCATCGAGGCGCAGAGCAACGCGTTGGCGATGCCGCGGCCCCGCCAGCCGGGGCGGACGCCGATCCGGTCGGTCCATCCCTCGGACACGCCGCGGGCAGCCGAGTCCTGCTCGTAGCTGGAGTTGATGGCATAGCCAACTACCTCGGAGGTGCGTCCGTCCAACGCGACCCAGGACCACTGCGGGCGGGCGGACGAGTGAGCCAGCTGCTGCTCCCAGCGGACGGCGTCGACCGGTTGAGCACCCCACAGCTCGGCGAAGGCCTCGTTGTGGGCCTGCCGAACCGCTTCGGAGTACTTGCGGTTGAACGGCACGATCCGCACGCCGGCCGGCACCTGCACGTCTGGCAGCGCACCGCCCAGCTCCAGCGTCATGTCGGCATACCAGCGCAGTGGGGACAGTCCGGCCCGTTCGTAGAGCCGCCGCTGCGCGGACAGCGTCTCGTCGACGTACGCCGTCAGCTGCAGCGACCCGAAGTCGTCCTGCAGGGTGGCGCGGTACCAGTGCCGACCCCGCTCCAGCTGCCATTCCAGCAGGGCACGTCCGATGCCCCGCCCGCGGTGGTCGGGATGGACGCCGCCGGCGAGAAACACCCGACGCGGGGAGATGTCGCTGCTGATCGGATGGTTCCAGCCGTAGGCCACCACCGTGCCCGCGGCGTCCCGGCCGACGAGTGAGTTATGCGCGGTGTCGGCATCGGTCTCCTCGTAGGTCTGGCCGAGCTCGGCGACGCTGTGTCGTTCGGTGGGCTGGTCGACGAGCTCGATCGCGGTGAGCAGGGCGCTGACCTCGTCGAGGTCGTTCCGGGTGATCGGTCGCCAGACCAGACCAACTGGATCGGCCGGTCGCAAGAACACGGTGGGTCTCAGCCCCTCCAGATCCGGGATCGCGGCGGTTGTCCGCCGGCGACGGGCTCGTCCGACTGCTGCCAGATCCGTCGCCAGCTGGCGATGGGTTCCTCGACGGGTACGCCCGGGGCCCGCTGCACGGCCCACCAGGAGGTGGCGTCCTCGGCGATCAGCTGACGTACGGCTGTCTCGATCCGGTCGGTCAGCTGCTCGGCGGTCTCGTCGGCTCCCGGAACAAGCGGCGCGCCGTACCGGACGCTGACCCGCGGCCGGCCGGGACGCGGCCACCTGCGGCCCCGCGGCATCGCGGAGTAGGTGCCGCGCAGTCCGACCGGGACCACCGGCACCCGCTGCTCGACAGCGAGCCTGGCCGCGCCGGTGCGGAAGGAGCCGAGGAAACCGTCGGAGGACCGGGTGCCTTCGGGGTAGACGATGATGCTCCAGCCGGCTGCCAGCAGCTCCGCGGGGGTACGCGCCAGCGTGCCGTCAAACTTCTCGATGGGCAGTGTGTTGAAGACGACCGCCGAGGCGCCCGCCCGCCACCAGGCGTCGAAGAAGTAGTCGGCCACGGCGGCCACGGCGGTCCGCTGCCGACGACCGGCCGGCAGGCTGCCGAGCAGGGCCGCGGTGTCGAGGTGCGAGGAGTGGTTCGCCACCAGCAGCACCGGCCCGTCCAGCTCGCGGAGCTGCTCCGTGCCGTGGACGTCGAGATCCACCTGGCGTCGCAGCAGCGGGGTCAGGGCTGCCACCTGGACCACCTCACGTGCCGCGCGGACCGGGAGGCTGCGGGCCCAGGAGGTGCGGTACACCGGTTCCTCCGAGCGCACGACCTGGTCCTCGGCGGTCCGCGGCACCAGTGGCCGTCTCCCCCAGCGCCAGCCAAGGGCGACGTCCCTCAGGTCGGTGGCGGCACCACGTAACACTGAGCCGGCCCTGCGCCGGGGGGCAGCTGTGGCCCACCGGGCCACGTCCGGCCCGCTCACCTGACGTCCGCGATGATCTGCGGCGGGTTGTGCAGGTAGCGGATGCTCGGTGAGCGTCCGACCGTGGAGGAGACGATCTCGAGCGCGTCGGCCAGGGTCGAGGCCGCGCGGAAGCCCATCCGCTCCACACTCCGGCGGTCGGCGCCTACCCAGACGATGTCGCTGCAGTGGCTGCGGGCGGCCGCGATCTGGTACCAGGTGTGGAACGGGTGCATGCCGTGGAAGGCGTTGCTGGTCCGGTACAGGTGGCTGTACCACGGGTCGGTCGCGAACTTTGCCTCGAACTTCTCCTGGATCTGCAGCGGATCGGTCGTTGTGGTCAGGACGTCGGCGAAGAAGTCGACATAGGACGGGTGGTGCAGCGGCGAGAACTCGATCGGCATCGGGTGGTACAGCACCAGCGCGCCACCCTCCCGGACGAACGGCTTGCCGGTGTGGGCGCCGAACGCCGCCCCGAGGCCGCTCCAGGCGGCCAGGATCGGGTTGGTCACCGAGTCCAGGCTGTACGGCGTCTGGTGCGGTACGCCGATCACACCGACGTCGGCCTGTCCCTGCACCTCGACCAGCTGCTGGCTGAGCACCAGGGCGGTGGACTTCGCCCGTACCGCCGACGGCGCACCGGCGTTCACCCCGATCACCGCGTAACCAGCCGGCACCGCGTCGACCAGGCGCTGCCGGGCCTTGCTGGGGCTGATCGCCAGCGCACGGCGCAGACCCAGCCACGTGACCTGGTCACGGACGCTCCACTCCCACTCCCGCTTGCCTAGGAACTCCAGCGGAGCGGCGAAGACATGGTTGTCCAGGACTGCCTCCACCGAGAAGATAGGCACTGAAGCACCGACTAGCTCGCCGGCGCGCTGAGCAGCCGCTCCGGTGCTCACCAGGCCCGGCAGGCCGCGGATCTGCCCGATGGTCGCCGCCGAGCCGAGACCCGTCGCAACGGAGACCGCTCCACCCTCCCGGGTGTCGCTGGCGACGTGGACGAAGATGAGCAGATCGGAGTCCACCACCCTGGCGTTGAGCGCAACCTCGTCGGCCTCGCCGCCGACTGCGCGGAGGTGGTCCGCGTCCTCGGCGTCGTGGTTGGTCAGCAGTCCATCGGCGTAGAAGGAACGGAAGACCCGCTCCCCCAGGATCTGCTGCAGCTCGGCCTCGGTATGACGCCGGTTGAGGCCGATGGCACTGATCAGGGCGACGTCGTCCACGCCGGCCTTTGCGGCGCGGGTCAGCACAGCCTCAATGATCCGGCCGCGGATGTCGGGCCGACGCATCCGGGGCATCGGCGCGCTGATGTCGTCGAACGCGATGGTCAGCTTCATCCCCGGCCGCAGCAGCTGGTCCAGCGGAGCCGAGTCGGTCGGCTGGTCCAACGCCTCCGCAATCGTCTCGCTCAGGTCCTCGACAGCCTGCAGCGGCTCGGCGGGATAGACCACCTGGGTACCGAGCGGGAACTTCTCCAGCCGGTACCCGGCGCCCTCGTGTACAACGAGCGGCGGGGTACGGTCGTCGACTTCGAGTACGAAACCGGGGCGAGCCATCTAGCGTTCTCCTGTCAGATCAAACGCAACCTTCACGGTGCCTGATTTTCCTGCCGTCTGTGCGTGATCGAGCGCCTGCCGCCATCGCCGCAGGCTGTATCTGGCGCCGAGGACGGTGCTGAGATCCACCGTCGCAGCCAGCTCGAAGGCAAGATCGAACAGCGACGACCCGTCGTCGCCCTCCGCGGGTGAGGCGTAGCTGCCAGCCAGCTCGAGCTCGCGGAACCACAGCGGCGACAGGTCGACGCTGCCGGCCGGGAGGCCAGCCAGTACGACCCGTCCCCCGGGTTTGGTGGACCGTAGCACGGTGTTGACCGAGCCGGCCGAACCCACCGCATCGATGGCGATGTCGGCGCCGCCCAGCAGATAGTGCCGGCCGTGGTCGGGTTTCAGCTGGAACGCCTTGGTGGAGCGCCGGACGCCCCGGAAGGCGTCGTCCGGGCCGAAGATGTCGGTGGCTCCGAAGGCGCTGGCGAGCTCAGCCTGCCGTGGGTGCTTGGCGATCACGGTGATGGTGCTGGCTGCGCTCAGCTGACGCAGTGCCAAGGTGATGAACAGTCCGAGGGTGCCGGCGCCGGAGACCACGACATGGTCACCCGAGCGGACCTGGGCTCGGTGCGCGGCGTGGATGGCGCGAGCCAACGGCTCGATCAGGACAGCCACTGAGTCGTCGAAGCGGTCGGGCACCGGATGCAGCTGGGAACGGTGGGCCAGCATCTCGGTCGACCATCCGCCGCCGGTATCGGCGCAGAAGCCGGTTTGCAGGCCCGGGCTGAGGTGCCCCACGGTGACGTGGTCGCAGCGGTGGTTGGCGCCGGCGGCGCACCCCCGGCACGGGTCGACGCCGCGGGCGGCGCAGCCGAGGACGGAGTCGAGCACGACCCGGGTGCCGGCCGGCAGGTCTTCGCAGTCGGTGGTCAGGTCCCCGACCACCTCGTGTCCGGGGACGAAAGGCAGCGAGACCAGGGCCGTGAAGTAAAGACCCGCGCTGCCGGTGACGGCGGCCAGGTCGGATCCGGAGATGCCGGCCAGCCGTGGCGCGAGACGGGCCCATCCCGCCCCTTCGGGCAGCCGCCTGCGCTCCTCGGTCACCAGTCGCAGCGGCGCCGCCGGTCCGGTGAGGATCCCCGGCATCCGCCGGCCCATGGTCCGCGCGGCCACGTACTTGGGTAGCGAACGGTACATCTGCAGCGCAAGCACGGCCGAGGCGTCACCCGGCCGGGCCGGGATACGGCGCGCCGTACCGGAGCGGGCTGATCCGTCACCGGTCGCCGCAGGAGTATGTGGCGCCGCAGGCGCAGGGACTTGGCTCGCCGCAGGCGCAGGAACTGGAGCCGCCGCGTCGCTGCTCATCGCGGCAACGTCCAGCGCGGCGTCGTCGGCCGGATCTTCCACTCCACCACCGACCACTGGTTCGCGCCGGCGGCGCGCATCAGCGGGACGTCGGGACTCACGGCGACTGCGTTGCCGACACACGACAGCATCGGCAGGTCCGAGTGCGAGTCGGCGTAGGCAAAGCTGCGGCCGAGGTCGATGCCATGCAGGCTCGCGTAGTGCTGCAGCCAGGCCGCCCGTGACTCCCCCACCAGCGGCGGGCCGGTGAGGAAACCGGTGCAGCGGCCATCCGCGTCGGTGGCCAGGTCGGCGGCGACGATGACGTCGAACAACGGCCGCAGTGGGCGGGTCAGTGGACGCAGCGCTCCGGTGATCAAGACGGTGGTATGGCCGGCGGCCCGGTGCTCCCTGACCCGGCGTACCGCCTCCGGCGACAGCCGGCTGAGCACGTGCGGAGCCAGCGTGGTGTCGATGGACTCCTCGAGGGCGGCCAGATCCGCACCCCGGTAACGGCGGTAGACGGCCCGGAGGAAGCTCCCCCGGTCCCGCCGCTCGGCCCGGATGTACGACGGCAGCCGGCGCAGCACCTGGCCGACCTCGCCGATCTGGCCGGCTGTGGAGAGCTCCGGCAGGCGTGCCCACAGGTACTGCTCGATCACATTGGTGGACATGATCGTGCCGTCCAGGTCGAACACGGCCAGCGCCTGCTCGCCGGCGGTGTTCCGGCTCAGGTCCTTCATGGTGCTGGGGCGGTTGCCCCGCTTGCGGCGGATGGCGTCCAGCCGCCGGATGGGAGCGGTGATCGACGGGCAGTGCACCTCCTCGATGTAGGTGCGCCAGTCGAACACCGAGGTGTCGAACGCGAATCTCGGCTGGTCGTCGGGATGCAGGGAACCGGTGAGCGCCAGCGTGTTGTCGTCGACGAAGTGCAGCTCCGACTGCCCGTACTCGTTGTACAGGGACAGGTAGCGCCGCAGGAAGTCCAGCCGGCCGCGGATTCGGTCCAGGTCCTTGGCGATGGTCCGGGCCCGGCTGGATCGGGGCGCCTTGGCCAGCACCCGCTCGGCCACCCCATGAGCCCGTTCGGAGGTGGACAGCAGCCGCTCGACCGAGGCCGCGCCCGGGAACTGCCAGTTCGGCAGCTGCGCCGCGCCGCGCTCACCACCTTCGAACGGGTGGGCGGTGAAGTAGGCGTGCAGCATGCCGTAGATTCCCTGGAACGTCAGCGGGTTCCGGGCTCCGGATGAGACGTGGTAGTACTCCGCCTTGCCGATCTCCGGCTCGGTGGCGCATACGGCGACGATCGCGTTCACGACGTGGTCGCAGGGAACGATGTCGATCACTGCGTCGGGGGAGGCGGGGAACTCAGGGAGCTCTCCCCTACCGAACGCAAGGATCAACGGCTCGGCCATCTTGAAGCCTTCGATCCATCCCGGGTACGGGTGCAGCCAGGACGACTCGACAATGGAGGGCCGGACCACCGAGATTCTGATCTTGGCGCCCAGGTCGGCGACGACCCGTTCGCCGAGTGCCTTGGTGAACGTGTAAACGTCGGTCCAGCCGAGCGAGCGGGCCCGTTCGGTGCCAGCCTCGACCAGCTTGGCCTGCACCCATTCCTTGCGGCGTCGTTCGGTGTCGGCGGCGGTGGTCAGGTAGCCGGCCACGCGGTGCTCCCGCTCAGCTTCCTTACGCAGCCGGGTGAGCTGCTCCGCGGTACGCGACTCGGCCTCGATCAGGTCCCGCATCGCCAGCCCGGCCGTTGTCTCGGCGTCGTAGTCGATGCTGTGCACGTGCGGGGCTTCCGGAATGGCGCCACGTCGACGACCCGCGGTGTAGGCGGTGGAGATGTGCACGTAGTGCGGGATCTTGCGCAGCACCCCGTCCTCGTCCGAGCACGCCTCGATCAGCCGGTCCATCAGCGCCTTGGTGCCGATCACGTTGGTAGTGAAGGCCTGGTTGATCGGCGGGTCGAAGGAGACGTCGCCGGCACAGTGCACCACGACGTCGATGTCGGTCGGGAGCGCCGGTACGTTGGGCAGGTCGCCCTGGATGACGTCGATCCGGGAGTCCAGCAGCTCCTCGGCGCCGCCGGCCGCCTCGCGTACCTCGGTGAAGATCTTCTTCTTCACCACGCCGACCATCCGGGCTCGAGCCGTGGCCGAGCCCTTCTGCCGGACGAGCACCGCCGGAACCGTATCCGGCAGCTCGGACAGGATCTTCCAGAGCAGCTGTTCGCCGATGAAGCCGGTGACACCGGTCAACAGGATCTTCTTGCCGGCCAGCAGATCCTTCAGCCGGCCGTCGAGCAGCGGCCGGTCGGTGCGTTCAGTGCCGGGTCGATGCGCCCCGAAGGCAACCGCGGGAGCGGTGCTCATCGGCGGCTACCCCTTCCTCTCAGCGCTGCGAGCGGTGGCCAGTGCCTCGTCGATGGTGAAGTTGCCGACGTACAGGGCGGTGCCGATGATGGCGCCCTCGACCCCGTACGGCACCATTGCGGCCAGAGCGGTGATGTCGGCCAGGGTGGAGATGCCCCCGCTGGCCACGACTGGCTTGTCGGTGCGCTCACACACCTGCCGGAGCAGCTCGGTGTTCGGCCCGGCCAGCATCCCGTCGGAGGCCACATCGGTGACGACGAAACGGGCGCAGCCGGCCCGGTCCAACCGGTCCAGCGTCTCGAACAGGTCCCCGCCCTCGCGGGTCCAGCCGCGAGCCGCGAGCTTGCTGCCGCGCACGTCCAGCCCGATGGCGATCTTGTCGCCGTAGGTGCTGATCACCTCGGCGCACCACTCCGGCTTCTCCAGCGCTGCGGTCCCGATGTTGACCCGGGCGCAGCCAGTAGCCAGCGCACGCTCCAGGCTGTCGTCGTCCCGGATTCCGCCGGAGAGCTCGACCTTGAGCTGCATCTGCCCGGTGACCTCGGCGATCACCTCAGCGTTGTTACCGCGGCCGAAGGCGGCGTCCAGGTCGACCAGGTGGATCCACTCGGCGCCGGCGTCCTGCCAGCGTTTGGCGGCGGCGCGCGGATCGCCGAACTTCTTCTCCGAACCGGCCTTTCCCTGGACGAGCTGGACGGCCTGCCCGTCAGCGACGTCGACGGCCGGCAGCAGCACCAATGAATCCACGCGCAGACCCTATCCGAGATGGCTGACGGGCAGAAACGTCGAACGCGGCGCGGGCACCGGCGCGCACCCGATCAGGGTGGGCCGGGATCAGGGTGGGATGGGATCAGGGACTGCTCGGACTGGACCGGCTCGGATCAGGGCGTCTGCTGCGTGGCAGCTTGGCGAGGATGAGGTCGTAGCTGGTATCGACCAGATCCTGCAGGTCGTCCTCGGCGATGCCGGCGTCGAGCCGGAAGGTGTTCCAGCCATGCTTTCCGATGTAGGCCATCTTGCTGGCCGCGTCCGGGTAGCGCTCGAGCAGCACATCGGCGGCTTCCCGATCGCCGCACTTGAGCCCGATCGAGCGGGGTCCGCCGTCGTCGATCACACCCAGGAAAGCGAAAATCTTGTCGCCCAGCTTGACCACCACGTCGCCCTCCCACGGCTCGTCCTGCCAGGCGCCGGGTTTGTCGAGGCAGTACCTCAGCCAGTCCATGGCCTCAGTCTGCCCCGAGTCCGGCGCCAGATGTCAGCAGGCGACGGCGGACAGGCCGTGCCGGGACCGTGCGGTTCGGGTCACCGTGGTCAGAAACCGATCCGAGGTTGCGCTCGCCTGCGGAGTGAACCACTGGTCGTCGACGTCGCAGACCAGCAGCCTTACGCCGGTGTCGCTCAGGACTAACGGGAGCGTGTGCACAACGGTGGACGGGAAGCTGACGATGGTGCTGCCGATCGGACCACGCCGGGCGACCAGCTCCAGTGGCAGCTCGGGCCGGATCACGGTCAGCCCGAGGGCCGCGATCCGGGCCAGTTTCTCCGTGCCCTCCTTGCGGTGGGCCAGGTAGCGGTCGATCCGGTGATTCACCGCCAGACGCTGGACGGCCTGGAGGTAGCGGTCGAGGTCAACCACTCCGGTCTCCACCAGCGACGTGCCGATCAGGTCCCCGCCGGTCTTCACCACCGGAGCGGGGAACTGGCTCCGCACCCAGCTGAAGTCGTTGTGCTTGACCGGGATCCGGTCCAGCGCCACCGGCATGCAGGTAAAGATGCTGAGGCAGCATCCGGACTCCGGCGCCATCCGTCGCCGCGCCGAGTAGGCCAGCTGGCCACGGGCGAAGTCCATGATCTGGCGTCG
The DNA here is from genome assembly GCA_025965155.1 of Propionibacteriaceae bacterium. Lineage (GTDB taxonomy): Bacteria > Actinomycetota > Actinomycetes > Propionibacteriales > Propionibacteriaceae > Microlunatus. The sequence goes on from JAOPXN010000045.1 coordinate 20,955, forward strand.
CTGCGCCGGTGTGCGCCGGGTATGCCAGCGGACCAGATCCTCGCCGGCAGCCCACTGCCGTGCAAACTCCAGCGTGGCGGTGCCGTCGTCCACGATCACCACCTCGCTCGGCCGGCTGATGCTGACGACGACCTGCATCACCCCGGAGAAAGGGTCGCCGAGGATCAGCCGGGTGACACCGGACAGGTTCCCGGCGAGCGATCGGACGGTGCGGGCGGTGGACGCTCCACCCAGCCGGGGTTCGTGCCAGTGCACCGCGAAGCCCAGCGTGCGGGCGATCGCGGCCATCCGGCGCAGCTGAAGCCGCGACAGCTCCAGACGTGGGGCCAGCACGACGAGCGACAACTTGTCGCCCGTCGTGCCGGTTGTGTGCGCCCACTCGAGGACGTTGAGCAGCTGGGCAGGGCTCTCCACCAGGGCCATGCTGGACCTGGCGACCACGTCCAGCTGCGTTCCCGCCTCTTCGTGCTCTAGCGCAGGCACATCAGACATCTCGCCCCCCGGCTGGAGGGAACTAGACATTGATGAGCTGCGCCTCGCCCTCAACCACGACGCCGGGAACCCGGCGCAGCTTCTTCATCGCGGCCCGCTCACCGTCGTAGACCTTCTTCACCCCGTCGCCGAGGGCCTCGGAGATGATCCGGATGTCCCGCACCAGGCGGTGCAGGCCGTACGGCTCCACCGAGGCGGCCTGGTCCGAACCCCACATGGCGCGGTCCAGGGTGATGTGACGCTCCACGAACACAGCGCCGAGGGCAACCGCGGCCAGGGTGGTCTGCAGGCCGGTCTCGTGACCGGAGTATCCGACCGGCACGTTCGGGAACTCCGACTGCAGGGTGTGGATCATCCGCAGGTTGAGCTGGACCGGCGGCGCCGGGTAGGTGCTGGTGGCGTGGCACATGATGATGTTGTCGCTGCCGAGCACCTCCACCGCGTGCCGGATCTGTTTCGGCGTGGACATGCCGGTGGAAAGGATGATGGTGCGGCCGGTAGCGCGCAGCCGGCGCAGCAGCTCGTCGTCGGTCAGCGAGGCGGAGGCCACCTTGTGGGCCGGCAGGTCGAACTGCTCCAGGAAGTCAACAGCCTCGACGTCCCAGGGCGAGGCGAACCAGGCGATCCCGCGGGATCGGGCGTGGGCGTCGATCTGAGCGTAGTCCTCTGCGTCGAACTCGACCCGGTGCCGGTAGTCGATGTAGGTCATCCGGCCCCAGGGGGTGTCCCGCTCAATGTCCCACTGGTCCCGCGGGGTGCAGATCTCAGGAGTCCGCTTCTGGAACTTGACCGCGTCGCAGCCGGCGGCAGCCGCCTGGTCGATCAGGGCGAAGGCATTGGACAGGTCGCCGTTGTGGTTGATCCCGATCTCGCCGGTGACGTACACCGGGTGACCAGGACCGACGAGCTTGTCGCCGAGCGGCCGCGACGGGCCGGAGAAGAGAGTCTCGTTGTTCATGATCGAGACGCTAGGTACCCGACATGGCCGGATGCCCAGCGACATCTGAACAACAGGCGAACAGATTCCGGCCAAGTGATGGACGAGTTGATCACGTTCCCGACCCGGCCACGCAGTGTTTACCGTGGCGTCATTTCATGATCACCAGCGCACGCTGGAAGCCACCTAGGTTCACCCACATGACGAAACTGTCGGTGATCGTGCCGTTCTACAACCTTGCCGGTTTGGTGCCGGAGACGTTGCGGAGTATCCGCGCCGCCGCTTCCGGGAACGTGGAGTTCGTACTGATCGACGACTGCTCCACCGATGCGACGCCGGAGCTGTTGGACGAAGGGGCACGTTCGATCGACAACTGCCGGGTTCTCCACAACGAGCGCAACCTCGGGCTTGCCGCCACCCGCAACCTCGGAATCGACAGCACTGATACCGGCTATCTGACCTTCCTCGACGGCGACGACTTCGTCACCTTTGACTACTACGCACGACTGCTGACCACGATCGAACGGCTGGGCTGCGAGATGGTCCGGACCGACCACGTTCAGGTACGGGGCCGCCGACGCGCCATCCACCGCATCCCGCACGGACCCCGTGGCCAGGTCTGCGTTCCACGGCAGGCAATCCTGCCGGTGGGTCGGGCCACCTCCGTCGATGCACCACATGCGTGGGCCGGTATCTACTCGCGCCGGCTCGCCGACCGTGGCTTGCTGCATTTCGACCCGACGCTGCGTACCTGTGAGGACCGGCCGTGGATCTGGCGGCTGCACCTAGCGGCGGAGACCTTCGCAGTCGTTGGTCTGTCGGGACTGTTCTACCGCCGGGAGGTAGCCGGGTCGCTTACCCAGCAGTCCACCGCGCGGCAGTTCGACTTCATCCGGGCGTTCGACCAGATCATTGCCGAGGTGTCAGCCGATCGTGAGGCGGAGCGGCTCATGCCCAAGGCGCTGCGCGCGTACTGCGCAATCATCTGTCACCATCTCAAACGTACAGAGAAAGCTGAAGCGTCGGCCGGGGAACTCTCCGGCTTCAGCTATGACGCCAAGCTGGCGAAGCAGCTGCGGCTGCTCTGCATTGCTGCATTGGACCGGCTTCCTGCGACAGAGCTGCGCAGTGTGCTGAGCACAATGGACGAAGAGCGGCAGCACCGGATCACTGAGCTGCTGGAGGCGGCGTAATGGCCTCGGAACAGCTGAATGGAACCGAGACTCAGCTCTTCGTCGCCTCGACCGTGTATGGCCTAGCGACCGTCGTGGCGGCGCTGGAGGATGGTCTCTTTCCGCCGGCACGCGAGCGTATTCTCCTGCTCAGCAACAATAGTGCCAACCCGGAGGCGGCCAATCCGCTGAGTGCGGTCGAGGGCTTCGAGTTGTTGATCAAGAACTTTGACAGGGTTTTCTGCTACAACGACGCGGTTGCTCCGCAGCATCCGTCGGAGTGGATGCCCCGGGCGGTGGACCTTCCGATCCTGGACCGCTACTTCCGCACCTGCTGGCAGATTCAGGACGATCCGCTGCGACTCGTAGTGGAGAGCATCCATGTCAGGCCGGCAGCGGCGTTGTGCCAGGTCTTCCATGACGCCATCGTCGACGTGTACGCCGACGGGCTGATGAGCTACGGTCCGACGCGGAGCGCGCTGCCGGCTCTGGTCGGTACCCGCGTTGGCCGGCTGCTGCACCTGGACCTGGTGTCGGGACTGCGTCCGTTGCTGCTGAGTGAGTGGGCGGTCGAGCAGAAGGTCATCAGCGGCTCGTCGTTTCGTAGGGTGCTCGGTCATGTCGCCGCCAATGCGGAGGTGTCAGTGGCCGGTAATGAGCCGGTGGCTTTGCTGCTGGGCCAGTACCTGTCTGCACTGGGCATCCTGACGGAGGCCGAGGAGGCGGATCTGCATCTGGACATGCTTCGAGCGGCGGTCGCGGTCGGCGCCCGGCGGGTGGTGTTCAAGCCGCATCCGTCCGCAGGTAGGGATCTGGCTGAGCCGATGATCGCTGCCGCTGAGCCGCTCGGGGTGGAGCTGCACGTGTACAGCGACCCGGTGCTGGCCGAGACGCTGTACGAGCGCCTCGACGTCGAGCTGGTCGTCGGCTGTTTCTCCACGGCGATGCTGACCGCGACGAGCTGCTACAAGATCCAGACGGTACGGGTCGGGACCGAACTGCTGCTCGAGCGGCTCCGGCCGTACGAGAACAGCAACCGGATCCCGGTCACCATCGTCGACGCGGTCGTGCCGGGCGTCGCCGAGCTGACGGGTGAACGGGACAGCGATGCGCCGGTCGAGCTGAATCGGCTGGTGCAGGCGGTCGGCTACTGCATGCAGCCGCGGACCTATCCAGAGCTCCGGGGAGTCGCTGAAGGGCTGCTGGCTGAGCGGTATCCGTCGGTGGGCCGCTACTTCAAGCGACGCCGGCTGGCAGTGCTCGATCTTCCGGGGAAGCTGGTCTCCCGGGATGCTTCGCCGCGGCCTCGGCATAGCCGGGCGCGCACCTGGGCACGGCGACGGCTACGTTCCAAGCTCCCATCGGGATTGGTGTGTGCGGCACGGAGGGTCGGACGGGGCCGACGCAATCCGTAGCGCGCGTGCAGGTGCGGGGGTACCGGGGTGCCGTGAATCTTGCGGAAATGGGCTGACGGCAGCACGCTGGTTGAACGTCGGTTCCGACCACTGGCCGGGCCCTAGAGCAAGGAGTCCAAGCCGTGGAAACACAGATTGGCGAGATCGCATCGGGTATCTATCGCCTGTCGACCTACATCCCCGAGGCCGACTTCATGTTCAACCAGTTTCTAGTCGTTGACGAGGAGCCGTTGCTGTTCCACACCGGACTCCGCGCGCTCTTTCCGCTCGTCTCGGCCGCGGTCAGTCAGATCATGCCCGTTGAGCAGCTGCGCTGGATCACCTTCGGGCACGTCGAAGCGGACGAATGCGGGTCGATGAACCTTTGGCTGGCCGCGGCTCCTCATGCACAGGTCGCGCACGGAGCCATGGGCTGCACGGTATCGGTGAACGATCTCGCGGACCGGCTCCCACGGGCCCTTCAGGACGGTGAGGTGATAGAGACCGGCAGCCACCGACTGCGACGGATCGAGACGCCACATGTTCCCCATGGTTGGGACGCGGGGCTGTTCTACGACGAGTCAACGTCGACCCTGCTGTGCGGCGACCTGTTTACCGCTATCGGTAAGAGCCCAACGCAGACCGCCCACGAGATCATCGGTCCTGCACTGGCCGCCGAAGACACCTTCGGCGCCACCTGCCTCACTCCCGCCACAGCCCCCACCCTGCGCTCGCTTGCCGAGCTCGAGCCGCAGACCCTCGGTCTGATGCACGGACCGTCCTACGCCGGCGACTGTGCCCAGGCGCTCCGCGACCTCGCGGGAGCCTACGAGGTACGGCTCGAGGCCGAGGGGGCTCGCTGGCAGGGCCCCAGGCTGCCCATGGACTGAAGGTTGAGCGAGTGCCAGAGACTTTCGCTGGCGCACCCCGCCGATGGGCCGAAGATATCCCTTCCGCTATCGAGTTGAAGCAGTCTCCGTCAGGCTCTTGTATTCGAACTTTTGTTCGAATATGATGAGGTTATGGGCTCGGTCGGGGGATCGTCGGGCGGCGTGGACGCGACGCCGGTGGATCATGCGTTGGACCAGCTGCGGGTGGCGATGGGCCATCTGGTGAAGGCGGTCGAGGATGGTGGGCTGGACCACTACGACATCCCCAGGTTGTTGGGGTTTGTGGTGGAGTTCGAACGGGTCCGTAACGGTGCGGCGTTGGTGGATCATCGGGTGGTGGCCGACTGTGACCGGCGGCAGCTGGCCGACGGGGCGAACGCCCGGACGACGCGGGCGTTGCTGGCGGACCTGCTGCGGATCTCCGACGGCGAGGCCGCCCGCAGGGTCCGGGCCGCCGAGGCGGTCGGGGACCGGTCCACCCTGCAGGGACTGCCTTTGGGGCCGCGGTATCCGGTGCTGGCGGCGGCGCAGCGGGCCGGGACGGTGAACCCGGAGCAGGTCGCGGTGGTGGAGCGGGCGTTGGAGCAGGTCGACCGGCCCGGCTACGCACCGGAGGTGGTCGCCGCGGCGGAGGCGACACTGACCGGGTATGCGGAGGTGTTCGGG
>JAOPXN010000064.1 GCA_025965155.1 Propionibacteriaceae bacterium
GCGCAATTGCATGATGCTGAACCCAATCGAGAGCTCCAGCTTGTCGACGCGCAAGAGCGACGGTCGCCGTCAAGCCGGGCTACGGATTCTACTCAAGCGAGAAGAAGAGGAAGCTGGGCTGTGGACGGCACCCCGGCGACGAACAGGCCACCCCCGTAACGGCGCTGATCCGGCGTCTGCGAGTGTCAGAGACGCCGTCCTTTGACACCGGCGACGAGACCCGTACGTGGGGTGGGCTGCGAGTCTCCCGCCAGAAGTACCGCACTTTATCCCGCACCTTTCATCGCGAACGGATGCAAAACGACGCCAACTATCGGATGCCGCTCGGGCGCGTCTGCCCTGGTCAGCGCCGACTTGCCAGAAGCAACGAGCACCTCCGACAAGTCCGCCGCGAGAATCAGCGGGTTGGGGGTTCGATTCCCTCGCGGCGCACTTTTGGAATGTGGCTCTGGTCGGGGCGAATGCCGTGCTCGCGCCGTTCGAATCGTGGACGCGCCGAGGTTCAGAGAGGCTGCATTGCGCACGGATTGCTCGCGCGCCGTTACGACAGCCCCTTTCACGAGCAGCATCAGGACCGCTCGCCGGCGGTCAGCTTGCGCATCGTCGGAGTCCGTAGCGCTAACCGGAGTAACACACTTGGATACATCGCGTGTCGCGCCGTGCCCCTCAGTGCGGGAACTCACCGCCGTCGAGTGGGAGAAGTCCGAGGCCCCATGCGGCGGGCTCACCTACATCATCGTCGGAGCCGAGCCCGGCAACGTGTCCGGCACTTAGGTCATCGACGCCTCTGAACTCGAGCACGGCCACGCCCGGAGGGCGACTTGAGGGCGGTCGGCCGCAGGGATCTGGTCTTGTCGGCCGTTGCGTCGGTCACCGGGCCTCCGGCGGGCCGCGATGGTGGTGATCTGGCCGCGGTCCTCCGACGCTAGCAGGGCGGATCGGCACGCCGACCTCTGCGCCAGGGGTCTGTAGCGCAGACTCATCTCGGCCGACATGCGCAGCGCCATCAGCGACTGCAGGGGCACGCCGGCGTTGACCGGGCCGTGGCGTGGGTGGCGGAGCTGGTGCCTGCTGGTCCCGCAATCCCGCACCCTCAGCGGTGACCTTCGGTGCGGTCATGCTCGTGCTCCTGGACGGAGCTGCCCGCCGCGTTGACCCTGTCGTCGTACCGTCGGCGGGCTTCCTCGACACGTGGCCCGTTCTCCTCCGCCCAGGCTCGGATCGCCTGCGCCGGCGTGCACAGCGACAAGCCGAGGCTCGTCAAGCAGTACTCGACGCGGGGGGTAGGCTCCGCCGCCTCGTGACGCTCCACGATCCCGTCACGCTCCATCTGACGCAAGGACTCGGTGAGCACCTGCGCCGTAACCCCCGTGATGCTACGGCGCAACGCTGAAAACCGGAGTGGACCCGCCTTCAAAGCAAGAGCGATCATCAGCGTCCACTTGTGCGCGATGACGTTGAGCCCCAGTCGGGCACGCGTCCCGAGGGCGTAGTCATCCGGGCTCTCCTCAACCATGCCTTGGACGGTACCGCCCGGGCTGGCTCCCCACGACGACGCTTCGGTCAGGTTGACCTGACTGCTGGGGTCGCCCCTACTGTTTATTCGACCGGTACGCGATGGCGTACCGCTCGAGTCAGGAGCATGGGGATGCGACATGCGAGGCGCTATTTCGCGAGTCGAACACCGAGCCGATTTCCCGAGGAGCGTTCTGATGGCCACACCGAGCATGCCTGTCGCGGGCATTCGCCCCGACGCCTCGATTCCGCAGCCCGCGGATCTAATCGTCCGAAACGCAAAGGTCTACACCGGCGATCCTGCACAGCCCATGGCGAGCGCCGTCGCCATTCGGCGTGGGCTTTTCGTGGCTGTCGGCGATGACGCCATCATGGCTCCTCATGTCGGAACACAAACGCGTGTCATCGACGCGCTGGGCCGCCGGGTCATTCCGGGGCTCAACGACTCTCACACCCACGTGATCCGCGGAGGAAACAACTACTTCCTCGAGCTCCGTTGGGACGGAGTCCGCAGCCTCAAGCGCGCCCTGCAGATGCTGCGTGAACAGGCCGCGCGTACCCCGGAAGGCCAGTGGGTGCGCGTCGTCGGTGGTTTCACCCCCGAGCAGTTTTTGGAGAAGCGCCTTCCCACGCTCAAGGAGATCAATGACGCGGCGCCCAACACCCCCGTGTTCTTGCTACACCTCTATCAGTCGGCGCTCTTGAACCGCGCCGCCGTCAAAGCGGTCGGCTTCGCGGAGGACACTGAGAACCCCATCGGCGGCGAGATCGTCCGCAGCCACGACGGCACGCCGACAGGACTCCTGCTAGCTGCTCCCGGTGCGACCATCCTTTACTCCACCCTGGCCAAGGGCCCTACCCTTGATCCGGCGACTAAGGCCGAGTCGACCAAGCACTTCATGCGCGAGCTAAACCGCTTTGGGCTCACGAGCGCGATCGACGCGGCAGGTGGCTTCCAAGACTTCCCCGACGACTACGGCACGATCATGAAGCTCGCCGAGTCTGGCGAACTCACAGTCCGTATCGCCTATCACCTCTTCCCACAGACCGCCGGTCAGGAGGTCGATGACCTAAGGCGCTGGATCAGCATGGTCAGCCCTGGCGATGGTGATGAGTGGCTGCGGGCCAACGGAGCCGGCGAGAACCTGGCGTGGAGTCCGGCGGACTTCGAGAACTTTGCCGAGCCTCGCCCAGCTCTGAAGGACACCGCCGCCGAGGACTTGGAGAGCGCGGCCCGGCTGCTCGTCGAGAACGGCTGGGGCTTCCGACTCCACGCGACGTACGAGGAGACGATCGACCATGATCTGAAGGTTTTCGAGCGGATCGCGACCGACAACGGCGGCTCCCTCGGCGTCCCGTGGTTCTTCGACCATGCCGAGACGATCTCGGAGAAGAGCATCGAGCGGCTGCGGGCGCTCGGCGGGAACGTCTCGATCCAGAACCGCATGTATTTCCAGGGACGGGTTTTCCGGGACCGATATGGCGCCGAGGCAGCCGGCTGGGCGCCGCCGGTGACCAAACTGTTGGCCTCAGGCATCACCGTCGGCGCGGGCACCGACGCTACCCGAGTCTCGTCCTACAACCCCTGGCTCTCGCTGCATTGGCTGACCACTGGAACCCACATCGGCGGCAATCAGATCTATCTCCCCGACAACATCGTCTCCCGGGAGACCGCGCTTCAGATGTACACCGTCAACGGCGCCAAGCTGACCGGAGAGGCAGACAAGAAGGGCACCATTACCGTCGGCAAGTACGGCGACCTCGTCATCCTCACCGCCGACTACCTCACCGTGCCCGACGAGCAGATTCCCTTCATCGAGGCAGCTGTGACCATCGCCGGCGGCCGCGTCGTCTATGCCAACGACGAGTACGACGGCCAGGCCGAACCGCTCCCGAAGGTGTCTCTCGAGTGGAGCCCGGTCAACCACTTCGGCGGCTACCAGAACACCTCCAACGGTATCCGCCAGGCTCAAACATTCGTGGACGCCGCCGCCGACAGCAAGGAACAGAAGGCATGGCGCGAAGCTCGTGGCGAGGCGGTTGATGACTACGCCGTGAACGCCGAATACTGCTGACCCCCGAGGGCCGGACACGTGCGGCATGCGGGTCCAGCCCATCCGTCCTGCAGCAGCTTGATCCGCCGAAAATCCCTCCAGACCCCGCCACGGCCGAGCCCGGTCCCGGCGGCCACCACATCCCGAGTGACGCCCGGGCAACCATTGAAGGAGACAAGGAAACCATGGCCGAGTTCAACCTCGACAACGTAGAGCCCGCCCCGAGCGATGACCTGATCACCCCCGACAACAGCGTCTTCGTGTTCATCGACCACCAACCTCAAATGTTCTTCGGTGTCGGCTCCGGCGACCGGGGGTCGATCATCAACGCGACCGTGGGGCTAGGCAAGGCCGCGAAGGCGTTCAACGTGCCGACCATCCTCACCACCGTGGCCGCGCAGTCCTTCTCCGGCAACCTGCTGCCGATGCTGCAGGCCGTCTTCCCCGACGAGAAGCCGATCGACCGCACCAGCATGAACGCGTGGGAGGACGCGAGCGTGGTCGAGGCCATCAAGGCCACCGGCCGCAGGAAGCTCGTCCTCTCCGGACTCTGGAGCGAAGTCTGCCTGGTTCTCCCGGCCCTCTCGGCGATAGCTCAGGGCTATGAGGTCTTCGTGGTCGCCGACGCCTCGGGTGGCGTCACCGCCGCCGCCCACGAGCACGCCCTACTCCGCATGACCCAGGCTGGCGCCGTCCCCGTGACCTGGATCCAGGTCCTGCTTGAGCTCCAGCGCGACTGGGCCCGCCAGGAGACCTACGTCCCAGTCACCGACATCGTCAAGGAGCACGGCGGCGCCTACGGCCTCGGGCTCCACTACGCCGGCGACTTCATTGGTGGTCACGGTGGGTGATCAAGCTCCGCTGATGTCCTCAACGTGGGTGGCTCGCCGTTGGGTTGCTGACAAGCTGCGGGAGCGGCCGTCAACGTGCAGGTGGTGCTCGTCGACTTTCTTCAGCGGTATCCGCGTGTTCAGGGTACCGCTCCGAGCCATACTAAGTGTTGGTGCGATGACCGCCCACTCCGGCAGTCTGGTGGGGTCGCGACATCGAAAGGATCCGCCCGTGGGCACCGCGGACACAGGTCTCTTGCTGGCTCGGATGGCCTTGGGTGCGTTCGTGGCGGCCCATGGCGTTCAGAAGCTGACTCACTTCTGGGGCGGAACCGGCCTTGCCGGTTCGGTCGCAGAGTTCGATGCTGATGGATTTCGCGGGGGTACCGTAACTGCGCTCACGGCCGGCGTCACCCAGGTTGGCAGTGGGCTCTTTCTGGTTCTTGGACTGCTGACACCGGCAGCCGCTGCCGGCGTCATCGGTGTGATGACCGTTGCCGTGACGGTGAAAATTCCGGTTGGCTTCTGGTCCCAAGACGGCGGCTTCGAGTATCCGCTCCTGTTGGCTCTGATCGCCGCGGCGGTGGCCTTCACGGGTCCCGGGGAGCTTTCCCTTGACGCTGTCCTCGGCATCGCCGGTTGGGGAGGTTGGCAGACGGCCATTGGCGCGGTCACGTTGGGTGTCGTCGCCGCGCTGATAATGCGGGGCGTGCTGCATGATCCCGAACGTGCCCAGGCGGCTTCCAAGCCCGGCTAAGCAGAGACCGCTGTCCCCGGATACAAGGCCTCGAATGGTGCCGAGATGACTCAACTCGCAGATGCATGGCGCAGCCTGGTTCCGCGCCCCGATGACCCGCATGGACCGCTGCCACCGATGCTGCTCATGCTCACAACCGTGACCGGACTGGTCGACGCGTTCAGTTACCTCCAGCTGCACCACGTCTTAGTTGCCAACATGACGGGCAACGTCGTCTTCCTCGCGTTCGCACTTGGCGGTGTTTCCGGCTTTTTGTGGTGGGCCTCTCTGCTGGCGGTCGCGACGTTCATGGTTGGCGCCTTAATCGGCGGCCGGGTGGCCAGCCGCTATGGATCCCATCGAGGGACGCACCTCTACGTCGCCGCCCTGATCGAGTTCGTCTTGGTCGCGGCATCGCTCGTCGTGGTGTCGGTCACAGCTGGGTCATATCGAAGTCCAGCGCTTTCGCTGCTCATCGTCCTTCTGGGAATCGCGCTTGGCCTGCAGAACGCCACCGCACGCTCACTGGGAGTTCCTGACCTGACGACCACGGTCCTCACATTGACGATTACTGGAATTGCCGCCGACTCACACGCCGCCGGCGGAAGTAGCAGCAGGATCGGCCGCCGGCTCGTTTCGGTGGGCAGCATGTTCCTCGGTGGCCTGGTCGGCGCCGCACTCGTCCAGGCCGACCTCGACTGGCTGGTTGTCGCCTTGGCGACGGCTCTCCTGCTCGTCATCGTCACAACAGGATTCCGAGTCAAGAACAGTCGAGGGGGGTGGACCGCCAAGAGGTGAGAGCTCTCCAGGTACAGCGGTGGCGATTGTCCACCACCTTCGATCGAGGCCCTGGTTGGCTCAAATCTTCACACGTCCCAACACCCACGCGGAGGACACCCATGAGCGACGACGACCCCGACTCCCTCACCAAGGACCCAGCCACTAACGTCAGGTTTGGGGTTGGATTCTCGCGGCGCACTTTTCGAACGTGGCTCTGGTCAGGTCGGATGCCATAACGTCAAATCATCCCGGGTAGAAGGAGCCAGTCCTACCACGGGGATGGCTCCACGGAAGTGGTGGCGATGGTCGCCCGGAGTCGTGTTGAGCCGTCGCCGGAAGGTTCGGTTCATGGTCTCGGGCGTTCCGAAGCCACAGGTCTTGGCAATCTGCTCGATGGTCCTGTTGGTGGTCTCCAGCAGCCGGCATGCGGACTCGAGCCGGACAGCTTCGACGTGGTCCGCTGCGGTGGCACCCACCTCGGCCTTGAACACCCGGGTGAATTGTCGCTCGGAGAGGTTGATCCGCCGGGCTAGTGCTGGCACGGAGAGGTCGTCGGCGAGGTGGTCGCGTAGCCACGACAGCAGGTCACGTACCGGCTCGCTGTCTGCGGCCTGCCCGGCCAGCAGCGCGGAGAACTGCGCCTGTCCGCCGGAGCGGTGCAGGTAGACGACCAGCTGTCGTGCGACGGTGGCGGCGGCCTGGTGTCCGTGGTCGTCGGCGACGAGAGCGAGCGCCAAGTCGATGCCGGCGGTGACGCCCGCGGAAGTCCACACGTTGCCGTCGTGGACATAGATGGCGTCGGGGTCGACGGTCACGCCGGCGTAGGTGTCGTCGAGCAGGCCGCACTCAGCCCAGTGGGTGGTTGCTCGTCGCCCCTCCAACAGTCCGGCGGCCGCGAGGATGAACGCGCCGGAGCAGACCGAGGTCACCCGGCGCGCGTCCGCGGCGAGCCGCCGGACATGGGCGAGCAGCTCGGTGTCCGCGACGGCGGCGTCCATGTCGGCGCCACCGGCCACCATCAACGTGTCGATGCGGCCAGCGACTTCGGCGATCGGGGAGGAGGCGAACTCCAGCCCGCAGCTGGCGCACACCTGGCCGCCTCGGGTGGTCACGACCTGGGTGCGGTAGCGGACTGCGGGCAGGAACCGGGAGGCGCTGGAGAAGACCTCGAGCGGCCCGGTGACGTCGAGGATCTGCGCCGTATCGAAGGTCACGATGACCACGCCCCGCTCGACGAGCGGATCGAGGGTCGGCTCGTTCGAGCGCGGGTTCGTCGATCCGGTCATCGGGAGTCCATGTGTCGACGGTACGCCCGAGACGCGGTGGCCGACATCGTCAACAACGTGTCCTGGTGGGGTAGCCTCCCCGGCCCCAGGCTGGAGACATGAAGGTCGCCTACCTGCTCTACCCCAGGTTCACCGCACTCGACGTGGTGGGAACCTTCCAGGTCCTCGCCGCCGCACCCGGCACCCGCAGCGTGTTCGTCGCCGCCCGCGCCGGTGCCGTCGTCGACGACACCGGATTGTGTGCCCTGCAGGCAACCGCGAGCCTCGGTGACATCGCCTTCGCCGACGTGCTGGTCGTACCCGGCAGCGACTGCTCGTGCGACCCGGACCCCACCCTGGTCGAATGGATCCGTGTCGTGCACCCCACGACGACCTGGACTCTCAGCGTCGGCACCGGGTCCAGCTACCTCGCCGCCGCCGGTGCTCTCGACGGCGCCACGGCCGCCACCCATTGGGCCTCCGCGCAGCGGCTGACTGATGTGGGCGTCACCTACAGCGACGAGCGAGTCGTCCGGGCCGGAAAGGTGTTGACCTCGGCCGGCGCCTCGGCCGGGATCGACCTGGCGTTGACCTTGCTCGGCCTGAGCCACGGCCCGGCCGTCGCCCAGACGGTCCAGCTGACCCTCGAGTACGACCCCCAACCTCCCTACGACGCCGGCTCTCCGGCGAAGGCGCCCGCCGACATCGGCGGGCTCGTGAGCTCCTACTACGCACAGAGGTGCACCTGATGTCCGCCACCCTGAACCCTCTCCCCGACACGTCCCTGCGGCCCCCTTCCGACCAGCCACCGCCGTCCGGTCACGCCGCTCCCAGCGGCCGCCGCCGCAGGGTGGAGGTGGTGATCATGACCGGCCTGGTGGTTCTCTGGGCCCTGTCCGGTCTGCTGCTCGGGCTGGGACTGGTTGGTGTCGTGCTGCTGGGGGCGCTGCTGCTCGCAGCGTTCCACACCCTGGTCCGGCGCCGGCCCCTGCGGGCGTTGCTCCTCCGTGACACGGCCTCGTTCGCCCACGGCTGGGCAGGAAAGCTACTGGTCGCCGCGGTCCTGCTCGCGATCCCCGTGACCATGGTGCTGGCGTCGGTGGGCGGCGGCCGGTACGGCCAGTACGCCGACGACAGTTGGAAGTCAGTGCTCATGCTCGTCGTTCTGACCGCGAGCTACCTCGCCTCGCGTCGCCTTGTCCTGACCGTGCTCATTGGGGCGGTGACCGTGGCGGTCGTCTCCTGGGTGTTGTCCCCAGACCTGGCGGTCGCCCGCAACGGCGACCCCGCGGTCCTGGCCCACATCGACCAGCAGGCTCAGAGAGGCTGGCTAGCCGGCAATCACGCCGTCGCCGTCGCCGAGATCGATCTCGAGGCGGGCCAGCCGGTGCGCCTGGCCGGGATCGGCGCCGACGACACGACCCCGATGGAGGTCGGGTCGATGACCAAGGCCATGACCGGCCTGGTGATCGCGGACGCCGTGCGCCGCGGAGAGCTCCGCATGGATGCCCCCGTCTCCACCTACCTTCCGCGGCTGGATGGCTCACCGGCCGGCACCGCCACGTTGCAGGAGCTCGTCACACACACGGCCGGGTACGCCGAGTTCGGCGCCGCAACCGTCCGCCGCGCCGCCTGGATGGCGCCGCTCGGCAGAAACTTTTTCACCGCCAACATCGCGCAGATGATGGAGGACACCAGGAGCCAGACGCTGAGTGGCCGCGGCCGCTACGTGTACTCCACCCTGGGGTCGGCCATCGCCGGCCAGGCCGTCGCCGCGGCAGCCCACATGAGCTACCCCGACCTGATGCGCACCCGGCTGTTCGAGCCACTCGGCATGTCCGACACCGCCATCCAGGTCGGGCACACACTCGTCGCCGGTGGCAAGTCGCAATCCGGCCTCCCGGTCCAGCCATGGGTCATGGATGCCTACGCCCCCGGCGCCGCCGCGGTCTCCACCACCAGGGACCTCGCGAAGCTCGCCACCGCCCTCCTCGACAGGACCGCCCCCGGCATGGACGCCCTAAACCCCACCACCGCCACCGACCGATCGAACAGCCGCATCGGTGACTTTTGGCAGACCTCCACCTGGCAGACCGGTCAAACCATCACCCATCACGCCGGGCAGACCGGCGGGTACGCCTCATACCTCGGCCTCGACCGCAGCGGACACAGGGCCGTCATCGTCCTGTCCGACATCGCCAACGACGGCAGCGACCTCGGCGCCCAGCTCCTTGCCGACCGCACGTAGACCACCACCATCACAGGCGCCGAACTGGCGCCGCCCGACCTCACTAGAAGGACGCCATGACCAGCACCGCCACCCCGCCGGCTCCCGATCGCCCGTCCATCCTGCTCCGACTGAGGCAAGAACTCAGCAGCGCACCTGTGGTCACCGGCCCGGCGCACCCGGGCAGCAAGAATCAGAACCGTCCGCCCAGCGATGACTCCGGGCCGAGAGGACACATAGGTTGGATCGTGGTCGGCTCTATGGCCACCGGACTCGTCGCTGCTGTCCTCTTGGTCGCCGCCCCGTTCATCCCGCTAGCGGAGAGGGCCGTCACCGGCGCAGTTCTGTGCGGATTCGCACTCGGCTGGGCGGTCTTGGCCCTGCTGTCGGTGCGGCTCACCGATCAGCCACAGCGATGGGCCGCGGCCCCTGCCCTATTCATGGGCCTGGGCGGTCTTCTGCTGCTGGCGTTCGGCTCCCCGGTGCACGAGGTGCTCGACTGGGCGTGGCCCCCCGCCTTGCTGGTGTTGGTCGTCTGGATGATCGTCCAGGTCCGTAGACGGCTTGGTAGCCGGAGCGGACGTTGGCTGCTCTACCCGGTGATCGCAATGCTGGCTGTTGCCTCCATAGGCGGCGGCTATCAGACCGTGCGCGAAGCCGCCGATGCCAAGGCCTCCCCCATGCCGGGTCAGTTGATCGACGTCGGCGGACACCGCCTGCACCTGAGCTGCACCGGCTCCGGCAGCCCCACCGTCGTGCTCGAACCGGGCGCGGGCATGGTTTCCACGGATCTTGGGCGGATAGCCCCGGCCGTAGCCCGGAACACCCGAGTCTGCGTCTACGACCGTGCGGGTCGCGGGTGGAGCGAACCCGCTGACACCCCCCAGGACGCAACGCAGATAGCGACCGACCTGCACACGCTCCTGCACCGCGGACACGTCCCCGGACCGTACGTGCTCGCGGGCCACTCCTTCGGCGGCCTCTACACCCTCACCTTCGCCGCCCGCTACCCCGACGAGGTCGCCGGAATGGTGCTGGTGGACTCCACCGCACCGGCATCGGCGGTGAAGCCTAGGGCAACACCGCCCGGTGACGGGAGTTCCTACGACCTCACGGGCCGTGTCTCGGCATTGATCTCGACCTCAGCTCGATTTGGTCTGGGTCGCCTGGTCGGCCAGCCGACCGCAAGCGCACTCCGCAGCACGATCGACGAGTACATCCAAGGGAACTCATCCGTGCAACAAGCGGCGTCCCTGCGTGACTTCGCTGACAAGCCGCTAATTGTCCTGACCGCCGGCGTCGGGAGCGATGCCGGTTGGTCGGCGAAGCAGGACGCTCTGGCCACGTTGTCGACCAACAGCGCCCACCGCGTGATCGAGGGCGCCACCCACGCATCGCTGATCTCCGACGAAGAAGACGCCGTCGCCACTACTCACGCGATCCACGATGTCGTCGCATCGCTGCGGGGCACTGGGCCGCTGGGCAAGTGATCCGGACCGCAACGGCGAGAGCATCTCCATCCACTCGTGCTTGCCCTGATCGGTCGTGGCGGCCTTGACGTGGTGTTAACGACGGCCATGGTCGTGGTTGTGCTAACTAGCTGGGGGTGTCCGCTGTCTGGTTCGCTAACAGCCGATGGCAGACCCCCTGCGAGCCGCGCAGAACGGGCCCGCTACTGACAATGATTCTTGGACGGGCAATCCGCGAAGACTCGAGCTCACCGGCAGCGGCCAGCGTTGTTATGGCTCGGTACTAGTACGTAGGTCACATTGATGTTCTGCCTGCTGCGCTGGAC
>JAOPXN010000081.1 GCA_025965155.1 Propionibacteriaceae bacterium
GGTAGGCCAGCAGCTCCTCGATCACGCCCGGCTGGATCAGGTCGGCGGCGATCGAGCGGGCGATGGACTTGCCCGAGGTCCCGGAGTGGTACGCCACCACGTCCGCGGTCCGGATCAGCCGCGCAGCGCGGAGCGTGATCAGCTCCGGGTCGCCCGGCCCGACCCCGACGCCATAGACGGTGCCGACCATCCGATCGTCTGCGCTCATCAGATCTCCTGCTCTCGGGCGAGCGCGTTGATGGCCGACGCGGCCAGCGCGGAGCCGCCGCGTCGCCCGTGCACCACCAGGTACGGGAGGTCGAACGGGTTGCCCACCAGGGCCTGCTTGCTCTCAGCGGAACCCACGAATCCGACCGGGACCCCGACGATGGCGGCCGGCCTCGGCCCGCCGGCGGCGATCAGCTCGAGCAGCTGGAACAGCGCCGTCGGCGCGTTGCCGATGGCCACCACGGCCCCGTCGAGGTGCTCCTGCCACAGCGACACGGCAGCCGCCGACCGGGTGGTCTGCCACTGCTCCGCCAACCCGGGCACCGAGGGGTCGCGGAGGTAGCACAACACCTGGTTGTCGCGGGGGAGCCGGGCCCGGGTGACTCCGGAGGCGATCATGGTGGCGTCGGTCAGGACCGGCCGGCCCGCCTGCAATGCCGAGCGTGCCGCCGCCACCAGCCGCGGGTGGAACGCCAGCGCGTCGGCCAGCGTGACGTCGCCGCTGGCGTGGATCATCCGTACGGCCACGGTCCGGGCCGTCTCCGGCAGCGCCGACAGGTCGGCCTCGGCGCGGATCATCGCAAACGACTGCCGGTAGATCTCGGCGCCGTCGGTGCAGTAGTCGTAGAGCTTCGGCGGACGGTTCATCGGACCTGCCCGTCTCGATCGGTGATCTGCTCCAGCGCCTGCTCGACCGAGGCCGGCGCCACCAGATCCAGATGCGGCTCGTTCGGTGCACCGCAGCGGCGTTCACAGCCCACCAGGTGCAGCCGGCCCACCGGCTCGGGTCCGGGCGAGCCGGTGTCCAGCCGCTCGACCAGCGCCGTCGCCAGCTGGCGGGTGTCGATCGCGGACCGGCGACAGCCGGGTAGGCCGATGCAGGCCGTCACCGTGGACCAGGCCGAGCCGTCGTCCGCCAGCAGCCCGGCGGCGGTCAGCAGGTTCAGCCGGGACGCCGCTCCGGCCACGACCAGGCCGCGCCACGGGGTGAGTACCACCGGCCCACCGCCGGCCCGGGCGACCGCGGCGACCTGCGCCGGAGTCAGCAGCGACAGCGGCACCTGCACCGAGGCAGCCTCGCCGACCGCACCCAAGGCGGGTTGAGTGGCGCCGAGGACCGGAGTCACCGGTCGGGCCAGCGGAGTCAGCACCCCCTGGTCCAGCTCGCGAATATGCCACGGCGGACGCTCCAGCCCGGCGCGTAGCTGGACGAACCGTCGCGCCAGCCCGAGCACGGTCTCCACCGCCCGGTCGGTCGGAACGCGAAAGCCGGAGCCGGAACCACCGACCAGGATGAGCGCGTCGTCCGGGCCGTTCAGCTGCACCGCGAGGTCGAAGCTGAGAGAGGCGACATCGCCGCGGCCGTCGTCCAGCACGAACAGGAAGCGGCCCGGCAGTGCGGCTAGCTCGTCGTCGGCACACAGCCGCCGATCCAGCTCCGCCACCCAACCGCGGACGTCACCGAGACCGCCGCTGAGCCCGCTGAGGGGCGACGCGACGATGTTGCGTACCCGTTCGTGGCTGAAGGAGGGCAGGAACCCGGCGGCGGCAACCTCGTCGGCCAACAGGTCCACGTCCGCGGCCGCCACGCCGCGGATCTGCAGGTTCGCCCGGGAGGTGAGCTGCAGGTCATCCGAACCAAAAGTGTGCGCAATCGCGCTCAGTCGTTGCAGCGCCGCGGCCGAGGTCTGGCCACCGGGCACCCGGATCCGGACCAGCAGCCCGTCCTCGGCCTGATGCGGCGCCAGCAGGCCCGGGCAGCGGTCGAAAACGGGACGCGGCTCTGGCTCGCTCACGCGCTGCCCCGGGATGGTCACGCCGACATCGTAGTAACGGGCTAGGCTGCGAGCCTCGACAGTGCAGGAACCCGGTGCGATTCCGGGACGGTCCCGCCACTGTGACCGACGCCCTCTGCGGGCGTCGGGAGTCAGGAACTCACCGTCGAGACCGCCGCACCATTCCCTCGGCCTCACCGACGCGTCGGCGGCCGGCACCCTAGCCGGGGCGAGGACCCCGGAAGAGGAGCAACCATGCGCATCGCGCTGCTGTCCACCTCCGACACCGATCTGCTGTCGGCGCGCGCCTGTGGCGCCGACTACGTCTACGCCAACCCCAGCCGGAACGGCCACACCGAGATGGCCGAGGTGCTGGACGGCGCCGACCTGATCGTGGCCCGCATCCTCGGCTCGCCCCAGTCGCTCTGCGGCGGCTTTGACCGGATCCGGCGGACCGGCAAGCCGATGGTGGTGCTCGGCGGTGAACAGGCGCCGGACGCGGCGCTGATGGAGCTGTCGACCGTTCCGATCAACGTCGCCGCGGAGGCGCATCGCTACCTCGCCCAAGGAGGCAGCGCCAACCTGGCCCAGCTGCACGCCTTCCTGTCCGACACCCTGCTGCTCACCGGCGAGGGGTTCGAGCCGCCGGCTGAGCAGCCCACCTGGGGCGAGCTCCCGCGGCCACGCATTGATCCCGGCAGCGACGTCAGGCCCCGGGTCGGGATCTTGTTCTACCGGGCCCAGTTCACCGCCGACAACACCGACTACGTGCACGCGCTGGCCGACGCGGTCGACCAGGCGGGCGGTGTCGGCCTGCCGATCTTCGCGGCGTCGTTGCGCGATGCTCCCGCCGATCTGATGGCGCACCTCGGGACGTTGGACGCGCTGATCACCACGGTGCTGGCCGCCGGCGGCACGCGGCCCGCCACCGCGTCCGCCGGTGAGAACGACGAAGGCTGGGACGTCCGGGCCCTGGCCGCGCTGGACATCCCGATCCTGCAGGGGCTGTGCCTCACCTGGGACCGGGCGTCCTGGGCCGCCTCGGACGAGGGGATGACGCCGTTGGACGTGGCCACCCAGGTGGCGGTGCCCGAGTTCGACGGCCGCATCATCACGGTGCCGTTCTCCTTCAAGGAGAGTGACTCCGACGGCCTGCCGCACTACGTACCCGACCCCGAACGCTGCGCCCGGGTGGCCGGCATCGCCGTAGCCCACGCCAGGCTGCGGCACACCCCACCGGCCGAACGCAAGATCGCCATCGTGCTGTCGGCCTACCCGACGAAGCACTCCCGGATCGGCAACGCGGTCGGTCTCGACACGCCGGTCTCGGTGATCCGGCTGCTCCGGGCGATGCGTGCCGCCGGATATGACCTGGGCCCGGACGGGGCCATCCCCGGAACCGGCCCGCTGCCGGCGGTGGACGGGGAACACCCCGACACCACGGCCGGCAACGCGCTGATCCACGCCCTGATCGACGCCGGCGGTCAGGACCCCGAGTGGCTGACCCAGGGCCAGCTGTCGGGCCAGCCGGTACGGATCCCGGCGGACCGCTATCGCCGTTGGCTGGCCGACCTCCCGGCCGACCTGGTGGCGGCCGTCACCCAGGCCTGGGGCGAGGCCCCGGGCGACCTCTTCGTCGACCGGTCTAGCGATCCCGACGGCGAGATCGTGGCCGCCACCCTGCGCGGCGGCAATGTGGTGATCTTGGTGCAGCCACCGCGGGGCTTCGGGGAGAACCCGATCGCGATCTACCACGATCCTGATCTTGCTCCATCGCATCACTACCTGGCCGTCTACCGCTGGCTGGAACGCGAGTTCGGCGCCCATGCGGTCGTGCACGTCGGCAAGCACGGCAACCTGGAATGGCTACCCGGCAAGAATCTCGGCATGTCCGCGTCCTGCGGCACCGACGCCGCGATCGGCTCGATGCCGCTGATCTATCCCTTCCTGGTCAACGATCCGGGCGAG
Organism: Propionibacteriaceae bacterium; assembly: GCA_025965155.1. Lineage (GTDB taxonomy): Bacteria > Actinomycetota > Actinomycetes > Propionibacteriales > Propionibacteriaceae > Microlunatus. The sequence goes on from JAOPXN010000081.1 coordinate 3,951, forward strand.
GGTACGCAGGCGAAACGCCGGGCGCACGCGACGATCATCGACCACCTGGTGCCGCCGATGGCGCGGGCCGAGTCGTACGGCGACATCGCCCGGCTCGAGCAGCTGCTGGACGAGTACGGCAACGTCGTTGCCATGGACCCGGCCAAGGTGCCGGCCCTGCGGGCCGAGATCTGGACGCTGATCAAGGCAGCCGAGATGCATCATGATCTTGGTCTGGACGACCGGCCCGACGACGAGGCGTTCGACGAGTTCGTGATGCACGTCGACGGCTGGCTGTGTGAGATCAAGGACGTCCAGATCCGAGACGGCCTGCACGTCCTGGGGCAGGCGCCGGAGTCGGACGGGCGGATCAACCTGGTGCTGGCCATCCTCCGCTCCAACCAGGTGTTCGGCGGACAGGTCAACGGCGTACCGGGCCTCCGGGTGGCGCTGGGGTTGGAGGAGAACGCCGCCGAGCTGGCCCAGGTGGATGCGGTCGAGGCGCAGGCCCGTGCGCTGGTCGTCGCGCTGGACCAGGCCGGGTGGTCCGAGAAGGAGGTCGACGGCATCGTCGTGGACCAGCTCGGCAGCGCGGTGCCCGGCGTCGTGGCTTCGTTGCGGTTCGCCTGCCGTGAGGTGATTCCCCGGCTGGCCGCAACTACCGACGAGATCACCAACACCCTGCACGCCCTGGACGGCGGCTACATCCCCGCCGGGCCATCCGGGTCGCCGTTGCGTGGGCTGGTCAACGTACTGCCGACCGGCCGCAACTTCTACTCCGTCGACCCCAAGGCCATCCCCTCCCGGCTGGCGTACCAGACCGGCCAGGCGATGGCGGAGTCGCTGCTGGACCGCTACCGCAGCGAGACCGGCGACTTCCCGCCGTCGGTCGGGCTGTCAATCTGGGGTACGTCGGCGATGCGGACCTCCGGCGACGACATCGCCGAGGTACTCGCCCTGCTGGGGGTGATCCCGCGCTGGGACGAGGCATCCCGCCGGGTGGTCGGGCTGGAGCCGATCCCGTTGGCCGAGCTTGGCCGGCCCCGGATCGACGTCACGGTACGGATCTCCGGCTTCTTCCGCGACGCATTTCCGCACGTGGTGGCCATGCTGGACGACGCGGTCCGGCTGGTGGTGGGCCTGGACGAGCCGCTGGAGTCCAACTTCCCGCGCCGGCACGCGCAGCAGGATCTGGCCGAGCACGGCGACGAGCGGCGGGCGACGACCCGCATCTTCGGCTCCAAGCCGGGCTCGTACGGCGCCGGCATCCTGCCGTTGATGGAGGCGGGCAACTGGCGCGACGACTCCGACCTGGCCGAGGTCTACACCACCTGGGGCGGATACGCGTACGGTCGGGATCTCGACGGCGCCCCGGCCCGCGGCGACATGGAGACGAACTACCGCCGGATCACGGTGGCGGCCAAGAACATCGACAACCGCGAGAACGACATCGCCGACTCCGACGACTACTTCCAGTACCACGGCGGGATGGTCGCCACCGTCCGCGCGCTGACCGGCACCGAGCCCAAGGCGTACGTCGGCGACTCCACCACCCCGGACGCCGTCCGGACCCGGTCGCTGGGGGAGGAGACCTCCCGCGTCTTCCGGGCCCGGGTGGTGAACCCACGCTGGATCGCCGCAATGCGCCGGCACGGCTACAAGGGTGCCTTCGAGCTGGCGGCCACGGTGGACTACCTGTTCGGCTTCGACGCGACCACCGGGGTGGTGACCGACTGGATGTACACCCAGCTGGCCGAGAGCTATGTGCTGGACAAGCAGAACCGCGAGTTCATGACGGCCGCCAACCCGTGGGCGCTGCGCGGCATCATCGAAAAGCTGAACGAGGCGGTGGATCGCAACCTCTGGGCCGAGCCCGACCCCGGGCTGCTGGAGCAGCTGCAGCAGATCTATCTGGACGTGGAGGGCGACCTGGAGGACCGCGAGGTGCGCTAGCCGTTGTCTGCCGGGGGGCGCAGCAGGTAGGTGTCCATCACCCATCCCCGCGCCGCCCGCAGCTCGGCCCGGGCGCGTTGAATCGGCTCGATCATCTCAGCCAAAGCGCCGCTGATCAGCACCTCGTCGGCCAAGCCGAGCTGCGCCCCCCAGAAGATTCCTAGCTCCGGATGATCATGGACCAGCCGGGAGCAGCTGAGGTCGCCGTCCAGCATCACCGCCACATCCCCCAGCCCGGGGTGGTACTCCTCGACCAGCCGGCGGCCGGTGGTGATGTGGATCGGCTGCCCGACCCGGTTCAGGATGATCTTGTGCCGGGCGGCCAGCAGCGACAGGCTGCTGATGCCGGGGATGACGGTCAGCTCGAGCGGCAGTCGACCATGATCACGGATCGACTGCACGATCCGGATCGTGCTGTCGTACAGGGCAGGATCGCCCCAGACCAGGAAACCGACAGTCCCGTCGCCGCCCACCTCGGCCCGGATGATGTCGGCGTAGCGAGCCGCCCGTTCCCGGTGCCACCGCTGCACGGCGTCTTGATACTGCACGGTGTTGCGGCCCCGGTCCGGGCCGCGCTCGGGATCCGGCACCTCGATCACGCGGTAGCGGTCATGGCTGATCACCTGCCGGCAGATCTCGGTGCGCAGACCGATCAGGTCCTGCTTGGCGGTGCCCTTGTCGGCCACCAGGAACACGTCGACCCGGTTCAAGGCGGCGACCGCCTCCAGGGTCAGGTGGTCGGGGTTGCCGGTACCGATCCCGATCACCAGCGCCTGCCGGCTCATCGGCGTACCCGGGTGGACTCAAGCAACAGCTCCACGTCCACATGCTCGGCGATCGCGTCGGCCAGCGACTCGATCATCTGCTCCCGGCGCGCACCGAAGGCAGCAGCGTTCGGGTCCGGCCGCCAGGGGCAGCCCGCCGCTGCGGCGACCTCAGCCAGCCAGGCCCGCCGGAAGCCGTCGTTCTCCAGGGCCCCGTGCCACATGGTGCCCCAGACCTGCCCCTGCCGCCAGCCGTCGAGGAACGGCTCCGCGTGATCGGTGGCGGCAGCGACCCCGTGGTGGATCTCGTAGGCCTCGACCCGCTGGCCTCGCCAGCTTCCAGCCGGCCGGCCGAGTGTCTTCTCGGAAGCAAAGCTGACGGCGGTCGGGAGCAGCCCCAGCCCGGGCACCGTCCCCAGTCCTGACTCGACCGGATCATCGATGGTGCCCGCGAACATCTGATAGCCGCCGCAGATACCGAGGATCGGTGCCTCCCGGTGCGCTCGCTCGCTCAGCGCGTCGGCCAGACCGGTGCTGCGTAGCCACGCCAGGTCGGACACCGTCGAACGTGATCCCGGTACGACAACCAGGTCGGCCCCGGCCACCACAGCGGGGCTGGTGGTCACGAAGACATCGACTCCGGGCTCGGCCGCCAGAGCGTCCACATCGGTGACGTTGGAGACCCGCGGCAGCCGTACCACCGCGACTCGCAAGGTGTCCGGGGTCGAGGACTGGCGGCGCCAGGTGCCGACCTCCCACGTGTCCTCCGAGTCCAGCCACAGCTCGGGAAGCCAGGGAAGCACCCCGGCGAACGGGACGCCGGTGCGGGCGGTCAGCTCCACCAGCCCGGGGGCCAGCACGCCGGCATCACCCCGGAACTTGTTGATCAAGAAGGCCGTGATCAGCTTCCGGTCCTCCGCGGCGAGCAGCCCCACGGTCCCGTACAGCGACGCGAAGACCCCGCCACGGTCGATGTCGCCGACCACGACCACCGGCAGGCCGAACCGGCGAGCCAGCCCCAGGTTGACGTAGTCGCCGGTCCGCAGGTTGATCTCGGCCGGTGAACCAGCCCCCTCACACACCACAAGCTCGAACTTCTCGGCCAGCTCCGCATACGCCTCGAACGCGGCCTCCGCCAGATGTCGACGCCCGGTGGCGTACTCACCCGCCTCCAGCGTGCCGTGGGACCGGCCCCGCAGCACCACGAACGAGCGCCGATCCGATCCCGGCTTGAGCAGTACCGGGTTCATGGCCGACTCCGGCTCCACCCTCGCCGCCTGAGCCTGGAGGTACTGCGCGCGCCCGATCTCGGAGCCGTCCGCACAGACCATGGAGTTGTTGGACATGTTCTGCGCCTTGAACGGGGCCACCGCGATACCCATCCGGACCAGCTGCCGGCACAGCCCCGTCACCACCAGGGACTTACCCGCGTCAGACGACGTCCCGGCTATCAGCAGACCGGTCGACGGGGGAGGCACCTCGGCAGTGTAGTGCCGTGCCGCGCTGTCGTCGTGGCGGTGCGGAGAGAGCAGAGAGGGTGGGGATTGACAGTGGCCTCGGCACGGTCGGATGGTGGTCGAGACAGATCTCATCAAAGGGGGATGGCAATGCCCAAGGTGGTGCATTTCGAGATTCCGGCGGACGACCTCGATCGAGCGAAGGGCTTCTACGGCTCCGTTTTCGGCTGGCAGCTTCAGAGCATGCCGATGGAAGGCGGCGAGTACACGATTGTCATGACGACGCCGGTGGACCCGGAGACCCAGATGCCTCTTGAACCCGGCGCAATCAACGGCGGCATGATGAAGCGCGACGAGCGCACGCCGGCACCGGTCATCACGGTCGATGTCGAGGGAATCGACGACGCGCTGAAGCAGATCGAGACAGCGGGCGGCAGCACTGTGACGCCTCGGACCCCGATCCCGGGCATGGGCGCCTTCGCGTACTTCAAGGACCCGGAGGGCAACGTGCTGGGTCTGTGGGAGACCACTACCTAGCCGGTACGCCTCTCGCTGATAGGACTGTGACCCGACACAGCGAGAGGATCAGGCAATGGATGTGGATGGGGCTGAAGCCCAGAAGGCGGACCGTGCTTGGCCGGCCGGGCGCGCCGGGCTCCGCTACGGCGGGGACTACAACCCTGAACAATGGCCGCGGGAGACCTGGCCCTCTGACATCGCCTTGATGCAGCAGGCCGGCGTCAACCTGGTCAGTGTCGGGATCTTCTCCTGGGCGCTTCTCGAACCCCAGGAAGGCGTCTACGACTTCACCTTCCTGGACGAAGTGATAGACCTTCTCGCTGAGGCGGGCATCGACGTCAACCTCGGCACCCCCACCGCTGCCCCGCCGGCCTGGTTCTGGAAGAAGCACCCCGAGGCCCTGCCGGTCACCCGCGACGGCATCCGTCTCGGCTACGGGGCACGGGGGATCGCCAACCCGAGCTCCGCGGCGTACCGGCGCGCGGCCGCATCCATCACCCGCGCGCTGGCGGAGCGGTACGCCGCCCACCCGGCATTGAAGATGTGGCACGTGCACAACGAGTACGGCGCCCCGGTCACCGAGGACTACTCAGCCGAGTCGGTGGTCGCCTTCCGCGAGTGGCTGGAGCGCCGCTACGGCACGATCGCGGAGCTGAACCGCTGCTGGGGAACGGCCTTCTGGGGTCAGTCCTACGGCTCCTTCGACGAGGTCGACGCCCCACGGACCGCGGCCACCGTGGTGAACTCGACCCAGCGGCTCGACTTCGCCCGCTTCAGCTCCGACGCGCTGCTGCAGTGCTTCGTGATGGAGCGGGACATCATCCGCCAGTTCACCCCGGACCTGCCGGTGACGACGAACTTCATGGCGACCAACTGTGGGTCAGTCGACTACTGGGCGTGGGCCAAGGAGGTCGACGTCGTCGCCAACGACTACTACCTGGTCGGCGAACGCTCCGACAACCACATCCTGGCGGCCATGGACTCCGACCTGACCCGATCGCTGGCCCAGGGCCGGCCGTGGATGCTGATGGAGCACTCGACCTCGGCGGTCAACTGGCAGCCGCGCAACATCGCCAAGCGCCCCGGCGAGCTGGCCAGGAACAGCCTGAGCTCACTCGCCCGAGGCGCCGACGCCATCATGTTCTTCCAGTGGCGAGCCTCCCGGTTCGGCGCCGAGAAGTTCCACTCCGCGATGCTGCCGCACGAAGGTGTCACCTCGCGGATCTGGAAGGAGGTCACCGAACTGGGTGCACGGTTGGGCACCCTGGCTGAGCTGCAGAACTCACGGGTACGGGCTGAGGTCGCGATCTTGTGGGACGTCGAGTCGTTCTGGGCGCAGGACCTGGAATACCGACCCTCGGTGGAGCTGAACCATCGGGAACGCATCATCGCCTTCTACAGCCAGCTGTGGAACCGCGGCGTAACGGTCGACTTCCGCCACCCGACCGATGACCTGTCGGACTACACGACGGTGCTGATGCCGGCGAGCTATCTGGTCAGCGACGCAGGCAGAGCGAACCTGGAACGCTACGTCGAAGGTGGCGGCAACCTGGTCGTCTCCTACTTCTCCGGCATCGTGGACGAACATGACACGGTGCCGGCGGGAGGGTATCCGGGACAGCTGCGCGACCTGCTGGGGATCGGGGTAGCCGAGTGGCTGCCGTTCCCCGAAGGCGAGACCGCGGAGCTGTCCGACGGCTCCCAGATCACCTCGTGGGCCGAAGACTTGATCATCGAGTCGGGCGCTGCCGTCGTCGAGACGACCTACGCCGGGGGGCGTGCGGGCACCGGTG
>JAOPXN010000083.1 GCA_025965155.1 Propionibacteriaceae bacterium
AGGCTGCCGGACTGAACGCGGACGTCCCGGCGGCCACCATCGCCGACGCGGGGCTACCGAGCCAGCGGGTGGTGCGCGGCACGTTGGGCGACATCGCTGCCCGGACCCGGGAAGCCGGCATCAAACCGCCCGCAGTGACCGTTATTGGACCGGTCGCTGGTTTCTCGCCCGACCAGTCGGGCTAGTGCCGCTGACAAGGATCACCCAGGCGACAACTAAAGACACGGAAGGGCTGCGTTGTTCCGCAGGCCTTAGCCAGAGGGCTTGGCTGGCCGCTTTATCTCCAGCAGATTGACAACGATGCCGCTGACGACCATGATGCCGCCGAGTGCCACGATGAGCCACAACACGATCGACGACTCTTCGCCTAGCCACGACCCCACCAGCATCCCGAAGATGAACAGACCGATGCCGTAAGACAGTTCTGCCTGCGCCCGACGAAGCATGACGTCTCCTTACTGTGGTATCAAAGTGTACGTGATGGAGTAGCGGACCTGGCTTGGATACGGCATGTAAGCCTCCTCCCTGTAGGTCCGCAGGTAGATCGACCCGGTACTGCTCCTGTCGGCAGCGCGCTTGATCTGTGCGGCTTCAAAGCCGCAGAACGACCCGATGAGGTACCGAGGGAGGTCGATTTTCTTCGCCTTCTCGGTGAATTTTCCGATAAATGCCATAGCTAAGACGCAGCCGCCCCAGTAGTACTCAAGGTCCTTCGTCTCACATGAGTTGTAGTATTTGTGAGTCTCATTCCTGTTCACTATGGCCTTGCCACTACGGCCCAGGCACGGCGAAGAAGTCGGGCTGACCATGCCGGACACGGCGGCACCTGCGAGTGGCTTGCGCTTGCCGTACACCTTCTTGCGTTTCGCCTCGATCTTCTTCTTCTCGGCCTTGCTGATGTGGGTGATCCTCCCTCCGGCCTGCCGGAAGCCTGCCGCCATCTGCCTGCGCCAGTCCACGAGTAGCGAGTTCTTTGTGCCGAACACCTTCTTCATCTTCGTGTAGTTCATGGTGGAGCCTTTGGCGCTGACGGCATAGTTGCGCGCCTTGGTGACGTAGCCAGCGGCCCGCCACTGGGTAGCGGAGAGCGTCACGCGGCTCGGTGCGGACCCAGCTGGTAACAGTGGCGGTGCGGAGTTTGCCGCAGCCGGCACGGGGCCAAGTGCTGTGCTTGTCAGCATGGCCAATGATGCAAGCGCTAATGCCAGCGTGCGGATGGCGATAGCCATTTGCGCTATTTCCTCTCGGGTAGGAGATACTGCGTTGAGCGTACGACCGGAAATGGCTACGTGTATAGTAGAAAAATATAAAGGCAAGGTTTATACCTGCGAGTATGGTGCGGTTAAGTCGCGCGGTTCTAATACCGCTCTAAGTGCATGCTAAAAAGTCGCGACTTAAGTGCTGCTACATGTAGTCGAAGTTTCTTATGTCTTCCATTCCAGCCTGGGCCGTCGTAGAGGCCCCAAAGAGTTCCGCCGCGGCTCAGGTACCTGGATCGCTTGATCCCAGCCCGATCAGCCGCCAGGTGCCGGCGCTCCGCGACATGGTGACCCGCTGCAGCGGGGCGACATCGACCCGGAAGATCGCCTTAGCCGGAGCCCCGAGCGCGTGGACGGCAGCCGCTCGGGCCACCAACGGACTGACCACCAGGAGATGAGGCCCGTCCGACCAGTCCGTCTGGTCGCAGAAGGCGCCGACCCGTACCACCAGGTCGGCCAGGCTCTCACCGCCGTGCGGTGCAGCGGCAGGGTCGGACAGCCACGCCGACAGGTCGGTCGGCGACCTGCTCAGCACCTCAGCGAACGTGCATCCGCGCCACGATCCGGGATCGAAGTTCGCCAGGCGTGGGTCAAGCCGGGCGACCACCCCGAGCGCCTGCGCCGACTCCACGCAGGCAGGCTCTGGTCCACGCCAGCACGAGACAGCGCGCTCCGGCCAGCGCCGTACCAACTCGCGGTGGGCCAGCCCGGAGTCGTCCCCGAACACGGGCTCTCGCATTCCCGTCGTTGGCGCGTGAGCCAGCCACACCAGCCGAGCAGCCATCAGCCGGAAGCCCGCGGTCGGAGCGCTGCGGTGAGGTTCACCGGACCGACCCTAGTGCCCTGTCTTGCCGGGCTCGAGGACGCAGCGGTACTGTTCACGAGTTCGCGAGAGGGACGTGGAAGTCGGTGAGAACCCGACACGGTCGCGCCACTGTATGAGCCCGGTTCGGGCTTGAGTCAGACCCACCCCTCCTTCGAGCTCCAACCGGACCATCGGTAGTTCGCCGGTGGTCACGACGGGCCGCAGAAGCCCCTAGGAGGAACACATGTCGGACCTTTCCACGACCACCACGCGCGCCGCGGTAGCCATCCCCACGCTGTCGGCGAAGGCGGTGCTGCCCTGGCTGCTGTTCGCCGGCCTGCTGATGCTGGTGGCCATGTACTTCATCTCCGCCGAGCAGGGCGCCATCTCCCTGCTCTCCGGCACCGGCGTGCACGAGTGGGTGCACGACGGTCGCCACCTGCTCGGCTTCCCCTGTCACTGAGTCCGGCTGATGTCTGCTCGTGAATTCCTTACCAGAGGTCTGCTCGCAGGTCTGCTGGCAGGCATCGTCGCCTTCGGCGTTGCCTACGTGGCCGGTGAGCCGCCGGTGAACGCCGCTATCGCTCTTGAAGAAACGGCCGGCGGTGCGGGCCACAGCCACGACGCGGGAACGCCGGGCCACACCCATGACGAGGCCGAGGTTCCCCGGTCGCTGCAGTCGACCCTCGGTTTGCTCACCGGCACCGTTGTCGCCGGTGTCACCTTGGGCGGCCTGGTCGGTGTGCTGAGTGCCCTGGCGATGGGACGCTTCGGCAGCGTCAGCCCACGCGCGACCACGACGGCGGTCGCCGCGGCCGGCTTCATCGTGCTGTACGTGCTGCCGTTCCTGGCCTACCCACCGAACCCGCCCGCCGTGGGCAGCTCGGAAACCATCGGCGTACGGACCGCCGCCTATTTCACCTTGCTGGCCGTCTCGGTGCTCGCCGCGGTCGTTGCCGTTCTGGTGGGTCGGCACCTCCGCACCCGCCTCGACGGTTGGCACGCCACCCTCGTCGGCGCGGCGACGTACCTGGTGCTGGCCGGCGGCGCCGTCGCCCTCTTCCCGCGGTTCAACGAGGTGCCGGCCCACTATCCCGCCACCGTGCTGTACGACTTCCGGCTGGCCAGCTTCGCCACCCAGCTCGCCCTCTGGGCCGTGCTGGGATTGGTCCTGGCCGAGCTGGTGCACCGGCTCGCAACCCGGACCGCCACCCTGGATGCCGACCGTGTCGCTGTCTGACCCGATCCGGCCGCCGTCGAGCGCCGTGCTGGCTGCCGCGCGCGCCCACCTGGCTGCGCTGGCTAAGCCGCTGGGAGCCCTCGGCGAACTGGAGGAGCTGGCTGCCTGGGTCAGCTCCTGCCAGGGTGTCTGCCCCGCACGGCCGCTGGACCGGGTCCGGGCCGTGGTGCTTGCCGGAGACCATGGGGTCACCCACTACGGCGTGTCCGCGTATCCGCGAGAAGTCACTCCCGCAATGGTCCGTGCCTTCGTCGCCGGAAACGCCGGTGTCAGTGTGCTGGCCCGCCAGCACGGCGTCTCCTTGCAGGTCTACGACGTGGCGGTGGACGACGAGCTGGCCGGGGTGCCCGCCGCGGTGACCGCCTACAAGGTGCGGAGATCCTCCGAGCCGATCCAGCTGCGGGATGCGCTCAGCGCCGACGAGGTGCACTGGGCGCTCCGGGCTGGTGAGCGGATCGCGAACGACCAGATCAGCGCCGGCGCAGACCTGCTGATCATGGGCGACATGGGGATCGGCAACACCACCCCCGCCGCCGCCTTGATCGCCGCGTCCTTCGGCTGCCGAGCCGCCGAGATCACCGGCCGTGGCACTGGAGTCGACGATGCGGCTCTGCAGCACAAGATCGCGCTGATCGACACGGCTCTGGCCCGGGTCGGCGGCCGCGCCAGCGACCCGGTGCAGCGACTGGCCGCGCTGGGGTCGGCCGATCTTGCCGCCGGGGTCGGGTTCCTGGTGACCGCGGCACGGTCGGGCGTACCTGTTCTGTTGGACGGTCTGGTGAGCGTCGCCGAGGCTGTCGTCGCCGAGGACCTCGCGCCGGGCACCATCGCCTGGTGCGCGGCGGGGCATCGCTCCACCGAGCCCGCCCAGCAGCTCGCACTGGACAAGCTGGGTCTGCGACCTGTGCTCGACCTTGGCCTGCGGCTCGGCGAGGGAAGCGGCGCGGTGGCCGCAGTCCCGCTGCTCCGTTCGGCGGTGCTGCTGATGCGGGAGATGGCGCTGCTGGCGGACCTGGCACCTCCCGGCGCCTGATGTCCGCCGTACCCTCGCTCCGACTCGCTGTCGGCACCCTGACAGTCTGGCCGGCCGGCCGGGTGGATGACCTGAACGCGACAGTGGCCCGCAACGCGATGGTCCTGGGTCCGCTGGCCGTGCTGCCACTGGTACTGCTCGCTACCGTCACGGCCTGGGCCAGCCACTGGCTCGGCGCTCCCGACCTGGTCACCGGAATGCTTGCCGTCGCCGTGCTCGCGCTCGGCACTCGGGCTCTACATCTGGACGGGCTGGCGGACACCGCCGATGGTCTGGGCAGCGGCTGGGACCGGGACAAGGCGCTGCAGGTGATGCGCCGCGGCGACGTCGGACCGATGGGGGTGGTGGTCCTCGTCCTCGTGCTGGTGCTGCAGGCTGCCGCCTTTGGTTCGCTGGTCGATGGAGTCTGGGGGGCTGTGCAGCTTGCCGTGCTGCTCTGCTGTTCTCGAGCGGCACTGGTCCTGGTCTGCCTGCGCGGGGTTCCGGCCGCCCGGCCTGACGGTC
>JAOPXN010000084.1 GCA_025965155.1 Propionibacteriaceae bacterium
GCCTCCCAGATCTTGGCCTGTTCCGCGGCGCCGTGCGGGTCGGCGGCGATGATCGCGGCGCCGAGCAGCGGCTCGAACCTCGCCCACGGCACCGTACTGATCGCGGTGGCGACGGCCCGGTCCACGACCCCGGCCGCCTCCGCCGGCAGCTGCCGGGTCGCCTGCGCGACCTTGCGGGCCTGCCAGCCGCGGACCTGCCCGGCCAGCACCCGACCCCACAGCAGCGGCAGCCGGTGCCGCAGGTCGAGCGCGTCGGCCATCTGCCTGGTCGCGGCGGCGGTGCTGGTGTGTTGCAGGGCGCCCAGCTCGGCGGCGGCGAACTCCCGCACCGCCGGCGTCCCCACTCCACCGATCCGGCGGCACTCCTCCACCCCCGCACCCACACCGGACAGCGAGCAGCGCGGGTCGGACAGGTCAACACTGTGCAGGTCGGCCCAGTGCGCGGCCAACACCAACAACACGGTCTCCGCCTCCACCTGGGCGCGGTAGCTGTCGGCCACCAGCGCCGCGACGGCACCACCCGACAACCCCGCCAACCCCGCCAAATCGAACATACGTTCACACTAACGGGGCCGTCTGACAATTTGTGAGTTGCCGGTGCCCGCCCACAGAGGACATTGCCGGTGGAATCGATGTGCCCCAAGTGAGCGCTCCGGTCAGAGTCCCCGAGCGAGCTACCCACGTAGCAGCATTACGGCTTCACGGGCTGCCTGGCTCATGGCCGACGCGCGCGAGCAGCCGCTTGCTCAGGACGACGTCGTGCGGTAGCCGCTTCAACTCCGGAGCGTCCGCATCAACTCCCTGCTGCCGGAGGGTCGCAGCCAGCAGGGCCCAGTGATCTGCCTCCATGTCCTCGTGCGAGTGCCCATCGGATGGCTCGTCCGGTCCGACCACCATGCGCGTAGTGTCCACAATGTCCTCAACCGAGGTCGCAGCCCAGATGTTGGGTGAACCGGAGACGCTCCACCCCCGGTCATCCAGCAGCAGCACGCGGCGGCCGTTCACCAGCACGGCCTCGTGTCGTGCCGATACCGATATCCGCCGAACGTCACTGACAAGTTCATCGACCTCGACGAACGTCACCAGGCGTCTTACTGGACCCATCTGCACATCATCGCAACCCAACCGTGTCGCATCTGCAGATTTCCCGAAGTGGGTTGCCGAACGTCGACGAAGACCTCTAGCCGAGCCACAAGGGACCGAACCCAGGCCCGAGATCCGGATGGGCTCGGCGGCGTTAAACCGGGAGTCGGACAAGTTAGCCCTCGTACCGTCTCGGCGTGACGTTCAACCACCCGAGAAACGAACCTAGACTCGACAGATGAGGGTCCGACCGATCGTCATCGCCTCCTTGTCGGTGCTCATAGCTGGCTGCAACGGTCCGTCGTCGCTGGCCTGCACAGAGATAGCGGCGCAGTCGGGCATTGCGGTCACCGTGGAGCGGAGCGCCGCCGCGACCTTGACAGCGCTGAGCATCAAGGCCTGCCTGGGTGCCACGTGCTTCGAACACCCGGTGGTCCTCTCCCCCGGTTCAGACACAGTTCACCAGGGCTGCGACGGCACCGGCCCGGACGCGCCGTGTTCGGCGACGGCCGTTCCGAACGGCACAAAGGTCGGTTTCGTGGAAATGCTGGACCTGCCGGAGGGACCGCTTGCCGTGTCTGCGACGGAGACTCGGGGCCGCCGGAAGGAACAGCTACCGGCAGTCACCATCGTCGCCCGCACCACCTATCCCAACGGTGTCGACTGTCCCGGTAGCGGCAACCAGGCTCCGCTCACAGTCACGACTGAGGGGCTTCGCTAGCCGGTCTCTCCCCAGAACACCCGGTTCACCACGCCGCGGGCGCGTCGGGTCACCCGCCGATAGTCCGCCAGGAGATGAGAGGACTCCCCGGGGCCGTAACCCATCAGCTCGGCCAGCGCCGCCAGCTCGCGGTTGTCGCTCGGCAGTGAGTCAGAGCCGCGACCCCGCACCAACATGATCTGGTTCCGGATCTTGCTGGCGAGCATCCAGGCCGCCTCCAGCTGAGCGGCGTCGATCGGTCCCAGCACCCCGGCGTCGCGGGCAGCACGCAGAGCCTCGATGGTTCTGCTCGACCGCAGCTCGGGGATCCTCCAGGCATGTTGGAGCTGCAGCAGCTGAACGGTCCACTCCACATCGGCCAGGCCACCCGGCCCCAGCTTGGTGTGCTTGGCCGGATTGGCGCCGCGCGGTAACCGCTCCGCCTCGACCCGGGCTTTGAGCTTGCGGATCTCGGTCAGCTGGGCAGCGGTCAGCCCACCTTCGGGCCAGCGGCGGGCGTCGATCTCCTCCAGCAGCTCCCGCCCCAGCTCCTCGTCGCCGGCCAGGGCGTCCGCCCGGACCAGAGCCTGCAGCTCCCAGGTTGAGGACCAGCGGCTGTAGTAGTTCCGGTACGCGGTCAGCGACCGGATCAGGGCGCCACCCTTGCCCTCCGGTCGCAGGTCTGCGTCAATGCTGAGGACCGGGTCGGCGCCTGGTCGAGTCAACAGCTTGCGCATCTCGGTGACGATGCCGCTGGCGATCCTGGTCCGGTCACCCTCCCCCTCGGCGTCGTCCATCACGAACATCGCATCGGCATCGGAGGCGTACGACATCTCCCGGCCACCCCAGCGGCCCATGGCGATGACCGCGATCCGCGGCACCGACTCGGCCGGGGACGCATCCTGGGCCACCATCAGCGCCGCGTCGATGGTGGCCGAGGCAAGGTCCGCCAACGCCTCCCCGACGGCCAGCACATCGTTCAAGCCGAGCAGGTCGCCGGCGGCGGTACGGAACAGCTCCCGCCGGCGGATCGCCCGGATGGACTCGACCGCGGCGACGGGGTTGCTGTGCCTGCGCGCGGCCGTCCGCATCTCCACCCGCAGCGACTCCAGCGTCCGCGGCCTCAGCTGTTCATCGTCGCCCAGCATCTGCACGGTCTGCGGCGCCCGGGTCAACAGCTGAACCGCGTACCTGCTGGAGGCGAGGATGTGCGCGAGCCGCTCAGCCGTACGGCCCTCGTCTCGCAGCGCGCGCAGGTACCAGGGTGTGGTGCCGAGTGCCTCAGACACCTGCCGGAAAGCAAGCAGTCCATGATCAGGGTTGGGTGCATCCGCGAACCAGCCCAACATCGCCGGCAAGAGCTGCCGCTGGATCTCCGCCTGTCGGCTCATCCCCTGGCTCAGTGCCGCGATATGGCGCAGCGCCGCGGACGGGTCTGCGTACCCGAGCGCCTTCAGCCGGTCCACCGCCGAGTCGGTGGTCAGCCGTAGTTCCGAGCTCGGGATCCGCGCCACCGTGTCCAGCAGCGGCGAGTAGAACAGCCGTTCGTGCAACCGTCGAACGCGTTGTGTACAAGACTTCCAGGTACTCAGCACCTCTCTGACCGGGTCCCGGTAGCCGAGCGACCGGCCGATCCGACGAAGATCATCATCGCTGTCCGGCAGGACGTGGGTACGGCGGAGCTGGAACAGCTGAATCCGGTGCTCCAGCGTCCGCAGGAACCGGTACGCGAGTCCGAACCCCTTCCCGTCCTCGCGTCCGACGTAGCCGTTGTCGACCAGAGCCTTCAGTGCCTCAAGGGTGCCGCGGCGACGAAGTCGATCATCAACACGACCGTGCACCAGCTGAAGCAGCTGCACCGAGAACTCGACGTCGCGCAAACCGCCCTCGCCGAGCTTCAGCTCGCGTCCGGCGTCGCGGGCAGGGATATGCGCGACCACCCGTTTGCGCATGGCCTGGGTATCGGAGACGAAGTGCTCACGCTCGGCCGCCTGCCAGACCATGGGGCTCACCATGTCGACGAACTCCTGGCCCAGTGCAAGATCACCGGCACTGGGCCGCGCCTTCAACATCGCCTGGAACTCCCAGGTCTTAGCCCACTTGGTGTAGTAGATCTTGTGGCTGGCCAAGGTTCGGACCAGCTGGCCGGCCTTGCCCTCGGGCCGCAGGGCCGCATCCACCTCCCAGATCGTTCCGGCGGCGGTGTGCGCGGAACAGACCCGGCTGAGCTCCGCCGCCATCCGACCGCCAACAGTGGCTACCTGCTCGTTGGTCAGCAGCGGGGTCCCGGCATCGTCGCTGGCCGACTCCGCCACATAGAGAACGTCCACATCGCTGACGTAGTTGAGCTCCTGCGCCCCTGCCTTACCCAGTCCGACGATCGCCAGCCGGCACTGCAGAGCCAGCGGTCCGGTCTTTGCCCGGGCGATGGCCAGCGCGGCCTCCAGGGTGGCGTCTGCCAGGTCGGACAGCTCGGCGGCGATGCTGGGCATCGCCTCGATCGGTTCAGGGTCACACAGGTCCCGGGCCGCGATCCGCAGCAGCGCACCACGATAGGCGATCCGCAGGCTGTCGCCGGACTGATCCGTGGCGACCGGCATGTCCGCAGCCGGGTCCGCGCCGACCGCCGTCAGCAACTGCGCCCGCAGCTCGTCGGCCGGTACCCGTACCGCTTCGCTGGCCAACACGTTCAGCTGCTCAGGGTGAGCCACCAGGTGCTGTTGCAGCGAGACGCTGGAACCAAGCACCATGATCAGCTGCCGCGCCATCGCCGGGTCGTTCATCACCCGCTCGACCAGCTCGGGGTCGCCGTCGGCCAGCCGGTCAAGGCCGGCCAGGGCAAGGTCTGGGTCGGCTGCGCTGGTCACCAGCTCCAGCAGCGGCTCGTACGACTGGTCCCACTGCTGCACCACACGCTCCGCCGCGGCCGAGTCGGCGAAACCTCGACGGGCCAGGTTGCCTTGGGTGGTCTGCAGTCGTCTCACGCCATGATGCTAACCACTCCGGTGTCCCTGATAGCGTCGTCCGTCGTGGCGAGGGCACTATCGAAACCAGCGGACGCGTTGTTGGAGCAGTCCCGTACGGTGCTCCACTGGCTGCGCGACGTGCCATCGAACGCCTTCGAGCAGCCCTCCGTGCTCGGTGAGTGGGACGTCCGCACGGTGACGGGGCATCTGCTGCTGATCCACAGCGGGATGCTAGCCGTCATCGGCCGACCGACCCGGGACAAGGCACTCCCACTGGCGGATTTCGTCCGCCGCTACCGCCGCGATGTCACCGACATCCTCGATGCCACCCGAACCACCACCGGCGACGCAACGCCGGCCGAGCTGCTCGACCGGCTCGAGACTGCGATCGGCGACCTGACGGAGACGCTGGGGGCCGACGCACGCCTGCCAAAGACAGTCGAGACTGCTCGCGGGCCCAGCACCCTGAACGACTTCATTGCCACCCGGATCGTGGAGGTGGTCGTCCACTCCGACGACCTGAGCCGGTCGCTGCCTGATCGGGACCCGATTCAGTTACGCCGCCAGCCGTTGGGAATCGCCAGCCGTACCTTGACCTCGATCCTGGCGGGCCAGCACCCGGGTCGATCCGTCGAGGTACGGGTGCCGCCGTTCGCCGCCGTGCAGTGCGGCATCGGAGACCCCGGTCCCACGCACACCCGCGGAACCCCGCCGAATGTCGTGGAGACCGACGCTGTCACGTTCTTGCGGATGGCGACCGGACGAGTCAGCTGGAACCAGGCGATGGCCACCGGCAAGGTGCATGCCAGTGGTCTGCGCGCCGACCTGTCCCCCGCCCTGCCGCTGCTGTCCTGACGCAGAGGACGGGGACTCAGAGGACGGGCAGCATCCGCTTCAGCTCCATCGGGGTCACCTGGCGGCGGTACTCCTCGAACTCGGCTCGCTTGTTGCGCAGGAAGAAGTCGAAGACGTGCTCGCCCAGGGTCTCGGCCACCAGCTCGGAGCTCTCCATCACCCGGATCGCCTCGTCCAGGTTCCGTGGCAGCGGCGAGATGCCGAGCGCCTTCCGCTCCCGCTCGGTCAACGACCAGACGTCGTCCTCGGCTCCCTCGGGCAGCTCGTACTCGCCCTCGATTCCGGCCAGGCCGGCGGCCAGCATCAACGCGAAGGCCAGGTACGGGTTGCAAGCCGTGTCGATGGACCGGAGCTCAACCCGGGCCGAGGCCCCCTTGTTGGGCTTGTACATAGGCACCCGGACCAGCGCCGAACGGTTGTTGCGACCCCAGCAGATGTAGCTGGGAGCCTCGCCACCGCCGGCCAGTCGCTTGTACGAGTTCACCCACTGGTTGGTGACCGCGGTGATCTCGCCGGCGTGCCGGAGCAGGCCGGCAATGAAGTAGCGGGCCACCTTGGAGAGGTGATGCTCGGCGCTGGCGTCATAGAACGCGTTGTTGTCGCCTTCGAACAGTGACATGTGGGTGTGCATGCCTGAGCCCGGGTAGTCGGTGAACGGCTTCGGCATGAAGGAGGCATGGATGCCCTGCGACAGCGCCACCTCCTTGACCACGACCCGGAAGGTCATCAGATTGTCGGCAGTGGACAAGGCGTCGGCGTACCGGAGGTCGATCTCCTGCTGGCCCGGGCCGCCTTCATGGTGGGAGAACTCGACCGAGATCCCCATCTGTTCCAACATGGTGATCGCCTTGCGCCGGAAGTCGCTTCCGACACTCTGCGGCGTGTGGTCGAAGTAGCCCGACTGGTCCACCGGGATAGGCGGCTCACCTGGCACCAGCGGGTCCTTGAACAGGTAGAACTCGACTTCGGGGTGGGTATAGAAGGTGAAACCAAGATCGGATGCCTTATTCAGTGCACGCTTCAGCACGTAGCGCGGGTCCGCGTAGGACGGCGACCCGTCCGGCATCGCGATGTCGCAGAACATCCGAGCCGTTGCCGGCTTGGTGTCGCGCCACGGCAGCACCTGGAAGGTCGACGGGTCCGGCCGGGCCACCATGTCGGACTCATAGACCCGGGCAAAGCCTTCGATTGCCGAGCCGTCGAACCCGATGCCCTCCGCAAAGGCCCCCTCCAGTTCGGCGGGCGCGATGGCCACCGACTTCAGAAAACCCAGAACATCGGTGAACCACATCCGGACAAAACGGACATCACGTTCTTCGATGGCACGCAACACGAACTCTGTCTGCTTGTCCACAACCCTTAGTCTGCCGGTCCTCGTGTAACAGCGGCGTTACATCGGCCCGTGTCTGACGCGGTAAGCCGGGCAGTAGTCTCTTGGCGTGCCACATCTTCGACTTGCACTGGCTCAAATCAACGCAACGGTGGGCGATATCTCCGCCAACGCAGACCTGGTCGTGGAGTGGGCGCGTCGCGCCCACGAGGCAGGCGCGGACCTGGTGCTGTTCCCGGAGATGGTGCTCACCGGCTACCCGGTGGAAGATCTGGCGCTCCGCCAGAGTTTCGTCGAGGCGTCCCGGAAGTCGATCACCCGGCTGGCCACCCGCCTGGCGGACGAGGGGCTCGGTGACATGGTGGCGGTGGTGGGTTATCTGGACCGCACCGACGAACCTGATCATCCCAAGGGTGGTCATCCGCAGAACAAGGCAGCAGTGCTCAGCGGTGGCCGGGTCGTCAGCTCCTATGCCAAGCACCATCTGCCCAACTACGGCGTCTTCGACGAGTTCCGCTACTTCAGCCGCGGCGAGGACCTGCACGTGGTCCGGATCCATGGCGTGGATGTCGCCGTCGCTATCTGTGAAGATCTCTGGCAGGAGGGCGGTCCGGTCGCGGCCGCAGCCGAGGCGCGGGCGGGACTGCTGGCGGTGATCAACGCCAGCCCGTACGAACGGGACAAGGACGACACCCGTGGCGAGCTCGTGGCCAGACGGGCCGGGGAGGCCGGATGTCCGTTGGCGTACGTCAACCTGGTCGGCGGCCAGGACGAGCTGGTTTTTGACGGGGATTCCATGATCGCCGACGCTGCCGGTCAGATCGTCGTCCGCGCCCGCCAGTTCGTTGAGGAGCTGGTGGTGGCTGATCTTGACCTGCCGGCCGCCGTGGTCGACCTCGATCACCCGGTGGCGGAAGGGCCGGGTCTCAGTGGCATGACGATCAGCCGTACGTTGATCAGTGAAGAGCCGACCGAGCAGCAGGACCGGGAGTGGATCACCCCGGCGATCGAGGAACGGCTGCCGGCGCTGGAGGAGGTCTACTCCGCTCTTGTTCTCGGACTGCACGACTACTGCGCCAAGAACGGCATCGAACGCGTCTACCTCGGGCTGTCCGGCGGCATCGACTCGACCCTGGTCGCCGCCCTCGCCTGTGACGCGATCGGTGCGGCCAACGTGTACGGCATCTCCAACCCCAGCTCGTACTCCTCCGAGCATTCCAAGACCGACGCGCGCGAGCTCGCCGAGCGGACCGGTCTGAACTTCAGCACCGTGCCGATCGCTCCCGTGGTGGACGCCTTCCATCAAGCCATCGACATCGACGGCATTGCCGCCGAGAACCTGCAGGCGCGGATCCGCGGGGTGATCTGGATGGCCGAGTCCAACCAGCACGGTCCCTCGATCGTGCTGGCCTGCGGCAACAAGAGCGAGCTCGCGGTCGGCTACAGCACCATCTACGGGGACGCGGTCGGAGGCTTCGCCCCGATCAAGGACGTTCCGAAGACCTGGGTGTGGAAGCTGGCGTCCTGGCGCAACGAGAACGCGGTCGCCCGCGGCGAGACGCCGCCGATCCCCGAGAACACCATCACCAAGGAACCGAGCGCCGAGCTCCGTCCGGGTCAGAAGGACACCGACTCGCTGCCGCCGTACGAGGTCCTGGACGAGATCCTGACCGACTACGTGGAAGGCGACAAGGGCCGCGACGAGATCATCGCCATGGGCTACGACGCAGACCTGGTCGACCGGGTGATGCGGATGGTTGATCGTGCCGAGTACAAACGACGGCAGTACCCGCCGGGCACCAAGATCTCGTTCAAGGCCTTCGGCCGCGATCGCCGGCTCCCCATCACCAACGGTTGGCGGGAAGGGCGATAGCGCGAGCCAGAATGGGGTCATGCTTATCGCCTTCAGTATTGCCCCAGCCGATGCCGACCCGGACGGATCGGTGAGCGTCGCCGTCGCCGACGCGATCAGGATCGTCCGTGCGTCTGGGCTGCCGAACGAGACCAACGCCATGTTCACCAACCTCGAGGGCGAGTGGGACGAGGTGATGGCCGTGGTCAAGCAGGCCGTCGACGCAGTCCTGGCGCACTCGGACCGGGTCAGCCTGGTCCTGAAAGCCGACATCCGCCCCGGGCACACCGGCCAGCTGACCGCCAAGGTTCAGCGGGTGAACCAGCGACTCGAGGACTGACCCGTATCTGAGATCCCATCTCATCATGTGACTTGTTCGGCCATCTCACCCTGCGCCCCTAGATTCTCTAGTACTCATATAGGGAAACATCCGCGTTGAGATGGGTCAGAACAGTAGAAAGATGAGCCATGAAGGTCTTCACCGCATTCAGGCACTCCGCAGGTGCCGCCCGCACGGCCAGGGCGCTGCTCGGCACCGCCATCCTGGGGCTTTCCCTGGTCCTTGCCGGCTGTGTGGGCGGGGCTGCCGCCCCTGACGGGACCAGCGGGCCCTCCGGCACCACCTTGCACCTGGTGGGCTTCGCCGTGCCGAAGGAGGCGAACAACGCCATTCAGAAGAAGTTCGCCGCCACGGATGCCGGTCGAGGTGTCGTCTGGGAGGAGTCGTATGGCGCCTCCGGCGACCAGAGCAGGGCAGTCGTCAACGGCCTCAAGGCCGACTATGTCAACTTCTCCCTCGAGGGAGACGTCACCCGGCTGGTGAAGTCTGGACAGGTGGCTGAGGACTGGAACAAGGGCGCCACCAAGGGCATCGTGTCCGACTCGGTGGTCGTCATCGTGGTCCCCAAGGGGAACCCGAAGAACATCAAGGGGTGGGCCGACCTGGTCAAGCCCGGTGTCAAGATCGTCACGCCTAACCCGGCCTCCTCCGGATCGGCCCGCTGGAACATCCTGGCCGCCTACCACCAGGTGGTCAGCGCCGGCGGCACCGAAGCGCAGGCTCGGACGTATCTGACGAGCTTCTTCAAGAACGTGGTTGCACTACCCGGCAGTGGCCGAGACGCCACCAACGCCTTCTTGCAAGGGACGTCGGATGCGTTGATCAGCTACGAGAACGAGGCGATCCTGGCCCGCCAGTCCGGCGAGGAGTTTGACTACATCGTTCCCGACGACACGATCTTGATCGAGAATCCGGGAGCCGTGCTGACCGACGCCGATCCAAAGGCAAGGGACTACCTCAACTTCGTGCTGAGCCGGGCCGGACAGGAAGAGTTCTACAAGAAGGGCTTCCGGCCGGTGATCAAGGACGTTCCGCACACCGACGTCAACGGTGCCAACGACCCGGCGAACCCCTTCCCCGTCCCCAAGCGGCTGTTCACCGTAGCCGACCTCGGTGGTTGGGATGCGGTCACCGCCAAGTTCTTCGCGGACGGCAGCGGCCTGGTGCCGCAGATCCAAGAGGCCACGGGCAAGTCGCAATGACCGCGTCCAGCCTGGCCATGCCTCCGGTGAGGGTGGAGCCGCCGACGCGGCGGATGGGCCCGCGTCGGTCGCGGCAGGCGACGTCCCTCTCTGGAGCCTCGGCTCTGGGGCTGGGCGTCGCGCTGCTGTGGTTCAGCCTGCTCGTGCTGATTCCGCTGACCGCCGTGTTGGTGCAGGCCTCAGCCGGCGGGTGGGACGCCTACTGGGCCGCCTTGAGCAGCGCCCAGACCGTCGCGGCGCTGAAGCTCACCGTTGGTACGTCGTTCCTGGTCACCATGATCAACATCCTCATGGGCACGGCCATCGCGTGGGTGCTGGTCCGCGACCACTTCCCCGGCAAGCGGGTGCTCGAGGTCGTGATCGACATCCCGTTCGCGCTTCCGACGATCGTCGCCGGGCTGGTCCTGTTGAGCCTGTACGGGCCGTCGAGCCCGCTCGGAGTCAACTGGGCCAACACCCGGATGGCGGTCTTCCTAGCCTTCTTGTTCGTCACCCTGCCGTTCGTGGTCCGCACGGTCCAGCCGGTCCTGCTCGAGCTCGAACCCGAGGTCGAGGAGGCGGCTGCGTCGCTGGGCGCAAGCCGGTTCACCACCTTCAGCCGGATCATCCTGCCCAGCCTGGCACCGGCGATCACGTCCGGCGCCGCCCTCTCCTTCGCCCGTGGCATCAGCGAGTACGGCTCCCTGGTGCTGCTCTCGGGCAACCTGCCGTACAACACCGAGGTGGCCTCGGTCCGCATCCTGTCCTACGTCGAGGGCGACAAGCTGACCGACGCAGCGGCGGTTGCATCGATCTTGCTTGTGGTGGCCCTGGTGGTCATCGTGGCGCTGGACGTGATCTCACGCAGGGTGGCCCGCCATGGCTAGCGCCGTATCCGCGACAGGTGCGGTGCGGACCACCCGGCAGAAGTCGCCGCTGCGATGGGTGCTCCGGGTGCTCGTGATCACTTATCTGTTCTTCCTGGTGATCTGGCCGGTCGCGCTGGTGGCCAAGGCCACGTTCTCCCGCGGCCTGGCGCCGGTGATCGAGTCACTGAGCCAGCCGGAGGTGATCTTCGCCTTCCAGCTGACTCTGGTGGTGGCGTTCTGGGCCGTGCTGATCAATACGATCTTCGGCATCGGAATCTCGCTGCTGCTGGTGCGGTACACCTTCCCAGGCCGACGGGCGCTCTCGGCGCTGATCGACCTCCCGCTGTCGGTCTCCCCGATCGTGGTCGGCCTCTCGTTGCTGCTGGTCTACAGCGGCCAGACCGGATGGCTAGGCAGTACGCTCGAAAACGCCGGACTGCAGGTGATCTACGCCCCGCCGGGCATCGTACTGGCCACCGCGTTCGTCAGCCTGCCGCTGGTGATCCGCGAGATCATCCCGGTGCTGCATGAGATCGGCACCGAACAGGAGCAGGCGGCGCGCAGCCTCGGGGCCTCACCGGTCCAGACCTTTGCCCGCATCACGCTGCCCGCCATTCGCTGGGCGCTGCTGTACGGGGTGGTGCTCAGCCTGGCCCGCTCGCTCGGTGAGTTTGGAGCGGTCAAGATCGTCTCCGGAGGCGTTGCGATGCGGACCCAGACCGCGACCTTGTTGGTCGAGGAGCGGTACGGCCAGTTCGGCCCCGACAACACCACCAGCGCCTATGCGGCCGCCTTCATCCTTGCGCTGATCGCGGTCATCGCCTTGACCATCGTCACCAGCCTCCGCCCGGACAAGGAGTCCTCATGAGCATCAAGATCACCTCAGTCGGCAAGACGTTCGGAGACTTCGTCGCACTCGACGACATCAACCTCGACATCGCCACCGGTGAGCTGACCGCCCTGCTCGGGCCGAGCGGTGGCGGCAAGTCGACACTGCTGCGGATCATTGCTGGTCTGGAGGTGGCCGACTCCGGCACGGTCGAGATCGAAGGAGTCGACGCCACCCGCCTGCCGGCCCAGAAACGCAATGTGGGGTTCGTCTTCCAGCACTATGCCGCGTTCCGCCATCTCACGGTCGCCAACAACGTCGCGTTCGGGCTCAAGGTGCGCAAGCGGTCGAAGAAGGAGATTGCCGCTCGGGTCGATGATCTGCTCCGGCTGGTGCACCTGTCGCAGTTCGCCGACCGGCTGCCGTCGCAGCTCTCTGGTGGACAGCGCCAGCGGATGGCACTGGCCCGGGCGTTGGCCATCGAGCCGTCCGTGCTGCTGCTGGACGAACCGTTCGGAGCGCTCGACGCCAAGGTACGCAAGGAGCTCCGCGACTGGCTCCGCCGGCTGCACGACGAGGTCCATGTGACCACGGTGTTCGTCACCCACGACCAGGAGGAGGCGCTGGAGGTAGCGGACCGGATCGTGGTCATCAACGACGGTCGGATCGAGCAGGTGGGCTCACCCGATGAGCTCTACGACGAACCGGCATCCGACTTCGTGATGAGCTTCCTCGGTCCGGTCACCACGCTCAACGGAGCGCTGGTCCGGCCGCACGACCTGGAGATCGAGAGCAGCCCCTTCCTCGGCGCATCGGCGGGGCGGGTGGTCCGCTACACCCGGGTCGGCTACGAGGTCCGGCTGGACGTCGAGCTGACCGAGGAAGCAGGCACGGCGCCGGTCCTGGTCACCCTGACGCGGGCAGACGCCTCGGCCAAGCAGTTGGGCGAGGGCTCCCGGGTCTGGCTACGCCCCATAACGCCGACTGGTCACGACTTCCGCGTTCCCGTAGGAGTGGCGCGGCCGGCGTGACCAGTCGACGTGGACCGTGCTGGGGTCAGCTCTTGTTGGGCGGCAGCAGCGGGTCAGGCGACCCGGCTACCCCGGTGACGTGGTCGGCGACTGCGTCACCAACCGACTTGTCCACGTTGCGCCAGTACTCGTACACCCGCTGGCGCATCGGCTCGGACACGGTGGCCAAGGTGGAGGCGATGGTCGCCACCAGACGGCCGCGCGCAGCCTCGTCCATCACCTTGTTGACCAGCGTGTTGGCCTGGCCGAAGTCATCGTCCTCGGCACGCAGGGTGTAGGCCGCGCGAACCATATCTCCGTCCAGCTCCCAGTTGGTCTCGGCGAAGAGGTCAGCCTTCACGGCGGGGCCACCGACCGTGTTCGGGCTGTAGACCGGCTGGCCGGCGTTGTACTCGAACCGCATCGGGCCGTCGAACTGGTAGGTGTTGACCTCCACCTTGGGCCGGTTGACCGGCAGCTGCAGGTAGTTCGGGCCGATCCGGTACCGGTGCGTGTCAGCGTAGGCGAACACGCGACCGAGCAGCATCTTGTCGGGGCTGAAGCCGATGCCGGGCACCACCGAGCTGGGCTCGAAGGCTGACTGCTCGATCTGGGCGAAGAAGTTCTCCGGGTTGCGGTCGAGCACCAGCCGACCGACCTTGATCAGCGGGTAGTCGCCCTTCGACCACACCTTGGTCAGGTCGAACGGGTTGAAGCGGTAGTCGGCGGCGTCGGCGTACGGCATCACCTGGACGTGCAGGGTCCAGCTCGGCGCATTCCCGGCCTTGATGGCGTTGAACAGGTCGCGACGGTGAGCGTCCGGGTCCGAGGCAGCGAGGATGGCGGCGTCCTCGTTGGTCAGGTTCTCGATCCCCTGGTCGGTCAGGAAGTGGTACTTGACCCAGAACTTCTCACCTCCGGCGTTCACCCACATGAAGGTGTGCGAGCCGAAACCGTGCATGTTGCGCCAGGTCAGCGGGATGCCGCGGTCACCCAGCAGGTACGTGACCTGGTGCGCGGACTCGGGCTGCAGCGTCCAAAAGTCCCAGCGCATCTCCCAGTCCTGCAGACCGGAGTCGGGCAGCCGCTTCTGGCTGCGGATGAAATGCGGGAACTTCATCGTGTCCCGGATGAAGAAGATCGGGGTGTTGTTACCGACGAGGTCATAGTTGCCCTCGGAGGTGTAGAACTTCAACGCGAAGCCGCGAGGGTCACGCGCGGTGTCGGCCGAACCCTGCTCGCCGGCGACAGTCGAGAAGCGGGCCAGCGCCTCGGTCTTGGCACCCTTCTGGAACAGCGCTGCCTTGGTGTACTGGCTGACGTCCTCGGTGGTCTCGAAGTATCCGAAGGCGCCGCCACCCTTGGCGTGCACGTTCCGCTCCGGCACCCGCTCCCGGTTGAAGTGCGCCATCTGGTTCACGAAATGGAAGTCGTGAAGGAGGATCGGCCCGTCCGGGCCCACGGTCAGCGAGTGCTCGTCGCTGGGTGCGGGGGCACCGGTATCGGTGGTCGAGATCTTGACGTCTGTCATCGTTGCTCTCACTTCTCTTTCAGGGTGGTGAAACTGGCATTGAAACTTCTGACTACTCCGGGGTCGACGCGGATACGCAGTCGGCGCAGAGCCCCCAGTAGGTGACCTCGGCCTCGTCCACGACGAAACCCTCGGTCTCCTGCGGTATCGCACACGGCATGGACCCCAGCGCGCACGGCACATCGCGGACCGAGCCGCAGGACCTGCACACGAGGTGGTGGTGATTGTCCCCGACGCTGACCTCGAACCGCATCGACGATCCTGCAGGCTCGAAGCGTCGAAGGATTCCCTGCTCGGTGAGCGTGTTCAGCGCGTCATAGATGGCCTGGGTGGAGACCGCCCCGATAGCGCTACGAACACCGGCCGTGATCTGGTCGGCGCTGAGATGCGGAGCGGAGTCGACTACGTCGAGCACAGCGAGCCGGGGCTGAGTGACTCGGAGACCGGCCGCCCGCAGTCGGATCGACCAAGGCTGTTCACCGGGGTCGGGGGAAGCGGGCTCCATGACCCGCAGTCAACCACCTTTTCT
Source organism: Propionibacteriaceae bacterium (assembly GCA_025965155.1). GTDB lineage: Bacteria > Actinomycetota > Actinomycetes > Propionibacteriales > Propionibacteriaceae > Microlunatus. Next base: position 15,076 of record JAOPXN010000084.1, read on the forward strand.
GGAATCGTTCAAGAAAAGTCGGGGAGCGTCAGTCGTCTTTCCATCTCGGGTCGTTGTCCCAGGCGTCGTTGCGCTCGGCCACCTTCTCGAGGGCGTGCCCGGCTTCCTCGCGTGATGCGTACGGTCCCAACCGGTCAACCGCCTTGCAGCCCGCGTCGTCGGCCTCCACAGTCTTGTGCTGGATGCAGTACCACCATTGCCCGTCGGCCATGACGTTCCCTCCTCGTCGGTCATTTCTGAGGCTACTCCCGGGGTCCCTGCGCGATGCGGACGCCTAGTATCTGGCTGTGACAAGCCCTCTTCGATCTGGCCCCATTCGCCCTGGCCGGGTTTCCCCGCGACGGAGCGTTCCGGAGCACATCGCCCGGCCCGAGTACGTAGGTAAGGAAGCACCAACCCGCTATACGGGCCCACACGTGCAGTCCAGCGAGACCATCGAACGGATGCGGGTGGCCGGCCGGATCGCCGCGCGGGCGATGCGGGAGGCGGCCAGGGCCATCGCCCCGGGGGTCACCACCGACGAGATCGACCGGATCGGGCACGAGTACCTCCTTGACCACGGGGCCTACCCGTCGACGCTGGGATACCGCGGCTTCCCCAAGTCGCTCTGCACCTCGGTCAACGAGGTGATCTGCCACGGCATCCCGGACTCCAGGCGCCTCGAGGACGGCGACATCGTCAACATCGACCTGACCGCGTACATCGACGGCGTGCACGGCGACAACTGTGCTACCTACCTGTGCGGAAACGTCGATGAAGAGTCGCGCCTGCTGGTCGAGCGCACCGAGGAAGCGCTCAACCGCGCTATCAAGGCGGTCCGGCCTGGACGCCAGGTCAGCGTGCTCGGTCGGGTGATCGAGAGCTACGCCAAGCGGTTCGGGTACGGCGTCGTCCGCGACTACACCGGCCACGGCGTCCATACCGCCTTTCACTCCGGCCTGGTCATCCCGCACTACGACGAGCCGCGCTACGACACCGTGATGGAGCCCGGCATGACCTTCACCATCGAGCCGATGATCACCCTCGGCACCCACGCCTGGACCATGTGGGACGACGACTGGACCGTCCTGACCGCTGACGGTAGCCGGACGGCGCAGTTCGAGCAGACCCTGGTCGTCACCACGACCGGCGCCGAGGTTCTCACCCTGCCGTGAACTCCGGCTCGGCTACCCGGCATCGGCTACCCTTGGCGCGGACGAGTCGGTCAGGCGGTCGCGGCAGCTCCTTGGAGCTGTCGAGGAAAGTCCGGACTCCACAGAGCAGGGTGGTGGGTAACGCCCACCCGGGGCGACCCGCGGGAAAGTGCCACAGAAAGCAGACCGCCTCCGGAAACGGAGGTAAGGGTGAAACGGTGGTGTAAGAGACCACCAGCACCTCAGGTGACTGAGGTGGCTCGGTAAACCCCACCCGGAGCAAGATCAAGAGGGTGCACGTCGGTGCACCTGCGGAAACGTTTGAGGGCTGCTCGCCCGAGTTTCCGGGTAGATCGCACCAGGTCGCTGGTAACAGCGGCCGCAGATGGATGATCGCCGCCCGCCGTTCGCGGCGGGCACAGAATCCGGCTTATCGACCGACTCGTCCCTCATCGTGTGACTCCTGAAATGGAGGGGTCCTCGCTCGGAGTCGTGATTTCCGGCGAGGACCGCCTCGTTGCTGCGCCACACCTGACCAGCAACTTGGTCGCAGAGACTTGGGGGGTGGCCCCTGCGTATTGCCTTTAGACTCTCATCCAACGTTTACGTTGTAAACATTTCTCGGCCGGTTCACTCCCCCCAATGTTAGGGTGTCCAGCGCGGCATTCACTGCCTCAGGGCAGGAGGACGTCGGCCCGGATCATATTGTGATCGGACGGGATGACGCCTTTGAAATTCCCTTGGTCATCGACATCGACCACCGTCTCCCACTCCAGTGTTCTCATCCGCGAGGTCAAGATGTAATCCATGTAGGTGCCATTGCCGTAGTTGTTCCGTGCGGGCGGCTTGCGGGAGAAGCCGTTGTAGCTGTCAAGGTTCGAGCGGATCCTTCTCTCTGCCGTCGCACCGGCGCTCGGCAGGTCCTGCCGGTAGGTATTGCCGAGCGGGTCGAGGAAACCAGCCTGAGTCAGCACGTCATACGGCGCGTTCGTCGGCTTGGCCCATTTGTTGGAGTTCAGGTCGCCCGCGATCAGCACCGGCAGTCCGGCCGGGTTGTTGGACTGAATCGTCTCGACCACCTGCTGAGCCTGCTTCTGGCGAAGATCGAAGTACGCGGGATCCCCCAGGTGCTGGACCAGGTGGACATTGACGAAGAAGAAGCTCTTGTTCGTCGCCTGCTGGCGCAGAATGGCCCAGGCAAGGTATCGATCATCGGACTGCAGCCCGCTGGCGAGCTTGACCGCACCCTGGCTGAGCAGCGTGACCGTCGAGGTGTTGAACAGAATCCTGACTCCCGCCGAGGCGCCGCGGTACTGCTCCTGACAGTTGGTCGCCGTGTTCGGGTCAATGCAGTTGTTCCGAGCGGTGTTGGTGAGCTCGTACGGTGCACCGGCAGCGACGAGGCCGTTGTGCAGGTCTTCGAACTGTGCCACCCCGGGCACCGAGGTGTCCTCTTTGAGGCGGGCCGCGGACGCCTCCTGGAGACCGATGACATCAGGCATCCGGGACTTGATGGTCGAGACGACAGCGTCCCTCCGCCCGCTCCACGGCAGCTCGTTGGGATGACCGGCAAAGCAGTAGTCGCAGTAGACGTTGTAGCTGGCCACCCGAAGCGGATGTTCCACCGGAGCGACCTTGGGGCGCGGTTCGGTCCTGACTTCCAGCGGCGCCGAGTACGGGCCGGCGGCGGTTCCGTCGCTTCTGACAACGCCCACCTTGACGTAGTAGGTGGTGTCCGGGCTTAACCCGGGAATCTCCGCAGTCGGCGCGGTGACCGTGTAGTAGGAGCCCGCTGTCAGCCCAGGATTCGTCGACTGCTCAACGCGGTAGGCGGGCGCCCCCGCAACCTGCTCCCAGCTCAGCGTCAGCGAGGTGACATCGCGATCCGCGGCTGTCACCGTTGCAGGCGCTTTGAAGGTCGGTTCCAGCTTGGTCAGGGGCGCGTCGGCCGAGATCAGAAAGAGGCAGGCGATCGCCACGGCCACGTACCTTTTCAGGCGCGATCTGCCGAGGAGGGGCATAGCCGATCGGTCTCTCTCTCCTTGGTTGGTGGCTCGATGTCAGGTTGGAAGAGCGAGCCGCGCCGCCCGGCAGGTGAAAGGTGGAAACGCAATGTTAACCCGGTGCCCAAGTTGAAGCCGTCCTTTGCGGGTTCGGAAACTTCGGGCGGCTGCTGTATCGTTTTCGGTGCGCCTGTGTCTGTGCCGACACAAATGATTGCGGCTCTGTCTGGGGCCGCGCCCGGGGATCTGCGCTCAGTCAGTCACTCGGGTTCAATCAGATAGGGCCACACCGTGAAGCGTGAACTTTCCCACGGGACGTCACCGCACCGCGTCGCAGTCCGGATCCAGGAGTCGACCTTGGTCGACATCTGCGACCTGCTGGAAGCGAACACCATCGAGGTTGTCGACACCGAGGTGACGTTCACCAAGGTGCTTCCCACCTCCGACCGCCAGACCTGGCGCGGGGAGTTCGGCCACTGGGTCGTCGCGGACGGTTTCGGGTGGTCCGTGCTGCCTGATGCCAAGCCGGCAGAGTGGGCTCGATCAGCATGACCGGCTGGGCGGTGTCGGCGTGTGAATGCCACCCGACGAGCCCGATCTGTGGTTTCTTGGTCTGATGAGAGCGCTCACGGTAGCGGCTTCCGCCGGACTCATCGCCGCCCTGACCATCCCGGTGAGCGCGTACGCCGATCCGCTGCCCAGCCCGAGCGTGTCCTCGACCACGCCGTCGAGCGGATCAACAACGGCCACTCCCAGCAGTACGGCCGAGACGGAATCTCCTCCACCGACAGCTGGCACCGAGTCGACGTCGCCGACCTCGGAAGAGTCCCCCACCGCGACCTCAACGGCGACCGCGACCGCCAAGCCGGAAGCATCCCGCACCTCGGAGGCATCGAGGCCTACGCCGGCCAAGACGCCGCAGCGCGACCAAGCGACGCCGCCGGCGGCCATCACCTTGTCGATCAGCGCCGGTGGGACCCCGCAGCCGGGCAGGTACTTCGAAGACATCGGCTACTACGCGATTCGCGGCACCACCGCGGCGGCGACCAGCGGCCAGCGGGTGGAGATCTACTGGTACAGCGTCAGGGCCAAGAAATGGCAGCGGTCCGTCGAGCTGAGGACCACGGCCGGCGGACGCTACTCCCACAACCAGCCGGTGGGCCACGCCCAGTCGGATCTGCGCTTCGTCGCCACCCTCGGTGGTGCGCCGGGCGTCAGCGGTGTCCGGTCCAGTAGGCAGGTCAGCGTTGACGTCGCCGACGCCTCCGTCGTCCTGACCCGACCGGTGAAGTCCATCGACTCACTGAAGAACCCCACGCTCAGCGGCTACGTCATGCCGGCCCGCCCCGGCGTCAGGATCAACCTGGACGTCCGCCGGCCAAGCGGTGCGTACCGCGGTGTGAGCACAGTGACTACTGATACCAAGGGCCGGTTCTCCGGCTCGCTCTCCTACGGCAGAGGCAACCTGGCCACGTACACCGTCCGTAGCTCCTACAAGGCCGCCAACCGTGACCGGTGGGAGAAGAGCGCGACGCACAAGATCACCCGGGCTGCGGTGCTGAACGCCGAGATCACCAGGACAGCCGCCGCCGAGGTGGCCAAGACCTACCGCCGGGGTTGCCCGGTGGGACCCTCCAAGCTGCGTACGGTCACGATGAACTTCTACGGCCGGGACCGCAAGATGCACCGCGGCGTGATCATCGTGCGGTCCGACCTGAACTCGGAGGTGATCCGCGGCTTCAACTCCGCCCTCACCCACCGGTTCCCGATCGCGAAGATGAACAATCCGAACGTGTACGCCGGCAACGATCCCCGGCAGATGGAGGCCAACAACACCAGCGGGTTCAACTGCCGCAAGGTGGTCGGCAACCCGTACGCCCAGTCGCCGCATTCCTACGGCATCGCGGTCGATGTCACGCCGGTGCAGAACCCGTTCCGGGACCGCAACGGCAAGTGGTGGCCGAGCAACGGCAGGTCCTACATCGACCGGTCCCCCCGCCGCTTCGGGATGCTGACCAGGGGCTCGTATCTCACCAGGCAGCTTGCTGCGGACGGCTTCTTCTGGGGCGGCCGGTGGAGTCCGGGCCGGGACTACCAGCACTTCGAGTACGACAGATGACCCGAGGTGGACCGATCAGTTGATCTCGATGACGTCGACGCCGCGACTGAGGGGCCGCTGGGCGAGCATCGCAGCTACCGGGTGCCTTGCCTTCGCCGCCTGCTCCACCTCCGCTCCTGCCCCGCCGACCCCTCCCACGACGCCCGCAACAGCCGCGACGACGGTGCGGCCGGACCCGACCGCATCCCCGCCCACCGCACCCGAGTCCACCGTGGCTGAGCCGACCAGCACCAACACCCTGCCGCCGCCACCACGGCCCAGCCGGCCGGCGCCGTCCACCGCCGGCCGCCTGACGTCCAAGTCACTCCCGGTCCCCGCCGGCTGGCATCCGGTGACACGCAAGGGTGGCGCAGAAGAGGGGTACCAGGGCAACGGCACCTGGGTGCACCAGCGCGATCCCCGCTACGCGGCCCGGGACGCGATCACCATCGGCTGCGCCGACGTCAGCCGCGACGACTATTCAGACCCTGTCGCCGCGCTGGAGGGAACCTACGAGAGCCCGGCCGGCGACCCGGGGATCGGACTGGTGCTGCAGTTCGGCACGACGGACGCCGCCAAGGGTTACTACGCTCGCTATGTTCAGCAGGTCTCGGCCTGTACTAGCGAAGACGGCCCGGTGGTCGCCGAGGTCATCCCGTCCGACCAGGGCCTGATTGACCGCCGCAGCTACCCCGACGGCGACTGGACCGAGGTGGCGGCACTGAGACGCAGCCGGGTGACCCTTGTGATCCTGACCGATCCCGGCCACAAGATCAGCACCGCAGCGGCCGAGCGGCTGCTCGCCGCCACCACCTCGGGCTGAGCTGGCCGGACCTCAAGGTGCGCCTGCCGCGCCGTCAGGCCAGCGCGAACTGGACGGCACCGTCCTTCGGGTCGGCGGACTCCAGCCGGACCCGGGCTTCGTGCCCCAACGGAAGATCGGCACCGATGATCTTGGCCTCGACCGCCGGGTCCGCAATCACCACCGAACCGCGCGTCTTGGCCCGGTCCACCTCGATCACCGTGCCGGTGAAGGTCTCCCCTACCCGGTTCTGCAGCAGGTGCACCTCCACGAGGTCGATGATCGCGCGCTCGTACTGCTTTGCCCGCTGCTCTGAACGGGCCATTTCCGCTGGCAGTGCGTCCAGCGCAGTCAGCACCCACGACGGGATGGGCTGGTTGGCGCAGAGCGCCAGACAGATCTCCCCCGCGTACCGGTCGACCAGCCTCCGCAACGGCGCCGTGGTGTGTGCATACTCGATCGCCAACGCAGCATGCTCGACATCCTCCGGGATGCCGCCGCTGAAGGCGCGGTAGCCCGCGCCGCGGAACAACGTCGTGCACGCGTTCAGCATCGCCGCGTGGTCGCCTCGACCCGGGTCGAGGCTCCGGACGAACTCCGGGTAGTCCAGCTCAGGCGGCCAGAAGAGATGCAGCGCCTTGGCGGTCTGGTGCAGTCGCCGCAGTGAGACATTGTCGGCCGGCGGCAGCGTCCGCAGGATCCCCACCTGGCCGTACATCATCATGTCCGCCGCCACCATCCCGGTCAGCAGCGAGATCTGCGCGTTCCAGCCTTCGACCGGCAGCGGTGAACGAAACTTCAGCGACCACTGCGGTCCGCCGGTGTTGATCTGCTGCTCCGGGATCGGCAGGCTGACCCCGCCACGGTCGCGCTCCCGCTGCTCCCGCCAGGAGCCGACGATCTTCAGCAGTTCGAGTGTCTCTCTGGGCGATCCCCCGTCGATCTCGGCCTGCGCCTGCTCGTAGGTCAGCTGTGCGCGGCTGCGTACCTTCGCCCGGCGTACCTGGGCGTCCAGCGTCTGCCCATGCTGATCAAGCCGGATGGTCCAGAGCAGCGCCGGCCGGACCTGGTTGGGGAGCAGGCTTGCGGCATCCTCGCTCAGTTCCGGCGGGTGCAACGGTGTGCGGCCGTCGGGTGCGTAAAGAGTCTGTCCCCGCCGGTGTGCTTCAAGATCAACATAGTCACCCGGCGAGACGAAGGCCGCGACGTCGGCGATCGCGTAGGACACCACGAGATCAGTGCCGTCCCGGCCGATGTGCAGAGCCTGGTCAAGATCACGAGCACCGGGCGGGTCAATAGTGATCAGCTCAAGATCAGTGCGATCGAGGTCGGGCCAACGCGGGTTCGCCGCAGCTTGCCGGGCCGCCTGCGTCACTTCATCAGGGAAGGCCTCGGGGACCTCGAGCTTGGCGCGGACGGCAGCCAGACCGTCGGAGAGGGCCTGGGGCACATCATTGGGCAGACCGACCTTGCGTGCAGGCATGTTGAGAGCCTACAAGAACGCAACGCTCAGACGGCTCGGGTGACTGGTGCCCCGTCCAGCGCTGCGTTGACCAGGGCGTCGGCCGCCTTGTTCTCGGCGCGCGGCACCCAGGTCCAGCGCACCTCGGCCGGCCGTAGCTTCGAGGCCTCCAGCGCCAACGGCTTCATGCCGGGATGCTTGATCTTCCAGCGGCCGGCCATCTGCTCGATCACGAGCTTGGAGTCCATCCGTACCTCCACCGCAGCCTGCGGATCGATCGCCCGGGCCATCTCCAGACCAGCGATCAGACCCGAGTACTCGGCCACGTTGTTGGTGGTGTGGCCGATCGTGCGGCCCTCCTCCGCCAGCACCGCGCCCGTCTCGGCGTCCCGCACCACAGCGCCGTACGCGGCCGGCCCGGGGTTGCCGCGGGACCCACCGTCGGCCTCGATGATCAACCGACGACCGGTGCGGGACGGCAGCGCGGACTCCTCGTCGAAGAACCCGGGCCCGTCCTGGACGTCCGTCGGTCGCCGACCCGCCATCACAGACCAGACTCCGGGGTTCGGATGAGGATCCGGCTGCATTCCTCGCAACGGAGCACCTCGTCGGCCGGTGCCGCGGCGAACGCGCGGAGCTCCGCGGCGTTGATCTCTAGCCGGCAGCCGGTGCAGCGGCGCTGCCGCAGCTCCGCTGCGCCGACTCCGCCGTGACTGGCTCGGAGCTTTTCGTACAGCGCAGCGAGATCAGTCGGGATCCGTGGCGCAAGGGTGCTGCGCTCGGCCTGCTGCTCGACGAGCTCCGCGTCGATGGCGGCTACCTTCTCATCGCGCCTGGCCACCAGGTCGGCCATCCCCTCATCGATCTCGGCGACCTGCCGCCGAAGCTCCTCGCGCGTCGCCGTCGCCGTGTCCAGCTGTTCCATCAGCTCCAGCTCGGCATCCTCGAGGTCTGAGATGCGTCTGCCGAGGTGCTGAACCTCCTCGATCAGGGACGTCAGTGCCTTCGGGTCGGCGACAGTGCCGTCGGCGATGCGGTGCTCGTTGCGTACCAGCCGGTCGCGGACCGGCTGCAGGTCCGCCTCAGACTTGCTGAGATCGAGCTCCAGGTCCGACACCCTCGTGTCCGCAGCCACGAGGTCGGCCATCAGTCTGTTCCGGACGGCCGTGCGAGCGTTGATCTCGCCGTGCTCGGGCAGCGTACGGCGCCGATGCTGCAGCTGTGCCACTGCGGAGTCAACGGCTTGCAGGTCCAACAGACGTATCTGGGCAGTCGTATCGGCCTTGATGGCTTGCTCCCTTCACAGACCAGCGGGTGCTGGACACTCGAACGCGACCACACTACTTTCCGCGGGCCCTCTGCGTCGCGTCGGCTACGACGCGCCTGCCGAAAGAGTCGCGTCGGTCCGACCGGCCTGCTGAAAGATCAGCATGGCTTGGCTGCGCCTACTGAAAAGATAAGTTCACAAACCGGCCGTTGAGGTTTGTTAGGGGCGGAATGTTTCCGCGAGAATGATGGTTGTTGCGGACAGCGAGTCTTCGCCTCACGCGGGTCACAGGGTAGTGACCGTCCAGTTCTCACCTTCACCCCCCTTCATCTGTCTGAGGATCGTTATGACCACTGTGGTCGAGCCCGCTCTCGAAGCCGGCGTCATTGAGTCGTCGGAGACCGTCGCAGCCCCACCATCGCTGTCCAGCCAGTTCGTTGGACGAAAGTACGTCCAGCTTGTCCTGGTGCTGGGTGCGTTGAGCGCGATTGGTCCGCTGACCATTGACATGTATCTTCCGGCGCTGCCGCAGCTCACCGAACAGATGCAGGCGACCGCCCCTCAGGCACAGTTGACCATCACCGGTCTGCTGGTAGGTCTGGGCCTCGGCCAGCTGATCATCGGGCCACTGTCGGACGCTATCGGCCGTCGCCGTCCGCTGCTCTTCGGGCTCGCCTTCCACGCCCTGATGTCGCTGCTCTGCGTGGTGGCGCCGACCATCACCATGCTGTCGGTGACGCGGAGCCTCCAAGGTGTCGCCGGTGCAGCGGTCGCGGTGGTGTCGATGGCTATGGTCCGTGACCTGTTCAGCGGGCTCCGGGCGGCCCAGCTCTTGTCCCGGCTGGTCCTGGTGATGGGTGTCGCGCCGATCCTCGCGCCTTCGCTGGGCAGCGGCCTGCTGAAGTTCACCTCCTGGCAGGGGATCTTCGTGGTGCTGGCCGTAACCGCCGTACTTCTGTTCGTACTCGCTCTGGTCGCCCTACCCGAGACGCTGCCGCCGAGCCGTCGGGTCTCGGCCCGCCCCAGCCAGTCGCTGCGCTCGTACGGCTTGCTGTTCAAAGACAAGATCTTCTTGTCGATGGTGGCCGTGGCCAGCCTCATGTTCGCCACCATTTTTGCCTACATCGCCGGTTCGCCGTTCATCCTGCAGGACCTCTACCAGCTCACCCCCCAGCAGTACGGAATCGCCTTCGGCCTGAACGCGTTCGGCCTGATCCTGATGACCCAGGTCAACCCGGTTCTGGTGAGACGGTACGGGCCGGTGAAGGTGCTGAGCGGCGCCGTTGCTGTGGCTTTTCTGGCCGGCTTGGCTCTGCTCGCCGTCACCGTCACTGCAGTCGGCGGCCTGGTCGGGATGATGATCCCGCTCTGGTTCGTGATCGCCTCGACCGGCCTGTCCTTCCCGAACGCACCGGCCATCGCCTTGAACCGGCACGCCGAGGCGGCTGGAACCGCTGCAGCGATGTTGGGTTCGGCCCAGTTCCTGATCGGTGGCCTGAGTGGGCCGCTGGTGGGTGCACTGGACAACGGCACTCCGGTTCCGATGGCCGCCGTCATCGTCGGCACCACCGGCCTGGCCACCGTACTGTTGATCTTTGCCCGGAGCGGGCTGAACTCGATCAGCTACGACTGAACTCAGGCGTTCCACTGCTCCAGGGCAGGGATGCCCTTGGCCTCCCCGAGGATGGAGATAGTGCCGGTGTCCAACGGGAAGCGGGCGCCGAGTGTCAGGTCGAGCTCCAACCAGCACACGGTGAGCGCCCGCAGAATGTGGCCGTGGGCAAAGCAGATCGCCCGCTCCGCTCCAACGCTGCGGACCCTGTTGATCACCCGGGCCAGCCGGGTTCGAATCTGCCCGGCCGTTTCGCCGCCGGGGGTGGGGTGGGTCCAGATGGTCCAGTCGGGCACCGACTCCTGGTTCTGCTCGCTGGTGCGGCCCTCGAAGTCGCCGTAGAACCACTCGGCCAGGTCCTCGTCCACCTCGGGCGCAAACATGCCGGTGAAGCCGGCGAGCTCAGCGGTCTGCCGGGCCCGCTGCCGTGGGCTGGTCAGTACCAAGCCAAAATCGGCCGGGTTGAGCCGGTCCGCGAGCCGCCGCGCTTCCTGCTCGCCGTCGGGTGTCAGCGCCAGGTCGGTGACCGAGGTGTGCTGGCCCGCTTTGCTCCACTCCGTCTGGCCGTGTCGCACCACGTAGAGCCGGGTCATCGGTTCAGCCCCGGAAGCTGTTCAGGCACGGACGACAGGGGCTTCCGACCGTTCCAGACGTGCCAGTGGCCACCGGAGCGTAGCCGTCCGACGATGGCCCGCTGCAGTGAGGTGTCCTGCGGCAGGCAGTCCAGGTCGATGTCCCCGCGCCGGGCGAAGGTGAAGAACAGCGCGTCGGCGTCCCCCTGCATCGGCTCGCCGAACAGGTTCCACCGTCGCTGGAAACAAGCCATGTTCGACGTCGGTGACAGCGCCGCCGCCAACTCGGGGTCCAGCAGCCAGCTGGAGCAGAAGAACCCGCTGAGCTGATAGTCGGGGAAGTGTTCGCCGAAGAACTGCACGGCCTGCGCAAAGCTGGCGTCCACGCTCGCCGGGGTCAGCGGGCCGGTCCGCGGGATGTGGGTGGACAGCAGCCACTCCGCACCCTCGCGGTGCAGGTTGAACTGGAGCCGACCAAGCCAGTACAGGGCGCCGGACCAGGCCACGCACAGCCATCCCTGGGTGTGTAGCCCGAAAGAGCCGTAGGTGAGCCGGTGCACGTAGGTCTGCTGTCCAAGGTCGGACAGCGCCCGCCAGGACAGCTTCTCGGAGATGCCGCGGCTGCGGTGGAAGGCTTGGACCTCTTCGACTGTGGCCACCAGGGCCAGCATTGACAGCACCCCGATGCCGAGGTCGTCGGAACAGCCGGCCGCGCAGTCGAACGGATCCGCACCAGGCTCGGGATCGAGGACGCCGATGATCGGTAGCAATCGGTCGACCAGGCCGGTGACCTGGTTGAGGAGCTCTGGGGACCCGGCCACGGCGTCCGCCGCCTTCAGCAGCTCTTCCCTGTCGTCGTCTTTGAAACTCAGTCGTCGGAGTCGCGCATCCAGCTCGGGCGCACTCAGGCGGCCTCGTACATCAACCATTCCCCAACCATAACGACGAGCGCTCGGCGGCTTGACCGGGTGCGACAATGCGGGGATGAGCGAGAAGCCATCAGCGACAAGCGAGAAGCCATCAGGGACCAGCGAGCAGCCGACAGCCCAGTCCAACCGAGCCACCCCCTTCTCCGAGGCGTTCAAGCGTTTCATCGGCGAGGACTGGGCGCCGTACTCCAGCGAGATGCCGCAGCTGCTTCCGGCGGCGGTGGCGGCATCGACCCGTCGGCAGCGGGTCAGCGCGTTGTTTCCCGGCGATCGGCTCGTTATCCCGGCCGGTGATCTGAAGGTGCGGTCAAACGACACCGACTACCGGTTTCGGCCGCACACCGCCTTCGCCCACCTGACCGGCCTCGGCACCGATCGCGAGCCCGGCGCCGTGTTGGTGCTGGAGCCGACCGACTCCGGCCACCAGGCCACCTTGTATTTCAAGCCGCGTCCCCCCCGGGACTCCGAAGAGTTCTACGCCAACGCTCGGTACGGCGAGATGTGGGTCGGCATGCGCCCCTCGCTGGAGGAGATGAGCCATCTCTGCGGCCTTACCTGCGCGCCCATCGACGATCTGGAGGCCGAGCTGGGGAAGAACGCCGAGGGCACCCGGATCCGGCTGGTGCCAGGCGCCGACGAAGCGGTGACCGCGCTGGTCGACACTCTCCGCACCAGCACGGAGGAGACCGCAGGTCTGGACACCGAACTCGCCGTCGCGCTCAGTGAGCTACGGCTGGTCAAGGATGAGTTCGAGATCGAGCAGATGCGCGACGCATGCGCGAAGACCGCCGCCGCGTTCGAGGCAGTCGTCGCCGACCTCCCCGAGGCGGTACGTCGCGGCCGCGGGGAACGCTGGGTCGAGGGAGTCTTCGGCCTGCATGCCAGACATGCGGGCAACGCGGTGGGGTACGACACGATCGCCGCAGCCGGTGACCATGCCTGCACTCTGCACTGGATTCGCAACGACGGCGACCTCCGCGAAGGGGAACTGCTGCTGCTGGACGCAGGAGTCGAGCTGGACAGCCTCTACACCGCCGACGTGACCCGGACACTGCCCGTCAGTGGCACCTTCACCGACGACCAGCGTCGGGTGTACGAGGCAGTGCTGGCCGCCCAGCAGGCCGGCATTGCGGCCGCCCAGCCAGGTGCCACCTTCTCCGACGTGCATGCCGCTGCCATCGCTGTGATCGCCCGGTACCTCCAGGAGTGGGACATCCTGCCCATGTCGGCGGAGGAGTCGCTGAGCGACGAAGGCGGGCTGCACCGGAGGTGGATGGTGCACGGCACCTCGCACCATCTCGGCATGGACGTGCACGACTGCGCGCAGGCCCGGCTGGAAAACTACCGGAAGGGCGTGCTCAGACCGGGCATGGTGATCACCGTCGAGCCGGGGATCTACTTCAAGTCTGACGACCTGCTGGTACCGGAGAACCTACGCGGGATCGGGATCCGGATCGAGGACGACATCCTGATCACCGCGGACGGCAACGAGAACCTCTCGGCGATGCTGCCCCGCAGCAGCACCGCGGTGGAGGCGTGGATGGCTCAGATCCTGCAGGACTGAGCTGTGTCGATGAGGGAGTCCTGGGTCACTCGAAGGCGGCGGCGCGGGCGCCGGGCAGGTTCAGCAGTCGCTCGCGCGCCTCAGCCGCAACCTTGTGCTCACACAGCACCTCGTACTTGGTGGCGACCGTCTGGGTCACCGAGGTGAAGTCACGCTTGCCCCGGGTCATCGCGTACGCCATGGCGCTGAAGGCGACCCCGATGCTGACACCGATGGCCAAGGCCACCAACATCAGCAGCAAGACGCTGCGCGGGTTGCCGAAGATGAGCATCACCAGACCCACCAGCAGGCCGGTCGAGACACCGGACTGGACGCCCTGCGCGATGACGGTGCCCCAGTTCTTTCGACCCAGCACCCGTTCCACCGACTTAAGGTCGGTGCCGACGATGGCGAGGTTCTGCACCGGGAACTTCTCGTCGGCGAGGTAGTCGACCGCCTTCTGAGCGTCGGCGTAGGTCCGGTAGATACCTACTGACTGTGGGAACTGGAGCTCGAACAGTGAGCCGGGCTGAGCTTGCGGATTGACCATCATGTCCTCCTGTGCTGAAGCCCCTAATCTACTCCAGCGGCACTGTGCGACCCCTTAGCCTCAGCGGCGGTGGTTGGCCCCGGCGTCAGCGGCGGCGGTGGTTTGCAAGGACCACGACGAGCTTGTCCTCGACGGGCCGTGGAGTCCGGCCGGTGTACTGGCTCATCATCGAGAAGACGTACCGCCGACCGTCGGTCCCACGCACGTAACCGCTCAGAGCGGTCACCCCGGTCAGCGTGCCCGTCTTGGCGTGCGCGTTGCCGGCCGCCTTGGTGTGCTTCATGCGCTTGGCCAGCGTGCCGCCAGTCATCCGCTCACTGTGACCGGCCACCGGGAGCGAGGCGTAGAACGCCGGGAACCACTTCGCCTTCTGCACCTTGTCGAGCACCACTCCCATGGCGCGCGGGGTGATCTTGTTGCTCCGGGTCAGGCCCGAGCCGTCGCGGAGCACGATCCCGCTCATCGGGGCCCCCAGACTCCTCATGTACGCCCGTGTGTACGTCAGGCCGTCGGGCCAGTTCCCGGGCCGGCCGGTCCTGGTGGCCATCGTCTTGGTCAGCGCCTCGGCGTGCATGTTGTTGGACAGCTTCATAAATGGCACCAGCAACTTCGACAGCGTCATGGATCGGTCACGGGCCACCAGGGTCTGCGACCCGGCCGGAGTGCTCATGATCTTGGTGCCGCCGACCACCGTGACACCGGCCTTGATCAACTCGGCCCGGAACAGTGCGGCCGCGTACAGTTCCGGCTTGTTCACCGTGACCCATTCCTTGCCGCCACCGCGTCCTGCCGGTACCCGGCCGCTGACGCTAACGGTGTTGGTGCCGGGCGTCCGCCTGACCGAGAGGGATTTCGAGCTGCCCTTGGGGCCGGTCCTCGTGGAGTTCTTGATCTTGACGTACTTCGCCGCCGAGGCTGGCGTGAGCTTGAGACTGGCCCGCTTGCCTACCCGGGCGGGCTTGTAGTTGACGATCACGGTGCCGGAGTCGTAGTCGCGGTTGGGTGCTGCCGTCAACGCCGAGATCTGCGCCGCATAGTAGTCCGAGGCATAAGAGGTGGACCAGTACGGGTTGTATCGGGCCGAGTCGAAGAAGCTGGCGTCTGCGACAACCTTCCTGGTCACCCGCTTGATGCCTGAGGCTCTGACCTTCTCCGCCAGTGCGCGGAAGTCGCTGGTCATGGTTGTCGGGTCCCCGTACCCCTTCAGATACAGGTTCCCGCGCAGGGTGCCGTTGGAGACCTTCCCCCGTCGGATGACGTCGGTCTTGAACCTGTAGTTGGGTCCAAGGGTGTCCATGGCAGCGACGGCGGTGAGGATCTTGGTGTTGGACGCCGGGGTGGTGGCGCGGCCGGCGTAGCGGGAGTAGATCACCGAGCCCGTAGCGCCGTCCACGACGACGGCGGCCGAGGTGGCGCGCTGGACCCGCGAGTCCTTCATCACCGCACCGAGCTTCTTGGCCAGAGCCGAGTCCGTGGGGGCCGCCGCGGCCTCTGGGGTCTGCCCCAGACCGGCGCTGAGTAGGACTGCAGCCGTCGCCAGCGAGCTGACTAGCAGCCGGGGAAGCGAACTGGGATTGGACCGCATCAGAACTCCCTTTAATGGTCCCCGAGTCCGAGGACACAGTATTCCAGAATGTCTGCCCGACACCACCTGCGCGACCCGGAGACTCTGGATCAGGGCCGGGTGAAGACACAGAACTCGTTACCGTCGGGGTCAGCAAGCACGTCCCAGCCGATCTCGTCATCCCGCCCGCGGAGCAGGATCGCTCCGGCTGCCAGAAAGTCTTCGGGATCTCCCCAGACGTCCCAATGCACCCGGTTCTTCACCGTCTTGGCTTCGGGTACCGGGTTGAACACCATGTCCCACGGCATACCGGGGGCATTCTCCAACCAGAACCCCTGGTCCGGGTGGCCGGTCGGCTGGACGCCGTACCGGTCGGCCCACCAGCGCGCAATCCGGCCGACGTCGGTTGAGTCGACGACCAGCTCGTAGAGCCGGTACGACGGCAGCTCCTCTTGGCGGAGGAATGCACAGAACTCAGCACCCTCCGGGTCCTCCATCACCGTCCACGAGTGCTCCTGTGCCACCGGACGGGCGCCGAGCGCGGTCAGCTCCGAGAGGTCGGCGGTATGCAGGTCGAGGTGCACCCGGTTCTTGACCGTTTTCGGTTCCGGAACCAGGTTGAGCCACACGGTGTGCTGATCGTGGTCGTCGCCCAGCATCATGCTGTTCCCGCCCGGTTCGGGCCGCAGACCCAACGCCCGCGACCAGAACGCTGCCGCCAGTGTCGGGTCGCCCGTATCGATGCACAGGTCCTTGAACTCGCACTGCGAGGTTGACTTAGAGGTACCGGCCTGGTTCGACACAACCATGGCGTCCACCTAACCATCCCCCGTATGGTCTTGTCAGAGGTGCCAACGTGATCCAGGACAATCCGCAGACACTGATCGCTTCGGTGCAGCGTGCGCTGCAGCTGATCGACATCGTCGCAAACGCGGCCCGCCCGCTACCGGTGAAGGCGGTCGCGCATACCAGCGGGCTCAGTCTGGGCACCACGTACAACATCACCCGCACGCTCATCCACGAGGGTTACCTTGCCTCCGAGCCGGACGGGCTGGTGCTCGGTCCCCGTTTTCCAGGCCTGCGAACCGACGCCGGCGAGGACGGTGTCTTTCTGGCCAAGGTACGCGCTACCCTGCGCCTGGTGGCCAAGGAGCTGGGCTATACCGCCTACCTGTCCCGCTACAGCCACGGCGAGATCTACGTTGTCGACATCGTCGCCTGCCCGGCCTCCCCGGGAGACCAGATGTGGGTCGGTATGAGCGGGGGCGCGCAGCTGACGGCGGTCACCAAGCAGATCCTGATCCACCTCTCGGCAGCCGAGCGAACCCAGTATCTCGACGGACACCCGAGCTACCAGCTGGGCTCGGACCGGACCTACAACGGACACCACCGGCTGATCGCGCAGCTCGACTCCTACCCCAAGCACACAGTGGAGGTGCACGAGTTCGCGGTCGGCAGCACCTGCGTCGCTGTTCCGGTGGAGGCCCCGGGCGTGGTGGCCTCCCTCGCCATCTCTGTCCCCTCGGATCGGGTTGCCGAAGGCATGGAGCCTGGGTTGGCCCCACTTATTGCGGGATTGGAGAGCGCCGCCTCACGGCTGTCCATGCAGCTGGGGCGCTCAACATTCACCATTTGAAAAAATCAGTGAGCGTTTTCGCCTTGCTGCCGACCGACAGTGCCTAGACTGGCTAAGGATCGGGGGTGACCGCGCCGCAGGGCCCTTCTTCCTGGTCTGCTTGCAGCCGTGCGGCACCGACGCTTTCCCCGAGGCCTCGGGAGGCATGCTGGCTGCAGCATCTGGTGGCCCGCTCCTCCCCGGGAGCCTGGCACCTGGCGCCCGGCCGGCGTGAGACTCCCCCCGCTCACGCCGGACGGGTCGTCCCAGCTCAGCCGCTGCGCTAATCTCCACGGGTGAGCGGCGCAGCGACTTCGGTCTTCATCTCCAGGATCCAGGGCCTGCCTGTCCTCGACGGCGCCGGGGACCAGGTCGGCAAGGTTCGCGACGTGCTCGTGCAACGAAGAGCCGCCGGTCGGGCCCCACGGGTCAAAGGGCTGGTGGTGGAGCTGTTCGCGCGGCACCGCATCTTCGTCCCGATCGAGCGGGTGAAGAGCATCGACGGTCTCCAGGTTGTGATCAGCGGCGTCGTGAACACCCGCCGGTTCGAACGGCGTGACTCCGAGACGTTGGTGATTGACGACCTGTTCGACCTGCAGGTCACCCGCAGCGAAAACGCGACACCGGCCGTGATCTTCGACGTCGCCATGCGACCGATCCGGTCCCGGGACTGGGAGCTGTCCGAGGTTGCCCTCCGCGACGGCGCGTCGGCTAAGCGGTTCGGGCGCCGGGGTCACATCACGATCGTGGACTGGAGCTCCATCCGCAGCCTGCAGGTTAACCACGGGCAGGGCACCGAACATCTGATCGCCAAGATGGAGGACATGAAGGCCGCAGACGTCGCCCGCGAGCTGCACGACATGACGCCCGAACGCCGGGTCGAGGTGGCTTCCGCGTTGGACGACCAGAAGCTCGCCGATGCGATCGAGGAGCTGCCCGAGGACGAGCAGGTCGAGATCATCAAGGAGCTGAGCAACGAGCGTGCCGCCGACGTCCTGGAAGAGATGGACCCCGACGACGCCGCGGACCTGATCGCTGAGCTGACCCCAGAGATGGCCGAGGACCTGCTGGCGCGGATGGAACCGGGCGAGGCGAAGGACGTCCGCCGGCTGCTGAAGTACGCCGAGTTCACCGCCGGCGGCCTGATGACACCCGAGCCGGTGATTCTGCCGCCTGACGCCACCGTCGCCGACGCCCTGGCCTGCGTCCGCGACTCCGAGCTCACTCCGGCGTTGGCCTGCATGGTGTACGTCTGCCGGACTCCTCTGGAGACACCGACCGGCCGGTACCTGGGCGGCGTCCACATCCAGCGGCTGCTCCGAGAACCGCCGTCAACCCTGATCTCGGCGCTGGTGGACTCCGAGCTGGAGCCGCTGAACGACACAGCCAACCTGCATGCGGTTAGCCGCTACTTCGCCACCTACAACCTGGTCAACGCGCCGGTGGTGGACGGAGCGCACCGGCTGATCGGAGCCATCACCGTCGATGACGTCCTCGACCACGTGCTTCCTGAGGACTGGCGCGGAACCCAGCTCGACGCCCTCTCCAGCCACCACACCCGCCTAAGCCATGGCTAGGCCGGCAACCGAGCGGGAGCTCGACCGGCTCAATACCCCCGGCCGGCGGCGACGGTCGATGCTACCCCGGGTGAAGATGGACCGCGACGCCTTCGGAAATTTCGCCGAAGGCTTCGCCCGCTTCATGGGCACCGCCCGCTTCCTCGCGTACATGACCGCCTTCGTGATCGTGTGGGTGGCCCTCAACGTGGTGGGCCTGTTCGGCCTGATGTGGGACCCCTACCCCTTCATCTTGTTGAACCTGTTCTTCTCCACCCAAGCCAGCTATGCCGCGCCCCTCATCCTGCTGGCGCAGAACCGGCAGGAGGCGCGCGACCGGGTCACCTTGGAGCAGGACCGGCAGCAGGCGGCGCAGAGTCGCGCCGACATGGATTTCCTGGCCCGGGAGATCGCCGGGCTGCGTATGTCGGTTGGTGAGCTCGCCACCCGCGACTTCGTACGGTCGGAGCTCCGGGCCGAGCTGCGGGCCATCCTTGACGAGCTCGACGAGAACCAGCCCCGGGCGGAGTCCGAGGCCGTCTGAGGCACAGCAGCCCGCGGGCTAGGCTGGGCGCATGCAGGACCCGCATTCTTCGACAGCTGACCATCTCCTCCCTCTGATCCGCAAGGCGCTCGACCGGGTCAACGACCCGGAGATCCGCCGACCCATCACCGACCTAGGCATGGTGGCGGCGCTCGACGTCAGCGATGCTGGCCTGGTCCGGGTCGAGGTGCTGCTGACCGTGGCCGGCTGCCCGATGAAGGACACGTTGCGACGTGAGGTCACCGCCGCGGTGCTCGGCGTCAACGGTGTGACTGAGGTACAGGTTGACCTCGGGGTGATGTCGGACCAGCAGCGAGGCGCGCTGCGTGAGCTGCTGAAGGGCGGCCAGGTCGACAAGGAGATCCCCTTCGCCCGACCGGGCTCCCTGACGCAGGTCATCGCCATCGCATCCGGGAAAGGCGGCGTCGGTAAGTCGTCGGTGACCGTCAACCTCGCGATGGCGCTGGCACGGCGCGGACGCAGCGTCGGAGTGCTGGACGCCGACATCTACGGGCACTCCATCCCGGCCATGCTCGGCGTCGCCGATGCCCGACCGACCTCGGTCGAGGACATGATCATGCCGGTGCCGACCAACGGGCTGAAGGTCATCTCGATCGGAATGTTGAAGCCACGGCGTGACCAGGTGGTGGCCTGGCGCGGCCCGATCCTTGACCGGGCACTGACTCAGATGCTTTCGGACGTGTACTGGGGCGACCTGGACTTCCTGCTGCTCGACCTCCCGCCGGGCACCGGCGATGTGGCCATCTCGCTCGGCCAGAAGCTGCCGAACGCAGAGGTGCTCGTGGTGACCACCCCTCAGCAGGCTGCCGCCGAGGTGGCCGAGCGCGCCGGCACCATGGCGTCGATGATGAACCAGCGAGTCGTCGGCGTGGTGGAGAACATGTCGTTCCTCGAGGTCTCCTGCCCGCACTGCCACCGACCGCACCGCTACGACGTGTTCGGGACCGGAGGCGGCCAGGAGACGGCGGCCACGCTCAGCGCACGCCTGGGCTATGCCGTTCCGCTGCTGGCCCAGATCCCGCTGGACCCCCAGCTGCGCGCCGGCGGAGACGACGGTACCCCGATCGTGGTCGGAGCTCCCGACCAGCCGGCAGCCCGGGCGCTGGATGAGCTAGCCGGCTCCCTGGCCGCTAGGGGTCGAGGCTTGCTGGGCCGTCAGCTCGGACTGGCGCCGGCCGGACGGTAGCGTTTCCGCGCCTCCACTCAGGTTGCGTCCGGGTCGAAAGGGGTCAGCGGCCGGGCCGGTGTGGCGCCCGCCAGCACGTGGCGGGGGCCGCCCGCACTGCCACCCTTGGCGCTGTTGAGCGCGTCGGTGACCGCTTTGCTCGCACCCACTCCACCAGCCGTGGCATCGGTGAAGTCTTTCTTGACATCTGCCACGATCGGGTCGACCTCGTCGAGCAGATGCTTCTGCAGGAAGGTCTTCGGATTGAGGTCGCGCAGGTCGATGTCCTCGAAACCGGGCCCGAGCTCCTTGCTCAGCTGTTCCTGTGCGCTGCCCGCCATGGTGCGGATATAGCGGAGCAGCCTGGCCGCTTTGCGGGCGAACTCGGGCAGCTTCTCGGGCCCGAACAAGATCACGGCGGCCACGAGGAGCAGCAGGAACTCGGGGGCGCCTATGTCGAACATGGGGTCACGTTAGCCTTCCTTGCTCCCCAGCGTGACCCGAGCCTCGCCGGTGGAACGGTCACGCTTGTAACCAAGTTTGATGACGTCGCCGGGACGATGGGTGCGAATGGCAACGATCAGCTGTTCAATGTCGGTCACTGGCTTACCGTCGATGCTGGTGATGACGTCGCCCTCTCGCAGCCCTGCGTCATCGGCCGGCCCACCGGACTCCACCGTGCTGAGCTTCGCCCCGCCATTGTCGGTGGTGCTGCTGACGTTGGCGCCGATCACCGGATAGGTCGCCTTGCCGTTCTTGATCAGCTGGGCGCCGATGTCCATGGCCTGGTTGATCGGGATGGCGAAACCGAGCCCGATGTTGCCGGACACCTCCTGCGACTGACCCAGGGTCAGGATCGCCGAGTTGACTCCGACCACCCGCGCCGCCGCGTCGATCAGCGGGCCGCCGGAGTTGCCCGGGTTGATCGGCGCATCGGTCTGGATGGCGTCGATGTAGGCCGAGGGGTCATCCGCACTATTGGCACCGCTGACAACCACCGGACGGTTCCGGGAGCTGATGATGCCCTTGGTGACGGTACCGGGCAGGGCCAGTGGAGCGCCGACTGCGATCACTGTCTCGCCGACCTGGGCACCGTCGGAGTCACCTACCTGCATCGGGACCAGCGAACGGGACGCAGCGACCTTGATCACGGCGAGGTCATAGCTGGGACTGCGGCCGACGATCTTGGCTCGGGCCCGGCTCCCGTCGTTGAAGACAACCTCGATCCGACCCCCGTCCGCTGCACCTTGAACCACGTGGTTGTTGGTCATGATGCGACCGTTGGTGTCCAGCACGAAGCCGGAACCGGTGGCAGCGTCGGACCCCGTGCCGGACCTGATCATCACAGTGCTCGGCAGCACTGTCTTGGCGATCTCGACCGTGTTGGCCTCTGCCGGTGCCGGGGTCAGCGGGGCCCCGGTACCGGCACGCGACGGCGCGGGCGCCGAGCTGGCCGCCGGCTCCGCGCTCAGTTCGGCCAGCTTCGAACCACCGAAGCCGGCGGCGGTACCGATGACGAGCGCGGTCAGAGCCGCGACCCCGACCACGGCGGCTGCCCGCATCGGACGCCTGTTCCGCGCAGCCGGGGGGTAGCCCAGGTAGCTAGGGTGCGGCTGGAGGCCGACGACACCGGGTGGCGCCGGAAACGGGTTCTGGCTGCGGGGCGGTTCGTAGCCGCGGTACGCCGGTCCCGGGAGGCCGCTAGTCATCTGGCCCGGTCCCGGAGGGCCGCTAGTCAGGTGACCCGGTCCCGGAGGGCCGCTAGTCAGGTGGCCCGGTCCCGGAGGGCCGCTCGGCGGGTGGGGCGCTCCTGGAGCGTACGACGGATCGACTCGCGGGATCGGCTGGGTGTCGTCGTCCTCCACCGAACCAGGCGCGCCGCCCGACCCGGGCCCAAAGGGACCGTAGTACTGCGGTTGCTGCGGATTGCCCCCCGGCTCCCCGCCGTACCGGCGGTTTTCTTCCACCATGACTACCCGACTATGCGCTCGATGATGCGGACCCAGCCCGCGTGGACGCGTTCAATGGTAGTCGGGGTCAGGGTCTTGCCATGAGGCAGCGCTTGCACCGCCTGGGCCAGCAGCGCTGCCGGCCCATCGGTTACCACCGTGAAGACGGTATCGCCGGACTGCCAGGTGGCCGAGGTCGAAGCCCCGGGCCGTACATAGGCTTGCAGGTCGTTGTCCCAGCGCGCCTCGGGGCTCGGTGCCGTCAGCCGGCCGCGCTCCTCGAAGACGCTGACGGTGGAGACGCCATCGCTGTACACCATGTGCACGACGGCGGGCTCAGCCCCGGCTCCGGTACGCAGCCGTACCAGCGACAGCCCCGCCAGCTCGCCGGAGCAGAACCAGCCGTGGCTGCTGAGGTCGTCGACGTGAGACAGCGTGAGGGTGGCAGTGGTGACCGACGTAGTCAGACTGGGCGGGAGGTGGTTCAGGAACGAGTCCTGACCGCTGGTGATCTGGACGTGTGAGAAGCCGGATGCCAAGGTCAGGGCGCCGCTCCGGTCGTAGGTCTCGCTCCACAACAACAGTCCCGTCTCGTTGTCCACCCACCAGCGAGCCAGCACGCCGCTGCTGAGGTCCCGCCGCACGGCCTCCACCATGGTGGCGTGCCGCCCGGCCACCTCGGCGTCGGTGGCGCCGCGGAGGGCGTAGTTGCGCGACAGCAGCGACAGCAGCTCGCGGTCGATCATTCGGGAGGTGGCACGTTTTCCGACCAACCGCTCGATCGAGGGTTTGTCACCGGTTGGGCGGATGGTCACAGTGCTGCCCAGGCCCGGTTCGAAATGCACCGCCACCTTCGTCGAGAGGATGGACCCATCGCGCGGCGCGATCACTACCTGGGTGCCGACGTACCCAACCTCGGTGGCAGTCTGCACGGCGCGTTCCAGGACGGTCAGCGCCTCCACTGACCCCAGCTGTCGACCCCAGGCCGGGTCCGGAGATCCCACTACCGGCGTGGCGGCACCGGTCAGGTCCGTCGCCGAAGTCACCATGGCGGCGTTCGCCGCGTCGGTGGCCAGCGGAAACTGGGTCAGTACGGAGGCGAACTCGGTCTGGGCGCGTCCGCTGGGGTCCTTGATGTCTGTCAGGTCGAGCACCGGGGCGGCGGCGTACCCGATGCCCCCGGCGGTGGCGACCAGCGATCCCAGCACGATGGTTACTGCGGTGGTGCGAAGGCGCAACGTACGCCGGGCATTCGGCAGCGCACCCGGCCGGGTGCGCCGGAATGGTCGGATCCACAGTGGTGCCGTCGCCTCGGCGCCGGCAATGGAGACCAGCCGGCGAGTGAGCTCCGACGGTGCGGCCGACCCGCCTCGTACGGCGGCCAGCAGGTCACGGACCCGCCGGAGATCCTCGACCTCACGACGACACGCCTCGCAACCCACCAGGTGGGCCAGCAGCGACTCCCGGTCCTGGTTGCCGAGTGCTCCGTCGACGTACGCCGACCTGAACTCGGCTAGGCGCTGACACGTCCGTCGCTTCACCGCGTCCTCGCAGGTAGCAGACCTCTCCTGCGGTCAGCTGGATCCCCGTCCCCGACCTCGACCTCAACGCCGAGATAGCGTTCCCGGTCCCCGGTCGGGCGGCGGTGGGCCAGCGCCTTGCGCAGCTGGGCGCGGCCACGGTGGATCCGGCTGCGTACCGTGCCGATCTTGATATCCAGCACGCTGGCGATTTCTTCGTAGCTCAGGCCCTCGATGTCACACAGCACCACGGCGGCGCGGAACTCCGGCGCCAGCGCGGCCAGGGCTCCGGCGACGTCGTGGTCCAGGTCCGCATCCGACAGTGCCTCGGACGGACTGGGCCAGCTGCTGGGTAGCCGCTCGGCAGCACCGTCGGCGAGACCGTCGAAACGAATCTTCTGCTTCCGCCGCGCAGAGTCCAAGAACAGGTTGGTGGTAATCCGGTGCAGCCAGCCCTCGAAGGTGCCGGGCTGGAAACGGTCCAGGGATCGGAAGACGCGGATGAACACATCCTGGGTCAGGTCCTCGGCGTCGTGCCGGTTCCCGGTCAGCCGGTAGGCGAGGCGGTACACCCGGGCGCTGTGGTCACGGACCACCTCCTCCCAGCTGGGTGGCACCCAGGGCGAGTCAGCGGGCGCTTGCCAGTCGGAGGGATCGGGCGCCGGCCATGCCGTCACGGGTCATCCCTCCTGTCCTTCGTTCACCTGTCCGCGGGCGGGGTTTCAAGGACAGCTACGCGTCATCCTCTCTGACAGTGTGCCGGGTGAACCTGGCAGTTGGCTGAGTGAACCCTGTCAAGAGGCTGTGCCGGGACCGTGCTGGCGCAGGCTGTTCTTCTCCGTACAACGTGAACGCTTCACCGGGTGCGGATGTTCCCGACTCCGCCTCGGCGTTCTTCCTCAGAGGCCGGCAGCCGCCAGACACCGAGCCAGCGCCTGCTTCTCGGCCTCGGTCGCGTTGACCAGCGGCAGCCGGAGACCGCCGACGCCGCGGCCCTGCAGCTCCAGCCCCGCCTTCACCAAGATGCAGCCCTGGGTGGCGAAGATCCCGGTGAAGATCGGCAGCAGCTGCTGGTGCAGCCGCAGCGCGGTGGACACGTCGCCGGCCAGGTACGCCTCAATCATCTGCTTGGTCTCGCACCCGCTGAAGTGGGTCGACGTGCCGACGACGCCGACGGCACCGACAGACAGCAGCGGCAGCGTTAACGCGTCCTCACCGGAGTAGTAGGCCAGATCGGTCTCGGCGATGACCTTGGACGAGGCCGCCAGGTCGCCCTTGGCATCTTTGACGGCGACGATCCTGGGGTGCTCGGCGAGTCGCAGCATGGTGTCGGTGGCGATCGGGATCCCGGCCCGGTGAGGGATGTCGTAGAGCATCACCGGCAGCTCGGTGCTGTCGGCGACGGTGCTGAAGTGTTGGACCAACCCGCTCTGCGGCGGCTTGGAGTAGTACGGGGTGACGACCAGAATGCCGTCGGCGCCTGCGGCGGCCGCCTCCTGCGCGGTCTGCACGGTGTGCCGGGTGTCGAAGCTGCCGACCCCGGCGATGACAGCAGCCCGGTCCCCCACCGCAGCGATCACCGCCGCGAGCAGGGCAGTCTTCTCGGCATTGGTTGTGGTCGGCGACTCACCGGTGGTGCCGCTCACCACCAACCCGTCGTGGCCCAGCTCATCGACCAGGTAGCTCGCGAGCGCCGCTGCGCCGTCCAGGTCGAGAGCACCGTCGGCGTCGAACGGGGTCACCATCGCACTGAGCAGGCGACCGAAGGGCGGCTGGGCTGGCATAGCAGAGATTGTAGTGCCGCGGCGACCGGAGCATCGCGGCTGACGGGCCGCGTGCACATCCCCGCCGGATTCGCCTACCGCGACGCCGGGGTGATCATGACCAACGGGTCGCCGTCGTTGACAACATCCCCAGCGGACACACTGATCTCGCTCACGGTGCCGGCCACTTCGGCTAGTACCGGGATCTCCATCTTCATCGACTCCAAGATCACCACTGGGTCATCGGCCGCCACGGTGTCGCCGATCTTGACCTCCACCAGGAGGACTGCTGCGACTAGTTCGGCTACGACCGTATGGCTCATGAGCACATCGTAGAACCCATGGACCTCCGCAGGCGGACCTGACGGTGTGTGCACCGCTGGCGCTTTCGCTAGGCTGAGCCCCGTGAACGCCTCCTCCGCCAAGTCGCCCGCCAAGTCCGCCCCGAAGGCAGCATCGTGGGCGTACGCCGAAGACTTCGTCGACGAGAACGAAGCGGGCGCGGCTGCCCGGGCGAATGCAACCGAACTCGGGCTCGAGCCGTTGGCCCGGGGTACGGCCAGCGCCCTGACGCTGCTGGCCAAGGCCGTCCAGGCCCGTGCGGTAGTGGAGATCGGCACCGGCTCGGGCGCCTCCGGCCTGGCACTGTTCGCCGGGATGACGCCAGACGGGGTACTGACCAGCGTTGACATCGAGCCGGAGCACCAGCAGCTGGCTCGGCGTTCCTTCATCTCGGTGGGTATCCGCACCCAGCGGTTCCGGCTGATCGCCGGTGCCGCGCTCACCGTACTACCGAAGCTCAGCGACGGCGCGTACGACCTGGTGTTCATCGACGCCGACAAGCTCGAGTACGCCGAGTACGTCGAACAGGGCCTGAGGCTGCTGCGGCACGGCGGCATGCTGGTGGTCAACGACTCGCTCTGGCACGACCGAGTCGCAGACCCGGGCAACACCGACGACGAGACGGATGCGATCCGGGACGCGCTGAGCATCGTGTCCGAGAACGACGACCTGGTCTCCGCGCTGCTGCCGGTCGGCAACGGTCTGCTCGTCGCCGTGAAGCGCTGACCCGAGCAGGTCGAACAGCAGGCTGGCCGGCTAGGCCGGCGTGACGGTGATGCCCTTGCCGACGATGGTGATCCCACCCTCGGAAACGGTGTAGCCGCGGGCAAGATCGGCTTTGGGGTCAACCCCGATCTCGCACCCGTCCGGAACCACCACGTTCTTGTCCAGGATCGCTCGCCGGACCGTCGCCCGGGGGCCGATCTGAACGTTGCTCAAGATCACCGACTCCTCGATGGTTGCACCCTCCAGGGCCCGCACATTGGGCGACAGCACCGAGCGGTCCACCGAAGCGCCCGAGATGATGCTGCCAGGGCTGACGATGGAGTCCTCAGCGCGACCCTTGAGCACGAACTTGGCTCCGGGCATCTGCACCGGATAGGTCCAGATCGGCCACTCTTCGTTGTACAGGTTGAAAACCGGGTCGACCGAAACCAGGTCCATGTGGGCCTCGTGATACGCGTCGATGGTGCCTACGTCGCGCCAGTAGCTCTTCTCCCTCCCGCTGGACCCGGGCACCTGGTTGGCGGTGAAGTCGTACACCTGGGCCTCACCGCGGGACACGAACGAAGGGATGATGTCGCCACCCATATCGTGCCGCGAGTCGATCTGCTCCGCATCGGACTTCAACGCCTCGATCAGAGCGTCGGTGGAAAAAATGTAGTTTCCCATCGACGCAAAGGAGGACTCGGGGTCGTCCGAAAGGCCGGGCGGGTCAGCCGGCTTCTCCAGGAAGTTCTTGATCTTGTTGTCCGCACCGGCATCGATCACCCCGAAGGCGCTGGCCTGGTTCCGTGGGACCCGGATGCCGGCCACCGTGCAGCCCAGACCTCCGTCGATGTGGGCGTCGACCATCTGGGAGACGTCCATCCGGTAGATGTTGTCGGCACCGAAGACCACGACGTAGTCGGGGTCTTCGTCACGGATCAGGTTCATCGACTGGAAGATCGCGTCGGCGCTGCCCTGGTACCACCGGGGGCCGAGTCGCTGCTGAGCCGGCACCGGGGTCACGTAGTTCCCCAGCATGGTCGACATCCGCCAGGTCAAGGAGATGTGCCGGTCGAGTGAGTGGGACTTGTACTGGGTGAGTACGCAGATCTGCCGAAGCCCGGCGTTGGCCAGGTTCGACAAGACGTAGTCGATCAGTCGGTAGGTTCCTCCGAACGGCACTGCGGGCTTTGCCCGATCCATGGTCAGCGGCATCAGCCGCTTCCCCTCCCCGCCGGCGAGAACAATTGCCAGTACCTTCGGTCGCGCTGCCATGTGACTGAACCTAGGGGTATCGGGCCATGTGGGACAAGAGGCGCGCCAGATCAGTCCGACCGGCAGAGCCAGCAGCCGCCCACCGAGCGGCCCCGGGACCTTCTCAGCCCTGCGCACGTGTGGCACCATTCGATCCATGACGACTCCATCGGGGCGATCCATGACGACTCCATCGGGCGACGACGCCGCCGAACAAAAGCTGAGCATCTCGCTGCTGACCCGCGAGTACCCACCGACCATCTACGGCGGCGCCGGCGTCCACGTGGCGCAGCTGGTCCCCCAGCTGCGCAAGCTCATCGACGTCGATGTGCACTGCATGGGGGAACCTCGCGAAGGGGCGACAGCGCATCCGGAGAACTTCCCGCTGGGCGCCAACCCGGCGCTGCGGGTCTTCGGAGCCGACCTGGCGATGGCGGCCGCGATCGGCGAAGTCGATCTTGTCCACTCCCACACCTGGTACGCCAACCTGGGCGGCCATCTCGCCGGGCTGCTGCACGACATACCGCATGTGGTCAGCGCGCACTCGTTGGAACCGCACCGACCGTGGAAGGCCGAACAGCTCGGTGGTGGTTACCAGCTCTCCTCTTGGGCGGAGCGGACCGCCTTCGAGGGCGCCGACGCGGTGATCGCCGTCAGTGCCGGGATGCGTGCCGACACGTTGGACTCCTACTCCGAGCTGGACCCGGACAAGGTGCACGTAGTCCGCAACGGCATCGACACCGACGAGTTCAAGCCCGACCTCGACACTGACGTGGTGGCCCAGCTCGGGATGGACCCCGACCGTCCGTCGGTGGTCTTTGTCGGCCGGATCACCCGACAGAAAGGGCTGATTCACCTTGTCCGGGCCGCCGAGCAGCTGGACCCGGACACGCAGCTGGTGCTGCTCGCCGGCGCCCCGGACACACCGGAGATCGCCCGATCCATCGGCGATGCGTTCGCCCACCTGCAACGGAGCCGGGGCAACGTGCTGTGGGTCGAACAGATGCTGCCGCGTGCGCACGTCCGGCAGGTCCTGTCCCATGCGACTGTGTTCGCCTGCCCGTCAGTCTACGAGCCGCTCGGTATTGTGAACCTGGAGGCGATGGCGTGTGAGACCGCCGTAGTGGCCAGTGCGGTCGGTGGGATCCCCGAGGTTGTGGTGGATGGCGAGACCGGGTACCTAGTGCCCTACGACCCGGCCCAAGCCGATGACCCGGCCGCGGTCGCGGCCTTCGAGGCTGATCTGGCCGCGAAGATCAACTCTCTGACGTCCGACCCGGACAAGGCCAGGGCGTTCGGGGTGGCCGGACGGCAACGCTGCATCGACGAGTTCAGCTGGGCCAAGATCGCGGCCGAGACGGTGGAGGTCTACCGGCGCGCCATCGAGGTGCACAGCAGCCGACGCTGACCGGACATAGCAAAGGGCCCCGGTGCTCATCACATCGGGGCCCCGCAACGTGTGGGGGATGATCTAGCCGACGACCTCTTTCAGTGCTCCCGCCAACTCGGCCGCCTCGTCAGCGTTGAGTTCGACCACGAGTCTGCCGCCTCCTTCGAGCGGCACCCTCATGACGATCCCCCGGCCCTCCTTGGTGACCTCCATCGGGCCGTCACCAGTCCGCGGCTTCATTGCAGCCATCGTGCAACCTCATCTCTGTCATCCAGCAGTCAGGTCAATTATTCCGCATGGCGGGGCCGCGTTCTTCGCCGGGTCAAGAACCTTCGTGGGCACTTATCCATCGGTAAAGGGCGGGTCTAGAGTCTGCCGCAGCACCAAGGTGCCGATCGAGGCGGTGGCTGCGGATCGGCGTGGCATCGGAAGTGGTTGACGACGGCTCCCTCGCCGACCGCGTCGCCGAGCCGGTGGGTCGGCTCCCGCACGGGCCCACCGGGTGCCCCCACCGGGGAGTAAGGTCCCGCGGCTCAGCAGCCGGCTTGATCATCGGCGGTGCGGTCGATCTGAACGAAACAGTCGGCCAGGTGGTCATCGACCAGACCTACTGCTTGCATCAGGGCGTACGCGGTGGTCGGTCCGACGAACCGGATTCCCTTGTTTTTCAGCAGCTTCGAGAGTGCGACGGACTCGGCGGTACTGGCCGGCACCTCGGCCAGCGTCCTCGGGCGCGGGCGGTCCGGCTGGCGGAAGCTGGTGACCAGGCTGGCGAAGTCGTCACCGAGGTCGGCCACGACCCGCGCGTTGCTGATGGCGGCGTCGATCTTGATCTTGTTCCGGACGATGCCTGCGTCGCTCATCAGCCGGTCCACGTCGGCCGGGCCGAACGAGGCGACCACCGCTGGGTCGAAACCGGCGAACGCTGCCCGGAAGTTCTCCCGCTTGCGCAGGATCGTAATCCAGGACAGGCCCGACTGGAACGCCTCCAGAGTCAGCCGCTCGTACAAGCCGCGGGTGCTGACGACGGGTCGTCCCCACTCCTGATCGTGATAGTCGCGGTAGTCGCCGACCGGCACCCCCCATGGGCACCGCAGCTTCCCGTCCGCTCCGGCCACCGCCTCCATCAGCGCACCTCCTCCTCGACCAGCCGGCCCAGCTTCGACAGACTGCTCCGCAGGGCGACACGCATCACCGGCACCAGCAGGCCGACCACCGCTTCCACTGCGCGCCCTCCGGGGAGGTCAAAGAGCTCAGTACAGGTCACAGTGCTGCGACCGGGGCCGCAGGCCTCCACCCGGAACACCCCCGGACCGGTGAAGTAGGGGCCAAGGTGCAGCACCTCGAGCTCGCCGACGCGACCCGCCGCCGGTGGAGTCCACCCGGTCACCATGAAGCGGTCCAGCAGGCCCAGCGGCACCGGACCCAGCTGGACGCCCGAGAGAGCGGCCGCACGGACGCCGACGCCGTCACTGCGCTTGGTGAGCACGGTGACTGTGGTCATCGGGATCCAGTCCGACTGGCCCTTCCAGTCCGTCAGCCGGGACCAGACCGCCTCGGCCGGTGCCCTGACTGTGGTACCCGTTTGCAGCCGGACGCTCATTCGGGGCTCACCTGGTGTGGCGCCGGGCGGGACTCGGTTTCAGGGTCCGTCTGCTCGAGCCCTCTTTGTAGTCGGGCGATAATGGCATCCCGGGCGGCGATCTCGGCGGCCAGCCGGTCCAAGACGTCGTCGACCTGCCCCATCGCGTACCCGCGGAGGCTGAGCCCGAACCGAAGGGTCTGGATGTCGGCTGCCATCAGCGGCTGTTCGGCCGGAGGCAGGTCCTGCCGGTACGTGTCGCGTACCGGGTCCTTGCTCATCTGTCCCAGTCCGCCCGCGGCGGCCAGCGCGGCCACGCCCAGCGCCGCGATGACAACCACCGCGATGAACCACTCCATGCACCGATCGTGCCATGGGCCACCTGAGGCTGAGTCACTCCGGTCGCTCGGGCACGCGGGGCACCGGCTGGTTCGACAGCGCGATGTCGACCGCTTCGTCGACGTCGTCGGTGACCTGCAGCATCTTGAGGTCCGCGGCGGAGATGTTCCCGGACTCCAGCACCGCCGAACCGATCCAGTCCAGCAGACCCTGCCAGTACTGGCTTCCGAACAGCACCACCGGGAATGAGGTCACCTTGCGGGTCTGCACCAGGGTCAGCGCCTCGAACAGCTCGTCGAACGTTCCGAACCCGCCCGGCATCACGATGAAGCCCTGCGAGTACTTGACGAACATCGTCTTCCGGGCGAAGAAGTAGCGGAAGTTGATGCCGAGGTTGACGTACGGGTTCAGCCCAGACTCAAAGGGCAGCTCAATGCCCAAGCCCACCGATACGCCGCCCACCTCGGCGGCTCCCTTGTTCGCTGCCGCCATCGTCCCCGGCCCGCCGCCGGTGATGACCGCCAGACCGGCTTCGGCAAGCTTGGCGCCCATCCGCTCCGCGGCGGCGTACATCGGGTGATCGGGGGCGGTGCGGGCTGAGCCGAAGACGCTGACGGCAGGGCCCAGCTCGGCCAGGGTGCCGAATCCATCCACGAACTCAGCCTGGATCCGCAGCACCCGCCAGGGGTCGGTGTGGACCCAGTCGGTCGAGCCGGCACCGTCCAACAGTCGCTGGTCGGTGGTGGTGTTCTGCAACTGCCCGGCGCCGCGGACGACCGGGCCCTGGGAGTACCGGGCTTCAGGTTCGGACTGACTCACCGGCTCAGCATAGGACGACCGGGCTGGGCGCTCGCGCCCGAGGAAGTGCTGCCCGAGCAGCGGGCCCCGACCGGCTAGCCGAGCCAGCGCAGCAACGCGTCCCGGCAGGAGACCACATCGGCGGCTGGGCAGAACTCGTCGTCGGCGTGCGCCTTGCTCGGGTCCCCCGGGCCGAAGTTGACCGCCGGCACACCGAGTGCGGCGAACTGGGCCACATCGGTCCAGCCGAACTTGGGGTTGGCGCTGCCCCCGACCGCCGCCAGGAACTCGGCCGCCGCCGGCTGATCCAGTCCCGGCCGAGCACCGGCACTGGCGTCGGTCACGGTCAGGTCGAACCCCTCGAAGACCTCGCGTACGTGGGCTTCGGCGGCAGCAATGTCCTTGTCCGGCGCGAAGCGGTAGTTCACCGCAACAGTGCAGCGGTCGGGGATTACGTTGCCGGCGATCCCGCCCGTGATGGATACCGCGTTCAGACCCTCGCGGTAGACCAGTCCCTCCACTTCCACCTCGGCGGGCTGGTAGTCCCGCAGCCGCTGCAGCACCACGGCCGCATCGTGGATGGCGTTGTGGCCCTTCCAGGCACGGGCAGAGTGCGCAGCGACGCCGGTGAGCTGTATCTCCGCCCGCATGGTGCCCTGGCAACCGCCCTCGATTCCGGCGTTGGAAGGCTCACCCAGCACCGCGAAGGATCCGGTTAGCAGCTCCGGCCGTTCCCGGGCCAGTCGGCCCAGACCGTTGAGGTCCGCCTGGACCTCTTCGTTGTCGTAGAAGATCCAGGTGATGTCCCGGCTCGGCTGCACCAGCCGCGCCGCGGCCGCCAGCTGGACGGCGACACCGCCCTTCATGTCGCAGCTGCCGCGCCCCCAGATGATCGTCTGGTCACCCGCGCCGGTCCGCCAGGACGGGACGTTGTCAGCAATCGGCACCGTGTCCAGGTGGCCGGCAATGACCACCCGGTCAGCCCGGCCGAGATCGGTCCGGGCGACCACCACGTTGCCGTCCCGGATCACCTCCAAGTGCGGGTAGCGGCGCAGTGCTTCCTCCACCGCGTTGGCGATCGGTGTCTCATTGCCGCTGACCGACTCGATGTCAATGAGCTGGGCCAGCAGGTCGACTACGTCGCCGTCGAGATCGAGCGAGGGAACAGGCACACCGGCACCCTATCCGGGAGCCCGTAGGCTTGGCTCCATGACCGAAGCCACGCCCGCATCCCCGTCCCGCCGCGCGTGGGGCTGGGGGCTCGCCACCATCCATGACTCCGGCCAAGTCCTCGACACCTATTTCCCGGATCCTCAGCTGGGTACCGCCCCGGAGACCACGACTCCGACGGCTCTGACCGACGCCGTGGGACAGGACCTTGTCCGCAAGGTTCACACGGAGCCAGTCCTGGTCGAGATCGATCTTGACGCTGCCCCTGCCGGCACCTCGGACGCCTATCTGCGGCTGCATCTGCTGAGCTCGCGGCTGGCGGCTCCACGGACAGTGAACCTCGATGGCATCTTCGCCGTACTTCCGAACGTCGTCTGGACCTCGGCCGGCCCCTGTGCCGTGGAGGGCTTCGAGCAGGTACGCACA
Organism: Propionibacteriaceae bacterium; assembly: GCA_025965155.1. GTDB lineage: Bacteria > Actinomycetota > Actinomycetes > Propionibacteriales > Propionibacteriaceae > Microlunatus. The sequence goes on from JAOPXN010000084.1 coordinate 48,753, forward strand.
GCGCTCCGGGCCAGCCAGGGCCAGGTGACGGTGTTTGGCGTCGACAAGTTTCCCCGGATGGTCGACTACGTGCTGCCGACCGGCGTACGAATCGCCGAGGCGGACCGGGTCAGGCTAGGTGCCCACCTCGCCGCCGGGACGACGGTGATGCATGAGGGGTTCGTCAACTTCAACGCCGGGACTCTTGGTACCTCCATGGTCGAGGGACGGATCTCGGCCGGTGTGGTGGTCGGCAAGGACTCCGACATCGGCGGTGGCGCCTCGATCATGGGGACGCTGTCGGGTGGCGGCACCCAGGTCGTGTCGATCGGTGAGCGCTGTCTGCTCGGGGCGAACTCCGGGATCGGGATCGCGCTCGGTGACGACTGCGTGGTGGAGGCGGGCCTGTACGTCACCGCGGGAACCAAGGTGACCACACCCGATGGCTCGGTGGTCAAGGCGCAGGAGCTGTCCGGCCAGAGTGGTCTGCTCTTCATCCGCAACTCGGTCAGCGGAGCCATCGAGGTTCGTGGCCGGCAGGGCAAGGCCGTTGAGCTGAACGCCGCCCTGCACACGAACTGACGCCGTGGCGGGTCCAGGGCCGGCGCGTGCTGTCGGCTGTCTGTTCGTGGCGGTTGTCGTGGTCGCGGCACTGGCTGTGGGCGCGTTCATGCTGCTGCAGAACCAGAACGTCACCACACCGTTGCCTGGCCAACAGCGCTGCGTGGCGCGGACAAGCAACGCAAGCGTCGCTCTTGATCTTGACCAGGCCCGGCTGAGCTCGATCATCGTCGGGCTGTCGGTCCGGCGCGGTCTGGCGCCACGGGCGGCGTCGATTGCGATGGCGACCGTCTACCAGGAGACCGGGATCCGGAACCTGGACTACGGCGACCGGGACTCGGTCGGGCTGTTCCAGCAGCGACCGTCGCAGGGCTGGGGCACGCCCGAGCAGCTGATGGATCCCTACTACGCAACGAACAAGTTCTACGATGCGCTGGTCAGGGTCGACAACTGGGAGACCGGTGACATCAACGATGTTGCGCAGAAGGTCCAACGCAGTGGCTATCCCGAGGCCTACCGTGATCATGAGTCCGACGGCCGGGTGCTGGCCAGCACGCTGACCGGTCACTCCGCTGCCGGCATCAGCTGCCTGGACAAGAAGAAGGCGGACGGTGACGCCGCCGGGCTGGTCCGTTCGCTGAAGAAGACGTTCGGGTCCGTGCCGGCTCAGCGGGACGGCACGGTGATCACCATCAAGGCTCGTAGCACCACGCTGGCCTGGGCGTACGCGCACTACGCGGTGGCGAACGCCTCAGGCTTCGGCGTGACCTCGGTCAAGACCTCCGGTCAGACCTGGCAGACCGACAGCCGGAACCTGCCGGAATGGTCGGCCGCCAGTCCGGCCGCCGGCACTCCGGTGGTCACGATCACCGTCCGCTGAGCTGCCTCACCGCGCGGGCCGCCGGCCGGTCAGGCCAGCAGGCGCTCGACGGCGGCGTCAACCCGTTCGTCGGTGGCAGTGAGGGCGACCCGGATGAACTGGTGGGCGGCGCTGCCGTAGAAGTCGCCGGGTGCCACCAGAATGCCCAGCTCTGCGAGGAAAGCGACCGAGGACCGGCAGTCCTCACCGCGGGTCGCCCAGAGGTACAGCGACCCCTCGGAGTGCTCGATGCTGAAACCCCGGGCCTCCAGCGCGGGCCGGAGCCGTGACCGGCGGTGCAGGTACCGGCTGCGCTGCTGTTCGACATGCTGCTGGTCGCCGAGCAGGGCGATCATCGCCTCCTGGACCGGCCGCGGCACGATCATCCCGGCATGCTTGCGGACGGCCAGCAGGTCGGCGACCAGAGCGGAGTCACCGGCGATGAAGCCCGCGCGGTAGCCGGCCAGGTTGGAACGTTTGGACAGCGAGTGCACGGCCAGCAGGTTCTCGTTACTGCCGGCATTGATGCTCGGATGTAGCACCGAGACCGGCTCGGCGTCCCAGCCGAACTCTCCGTAGCACTCGTCGGAGGCCACCACGGCGCCCCGCTCCCTGGCCCAGCGGACTCGCTCCGCCAGCACCTCGGCGGGCAGGATCTCGCCGGTGGGGTTGGAGGGTGAGTTCAGCCAGACCAGAGCGGGACGCAGGTCCCCTAGGCTGGATAGGTCATCGGCCTCGACCATCTGGCAGCGGGCGATGGACGCACCCACCGCATAGGTCGGGTACGCCATGGTCGGAATCACCACCACGTCCGACGGTCCCAGACCGAGCAGCGTCGGCAGCCACGCCACCAGCTCCTTGGTCCCGATGACCGGCAACGTGTCGGCCGGCGCTACCTGCTCGGCACCCCACCGACGCAGCAGGTAGCCGGCCATCGCGTCGCGGAGCGCAGCGGTTCCTGACGTCAACGGGTACCCGGGGCTGTCTGCTGCGCTGAGCAGTGCGGTCCTGCCGATGCCCGGGGTGGGGTCGACCGGCGTACCTACCGACAGGTCGACGATGCCGCCCGGATGCGCGTTGGCCGTCGCCTTGGCACCGGCCAACGTGTCCCAGGGGAAGTCGGGCAGGGTCGAGGCGAGGCTCACTCCTCGTGCTCTTGCGGCGGCAATGCCTCAATCAGAGGGTGGTCCTTGTCGATCACGCCAACCTTGGCTGCGCCACCGGGCGAGCCGAGATCGGAGAAGAAGTCGACGTTGGCGGTGTAGTAGTCCTTCCACTCCTCCGGGGTGTCGTCCTCGTAGAAGATGGCCTCCACCGGGCAGACGGGCTCGCAGGCCCCGCAGTCGACGCACTCGTCGGGATGGATGTAGAGCATCCGCTTGCCCTCGTAGATGCAGTCAACAGGACACTCTTCGACGCAGGCGCGGTCCTTGAGGTCTACACACGGCTGGGCAATGACGTAGGTCACGGCTCTACTCCTCGATGATCATGTACGGCCGGGGGTCGATGAACTGGGTCGTACGGTTGTTGTTCTAGTATCACGCGTCCGCTCCAGCTCTGTGAAAGCACCTCCACCCAATGGACCCTGTTGACATCCTCGTCCCGCCGGCCACGGTTGGTGACCGGGTTGTGCTGAGAACGCTGCTGCCGGACGGCTCCGCCACGGACGTCATCGGCTGGGTCGCCGCCGTCGATTCGGAGCAGGTGACGCTGGAGGGACTGCAGGCAACGTCGACCGTGCACCGGTCGCGGGTCGTGGCTGCCCGGCGGCTGCCGGCCGCGCTCGGTGGGCCCGGCCCGCAGCGGACCAGCCCCGAGGAGCTGGAGCAGATCTCGCTGCCGGGATGGGTGGCCCACAGTGAGCCGCTCGGGGAGTGGACGCTGCGGTACGGCGGCGGCTTCACCGGCCGGGCGAACTCCTGCCTGGCGGTCGGTCACCCCGGTATGGACGTGGCCGAGGCGGCGGCCCGGATCGTCGCTTTCGCCGCCCGACATCAGATCCAGCCATGGGCGCAGGTGGTGGCCGGCGGCGACGTCGAGCACCGGCTCCGCGGCCTCGGCTGGACCGAGGCGTACGTACGCACCGATGTGCTGGCCGTCCGGCTCAACGAGCTACTCGGTGCTGAGCGCCCCGATCCTCGGGTCCGGGTACTGACGTCGCTGGGGCCAGGATGGCAGGACGCGTACCAGATCAGCCGGCCCAACTCCGCTGAGGCCGCTGTGCTGCACTCGATCCTCGACGGACGTCCGCCTCGGGCGTTTGCCCAGGTGGAGGCCGACGGGGACGTGATAGCCATCGGCCGCGCGCACGTGAACCAGTCCTGGATGGGTCTGGCATCCCTCTGGACGGTTCCGGCTCACCGCCGCCGTGGGTGGGCGACCAAGATCATGACCGCGCTGGGTCACTGGGCGGCTCGGCAGGGGGCACGCAACGTGTACCTGCAGGTGGCCACCGAGAACAGCGCGGCACACCGGGCGTACCAGCGGGCAGGCTTCGCCGTGCACCACAGCTACCTGTACCTCGCGCCACCCGCGACCGGTCAGTGCGGCCGGGACACGCCGCCAGATGCTGGGAGAAGCTGACGCGTCGGCGGAGTTAGGTGCAGCGGACCCGGTCGGTCGGGGCGTACCGCCAGAAGAACCGCTCCGTCTTCACCACCTCGCCGTCGCGGTAGAACAGCCGCGAGTAGTTGACGTCGAAGCCGCGCACCGGGCTCATCGGCTGGCACTTGGGGCTGTCGTCGTCGAGGTCCCGGCCGGTGGTGAAGTTGGATCTCCTCAGCGGGGACGACTCAATCTTGCCGTAGGTCTTGGTTGACCACATCTTGACGGTGATCGAGCCGCGGCGGCCGGGGCTCGCCTTCCGCACCCTGGCCTCCACCAGGACCCCGTACTTCGTATCGTTGTTGAACTTCAGGTCGAGGTTGGGCCACGCCACCGTCGCCTCCCGGCCGGGTGGGTAACGGTCGATGAAGAGAGTGTGCGGCTGGTGCTCGATATCCTTCAAACCGGCGAAGAACATCGCGTTGTACGTCGTCGTGGCGCTTTGGGACACTCCGCCGCCGAGCTCGAGGCGGAACTTGCCACCGGTGATGATGTTGCCCTCGGTGAAGCCGTTGGCCTTGGTCCGCTCGCCGACGATGCGGTTCAGCGAGAAGGTGTCACCCGGCTTCAGCACCGTGCCGTTGATCAGCTCGGCCGCCCGGCCGATGTTGACGTTGCGGTAGTGGGCGTAGGGGAAGTAGGTGGTGAACCGCCCCGTCACCTCCTTGATCGCGAGCTTCTCCGCGTCGGCGGTGGTGAACTTGGCCTTGGCGCCGGTGAGCTCGATGGTGACAGTGCGAGCCTGGCCGGATTTGGTGAGGGCCGGCTCGACCACCTTGGCCAGGTTGTCCTTCGACACCTCGGTCCCGTCCACCGCCGGGATCACGGTGGGTTTGCCGTCCACCAGCCGGACGGTGGCGTTCCTCGGCTTCTTCCCCTCCACCTTGCTCAGCTCGGGCTTGGCCTGCTGGTAGAGCGCGGCGCTGTCGAGTCGGGGGGCCAGGGTGCCGTCCCGCGGCTCGAAGGTCACGGCCTTGCCGATCATGGTGGGGGTTAGCCGGAAGGAGCCGGCGTCGCCGGCCCGCACCGTGATGGGAGCCGCAACGGCGGGCTTGGCGACGTCGTTGACGACCCGTGCCAGGTCATCGTTGCCGACCTGGGGCTGGGTCAGCTCGGCGGCAAGATCAACAGGGCTGGCGGCGCTCAAGTAGCTGCGCTGCAGGGTGTCCGCGGCGGCGTCTTGGTCCAGCCGGACCCCCACTGAGGCGTTGCGGGTGATGATCTTGGCACCGTCGAACTTCAACCCTGCGTCCCTGGGCGCTGTGTCGTGCTTAATCGCGAGCGCCGTGACTGCGGCCCCGAGCTTGGCGCGGTCCACCGCGACCACTGCGTCGGTGGAGCCACCACCGGTCAGCACCTGCCAGATTTGCCGCGGGTCGAAGCTTTTCCCGCCGCCGGCTTGCGCGACGCTCTTGGCGTAGTCGACCGATAGCCCGGACTCGGCCGGCATCACCTCATCCGCGGTGTCGCCGACCGTGACCTTGATCGGCTGCCGAGCCCTGGCTTCGAGCGTGTCCTCCAGCTTCGTCGCCGCAGCCGTATGGTCAAGCCCCCCCACCGGCACACCCAAGACCCGGGCGTCCTTGGGGAGCTTGTCGCCGGCCATCAGATAGCCGACGAGGTACAGGGCCACGGCCGCCAGCAGCGCGACGCCCAGAACTCCACCGACCACCCTGCGCCGACGCTGCTGAGGCTCGGGCCCGTTCGCCGATGCTGTGACGATCGTGTCGTCCGCGACGGGAGCCCTGTCGGGCATGGGAGTGCTCACAGCAGGCCTAACGTATGTCGGGGAGTCTGGAATAAGTCCCACGATGGTACGTCAGCGGTGCTGAATCCGCAGACTCTACAGAGGTGGCGAGAACGCGGCCGACCACGATGGTGTGGTCACCGGCATCGTGCTTGTCGTAGGTCACGCACTCCAGCCAGCCTTGGGCTCCGTCGAGGACCGGCGCCCCGCAGTGCGGGGCCGGCGTGTGCGGCACCCCGTCGAACTGGGTCGCCAGGTCCCGGCCGCTGTGGCTGAAGTGCCGGGCGATCTGCACCTGATCGGCGCTGAGGATGGACACTGCCCAGGTGCCGGCCTGGGTCACCGCGTGATGGAACCGGCTGCTCTTGCCGACACAGACCAGTACCAGTGGCGGTGTCAGCGAGACCGAGCTGAAGGCCGTAGCCGTCATGGCGTGCGGCATTCCCTGCCAGACGGTCGTCACCACGGTCACGCCGGCTGCGAACTCCGCCATCACCTCACGCAGTCGCTCCGGGGAAGCTCCTGCACTGTTGGCCGACCACAGCTCGTGCACCGCCGGCTAGTCCAGTCCGGCGAAGACGTCTGTGGCCCAGCTGCGCTCCGACCCTTCGGGTGCCGGCGGGAACGGCGTGCCGACGGCCAGTCTGAAGTACTCCTGCCCCCAGGCCTCGTCGCCGAAGTTGTCGGCCATGGCGAAGAACGGACCGTCGAGGGTGATCTGGGTCGCGTGGGCGCGCATGGCGTCCATCTTCTGGCTGACGATGTCGGAGCCGTCGATGACACAGTCGATGTCCTCGTCCGAGGTCACCATGGGGGGCATCTCGCCGTCCGGGTCGAAGCCCTTCCAGGTCTCCTCGTCGCCGGCGTTGCGGAATGCCCGGACCGCCTCCCGCATCCGGCTCTCACTCATCGCCGTCCAGAGGACCCGGGGCACCACCCACGCCGGCCCGAGGTCCTTCCGGTATGAGCGGACGCCGGCGAGCAGGTAGGCGTACATGGCCACCCGGTGCGCCTGGACGTGGTCGGGATGGCCGTAGCCACCGAACTCGTCGTAGGTGATCAGCACCTGCGGACGGCGGTCACGGATGATCGGAACCAGCTCATTGGCCGCCTCCAGCAGGTCCGCGGTCCAGAAGATTCCCGGGCGCAGCTCGGTCCGAGCGATGGCCATTCCCAAGTCGTCGTAGGCCATCCCCGAGTCCCGGTAACGGCCGTCGCCCCCGAGCCGGAGGAAGTCGGTCACGCCAAGGGCGGCCATCGCCTGGTTCAGCTCACCGAGCCGGTGCTCACCGAGGGTGTCCTCCTGGTGTGCGGCCAGGTGACCCAGCGAGTCGACCAGCACCTCACCTTCTTCACCGAGGGTGCAGGTCACCAGGGTGACCGCAGCCCCAGCGGCGACGTACTCAGCCATGGTCACTCCGGTGCCGATGGTCTCGTCGTCCGGATGCGCATGCACCAGCAGCAGGCGCCGGTCGGGCAGGTTCGTGGCAGCAGAAGTCACGGCGACAACCATACGGCGCCGGGGCGACCGGCACTGATTCGCGTCAGACCACCACCCGCGCCTCGGCGAAGTGGCAGGCGGAATCGTGAGCGCCCCGGCCGTCCGGTCGGTTGATCAGTAGCGGTACGTCGGTGACGCACTTCTGCTGCGCCTTCCAGCATCGGGTGTGGAACCGGCAGCCACTCGGCGGGTTCGCCGGGCTGGGCACGTCACCGGCGAGCACGATCTGCTCCCGCCTACCGCGCAACGTCGGGTCCGGCACCGGGACGGCGGACAGCAGTGCCTGGGTGTAGGGGTGCGTCGGTCGGGAGTAGATCTGCTCCTCATCCCCCAGCTCGACCATGGTGCCCAGGTACATCACGCCCACTCTGTCGGAGATATGCCGCACTACCGACAGGTCATGGGCGATGAAGACGTAGGCCAGCCCGAACTCGGACTGCAGCTTCTCCAGCAGGTTCACCACCTGCGCCTGCACCGAGACGTCCAGGGCAGACACCGGCTCGTCGCAGATGATCACCTTCGGGTTGAGGGCCAGCCCCCGGGCGATCCCGATCCGCTGCCGCTGACCGCCGGAGAACTGGTGGGGATAGCGGTTGATGTGCTCGGGGTTCAGCCCGACCAGGTCAAGCAGCTCCTGCACCCGCCGGCGACGGCCGCCCTTGGGGACGACGTCGCGGTGGATCTCAAACGGCTCCCCGACGATGTCGCCGACCGTCTTGCGCGGGTTCAACGACGTGTACGGGTCCTGGAAGACGATCTGGATGTCACGTCGCAGCCGCCGCATCGCGGCGCCCTTCTGCGTGTAGACGTCTACTCCGTCGAAGGTCAGGGTGCCCGCTGTTGGCTCCTCCAGCCGCATCAACATCCGGCCCAGTGTCGACTTGCCGCAGCCGGACTCACCCACGATGCCGAGCGTCTCACCCTTATAGAGCTTGAAGGAGACGCCGTCGAGAGCCTTCACCTGGCCGATCGTGCGACGCAGCACTCCGGCGCGGATCGGGTAGTACTTGACCAGGTTGTCGGCCTCGAGGATGACTTCGCGGCTCATGGTCGGACACCACCTTCGAGTTGGTCACGCCGTCGGGTCAGCGGGGGTTCCTGCCCGCGCACGAGCTGGTCGGCGAAGTGGCAGGCGCTGCGCCGATGGTGGCCGACCTCGTACAGCTCTGGCCGCTGTTCCCGGCAGATGTCCTGCGCGTAGTTGCAGCGTGGGTTGAACGGGCACCCCGGCGGAATCTGCATCAGGTTCGGCGGCAGCCCACCGATGGAGGCCAGCGTCTCGCCCTTACGGTCCAGCCGTGGGATCGACTCCAACAGTCCCTTGGTGTAGGGGTGGGCAGGCTGCGCGTACAGGTCGAAGACGTCGGCGTACTCGACGATCCGCCCGGCGTACATGACGGCGATCCGGTCGGCCACGTCGGCTACCACACCGAGGTCGTGGGTGATCAGGATCAGCCCCATCCGGCGCTCGGCCTGAAGCTCTTCGAGCAGCTGCATGATCTGCGCCTGTACGGTGACATCGAGCGCTGTCGTGGGCTCGTCTGCGATCAGCACAGCAGGGTCGAGCGCAATCGCCATGGCGATCATGATCCGCTGTCTCATGCCGCCCGAGAACTGGTGCGGATAGGCCTTGACCCGCTGCGCCGCGCCTGGGATCTGGACCCGCTCCATCAGCCGGACCGCTTCGGCCAACGCATTGGACTTGTTCATCCCCCGGTGTTGCCGAAACATCTCCGCGATCTGCCAGCCGACCGGAAATACCGGGTTCAGCGAGGACAGTGCGTCCTGGAACACCATGGAGATCTCCGGCCCGCGGATCGTGCGGCGCCGCTCATCGCTCATGGCCAGAATGTCCTCGCCGCAGTAGCGGACCTCACCGCCGGTGACAAAGCCCGGCGGGGAGTCGAGGATGCCCATCACCGCCTGCGCGGTGACCGACTTACCGGATCCGGACTCCCCCAGGATGGCCAGTGTCTCGCCCTCTCGTAGGTCGAACGAGACACCGTTGATGGCTTTGGCGACACCCTCGCGGGTCCGGAACTCAACCTCCAGCCCGTCGACCTCCAGCAGCAGCCCGTCGTGGGGCTGCCAGCTGCTGGTGCTGCCGAGGACCTCGTTGTTCAGCGTGGAAGACATCGGTTCCTCTCAGCGGAGCTTCGGGTCGAGGGCGTCTCGGACTGCGTCCCCCAGCATGATGAAAGCGAGCACCGTCAACGACAAGAAGATGCTGGGGAAGAGCAGCATGTGGGGGGCTGCGCGGATCAAGCCGATGCCTGAGGCCTCCGAGATCGCCAACCCCCATGAGATCGCCGGCGGCTGCAGACCGATGCCGAGGTAGGACAGCGTTGCTTCGGCCGCGATGTAGGCGCCCAGGTTGATGGTGGAGACAACGATCACCGCAGCCAAGGAGTTGGGGAGTATGTGGGAGAGGATGATTCGGCCTGGGCTCGCGCCCAGCGCCCGGGCCGCTTGGACGTAGTCGTTCGGCTTGACCTGCAGCACGCTGGAGCGCATCAGCCGGGCGATATTCGGCCAGCCCAGCAGCCCCAGCGCCAGCACAACCTTTCCGACGACGACCAGGTACGGGGTCTCCAGGTCGCTGGGGAAGGTGTAGAGGATCAGGATGCCGCCCAACAGCAGCGGAATGGCGAAGAAGATGTCGCCCAACCTGCTGAGCAGCGCATCCAGCGATCCACCGGAGTAACCAGCGAGGATGCCAAAAAGGCTGCCGATGACGAGAGTGAAGAGGGTCGCGAACACCCCGACCAAGATCGAGGACCGGGCGCCGTAGATGGTCCGTGCGTAGACGTCGTGGCCCTGGCCGTCGTAGCCGAACCAGGCCTCGGCCGAAGGCTTCTCCCGCGCATGAGCCAGGTCGGCGAAGTACGGATCGGTGCTGGTGAACAGTTGCGGGAAGGCGGCCATCACCAAGAACACGGCAATCAGGACCGCCGAGACCCAGAAGAACGGGTTGCGCCGAAGATCCGCCCAGGCGTCGGACCAGAGCGAGCGGCCCTCGTCCGCGGCACGGGTGGCGGGTACCAGGGCCCCTGCCGCGCCGGAGACCTCTTGTGCAGTGAGCGGCTCAGTCATGAGTGATCCTCGGGTCCAGTACGCCGTAGAAGAGGTCAACTATCAGGTTGACGACGAGGTAGACCACCACCAGACACACGACGGTGCCGACCACCGAGACACCGTCCTTCTGTTGGATGCTCCGGTAGAGGAACCCGCCGACGCCGTTCACGTTGAAGATGCGTTCGGTGACGATCGCCCCGCCCAGCAGCCCGCCGAAGTCGGCACCGATGAAAGTGACCACCGGGATAAGTGAGTTGCGTAGCGTGTGGACACCGACGGCACGGCTTGGCTTCAATCCCTTGGCTTTCGCGGTCCGGACGTAGTCGGCGCGCAGGTTCTCCACCAGGCTTGTCCGGGTCAGCCGGGACACGTAGGCAATGGAGATCGAGCCCAGGACGAACCCCGGCAGGATCAGCTGGCTCCAGGTGCCCTGGGTTGCCGTCACCGGGAAGATTCCGAGCCGCACGCCGAACACTAGCTGCAGCACGCTGCCGATAACGAAGACCGGAATGGAGATCACAAACAAAGTGCTCACCGTGACCAGATGGTCCATGAACCGTCCGCGACGGATGCCGGCAAGCACGCCGGCGCTGACGCCGATGACTACCTCGAAAACCAGCGCTATGGACGCGAGTTTGGCGGTGGTCGGCCAGCGGGCGATCAGCTCCTCGCTGACCGAGTTGCCGAAGAAGTTCGTTCCCAGGTCTCCGCGGAGCACGTCGCCCATATAGAGCGCGTACTGCACTAACAGTGGCTCATCAAGGTTGTAGTCGGCCTTGAACTTGGCCACGTAGTTGGCCGGACAGGGCCGCTCACCGCAGCGTCCAGCCGTCGGGTCGCCGAGGGCAAAAACCATGACGTAGATCAAAAAAGTGGTACCGATGAGGACCGGGACCATCTGTAGCAGTCGCCGCAGCACGTACTTGCCCACGCCGGCACTCCTCTCGCTCGGACCGCAGAAACAAACAACCCGTCTTCACAGTATTGTCGGCCCGCCGGGAACGTTCGGCGGGCCGACAAACTGCACTTGGTAGCCGGGGGTTACTTCGTCTTGATCCCTATCAGGTCCAAGGTCCCGAACGCGGTCACCGTAACGTCGGTGACCTTCTCCGACCAACCAGACACCGTGGAGGGGTACCACAGCGGCGCGGTTGGCATATCCCTGGCCAGCAGCGCTTCAGCCTGCTGGTACAAGACGTTGGCCGCATCGGTCGTCTTGGCCGCAGCGGCCTGGTTGATCAGCTTGGTGAACTCCGGGTTGTCGTAGTGTGAGTAGTTGGAGTCGGCACCCTTCGCGTAGATCGGCGTCAGGAAGTTCTCGATCGAGGGGTAGTCCATCTGCCAACCGGTGCGCAGCAGGCCCTTCAAGGAGTTGTCATCGAGCTTCTTGTTGTAGGTGGCAAAGTCCACCACCGGGCTGGCGACGCAGTTCACGCCGACGGCGTTCTTGATCGAGTTGCAGACCGCCTCGGAGTACTCCTTGTTGCCGGCAGTGTCGGCGTTGTACGTCATGGTCAGCGTGCCGTCGTAGCCGCCTGCTGCCTCAAAGGCCTGCTTGGCCGCTGCTGCATCGAACTTGCAGGATTCACCGCAGGTGTCGGGTTTGTAGCCGTCCACCGACGGTGACACCCACCCGGTCGCAGGAATGACGGTACCGTTGAAGATCTGCTTGGCGATCAGGTCACGGTCGATGGCCCGAGACAGGGCCTTACGCAGCGCGACGTTGTTCTTGAGCTGCGGATCGTTGGGGGAGAAGGTCAGGTAGGTGAACCGCCCACCCTCGGTGATCGAGTTCCGGTCCGGCAGGTCGTTCTTGTACGCCTCTCCCACCAGCTGATCGGTGGGGATGTGGTCGGTGAAGTCCAGCTGACCCGACACGAGATCGGCGTATGCGGCCGCGTCGTCGGTGTAGATGCGGAAGGTGACCTTGTCCACGTTGGGCTTGAACTCGCCGGCGTAGTCGGCGAACTTGGTCAGCACTATCTCGGTGGTGGTCTTGCTCTGCAGCTGGAACGGACCCGCCCCAATCGGCTTGTCCTCAAACGCCTTCGGGTCTGCGAAGAAGGAGTCAGGCAGCGGGGCGAAGGCGGTGTAGCCCAGCCGGAGCGGGAGGTTGGACACCGGCTCGGTTGTCTTGATGGTGAAGGTCGTGTCATCCACTACCTTCAGCCCGGACATCTTCTCCGCCTTCGGCTTCTGCTTGCACTCCTCATCGGGGCACTGCACGTCGCCGTAGCCCGCGATCGGCGCGAAGAAGTAGCTGTTGGCCTGACCATTGGGAGCGTAGGCCACCCAGTTCCACGCATCGACGAAGTTCTTGGCCTTGACCTGGGTGCCGTCGTGGAACTTGTAGCCTGGCTTCAGCTTCACGGTGAAGTTCTGGTTGTCGTTGCTCTCGATCGACTCAGCGATGTCATTTGTCGGCGCTGCAGTCTTGGGATCGTAGTGAACCAGCTTTGCGGCCATGGCGTCGATGACGTTGCCGCCACAGACCTCGGTTGTGTTGCCTGGGATGAGCGGAGCCGTCGGGGTGCACCCCCGGATGGTGATCTCTGCCCCGGCCTGACCACCAGTGCTGTTGCTGGTGCTCGGGGTGCCTCCACCGCCGCACGCCGTCGCCACCAGGGCGATCGACGTGAAAGCGGCAGCGGCCATCGCGCGAGTTCGTCCTCGCATGGATGTCCTCCTCCAAAGGGTTGCGTCCGTCATGGGGACGCGTGTGAGTGCGCGTGAGTACGCACGCCGAATGCAACAGTTCTAGGACACCCGACCTACAACCACAAGTCTTTGCGGCTACTCACCAGTAGCCGAAACATAATTGTGACTTGAACCGGATTGGGTCAGGTCGGCTCCGTACCCGGCCGGAAGGCGTACACCGCAGCCAGCCGGGTCCAGGTCAACGACATGTAGCGCGGCAGCCGCAACAGCAGCTCCGCTGATGGCTGGTAGCCCACAAGCACGGCGTGCTCGAGGGGCGAGCTGTCGGTCAGCATGCCTTGGCGCTGCCGCAACTGGAGGTGGACCAGCAGATTGGCCAGGTCCAGCGCGGGGTCGCCCACCGCCGCCAGGTCGAAGTCAAGGATGCCGACGGTGTCGTCGTCGGCGACGAGTACCTGCTTGTCGTGGAAGTCGCGGTGCACCACCGCCACGGCGCGGCGATCCGCCGGCTCCGCGTCCTGCACTGCGTTCGCGGTCTCGGCGAGGAAAGCCAGCGGCGCCCCGAACGCGGCCGCCCATGCCTGCCAGGTCCGGGCCACCTGCTGCTCGTCAGCCAGGCTGTGTTCGGGCAGGTCGGCTGGCACCGGGATGCGGTGGACGGCGGCAAGCGCGGCTCCGGTGGCCCTGCAGGCAGCCTCCGCCCGAGGACTCCGGAGCAGCTCGTGCAGCGGTACGCCCGGCAGCGCGGCGGTGGTTACCGTGCCGCGCTCTGGGTCCACTTGCTCAACCGCTGGCGTTCGCAGCGGGAACGCGGCAGCCCGAGCGGTGGCCCGGTGCAGCCCAGGCAGCTTCTTGCGAGGCACGACCTTGGTGTAACGGACGCCGGAGGTGGACCGCTCCCGCAGCACCGCGCGACGCTCCGGTCGGTGGCTGATCAGCTCGGTGGTCGGCTCCGCGACCATCGCGCGCAGCGGTCGTAGCGCTCGGTCCGCACCGCCGGGCTGGAAGACGAGCTGACCGGCGCAGGTCGACCCCTGAGTCGCCTCGGCGACCACGCGGGCCTGGTCGGACGAGCTGAACCACTGGCCCGCCGTGCTGCTGCCGTCGGACCCGTTCATCACCCGCAGGTCGAGCAGCAGATGCTCGGCCGAGCGCGGCCAGGACCGCACCAGTTCCAGCCCGTGCCCAGCCAGAGTCTCGACGATCTGCGGCAGGGTTCGGACCGGGCTCACGACATGTCCGCTCGCAGTTCGGCCAGTCGTCGGCCGATCTCGCACGCCCAGTCTGACTGTGCCGCCCGGAACGGATCGGCCAGCCGACGCAGCCGGGCCACGCAGAGATGCCAGCTGAGATGGTCCGGGATCGGGCGCACATCGCCGTACCCGGCCAGCACCGCCTGGAACGAGCTGCTCCTCATCGCGGCCGACCCGTGGGAGGGGCCGAGCCCGGTCGCCAGCAGCCCTGCCAGATCCGTGGCCGGATCCGCTCGTCCGGCTCGGTCGAAGTCGATGAATCCGGGAACCCCATCCGGGGAGATGATCACCTGGTCAGCCGAGAAGTCGCCGTGGCACAGCGTGTTCTCGTTGGCAACGGGGCAACGGCGGTCAATGTCGTCCAGCAGTTCGGTCAGCTGCGGGGCCAGGGTCGGCTGCAGGGCTGAGACCAGCGCAACGGTGCCGCTCGGACGCGCGTGAGCAGCCGCCGGGATCCTGCTGCGGCGACTCCGATGATGATCATGCAGCCGGGCCAGGGCAGCTCCGACGGCACTCCACAGCTGATCGTCGGCCCCCGCGGTGGATACGAGCCTGTCCAACGGCGAGCCGGCGAGATGACTCACCGCAAGCAGGGCGTGATTTCGCGACTTCCCGGCCACCTTCGGCACCTGGACGGCATCGAGGGAGCGGACCAGGCGGTAGCGGTCGGCGGCGTCGATAAACCCCGGGCGACGGTAGGCCCTGATCACGAGCGGATCCTGCTCCTGCCGGGTCAGCACGCCGACCCATCGCCGCTGTGGCTTGTGTATCAGCGTTCGCAACGAGCGGCACTCCAGGTGGGCTTCCGCGGACCACATCGAGGTCACTGCCGCAGGCAGGTTCCGCAGCGCCGGAAGGTCCCGGTCGGCCTGCATCCGGGCCAGCAGCAACCGCCGTTCATGATCAACTGCGAGCACCGAGCCGGCAGGTCCGTCCATGATCATCTTGTCCAGCTTGGGTCGCGCGGCCTCGGCGAGGCCGTACAGGAAGGCCGGCCCGGACGCCAGCTCGACGGCCACAACGCAGCTGGTTCCCGGCTTGTAGCGCTGGTACTTCCGCTGCACCAAGGACTGGCCCTGGGCGGCCAGCCACTGGCTCAGCGCTTCGCCGTCCAGCAGGGTGTCCAGACTCGGCAGAGCCGGGTCAGCGGTCCGTTTCTGCACCAGGTGCGCGGTCATACCGCCCCCATACCAATGCGCGGTCATACTGCGACCCGTCGTGCTCCACCCAGCGGCAGCTCGTCCAGCACCTCCGCCGATGCACTGAGCACGTCTGTCGATGTGTGCAGCACCCTTCGCGGTGTGCTCAGCGCTTCCGGGTCGCCCAGCACGGCTTCCGGTGTACCGAGCACATCTGCCGATGCGCGCAGCACCTCTTCCGGCGTGCCGAGCACCTCTGCCGGCGTGCCCTGGTGTCGCACCTGCCCATCCTCCACCCAGATCACCCGGTCCGCGGTCCGCGCCGCATCAAGATCATGACTGATCACGAAGGTAGTGCGGTCTGCGGTCAGCCGGTCCAGCGCAGCCAGCACCTCTGTCTCGGTCTCCCGGTCAAGTCCGGTCATCGCCTCGTCCAAGATCACAATGGGGGCATCCCTGATCGCCGCCCGCGCGATCGCGATCCGTTGCCGCTGGCCTCCGGACAGGGTGGCGCCACGCTCCCCTACCACGGTGTCGTAGCCCTGCGGCAGGGCCAGGATGAACTCGTGGGCCCCCGCCAGCTGTGCCGCCGCAACGATCTGCTCCTCAGTCACCGGGTCCGGAGATCCAAGTGCGATGTTGTCCCTGATCGAGGATGCGAACAGCACGCTCTCCTGCAGGACAATGGAGACCTGCGAGCGAACCGAGGCCAGCGTCAGGTCCCGCAGGTCGTGGCCGTCGACCAGTACCCGACCGGAGTCCGGGTCACGGAGCCGCGACAGCAGTCCCACGA
>JAOPXN010000086.1 GCA_025965155.1 Propionibacteriaceae bacterium
TGGTAGTAGTGCTCGAAGACCGTGTGGCCTTCGGCTTCGACTAGCACGGCACGGACACTTGAGTAGCCGGGATGAGAACGCAGATGGTCACTGATGCGGTCCGCGAGTTTGGCTCGGACCGCCGGCGACGAGACATCGGCGCCGGGGCCGCTAGAAAGGACTAGCCCGTTTGGTTCCTGGCGGGTACAGGCGCAGCAGAGGAGCGAGGCCGCCAATAACGCGACCACCACCACGTGGCGGAAACATTTCCCTCGCATGCGCCCCCCCGGGGTTCATGACATTGAGAATGCCCGGCGTATAAGCACTCGGCCAGACCCTCTTGTAGGGGCTCACACGAGAAGGTATTGCTCCTGGACAGGCAGTGAGCCGGCTGTACGAACACCGTGCTACAGGGCCTTCTTCAAGATCAAGATCAGATGTGAATCCGGCTGACGTTCTTAGGAGAGACGTTACGGGAAGACCGTGCCTGCCTGTGCTCGGGTCGGTGTTCCTGGCCGCCTCGAGCGCCGTACCATTCATCATCCCCGCTCGCACGCGGGTAGCGGGGATGATGGGTTCATGCCGAAACAGAGGAGCACCCTCCGGTGAGTATCACAGCGAACGAGCCGCAGCGTCCGTCACTGGAGATGCTTCGTCAACTGACCGACCGGCGTGTCTTCGAACAGCTTCTCGACGCCGCCACGCTGACCCGGTCGGAGATAGCGTCTCGTACCGGGATCTCGAAACCGACCATCTCCGAGAGCGTGCGGCGCCTGATCGAGGCGGGCCTGGTGGTGGAGAGCGGACGCCAGGTTGGGGGCCGGGGTCGCGCTGGTACCTACTGCCGGCTGCGCGCCGAGGCGGCGGCTGCCCTGGCGATCTCGATCGGGCCAGACGGTGTCGTGGTCGGCACCTTCGACCTCAAGGACCGGCCGATTGCCCACGTCGAAGAAGCCGTGCCCGTCCCGGCCGACGGGAGCGACCTGGAGCCGATCCTGCTAGGTGCGGTGCAGGCCGCTCTTCGCGAGACCGCCAGTCCCCTCCGTAGCTGCGCGGTCAGCCTGGCAGGACCCGTCAATCGGCAGACCGGGCAGTTGATTCCGGTCCCGCATCCGCCGTTCCTCATCGGAGAGTTCGCCGCGCGCGAGATCCTGGCTCGCGTCGTCAGCCCGCCGATCGAGGTCGACAACGACGTCAACTGGGCCGCGCTGGCCGAGCGCCAGCACGGCAAGGCTACGGACCTCGATGACTTCGTGCTGTGCTACTTCGGGCCCGGCATCGGCGCTGCGGTCATGGTCGCCGGCTCGATCGTTGGCGGGAGGCGCGGCATGGCAGGCGAGCTGGCGCACGTCAGGACAGTCGGCGCGGCTAGTCGCAGTCTCAGCCTCTTCGAGTGCTTCTCCAACTGGAATCTGCTCAAGCCCGGATCCGAAGCCATCGACGTCCAGCGTGTTCTGGCCATTCTTGACGGAGGCACCGCTGCTGACCGGCGCAAGCGAGACCAGATCGCCGCCGCAGTGGCTGGTGCTATCGACTCCGTCATTGCCCTGCTGGACCCGCAAGGTGTCCTGGTCGGTGGTCCGTGGGGGAGCGCACCCGGTTTTCTCGACCTCATCGCAGACCGGCTCCAGCCCCAAGACAAAGCAGCCCTGGTCCTCAGGCCCGCCGGTCTGAGGGAGGCGCCGTACCGTGACGGCGTGCGAATCCGCGCGGTCGCCGCCGCTCGCCAAGCCGTGGCTGACGAGTTCTAGTCCATACTGAGACCTGCCGCCTCAGGCTGCTCAGCAGATCGTCGGGCGCCTGCTATGTAGCGGAATCGTTATTGCTAGCCGTCCCCGTCGGTGGGTCCGCCGAGCGAGCCCTTCAACTGCTTCATCACCTGGTCCGGCCCGTCGACTTGCGCCAACCCCTGAAGCGTGTCAACGAGCTCTTGGTCGGCCCCATTCGACTTAGCGAGCTCAGCCAATGCCCGCCCGTCCGCCGGGTAATCCGCGCCCTTGAGGGCCTTCTGAACTTCGGTCACCTGGAAGCTTGCCATGGCGGTAGGAGTACCCCCAGCGGTCTCTATCAATCGGGCCGGATACAGAATGGCTCGGCCTGCGGCGGATCCTCATCACCAGGGGTGCGACTAGCTGGGGCACCGACTGGCAGACTCCAGCAGGCAAACAGGCGGGGCGGAAAATGCTCATATCCCTACACAGCTTGAAAACTAGCTCCCCCGCTCGGGTCCGGCATCCCTCAACTTGGGGAATGTCGCCGTGTCGGCCGGCATGTGATCGTTGGCAGTGGAACCTCTTCTTGGAGGGACCGTCGTCCGGTCTCCGCCGCAACCCGATGGGGGGTTGGCCTAAAAGGAGAGACGGCCGCTTGACCGGGACACAGCTCACCATCGGGTTCGTCGAGGAGCCCGGTCGACTTCAGCCACACCGTGAAGGGATCAAGATGACTATCATCGGCCTCGCCACGCTCCTCGGCGTCGGGTTTATCGGTGCTCGTGCAATTATCGACAGGCTGCCAAGTGATGGGCCAAGACGCTTCGATGCCGGCACGCGTGAACTGAACTAGCGTGCCGGTTCGCCGGGTCTATCGCGCCGCCGGCCGAGGCTTACCACCATCCCTGCCGTTTAGCCCAACGCAGCAGGCCGAGAGACAGCGTCACCATGACTAGGAGCAGGATGCCCAGCGGCCACCAGAGAGTCCGGCCGTTGACGATCACGTTCATGCCTAGAACGGAGGAGAGCGCTGTAACTGGGAGCGTGACTGCGGCGATCACAGCGAGTCGCTCGGCGGCGATTGTCATCTTGGTGTCGGTCCGTGCCCGGTAGAACTCGGTGACCCCCATCAAGAACTCCAGTTGGCTTTGGCTGATATGCGACACCCGCTGATATTGATCAAGCAGGTCCCTCATCAACTTGATGCTTTCCTTCGGTGCGAATCGGCGGCCGAGGTTAATCGCTCGCCGGTAGATCTCGCCGCCCTGCGACGCCATGGTATGGATGGTGAGCAGCTCGTGCCGCGCCGTGAAAAGTGCGGTCAAGAACTCCTGCGGCCCTTCGTCATCCGCGGCCGCCATGACGCGCTGCTCCAGTAGCCCGACCTGCTGGGCGAGGTCGGCGACCATCGCGGACTCTCGGCGCACGATCATCGAGACGATGGCGTAGGTCAGGCCAAAGGGGGAGGCGGGTCGCAGCCTTCCGGCCTCGATCCGGCGAATCACTTGTCGGGTCTCCTGGAGGGCCGCCTCCGGCGGCACCAGCGGACTGAGGGGTCCATGGACGGTGACGAGGAACCGTTTGCCAATGAACTGGTCGAGCTCCAAGTAGTGCACGTGGCCATGTTCGCCAATCTGCGGCGCGTGGATGACGATGAACACGTGGTCGGGGTACACGTGCACCCGCGGCATATGGTTACGCTCGCGCGACGCGGCGATTGCCATCGGGTGGAAGCCGAACTCCTCCGCCAGCACCCGCTCGGCCTCTACACACCACACCGGGATGTCTAGCCAGATGAACCCGTCATCCCGCTCTCGCAGTCCAGGGAGCGCGGCGAGATCATGGTCGGTCAGCCCCGAGTCGTCCACCCAGCGCAGTTCCATCGTTGTCCCTTCGTCGCCTTACGAGATGGAGTCTCGTCCTCGACCCCAGTCTCACCCCAACGACGGCGCAGCGGGACTTCTGCGGCTGGCTAGAGCCAGCCGCTGCGGCGGAACAGCCGGTGTAGAACCAGGCAGACCGCAGCGATCAGGCCGAGAACCATGAAATAGCCGAACCTCCATGTCAGCTCGGGCATGTATTCGAAGTTCATCCCGTAGATCCCGGCGACTGCGGTAGGCACCAGTGCGATCGCCGCCCAGGCGGAGATCTTGCGCATGTCCTCGTTCTGCCGGAGTGCGATGCGGCTCTGCCGTACCTCAACCCGGGCAAGGTCGGCCTGCAGTACGTCCGACAGCAACCGGTCGTGGCCCTCGATGGCGTCGGCGGCGCGTAGAGCATGGTCATGCACGTCCCGAAAGTACGGCGCGGTCACCTTGTCGACGACTGGAACTAAGCCCTCGGCTAGCCGGTGCAGCGGTGTAGCCAGCGGAAGCACTGCGCGGCGGAACTCCGCGATTTCTCGCTTCAGCTTGTAGATTCGCTCGGCGTGATCCAGCTCGTCATCGCCGAACACCTGGCTTTCGATCTCGTCGACGTCCTCGGTGATCGAGACGATGGCCTCCTCATAGCCGTCCACCACCAGGTCTGCGGTGCGGTACAGCACCGCCGTCGGCCCGGAGGCGAGCAGTTCTGAGTTGCCGCGATCCAGCTCGGCCCGTACTCGTCTCAGCACGTCACCCCGGCCGTGCCGCACAGTGATCACGAACTTGGGTCCGAGGAAGAGCGCGATCTCGCTCACCTCGACCACCTCCTCGTGGTCGACGTAGCGGACCGGTTTGAGGACCATGAACACCACGTCGTCGTACACCTCGAGCTTGGGTCGTTGGTGCGCCTTGACCGCGTCCTCGACGGCCAGCGGCGGAAGGTCGAACTCGTCCGCCACCGCGGCGATGTTCTCCGTGCTCGGCTGCTGCAGCCCAATCCACACAAAACCGGAGGTGCTGCGGGCCGCCTCACCGGCGCGGTCCAGTGGCAGCCTGCCCGGGAGGCGGTGCCCATCCTCGTAGACGCCGCTGTCGCCGATCACCGCGTCGATCCCGCGCTGGTCGCCGCCATCCTCTGCGGGTTCGGGTCGCGCCGGTCCGTCGTAGCGCGTACCGCCGCGTGGCAGCAGACGTCGGGCCCTCCCGGCGCCGCGGGTAGGCCCGGCAGGGTCGTCCACAGACATGCCGCCTCCTAGGTCTCCGATGTCACACCCCCTGCCAACAGTACGGGCGCGTCAACTGTAAGGGCGTGCTGGCAGGGGACCCGCCCTGCCAGCACCCGAAACTTAATCTGACCGGATTCCCGAAGGGGTGCCGGCTCCCGCCCGCGGTGGCATCAAGATCAGCCGGCGTGGACGTGCGGGCGCTTGGTCTTCTCCGGTTCGGCTCGTCGCAGGACCTCACGGGTAACGGGCGCTACCTCACCTACGCCGATGAACAGAAAGCGTAGGAAGTTCGTCGCCGGGTGCCCTTCGGTCCACTCGAAGTAGACGTGCGGCTGGCGTCCCGTGCTGTCTCTGATGTGCAGCAGGAGGGCGGCGAGCGCGTTCGGGACCGTGGCGCTTTCGAACGTGAGCACGCGGTACCGGCCATGCATCACTTCTCCGTGCACCTTGAGCCCCGTTGCGAACTCGGACGGATCCGTGACAGTGATCTCTACGAAGATGAAGTCCTGTTCGTCGGTCAGATCGTGATCTTTCATGCTTTGGGCGCGCTTCTCGGAGTACTCGGCGGCGTCTCGAGCGTCAGGCTCATTGGCGACCAACCGCACGGTCCTGCGGGCGCAGTCGCGGATGAACATCTGGGCGGTGTCGTCGAGCTGGACGTCGGTGACGCGGAGCTCGAACGCGCGGGACAGCCTCGACGCGATGGACACGACCACAATGCCTGCGATGAACATCGCGGAGATGGTGATGCCGTCGGGCTGCTCGATCACGTTGGCGATGAGGGCGTACAGCAAGATCACCGTCAGCAGCGCGAAGGCTGCGGTGGCCCGTCGCTGACGGCGTCGTGCGGCACTGACCGTGACCGCCACCGCACCGGACACCATCATGGCCAAGATGCCGGTGGCGTACGCACCAGCCTGGGCGTTGACGTCGGCCTTGAAGACGATGGTGATGACGATGCAGACGAAGGTATAGACCAGCACCACCGGTCGGACGGCTCGTCCCCACTCCGGGGCCATCCCGTAGGCCGGGAGGTAGCGGGGGACGATGTTGATCAGGCCGGCCATGGCGGACGCACCGGCGAACCACAAGATCAGGATGCTGCTGACGTCGTAGATCGTTCCGAATCCTTCACCTAGCGTCTCATGCGCCAGGTAGGCGAGCGCGCGGCCGTTCGCTTCACCGCCTTCGGCGAACTGTTCTGGCGGTATCAGCACGGTCGTGATGAAGCTGGTGGTGATCAGGTAGACCGACATGATCAGCGCAGCCGTGGTCAGAAGCTTGCGGGTGTTCTTCACCCTGCTGGCCAGCCGCTGCTCAGCGTCGCCACCGGACGTTGCCACCAGCGGCATCATGCTGACACCGGTCTCGAACCCTGAGAGTCCCAGAACGAGTAGCGGGAAGGCAATAATTGCGGGACCGGCTATGTCTAGGAAGCCGGTCCCATGCTCGGTCAGCGACTGAAGCCAGGCGCTGGACAGCTGCGGGGTCGTCAGAATCTCGCTGATGCCTACGGCGACGATGACCGCGTTCAGAAGCAGAAAGAGCCCGACCAGCGGGATGGCAACGACCACGGCCTCGTTGAACCCGAGCAGGAACACCGCCCCGAGGACCAGGAGAAGCACAACCGTCGCGAGGACGGCGTGGCCGTGGAGAAACCCGGGCGCGTAGGGGTTCTCAAGCAGGTGGACCGTGGCGTCGGCCGACGACAAGGTGATGGTGATGATCCACGACGTCGCAACAAAGCCGAGGAGGATGAGCACGAATGTCTTCCCGCGCCAGAAGGGGAGGAGCCGTTCCAGCATGGCGACCGACCCCTGGCCGTGCGGACTCTCGACGGCTACCCGGCGGTACATCGGCAGCATCCCCAGCAGGGTGAGGGCCACGATCAGCAGGGTCGCCAGCGGGGAGAGGGCGCCGGCCGCGAGCGCAGCGATGGCCGGCAGATACGACAGAGTCGAGAAATAGTCCACGCCCGTCAGGCACATCACCTTCCACCATGCCTGAGGCGGAGTGTGGTCCTCGGCTGCCTCCGGACCCACCGGCTGCACCCGGTTGGCCATCAACCATCGGCGTAGCCGACTCGACCTCCTCACGGCCACCGCTCCGCGCACCGCTGCCTGCGGCGGTGCGGAGGCCTTCACGCCGTTACTCACTGGCCCTCGTCAAGCCCTTGGCAGCAGCGGACGCCGCCTCAGGGTAGGTGACGTGGACATGGCGGACACGCGTTCATGTAACCGCCACGCATGACCAAACGGCGTGCCTTTAACGTCATCTTGATACCGGCGAGTCGGGTTTTAACGCCGGACCACCTGCGAGGATGGGGACGTTGAAGAGAGGTTGAGCAAGGTGGCACAGGACGCGTCGCAGGTCCCTTACCCCGTTCCGAGCGCCACTGGCGCCGAGGCTGTGACCGGGCTGCCCGTGGTCTCGGCTGGGTTGTCGGTGGGCCGTCAGATCGCCGGCGCGCTCGTGGTGATCTGTGGGCTGCCGGCGTTGACGGCTGTACTCGTCCAGGACCGGGACGCTCACGCACTCGCCACGCCGATGCTCTTAGTGCTGCTTCTGGTGGTCCTAGGTTCACTGCTGGGCGGGTTGCGCGTCGGGTTACCGGCCGCCTTCGCTGGTGCCCTCGTTCTGAACTGGTTCTTCACTCATCCGTACGGAACCCTCCTTGTCTACCGGCCGGACCAGCTGCTGGTTCTCGCCGTGTATCTGGCCGTCTCGGTGGCCGTGAGTCTGGTCGTCGGTGTCGCTGCACGCCGCACGGCGGAGGCGACCCGGGCCAAAGCGGAGGCACAGGCGCTGTCAGCTCTGGCTGGCGCGGCACTTGCCGAGCTGGGGACCCTTCCTGGAGTGCTGGAGCAGATTCGTGTCCTGCTCGGTCTTCGCGAGGTCGTGCTGGTCGAGTACCAGGACAATGGGTGGCTGCCCGTCGAGACAGTTGGTGGGCCGCAACCAACGCCCGATGAGGCCGAGCTGCGGCTCGAGGTGACGCCGACCCTCGCGCTGGTAGTCCGCGGCCCCGCCTTGTCGGAGGAGGACCAGCGGGCGCTGCGTTCGTTCGCCTATGCGGCCGCCACCGCACTGGAGGGGCGGAGGCTCGCTCTGCGGGCCGCGGCGGCTAGTCGTTTCGAGGCAGCTGACCAGATGCGCACAGCGCTTCTAGCGGCGGTCGGCCACGATCTGCGTACCCCGCTCACTAGTGTCAAAGCGGCCGTCAGCAGTCTCCGTCAACGAGACGTCGCATGGACCACCGAAGAGATGGAGCAGCTCCTGGAGACCATCGAGGACGGCGCCGACCGGCTTCAGTACCTCGTGAGCAACCTTCTAGACGCCTCACGGCTGCAGGCCGGCGTCGTGTCAGCGGCCATTGAGCCGGTGCCTCTCGAAGAGGTGCTGGACCGAGCGCTGGTCACCACCGCTAGTCCCGCTCGGATCGACATCGACATTCCTGAGGCGCTGCCGGACGTACTGGTCGATATCGGCCTAGCGGAGCGCGTCCTCGCCAACATTTTGGACAACGCGCTGCGCAACAGCCCGGCGAATGCGCAGGTGCGGGTTCGAGGGACAAGCCAAGCCGACCAAGTGGTCTGCGAGGTGATTGACCATGGCCCGGGCGTACCAGAACACCGCTGGCAACAGATGTTCGAGCCGTTCCAACACGTCGACGACCAGCAGCCCGGCGGAATTGGGCTGGGACTCGCTGTCGCCCGGGGGTTCACCCGCGCCATGGGCGGCACTCTTCGGCCGAAACACACCACTGGCGGTGGCCTCACCATGCAGCTTCTGCTGCCTGCAGACAAACCCGACGCCGGCTGATATGAGCCGCATCTTGGTCGTCGACGACGACCCTGCCCTGGTCCGGGCACTGTCGATCAACCTGCGGGCCCGGTCGTACGAGGTGGAGACGGCGGCGACGGGGGCCGCCGGACTGATGGTGGCAGCGAAGTACCCGCCAGATGTCGTGATTCTTGATCTTGGTCTGCCGGACATGGATGGCTGTGTCGTCATCAGCGGCCTCCGAGGGTGGACCCAGGCACCGATTCTCGTGTTGTCTGCCCGCGAAAGCCAGGCGGCGAAGGTGGCGGCACTGGACGCGGGAGCCGACGACTACGTCGTCAAACCTTTCGGGATGGATGAGTTGCTCGCCCGGCTGCGAGCCGCACTTCGCCGCGCCACACCGAACCAAGATGAGCCAGCCGTTGTCACCGACGACTTCACTGTCGACCTGGCGGCTAAGCGGGTCGTTACCTCGGCCGGCGAGATCAAGCTCACGGCTACCGAGTGGCATCTCCTCGAGGTGCTCGTCCGTCACAACGGGCGCACCGTTCAACACAGAAAGCTGCTCGAGGAGGTATGGGGAGCTAACTACGCCGAGCAGACCAACTACCTCCGCGTCTACATCGCGGCGCTTCGCCGCAAGCTTGAGGTTGACCCTGCCCATCCCCGCTATGTACTGACTGCCACTGGTCTTGGCTACCGGTTCGAGAGTGGGGCTCGAGCCTGATACCGGCCGTCGGAATAGTATCGGGATACCCGCACGTTGGTACGGAAAACGTCACGTTGGTACGGATGACGTATGGCGGGAGTCCGCGATTGGCACAGCCAAGGTCGAAGCCCGATGGCCAACTCGGCCACCGGCCCCCGTTGATGCCGACCGAGTAGCCGACGCGCGTGGGCGGCTGCTGACGGCAGAAGATGCGTCCCGAGACGGCTGGCCGATGATTTCCGGGCTCCGCAGCGGGACTGTTTGTGCGGTCTGGTCGAACTGAGCCGCACCCATGACGGCGACGGACTGCTCACTGACAAGGAGGAAGACCAATGAGCAACGTAAATCACCAGCGCCATGGGCATGGGCACCCCGGGCGCGGGGACCAGCAGGACGGCCGTGCGCTGACCCGTCTGGCAGTCTCGGCCACCCTGCACTGCCTCGCCGGCTGCGCTATCGGTGAGGTACTCGGCCTCGTGCTGGCTACCTGGTGGGGCTGGTCCAATGCGCCGAGCATCGCCCTCGCCGTCGCGCTGGCATTCCTGTTCGGCTACGCCTTCACCATTCTCCCCGTGCTGCGCTCGGGTCTGGCGCTGAGGACCGCCATCGGTGTCGCCCTGGCTGCCGACACGGTGTGTCGATCCTGATCATGGAGATCGTCGACAACGCCATCGTGCTCGCCGTCCCCGGCGCAATGGAAGCCGGCCTCAACACCCTCTTGTTCTGGGGCGCCCTAGCCTTCTCACTGGCTGTGGCGTTCGTCATCACCGTGCCGGTTAACCGGGCACTGATCGCCAGAGGCAAGGGTCACGCGGTTGTCCACCAGTACCACCACTGACTAGATCAGAGGAACGTCCGAAGACATGACTGCGGCCAAGCTGAAGTTCGTTGCCCCGGCTCTTGTGCTCGCCGTCGCTCAGACAGCGTGCGGCTGCTCGGGCGGGCACGACACGGGCTCAGAACCCGTACCTGCGGTCAGCACGCCGGCGCCACCCAGCGCTGCGTCAACCTCGGCGACCGGTCCACACAATGAGGCTGACGTGACCTTCGCAACCATGATGATCCCGCACCACGCTCAGGCCATCGAGATCGCCAACCTGATGCTCATCAAGAGCGTCATCGACCCCGATGTGTCGAGCCTGGCCCAGCGGATCAAAGCGGCTCAGGAACCGGAAATCTCGCAGCTGCGTGGCTGGCTCGCAGGTTGGGGCGCGAGCCAGAGCTCGCCGACGGGCGACCATGGCCATGGCGGTGACGACGGCATGCTGGGTCAGGGCGACCTGGATGCTCTCGAAGCGGCTGATGGCACTGAGGCCACCAGGTTGTTTCTGAAGGACATGGTGAAGCACCACGAGGGCGCCATCGCCATGGCGGAGACGGAGCTAACCGAAGGAGTCAACCCCGCGGCCAAGAGGCTGGCGCAGACCATCATCGACACGCAACGCGCCGAAATCGATGAGATGAAGCAGCTCCCCGGCGGCTGAGGACCGGGGAGTATTAGTTGGCGGCTTCAAGCTAGGGCTACAAATCCTAGGATGTGAGCCAGGAACCAATATCACAGGCCGGAGGGCCGCCATGACGCAGGTAAGTCCGCACGGGTTGCATCACGTGACCGCTATCGCGACCGACCCGCAGTCCAATGTCGAGTTCTACACGCGTGTGTTGGGTCTGCGGCTGGTGAAGCAGACGGTGAACTTCGACGCGCCGGAGACGTATCACCTGTACTACGGTGACGAACAAGGCAGCCCTTCCAGCCTGCTCACGTTTTTCCCGTGGCCAGGTCTGCAGCCCGGTCGACAGGGTGCCGGAATGACGACAGCAACGGCCTTCAGTGTGCCTGGCTCGTCGCTTGGCTGGTGGCACGAACGCTTCAAAGGGCTCCGTATCGACGTAGATCCGCCTCGAAGCCGCGACCAGGACGAGGTCCTCACCTTCCGGGACCCGGATGGAATCGTGATCGACCTGGTCGCCTCCGACGGTGATCATCGGTCCGGATGGGACGGCGTAGCCGATATTCCCACTGAGCATGCGGTACGCGGGCTGCACGCGATCACTTTGTCCGAGCGGCAGCTGGACCCGTCCGCCACGATGCTCACCGACCTGCTGGGGATGAGCGTGAGCAGTGAGGAAGGGGACCGGGCACGGTTTGGGATGGCCGATGGCGGGTCAGGCGCTCTTATCGATGTGCTTGGTGGTGTGAAGGACCGGGGGCTGCAGGCCGGGGGGACCGTACACCACGTGGCATTTCGGGCACCGGACCTGCAGACCATGAGGGCCTGGCAGCAGGAGCTGATAGCCCGAGGCGTGTCGGTCACCCAGATTCTGGATCGGCAGTACTTCAAATCGATCTACTTCCGTGAGCCGGGCGGGGTGCTCTTCGAAATCGCGACCGATGCGCCCGGCTTTGATGTGGACGAGCCGCTGCTAGAGCTCGGACGTCACCTCAAGCTGCCGCCCTGGCTTGAGCCGGACCGCGAACAGATTGCAGCTGCGTTGCCGCCTCTCCAGCTGGACGTCGACGTGCCGTAACGGATGCTGGTGGAGGCACCTGATGAGGGCCGGCGTTTGTGGTCGGGGAGTCTCTGTCAGATGCTGCGAAGCGTTCCGACGACGTCCGCGAGGGCCTCGTCATCGCCGACGTTGCCGGCGAACACGATGAAGGGAATGCCCTGGGCAGGGCCGGAGACCGGCTCCCACAGCGACACGATGCCGGGAAGCATCGTCCCTCGGGACCAGGCCCGGCGAATGCTCAGGCCCTCCGTTGCAGTGTCAGAGGCGGTGATGCCGCCCTTGGCCAACACAAACGCGGGCCTGACCTGGGCGATGACCTCTTTGACGGTGTTCACCAAAGCGGCGCTGACTGTCCGGGCGATCAGCAAGCTGTCGACCGCGTCGGCTCCGGTGATCAAGGTGCGACTGGTGCGGATCACCACATCACCGCCGGACTCTCCGGTTCGTAGCAGATCGGCAGCCCGGGCCGCCACGTCGCTGACGTGGCTGTCCCGGTCCTGGCCGTTCAGCAGGGTCGGAACGTCGAGCTCCAACTCGACGATGTTTCCTTTCGTACGCAGCCGCTCTAGCTGGCGGGTGGTCAGTCCGACATGAGATCCGACCGCGATCAGCCCGTGAGCGGTGTCCGGACGCAGGTCACCCGCGTCGTGCGGTGCCGCCGCCAAGATCGCCCCCAGCCGGGCGGCGTCGATAGCCGGCGTCGCCTGCTGACCGCTTCGAGCCCGGACGAACGATGGTCCCGTTCGATACACGAAGCTCCTACCAGCTGCCTCGGCGCGCAGCAACGCGATGACAACCACCTGCAGGTCGGCGTCGTCGGCAGTGTCGACTACCACAGGCTGTCCGCCGCTGAGCCCCGCAAGAATTTCTTCCACCCGGTCCGGTCCTCCGTCGCGGATATCGGTCAGGGTGATGGCGGCCACCTCGTCCCGGGAAATCCGACCGGCTGTCTTTTCCTGGACCCAGTCGCGCAGGTCGGAGTTGACGTAGCCGAAACTGGCGTCCTTGGCGAACTCGCTGTGCGACACCGGGATCATGCCGTTGCCGGCCCGTGACCAGTGCAGCGAATCGACTGTGACCCGACCGGGTTCGATGTAGGCCGGACAGATCACTACACCGTCGACCTTCGTCCCGCGAGCCGCTAGCTCCTTTGCGAGCACGTCGGTCTCCAGGGGGTAGTAGCCGCGGAGCGTGGAGTCGCTCCTGCTTGCGATGACGTAGCAGACGTTCTCCAGCCGGGCCGCCTCATCAAGGGCGTCGACGATCTGCTCGTTGCGTTCCACCGCGTCTGCCTCGGACAGGCTGCGGGTGTTGGTGAGGATGAAGAATGCGGTGGTGGGTTGACGCAGCGCCCACTGCAGGTCCGATACGGACCAGCTGGTCAGCACCGGTAGGTCAGCGATGCTCTGGGTGCCGGTTGGGTCGTCGTCGAGCACCACCAGCCTGCGTCCTGCCTGGACATCGGACAGCGGGAGGTCGACCCGGCGGACGGCTGGCTGGTCTGCCAGCACCCGGTCGAGCGACACGGCGCCGGCAAAGTCCGGCGATGGTGCGGTGCGACGCGTGGAGATCACGGTCAAGCCTTTCGTTGAAGCGGGCGCGATCCGGAGGTGGTGATGACCAGAGTCGGTACGGCCAACAGGCCCGACTGTGTCCCCTCCATTGCCAGATCAAGTTCCTGCATCCGGAACCGCCGCCCGTACCGGCGCTCGCTCTCGGCCACCATGGGCTCGAGCTGCTGGTCGTGGGCGATCGCGTTGGCCAAGGTGTTGCGGATGATGACCTCGACCCGATTGGGCCCCGGAACCACGCCGCGGCTCACATCCAGGACGTACGGCGGTGCCCACACCATGCCGCAATCCACATCATTGACGCGGACCTCGGCCATCACGCCGACCGGTGGATCGACCTCTGCGCGGTAGGAGTGTCCCCGGATGCCGCCCGGGTCCGCGTGTCCGTAGCCCCTGGCTGGCGCTGCTCCGAAGTCGATCACGACTCGGTCGGATGGCCGGAGGTCAGGCAGGTCGACCGTCGTCGAGTAGGTCGCCGAGCCGGAGCAGGCGAGCCGCTCGGGATCGTCCTCCCACCTGTGTGGAAGCACGACATCGATGTCGGAGTCCCGATCAGCAAACCGCAGCTGCCAGCCGTCCCGGAGCACCACCCGCCGTTGCGCACCATGATCACCACAGGGGCCGGCGCCGGACTGTTCGGCGTCCCGGCTGGTGATCACCAGAACCGTGCCCTGGTAGGGATGCAGCGTGAGGTGCACCCCGGCGCCACCCGGCTGGCCGCTGCGAAGCACCCGTCCTGACTGCGCGTCCCACTCCTCGTACCAGCCTCGGTCCGAGCGAGGGGACAGCGTGAACTGGCGTACGGTGGGTCCAGTGTTGATCACGAGATAGATGTCGGCGTCCGCTGTGTGCCGTTGCACAACTCCGACGTCGGTGGTTGGTGGCTCGATCTGCACGGCCGGTCCAGCCGAGGCGGCGAGCGCGGCCACGATCTCGGGCACGTCGCAGGATCTCGCACCAGGAATGTCGACGGTGGAATCCACCATGATGACGGTGCCGCCGGCGGCGACGAAGCGGTCGAACCAGACCTGGGCAACCTCGGACAGCGTGGTGGCCCCGCTGATGATCACCGGGCGCGAGTCATTCGCCGGAAGGACCGCAAGGGCGTCGTCATCGACCAGGTCGAAGTCCCAGCCACCCTGTCGGATGACCCGGAGCACGCCGTCGCCAACGACTCGGCGCGTCTCTCGCCATGCGTCCAGCGACCCACCAACTGCGCTCCCCATCGTCGCGAACACGTCCTCAGCCGGCACATAGACCAGCACGTCCGACACCGGCAGTCCCTGGCGCATCAGCCAACAGAGCCTGCTCAGGTAGCGGGCCAGCGACGGCATCGACGGCCACCACGGATTCCGGTCATCCAGCGCGCCGGCGGCGTAGAAGAACCACCCCAGTCCCGGCGCGTGAGGAGGTGAGTACGGCCAGCCGTGACCGATGAGCTGGTTGACGCCGGCAAGGAGGTGCTCGTGTGCCTCGCCCTTGAGATCGAGCGGGGTGGCGCGAAAGGACGGGGAGTGAACCCAGGTCCAGACTTCCGAGGACACGACCTCCCGGCCATACAGGTGGGCCGCCGAGGACGCCCACCGGGTCTGGGTCAGCTCGGTCCATCCCCAGCCCTCGCCCTCGAACAGGTCGGCAGCGCGGTAGCTGCTGATCATGGCCGGCGGCGTGCCGTAGCCCTGAATCCGGAACGGAACCCCCCGCGCGGCCGCCCAGCGCCGGATCACCGCAACGAAATGATCTTCGTACAGCTCAGCCAGGGTCCGGTGGTAGTCCGCCCGCAGTCGCGTCGCACCGGCACCTTCGACCACTAGCTGGTACAGCGTGGGCAGCGGGTCGTAGCCTCGTCGGCGCTGGAACTCTTCCAGGAGGCCAGGAGTCCAGTCGCTGCCGTAGACCTCGAGGCTGTCGCAGAACACGGAGCCGACCAGGTGC
This sequence comes from Propionibacteriaceae bacterium, assembly GCA_025965155.1. Classification (GTDB taxonomy): domain Bacteria; phylum Actinomycetota; class Actinomycetes; order Propionibacteriales; family Propionibacteriaceae; genus Microlunatus. Next base: position 15,292 of record JAOPXN010000086.1, read on the forward strand.
GCGGGCACGGCGTCCAGCATGCGATCACCGACGTGGCGTACATGCTGTTCGGCGGCCGCCGCGCTGTAGTGATCAAGGACGGGTCCCTCGGCGCCGAAAGCCGCTCTCTTCACGTTCTGACCGGTGAGCCGAGCGTAAGCCAGCAGCACCTGGCGGGTGCCGGTGCCGTCCGGGACCTCGATCGACCCGTCGACCACGGGCAGCGGGCTGAGCTCCTCGGGTGGTTCCTGTAGCGATCCCGGTCCTAGGTAGGCCGCGACCAGCTCGTCTCCGGGCCACAGCGCGGCCACCGGGACCTGCGCCGGACCGGGGCTGATCTCGCGCCGCTCCCAGTGCAGCGTGCGTGCGGCGAGCTCCGCGGTGATGTGCGGGCCACCGAACGACCATCCCGATCCCAACGTGAGGTCGAAGCGGAGACCGAGCTTGTGCGCCGCATCCGCTGCATAACGAAGATCCGCCAGGAACTGCGGTGACAGGAACCTCTCGCTGTCCGGGCTGAGCGGGTAGACGTAGGCCACCTCGACCCCGCCAAGTCCCGCATCCGCCATCACCGCGAGCTCCCGGTCGATCTCGGCACGGTCAACGGACGGCCCGAACCACCACCAACGCATCATCGGGGCGCTGCTGGTCGGTGGGTCAAGAAAGCCCGCCCGCAGCTCGTGGACGCTCTTCGGCGAAGTCACCGCACTCCTTGTTGAATGATCTCAGACGAGCTCCCGATCCGACTTCCGATGAACCACGTCGAAGGGGATCTTGTCCCAACCGTAGATCAGCCTGTAACCGGGATAGGGCGCCACGGACCAACCCATCCGTGCCAAGATGCTTAATTTTTGCGCAGTCGGCCACGCTCGGCCCTCTGGTGCCCTACCGTCTTCGTACCGACGTGTCACCGTACACGGCTGGTCGATGATCGGGGGATTTCGACCTTTGCGGGAGGGAGTCTCGTTGCGCACGCTCGAGGCTCCCGCCCCTCCCCGAGTCCTGGGGGCGGGCCCCGCAATCGTCCGCTCTCAGGACTTCAATTGGAGGGGCGGTGGTCCTTACCGCCGCCTGGACAGGTGGCACAGCCATCTGCCCAGCTGGTACCGCGCCCACCGCCAGCCCCGGTACGGGTTCTGGTCGTCGACCGGCAAGCCCATGAGGTACCAGCCGAGCCGATGCATCAGCGCCCGAGTGAGCCGGGCAAAGTCACTCACGGGTTGGTATCCAGCCAGGTGCCTCCCATACCGTCCGACGCTAGCACTCGCGCGCCTCGACGGTAGGGCGAGTCGGAACTTGGGTGGGCCACGCCGCTCGCCACGCTGAAAGCCTCAACGTCCCAGGCCGTCGCGCTGGACTGGCTCCCGTGTCATTTCGGTAGCGATAACAGGCGTGTGCGCGAATTGAGCTGATTGATCGCCGACACGAAGATCGAGCCAAGCTCCGACCCGGTGGCCGCACAGTAGAAGAAGTCGCCATCAGCGTTCTCGGTTGTTCTTAGTGCCGGAGTTGAGCAGTCGTTATCGGCGTCACTGGCTTGGCCCAGGGCATCTGGTGACGCCGCGGCTGCGAGGACGGTGCGGACAAACGTACCGGAGGTGGTGCACCGTGCAGTGGTGGCACTTCCAAACGCGACTGTGATGCTGAGGATTCCACGCGCCTTGGCGTTGGTTGCGACTTGAGCGAAGTTGGTGCACGCGGTCGCTCCGTTGGTGGTACCGATGTCGGTGGTCGTGTCCAAGTCGGTGGATCCGGTGATGTTGGCCTCATTGGGCTCGCCATCGGTTTCGAAGATGATCGCCTTGCGGGCTACGGTCGGTCGCGTCGGCAGGGTGCTCAGGTTGTTCGAGCTCAAGCCCAACACGTAGCGCGCGGCTGCTTTGAGTGGGGAGGCGAGGTAGGTGCCTCCGCTTGAGGAGCCCAGGCAGTTGAGCCCCTTGATCAGCGTGCTATTTGTGTTCAAGGCCGGTGTCTGGCCCGGGTTAGCGGCAGCCAGGATGTAGTCGTTTGAGAAGGGAACAGGTACCCATGAGCCTGTTGTCGCCGACGCCGAAGGTGCAGTGACGCAGGCCGCGGTCGGGCTGCTTCGGTGGATCGTGCCCAGCGCCACATACTGCTGTTCCTTTGTCATCGTCTGCAGAGTGCTCTTGATTGCGGAGACCATCAGATCCCTGTCGGCGGCGCTCATGCTGCCCGTTCGGTCGGCAACTACGACGACATCCATGGGATTGGGCGGTGCGGCGCCGCACGACCCCTTGCAGGCGGTAGAGGAGACCGACCCGGTGTTGCCGTTGTTGATCCCGATCGCCGGAGCGAAGGAGAATGCGACATCCTTGTCATCCTGCACATTGATCGCGTTGCAGGTGTGGCCGCTTCCGGCGGTGCATGGGATTGCACAGATCGAGGTGTTGCATCTTGCGCCGCTGATCGTTCCCGGATTACAGGTGCCGGGGATCTCACCCGACCTCACCGTCTTGGTGCTCCCGGTCGATGCGACGATGCACCAGAACGTGACTGTCGGGTTCGCTTCGGGGTCGTTGGCTGCGGCGAAGGCGAGCGCCACGTTCCTGGCGCCGGTGGGGTCGCTGGGGAGGGAGTACGCGGCGGCTTGAGCGGCCGAGTCAAGGGCGTTCGTGAGGTTTTGGCGCTGGAGTGTGAGCATGCTGAGGTCGATCGCCAGAGCGGCTGCTCCAAGCAGGACGGGAAGCAACAAGGCAACAATGACCGTCGAGGCCCCCCGATCCCGATGTGCCGGGCGACGCAGCCAGTGGCGACTCATTCGATTCTCATTTGGCTTGACCTGACGATGTCGATGGTGGTCCCGAAAGCTATCGGTGTGAGCCATTTGTGGGTCCGCGTGACGCGGACGATCGCCGTGCCACCGGAGGTCGCCTCGTTATAGCTGGAGCAGGGGAGGCCGGTTGGCTTCCGGCAGGACACACTGGCTGTGGTGGGCGCACTGGGGAGCGCGCTGATCGACGAACTGACCACCGCGTCGATGTCCGAAGCCGAGGCTCCGAGGCTCCCTGCTCGCGCCCCTTCGCGTGCGGCGTTGCCGACAACGGAGGCCTCATTGATGTAGAGCCCGAAGTCGATGACTCCAAGAGCCAGGATGATCAAGAGTGGCGCGATCAGCGCGAACTCAACCGCTGCCGAGCCGCGCTGCGTCCGCCGACTCCTGGCGTGGGTGACGTCACCCAGCCCCTTGGTGTGATGCGCTGGGTATCGGCCGCCCGCGAGCGTGGAGATACTGCTGGCGAATGGCGCGCGCATGCCACGCCTGTCGTCCCCGGACCCATCTGTCCTCATTCGGCCGTCCGCCTGCTAGATCTGTGCCCGAGTTGGCCTCATTCTAGTGCACCCACGGAGTGCTCCCCACGATGTAGTCGCCGGCGGTGCGGTCTCGCGGCGAACCGATCGAAGGCCCCGCTCGAGCCGCTGCCTCGGCGGCTGAAACAGGGGTCTCGGTCTCACAGCGAGACCCGGTAGGGGTACTAGTACCATCGGGACGCTGTGCGTGGAAGATTGATGCCTGCTTCGCCGCTCCACCACGCGCCTCGCGCTCAGCACAGTCGCCATCCCCCCACTTTTGGTACTAGTCGACCCCCCAGTTTGGTACTAGTACCGCATAGTTGTGGAAGGCATTGTGGAGATAGGGGAAAGCAGCCGCGAAGGGACGCAGCCTTTCCGACATATTCCACAAGCACACCGTTCCTTGGGGGGAACCATGACTTTGTCGCGCACAAGCGAGAACCTGCAGGTGACCGGGTGCGAGAAACCCGCGCACAGCGTCGACCGTCGGAGTGAATCCGCGGTCGCTGACGTTCCGGCCGAGCACGGGGTCGACGAGACCTCAGAGTCACCAGAAGAAGGCGGTCTGTCCCGGCGCACACTCTTGAGGCTGGGAGCCGCCGGCGCGGCCGGTGTCGCCCTGACGTCCGGCCGAGGAGTGCTGGAGCCGTATCTCGCTCCGAAGGGTCTGCTGTCGAGCAACGGGGTGTTCGCCGCTGCAGCGACGGCACTCTCGGACCTGGTCTACACCGAGGCGTTTCCGACCAGCCCGCTGATCCTCACACCGTTCACCGACGAGCTGCCGATCCCGAAGGCCGCCACCCCAGTGCCCAAGTCGGAATACAGCGGCTGGGCAAAGACCCCAGGCCCCGGACTCGGCCAGCAGAGCTCACTAGGGAACCAGCAGCACCAGATTTGGCCCAGCAAGATCGGCTATCCGGACCCGATCGTCTACAAGTTCGACCTCCTGGTGCGCGGTCACGCCTTCACCACATCGGAGGTGCTACCGATCGACTCGAAGGGCCAGCCGACCGTCTCGTTCGACGGCGGCAAGACTGTCGCCGCTGGCAAGACGCGCAAACTGCCGCTCAGCACGATCTATGGCTTCAACGGCACCTTCCCCGGACCGCGGATCAACGCCGAGTACGGCAAGCCGGTGCTGGTCCGGTTCGAGAACCACCTCGACGAGAATCCACTTGGGCTCGATCGCCAGGACTTCGGCTCCCCGGACCTGTCCTTCCTGACGCACCTGCACAACGGGCACACCGCGCCGGAGAGCGACGGTAATCCGCATTACTCGATGAACTATGGGCCGAAGGCGGCAGGGTACGAGCCGGGGACCTCCTGCGACAACCTCTACCTGAACTGGCCGGCGGGCGGCGATGACCGGGAGAAGCAGAGCTTCTTCTGGTTCCATGACCACCGGATGGATCACACCGGCTCCAACGTCTACAAGGGCATGGTCGGCCTGTACCCCATCTATGACCCGAAGAACGGGATGGACATGGGTGACGAGCGGCGGGGGCTCCGCCTGCCCGGCGTCCGCAAAGACAACGCTGACGGGTCCTTCGATGTCGACTACGACATCCCGCTGGCCTTCTACGACTGCCGACTGGACGACGGCGTCACGGTGCACCAGGACGTCCACGACGGTATGGGCGAGTTTCCGGCCGCCAAGAACCCGAACAAGCATCCCGAATGGTGGGGCAAGACGTTCTTCAAGCACTTCCCCAACCACGGCTTCGTCGGCGATATCTTCACCGTCAACGGCACGGCCAGCCCCGTGATCCACGTCAAGCGACGCAAGTACCGCTTCCGGTTCCTCGACGCCTCGGTCGCCAGGATCTATGAGTTCAAGCTGATGAGCTCCACCAAGGGCCCGAAGTCGTCGGCATCGCTGGGCTACAGCGGTGACGAGCTCGAGGGTCAGTACCGCATCCCCGACGGCCAGCAGTGCATGCAGTTCACCCAGATCGCCTCCGACGGCGGACTGCTGCCATTCCCGATCAAGCGCGACTCGTTCGAGCTGTGGCCCGCCAAGCGACGCGAGGTCATCGTCGACTTCACGAGGTACCAGGACGGCACCCCGACCACCAAGGGCGACGTGATCTACCTGACCAACGTCATGAAGATGCCGAACGGGCGGATGTGGTCCAACTCCTCCCGCTTCTCCTCCGACCCGAACTACAAGGTGCCGGTACTGAAGATCGTGATCGGCGACGACGCACCCGACGACAGCGAGATCCCGACCAAGATGCGTGACCTTCCGCCACTGCCGACCAACTGGCAGAGCATGCTGGACAACCGCCTGATCTTCGAGGTGCAGCGCGGCAGCGCCGCTGGCGAGACCGAGTGGATGATCAACGGCAAGCCCTTCGATCCAGCAACGTCCGCAACCAGTATGAAGAACAAAGCCGGCGCGTCACCGCTGGCCCAGCAGAAGAAGAACAGCTTCAACCTGTGGGAGATCCGCAACGGAGGCGGCGGATGGGTACACCCCTTCCACCTCCATATGGAGGAGCACCGCACCGTCATGCGGAACAACAAGGACGTGACCAGGGGAGATCCGTCGCATCCAGACGATGTGTCCCGCGAAGACCTGGTGGCGCTCGACCCGAGTGAGTCGGTGATCATCTATCGGGGGTTCCGAGACTTCACCGGGCCGTACGTCGCGCATTGTCACAACCTGGCCCACGAGGACCACGCCATGATGTTCGGCTGGGAAATCACCGAGTAGGTGTATCGGCACCGTCGTGAGCCGGACGGCTCACGACGGTGCATGCCCGCAGACTGACGCTCGGGGCAGCACTGTCCGCCCCTGACTAGAACGAGTGTGATCACCATGAGCATCAATACGACGATTCGCCCGGGCAGCCGCCAGGGCCAGCTGACAGTCCCCTGGTCAATGATCATCCTGCTTGCCGCCGTGATGGCCTACGCCGACGGTTTCTGGCTGACGACAGTACGGGGAGCCGTCGGCGCGATCGAGCGCACCCAGCAGCCCTTTGCCAGCTGGTGGCGCGAGTCAACTGTCGCACTGCCAGTCTTCGTTTTCGCCGTACTGGCGGCCATGACGCTGGCGCTGCGCCGATTCGGCCCGGAGCTGCGTAAGCCCAAGTCGGTGGCGATGACGGGGCTGCTGATCGTTGCGGCCGGTACGGTCGCTGGCATGGCCCAGATAGCGGTGAGCTCGGCGTACGACTATCAGCTGCAGTCAGACCAGATGGCCATGATGGACTCGATGCACAGCATCTGCGCAGGCACTGCAAGCTGCCTGGCCCAAGGACAGCAGTCAACTCTGGCGGCGCATGCCCGCGCACTGGGCTACGTCAGCGGATTACTGCTCGTCACGAACCTGGTTCTCGTCGGCTGGGTAGTGGCCATCCGGGGCGGACGGCTGAAGGTCAGCATCCCGAGGTCCCAGCCCGAGGATGACGCAGCCCCGCACCTCATCAGGGGGAGCCGAGCCGACGACCTACGCCTGCTCCTGGTTGTGGGGCTTCTCGGCAGCGGCGCCATCCATGCCGCCGTCGTGCCCGAGCACCTGACCGAGTGGACCGCTGCAGGAATGTTCTTCATTCTGCTCACGGCCGCAGAACTAGCAGTCGCAGGCATGCTCGCGACTCGGCAACGCCGCACCGGGCTCCTGGCGGCTGTCGTCGTGTCCCTCGGTCCACTCCTGCTCTGGGCGTGCTCCCGTGCCGTCGGCCTGCCGTTCGGGCCGAAAGCGGGCACACCCGAGAGCATCGGACTTCCCGACGTCGTCGCCTGCGTGCTGGAAGTGGGCACCCTGCTCGCCGCCGTTGCGTTCCTTCGCGTTGCCGGGTGGCTGCGACGACCGGCCGCGTCGCTCCACGTACGAGCGCTCACCGTTGTAGCGGTGATCGCCGCCACCGTGATCGGGCTTGCCGGGGTTGCGCCGACCTGGTTCGACGTCCTCGGTGGCGCGGACGATCATTCAACGATGGTGATGCCTCGCTGAGGCACGGCGAAAACTTCCTGATATCCGCCCTGCCCATCGACCTTGGAGCAGGCGGATTTCAGCGTTTCAGCAGTGCCGCTACCTGAGGTAGCACGGTTTCTATCGGCCGGCTGATGCCGCACTCCATCGCCAGCCAGCCCTCGTATCCGATGTCCTCCAGTGCGTCGAGGGTGTCAGGCCAGTCGTAGTGCCCGGCACCCGGCTCCAGCCGGTTGCTGTCGCCGAGTTGGACATGCTTGATGTGCGCGCCGGCTTTGCGGATCGCGCCGCCGATGTCGGACTCCTCGACGGACATGTGGAAGGTGTCGGCGATCACTGCGACGCCGGGTGAGTCGACCTCCTCGACGATGGAGACTGCGTCAGCCAGCGTATTGATCATGAAGTCCTCGTACCTGTTCAGCGGCTCAAGTACGAGTAGCGCTCCTACCTGGGTGGCGTGGGCTCCGAGCTCAGTCAGAGCAGCGACCAGCAGCGCGCGCGACTCGGCGTCGGAGCGTGGCGGAGTGAACGGCGGAAGGTTGCGCGAGAACAATCCGAACGCGTGCGGGGAAACAACGCCGAAGCCGCCGGCCTCCACGATCGTGGTGAGTAGCAGCTTCACCTGCTCGATGGCGTCGCGGCGACGGTCCCGGTCGAAGTCACCGATGAAGTGGTCCATATGGACGACCGCCGTGGGCATCACCACGCCGGCGTCCCGGGCCGCGCGCAGCTCAGCCGCCCGCGCCGCGAAAACTCCGTCGCCGCGGCCCGACAGCTCGATGCCGTCGAAGCCGACCGAGCGGACGAAATCGAACTTCTCGATCAGGGTGTCACCCGGCAAGGTTGCCTCCGCGGCGGCGAGCTTGAACGTCATGCGGTCTCCTCGAAGCTCAGCACGACCTGAAGAGCCTGCTCGGGATGCTCGTCCAACATCGCAAACGCAGTAGCGGCCTCGCTCAGCGGAACAGTGTGGGTGATCAGGTCGATCAGCTCCAGCCGCCCGCTGACCGCAAGGTCCATAGCGGTTTTGGCTAGTCGGTAGCTGTCCCACCTGTGCTGCAGGGCCGGGGAGACGCCCGAAATCTGGGAGGCGATCACCGCAACCCGGTTGTGGTGGAACTCCTCGCCCAGCCGCAGACCGGTGCCCTCGCCCTGCATGAACCCGGCGACGCAGACCCGGGAGCTGTAGGCCACGCTCCGGATCGCCTCGTGCATGGCCCGGTAGTTGCCGGTCAGCTCCAGGCAGACGTCGGCGCCGCGCCCCTCCGTGAGATCGCGAATTCGTTCCGCCACGGCGCCCACGGCTGGGTCCAGCACGACGTCGGCACCGAGCTTGTCAGCCAAGTCACGCCGGCTCCGGATGCCGTCGACCCCGATGACGTAAGCGCCGTTCATCCGAGCCAGCTGGGCTGCGATCTGTCCAGGTACCCCGAGCCCGAAGACGGCGACCGTCTCGCCGATGTGAATGTCGGCGTCCAGCACCACGTTGAGCGCGATCGCGCCGATCTGGGAGAAGATGCCCACCCGCGGATCGACCGACGAGTTCAGCAACCGCTTCACCGCCCGATCGGCTTTCTGCACAGTCCCGGTGCGGTGGCCCCAGGTGCCCCACACTCGGTCCCCGACCGAGAGGCCCCCTGCTTCGGCTCCTACCTCCACAACTTCGCCAACTTCTTCGTACCCCCAGCCGTTGACGGGGTACTCGATGCTGGTCGACCCGTCGACGAACAGCCGGGTGTCGCTGTCCCAGCGCTTGTTCAGATAGGGATTGCTGCCGCGGTACGCCGTCAGCTCGGTGCCCGCAGAAATGCCCGAATACAGGGTCCTCAGCCTGACCTCGTCGGGGCCGAGAAGACTGTCGCTGTCGTCGATGACCTCGGCAACACGTGCGGAGGTGAAGCTCACCATCGAGCCCATAGTGGTGTTCTCCTTGTCTGTACTGAGGGACTTTGAAGTGGAGCGGGGGAGCGGTCTACCCTTTGACGGCCCCGGAGATGAAGCCTTCGGTGACCTGGCGCTGCAGCACGACGAACAAGATCACAATCGGGACGATCGTGATCAAGGTCCCCGCTGCCAGCGGACCGATGTCGAGCGACCGCCCGCCGGTGAACATGTAGAGGCCCGTTGTCAGCGGCCGGTAGTCCCCTCCGGGGAGATAGAGCAGCGGAACCAGGAAGTTGTTCCAGTTGGCCAGGAACGTGAACACGGCAAGGGCCCCCATCCCCGAGCGCACCAGCGGGAGCATGACGCGGGCGAAGATCTGCGCTTCACTGCAGCCGTCCACGCGCGCCGCCTGCTCAAGCTCGGTTGGCAGGTCGGAGAAGAACGCCCGCATGAAGAAGGTGCCGAAGGAGATTCCGGTGGACGTGAGCACGAGGATGGCGCCGAGCAGTGTGTCCAGCAGCCCCATCGACCGCAGTTGGAAGTACAGCGGGATCATGTAGGTGAAGAATGGCACCAGCAGCCCCAGCACCACCAGATAGAACATGACCGTGCGGCCGCGAAACGGCAGCCGGGCAAAGGTGTAGCCCGCCATGGTTGAGATCGCGATCACGAGCAGTGTGCTGGGTACGGTCAACAACAGGCTGTTCACGAGGTAGGAGCTGAACCGTCCCACGGTCCACGCCGACACCAGGTTGTCGAAAGAGAACGAGGAGAACAGCCCGAACGGGTTCAGCGTCACGTCGTCGGAGGTCTTCAGCGCCGTAGACACCACCAGGATGACCGGGAACAACGTCAGCAGGGCCAGCACTATGAGTACTGCATGCCGCAGCGCCAGACTCAGCTGCCTCCGGCCGCTGTGACGAACCACGTCCGCGGACCTGGCCCGAGTCCTGCCCCGCCCGGTCTGCTTGGCCAGCGTAGTAGGTATCGGCTGATCAAGCATCAGGCCCCCGTCCCTTGCAGTGACAGCCGCCTTTGCAGGCGGTTCAAGGCGATGGCGAACGGCACGGCGAGTACGGTGATCAGCAGCGCCAGCGTTGTGCCGTAGCCGATCCGACTGAGCTGGAACGCCTGCGTATAGGCGTACGTACCGATGACGTTGGTGGCGTCGGCAGGCCCGCCGCCGGTCATGATGAAGATGATGTCGAAGACGCTGAATCCGCCCACCAGCGTCAGGGTCAGCACCATCAAGAAGACCGGCATGATCTGCGGCAGGATCACAAACCAGAGCCGTCGCGCCGAGTTGGCACCGTCGATCCGCGAGGCGTCGACGAGGTCGCTGTCCACGTTCTGCAGAGCGGACAGGAAGATGACGATGACGAAACCGCAGGTCGCCCAGATGGCTGTGGCCAGCACGGCGTACAAGGCGGTGTTCGGTTCCCCGAGCCAGCCGCGCTGCAGACCGTCCAGACCGATGCCTGCCAGCACCCGGTTCATCCAGCCACTCACTGGGTCGTAGATCCAGCCCCAGACGATACCGATGGCGATGCCGGGAAGGATGTACGGCAGGAAGAAAGCCAGCCGGTAGAGCACGCTGCCGCTCCGCACCGACCAGATCAGCAGGGCCATGAGCAGCCCGACGATCAGCGGCGCCGCTGTCCCGATCACGATCCAGATCGCGTTGTTGCGCAACGCGTGCCAGACCTCCGGGTCGGTGAACATCTCCTTGAAGTTCGCCAGGCCGACGAACTCCGGCGTCGGGTCGATGCCGTCGAAGTCGACCACGGAGTAGTAGAGCGCGCTGATCATCGGGAACAGGAAGAACAGCACCACCATGATCATCACCGGTGCCGTCAGCAGGAGACCGAGGCGCGTCTGCGCGCGCCTGGTCACCGCCGGGGCATGGCTCAGAGCTGCCATGACTACTTTTTTGCAGTCTTGACGTAGGCCTTCTGCAGCTCGCCGGCCACCTTCTCGGGGGTCGACTGGCCGCTAAGAATCCCCTGGAGCCCTTTCCACATCGCGTTGTTGAACGCATCAGTGGTCAGCACGTCAATGTTGTAGCCGAAGTCGCCGGTGCCTTCGGCGATCTTCGCGGTGTCACCGAGGACCTGGGTGAACAGTGGCGAGGCTTTGATGCCCGTGGTGTCGACAGGGAACGCCGGGATGTCCTGGAGCTTCTCCACCGACCAGCGGCCGTGCTCGGCCGACATGCCGTAGTCGAGGAACTTGATGGAGGCGTCGGCCTTCTTGGTCGACGCGGAGATGAAGGTGCCCGAGCCAAGGCCGCCACTGAAGATGCCTGGACCCGAGGGCGCCGGGAAGGGAATGTAGCCGACCTGGAACTTGGCGTTGCGCTCGATGTCGAGCGCCAGCCAGCTGCCCGTCGGGTTGATTGCCGCCTTCCCCGAGTAGAACAGCGCGTTGGCGTTGTCGTAGGTGATGGCGGTAGGGGAGGGGGTGAGGAACCCCGACTCCTGCAGCTCGGCCCACACGCCCAGGGCTCTCACCACGGGAGCGGAGTCCCACGGCGTGACACCGTTCAGCAGGTCGTTCATACCCTTCGAGCCGACATCACTGGACAGCACGATGCTGAGCAGGTGACCTCCCTGCCAGCCCTCCTTGTCGCTAACCGCAAAGGGGGTCACCTTGTTGTCGGCCAGCGTCTTAGCCGCGGCCCGTAGTTCATCGATGCTCTTCGGTTCGGCGATGCCGTACTTGGCGAACAGGTCCTTGTTATAGAACAGCCCCAGCGTCTCGAGCTGGCTCGGCACGCCGACGATCTTGCCGTCGAACGTGACCCGTTGTTTGGCGAAGTCGTAGATCGGCCAGTTGTTCTTCGCGTACGCATCCGTCAAGTCGTAGACAAGGCCCGCCTTGGCCAGGGCGCCCGCAAACCCCGGGCCGGTGTCGTAGCCGAAGACGTCCGGCCCTTCGCCCGAGCGGAGCTGCGTCTGGAGCACGGTGCGGACGTTCTCGCTGGGGATCACGTCGAGCTTCACGGTGATTCCCGCGTTCTGCGCCTCGAAGGCCTTGATGTCCTGCTTGATCAGCTCCAGGTCAGCCGCATCCTCCGGCTGGCCGATCATGTACCGGATCTGCTGCGCCGCCGAAGTGTCCTGCGGAGCGCTGCTCTGGCCAGTTCCGGGAGCTCCGCCGGTGCATCCGGAGATTGCCAGCGGGAGAGCGACCATCAGGGCTAGGGTGGGAAGGACTGTTCTGAGTTTCACGTTCGACTTCCTTGTCAGATGTGAGTGACGCATCAACGGTGAATGAGGCAGACGTTACTACCGGGCCGAGTGGATGATCACTCGATCTTCCAACGTTAGAAGACTGTGACGGAACTCACATCTGCTGTCAACTGCTGAGGGGGACTTCGCCCAGTGTGCACCCGGCCGAGCGTATGAGCGGCGCTGATAGTGGGCCCAAGCCTGCCAGGATCAAAGACGTGGCCGCGCGGGCAGGCGTATCGCTCAAGACGGTCACGAACGTGGTACACGACCGTCCCTACGTGAGCGCTAGCACCAGAGCGCGGGTCAAGGCAGCCATTGCCGAGTTGGGGTACCGGCCGTCACTGGCCGGACGGCAGCTGCAGAGCGGTCGCAGCAATACGGTGACGCTGGCAGTGCCGCGCATTGACGAGCCGTATCTAGGTGCGTTGGCCCATGCGATGATCGCCGCGGCAACTGCCCGGGGGTTCACGATGCTGATCGACGAAACCGGACGTAATGCCGAGCACGAGGCGTTGGCGGCCAGCGGCTACCCCGGACACGGAATCGAAGGCGTCATCTTCAGCCCCGCCGCCCTCGACCCGCAGAACCTGGCATACATGAGCCACAACGTTCCGATGGTCCTGCTGGGCGAGCATCTGGCTCATAGCACGGCAGACCACGTGGCGATCGACAACGTTCAGTCTGCGCGGGATCTCGTACGGCACCTGCTGGGCCAGGGTCGGACTCGGATCGGCTTTCTGGGTGCCAAGCCTGCCCGTCCGAGCAGTGTCGGCGGTCTTCGCTACGACGGCTACCGACAGGAGTTGGCGTCGGCCGGAATCCAGGTGCCTAAGTCCTGGGTCATTGAGGCATACCCTTACACGCGCGAGGAAGGGGAGACCCGCGCCATTACCCTGATGCCGCACCTCGCCGAGATGGACGCGATCATCTGTGCCAGTGACCTGCTCGCGATCGGGGCCATGCGAGCACTACGGCGGCACCACATCCGGGTACCAGATGACGTCGCGGTGGTCGGCTGGGACAACACTGTCGATGCGCGCTACCACTCGCCCAGCCTGACCTCGGTGGCTTCTGACCTTCCGCGGCTGGCGGAGCTGACGCTGGAAACCTTGATCAGGAGGATCGACGGGGACCGAGCCCCGGGCGTGTCCTATGTCGTGCCGCACGAGCTGGTGGTACGCGAGTCCAGCGCGCGGGCGGCGCCGTCCTCACCCACCATGATGGCTAGCAACCGTGATGGCGTCGGGTTTGAAACCCGCTCACCGGGATAGTTGGTCTGCATGGCCGATCAGACACAGCAGACAGACCCGACCGAGCAGTACGAGCAGCCCAGCACCGACGAGCAGCTGTCGCATCCCGGTCTCACGAAGGACATGCAGGACAAGCCCGACCACGGGGAGGAAAGCTACCGCGGGAGCGGTCGGCTCACCGGAAAGCGGGCGATCATCACCGGCGGCGACTCCGGCATCGGCCGGGCCGTGGCGTTGGCCTTCGCCCGCGAAGGCGCCGACGTGGTCCTCAGCTATCTCGAAAGTGAGGAGCCCGACGCAGCCGAGACCGTGCGCCTGGTTGAGGACGCGGGCCGGAAGGCCGTCCGCTGCCCCGGCGACATCCGTGACGAGGCGACCTGCCAGAAGATCATTGACACGGCTGTCGAAGAACTGGGTGGCATCGACATCTTGGTGAACAACGCCGCCTTCCAGATGGCACAGATGGGTGGCATCGCCGACATTACGACCGAGCAGTTTGACCGCGTGATGAAGACCAACCTTTATGCGATGTTCTGGCTGTGCAAAAAGGCCATCCCGCATCTGGAACCGGGATCCACGATTATCAACACCTCTTCGGTGCAGGCTGTTAACCCTTCCCCGGACCTGCTTGACTACGCCACCTCCAAGGCTGGCATCCAGAACTTCACCAAGGCTCTCGGCAAAGAGCTCGCGGAGAACGGCATCCGCGTGAATGCGGTGGCACCGGGGCCGATCTGGACGCCGCTGATCCCCGCAACCATGCCACCCGAACGGGCCGAAGGCCATGGCGAGAGCACGCCACTGGGTCGGGCCGGACAGCCTGCCGAGGTAGCGCCGGCTTACGTGTTCTTCGCCTCACAGGAGTCGAGCTACATCACCGCCGAAATGCTGGCGGTCACCGGTGGCCAGCCGGTCACGTAGACCTAAGGACCGGCCGGAGATCAGCGCGAAAGAGACCGGGCCATCCGTTGACGGTGTCGAAACTGGGTACTGCGATGACAACGATCTATGGAGGGCACCATGACTGAGACCGCAGGCGAGCAGGACGTCGTGGACGTTCTGACGACTGACCACCGCGAGGTTCTTGAGCTAGTAGAGGAGATCAAGGTCACCGCAGACGCGGAAAAACGGCGTGACCTCGCCGACACCATCATTAGCGAGCTCGTTCGGCACTCGGTTGCCGAAGAAATGTACGTGTACCCCGCGATGCGCAAGCATCTTCCGAACGGGGAGGAGGCGGTTGAGCACGACACCAAGGAGCACAAAGAGCTCGAGAAGATAATGAAGAAGCTCGAGGACGTCGATGCCAACGGATTGGAGTTCCGCAGGCTCATCGACGAGCTCGAAACAGTTCTGCGTGACCATGTCGGCGACGAGGAAACCGAGCAGTTTCCCCTGCTGCGGGCTCAGGTGCCACGAGAGGAGCTGGTCGAGATGGCGCAGAAGGTAGAGGCGGCGAAGAAGATAGCTCCGACCCGGCCTCATCCGCTGGCTCCAAACAACCAGGTGTTCCACAAGCTGGTGGGCCCTGGAGTCGGCCTGGTAGACCGCCTCCGCGACAAGCTGACAGGTCGCTCTGCCTAATAGAAGTGCGACGGCGTGCGGCCCAGCGAAATAGGACTAGTGCTGGTGTCCCGCCTTCGAGAGCGAGACGGCGAACAGCTTGGCGGGATCTGTCCACCACTGCTGTAGCTCAAAGCCGGCTGCCGCCAGCTCACTCTCGACGCCTTCGCGACGGAACTTGGCTGACACCTCGGTGCGAATGTACTCACCGCGCTCGAGCCCGATCTCCAGCTCCACGGCCGGCAGGGATACTCGCATCGCCTGGCGGGCCCGCAGGTGCATCTCGATCCACTCGTGGCTCTCGTCCCAGACCACCCGGTGGTCGAACTCGGCGACGTCGAACGTTGCTCGGAGCTCGCGGTTCAGCACGTTGAGCACGTTGTGGTTGAACTCGGCTGTGACACCAGCCGCGTCGTCGTAGGCCGGTATCAAGACGGCGGGGTCCTTCACCAGGTCGGTACCGAGCAGCAGCCAGTCGCCAGGCTCCAGAACCTCACGTAACCCGCTGAGGAAGATGGCGCGCTCGGCTGGTAGCAGGTTGCCGATCGTGCCGCCCAGGAAAGCAATCAGCCGGGTGCCGCCACGGGGCAACATGGGCAGGTGGCGGGTGAAGTCGCCGACGATGCCGTGCAGCTCAAGACGGGGGTACTCCTGTGCTAGGTCGTCCACCGCGTCGCGGAGTGCCGATTCGGATACGTCGAGAGCGGCGAACGTACCGAAAGTGCCGCGCGGGGCGAACACATCCAGCAGCAGCCGCGCTTTGTCCGAGGAACCAG
Source organism: Propionibacteriaceae bacterium (assembly GCA_025965155.1). Classification (GTDB taxonomy): domain Bacteria; phylum Actinomycetota; class Actinomycetes; order Propionibacteriales; family Propionibacteriaceae; genus Microlunatus. Next base: position 31,229 of record JAOPXN010000086.1, read on the forward strand.
ACCCGAGCTCGATCAGTGTCTTCGCGGCAGTGATTTCAGCGATGTGCGGCGCCCGCTCCTCCAGGATCTGCCGCTCCGCCCGGGTGGGGTAGTACTCCGGCAGCCGGGTGATCTCCTCGAAAAGCTGGCTGCCCCGCGCATCGTAGAACCATCGCGGCGGCAGCCACGGCGGTGTCGCGGTAAGACCTGTCCGCACATCATCTCGGAGCGCCTGGGCAAGATCGGCATCGTCGAGGTGAACCTCGATCGTAGGCGTTGTCACGATATCTCCAGATCTGTGATGTCAACATGGGATGCGGTGGCAGTAACGAGCAGTTTGTCGGGCACCGGCCACCAGCACGGATCGTCATCGAAGGGTTCGGAGGCTATGGAGACGTCGCCAGCTCCGCGGCGAAGCGACAGCGAGTGCCCCATAGTGGTCGCGGCGGCTGTCCGCCCATCGGTCAGCAGAAGGTTGAGCCGAGAGCCCGGGGCGACCCGCAGAACCGCGCCCACGGTGTCGGCCAACGCCGAAGGGATGCTCGCTCCGCCGCGCAGCCGGTCGCGGACCAGGGCCCACAGCAGCGCTGAGTCTGTGGGTGCGTCCAGCGTGATCAGGTCCTGGACTGGCAGCAGTTCGGCGACCGGGAGGATGGACTCCGGCCAACCCTGCACTACGCCGTTGTGGCTGAACAGCCACGGCCCCTCACCGAAAGGTGCCGCAGCGGTGGAGACGACAGGCATGCCGGGGGTCGCGGAGCGGACCGCGGCAAGTACGGCGCAGGCCGCAGTTGCCGCAGCCAGTTCAGGCAGCGTCTGGTCTGACCAGATGGGTCCAGCCTGCCGGTAGCGGACAGGGTTCACGGCCGACCCGGAGGGGTACCAGCCCACCCCGAAGCCGTCTGCGTTGATGGTGCCGCCGCCGCGCATGTCGCGCGGCGCCCAGGACTGACGAACCAGACCGTGCGGCGGCTCGTACAGCAGATCGGCCAGGAACACCGGGGAGCCGAGGTACACGAGGTGACGGCACATCAGGTCTCGTCGGGCAGCCGGTCACGCGCGCAGCGAAAGCCGCTGAAGATCTGCCGACGGATGGGGTAGTCCCAGTTCCGGAACGTAGCTCGGCACGCTGCCGCATCCGTACCGAATGAGCCGCCCCGCAGAACCCGGTACGGGCCGTCAAAGAACACCTCCGAGTATTCACGGTAGGGAAACGCGCGGAAGCCGGGATAGCCAGCAAACGCTGAGGAGGTCCACTCCCAGACGTCTCCGATGAGCTGATGGACGCCGAGTGCCGAAGCGCCGCGGGGGTAGGCACCGACCTGGGCAGGCGCAAGATGTCGTTGGCCGAGGTTGGCGTGATATGGCTGCGGGTCCTCGTCCCCCCAGGGATACCTGCGGGAACGGCGCGTGGCCGGGTCGAAACGGGCGGCCCGCTCCCACTCGACCTCGGTAGGCAGGCGCTTGCCGGCCCAGGCCGCATACGCCTCCGCCTCGTAGTAGCAGACATGCACCACCGGGGCATCGGGTTCGATCGGTGCCCTCCGGCCAAATGATGTGGCCAGCCAGTTGCCGCCGTCCTGCTGCCAGTGCACGGGGGCGCTCAGCTGCGCCTGGGTACGGTGCCGCCAGCCCGGTTCGCTCCACCAGCGACGGTGGATGTACCCGCCGTCGGCGATGAACTCCGCAAACTGTCGGTTCGTGACCGGTGTGGCGTCGATCCAGAAGGCGGCAACGGACGCCTGATGGGCCGGCCGCTCGTTGTCCAAAGCCCACGGTTCGGTGGACGTCCCCATCGTGAACGCCCCTCCAGGGACCGCTACCTCGCCTCCCACCGGTGCACTCGCTCGCGGCGGTGGTGGCGCCGCGAGTACGGGGTCGCCGGCGCGCAGCTGGTGTGTCGCGAGCATGGTTTCGTCATGCTGCTGCTCGTGCTGGACGATCATGCCGAACGCAAATGCGTTGTCCAGCAGTGGTCGCCCCTCCAGCGCGACCACGTCGACCAGGTCCAGCACCTTGTCCCGGACCTGGTGAACATAACGGCGCGCCTCCTCGGGTGGCAGCAGCGGGAGCGCCGGCCGGTCCGAGCGGGAGTGCTTGAAGGCGTCGTACAGCTCGTCGATGTCGGCCCGGACTGCATCGCGGCCGCCGACGTCGCGCAACAGCCACAGCTCCTCCTGGTTGGCGACGTGTGCCAGGTCCCAGACCAGCGGGGACATCAGCGGTGAGTGCTGCCGGGTGAGGTCGGCATCATCGACTGCGTCGGTGAGCTGTACCGTGCGAGCCCGCGCACGCTGCAGCTCGCCGGCGACCCGATCCCGCAGCGCGTAGTCGGAGCGGCTAGTCATCAGGCTGTTCCGGGTCGAAGCCGGCGCTCGATTGTCTCGGTGACCGCAGCCACCTGCTGCGGTGGCAGATCGGTGCCGGCCACCGCCCGGCAGGCGATGTCCACCAGGGCGGCCGCGGCGGCGGCGAGCGGCGGATCCCCCAGGCCAAGGCGGGCTGCCTCCCACCACCGATGCCGCACCGGCTCACACACCTGCCTGCTCTGGTCGAACAGTGCGTCGTCGGTGTTCAGCCCGGCCAGGATCGCGGCTGGTACAAGCCACTGATCCGCCGGCTGAGCGTCGAGATAGCGCAGCTCCAGGTAGCCGCGTGGGCGGACGAACGGGAACAGGGTGCTGAGGTGGTAGTCAAGGTCGGCCAAGGTGGGTCTGTCCGGCTCGCCCTTTCGAATCCAGTCGGCGAAGGTGACCCCTCCGGACACGCTCCAGTCCGGGGTCTCCCTTCGGCGGCACAGCAGCGGCGCCGCGAGGGCGTATCGCGCCCAGTCATGCGCCACGTCCGTTCCCCGGCCGCCGTAGACGGGCCCCGAGCGCGCCGGGTCGATGCCGAGCCAGGTCCGCATCCGGCCCGATGCCCAGCCGGTGTCACGCTGTGCGTGTCGGCCCGAGTTGGCGAACGCGGCCAGCAGCACCGGACCTATTGCGTGGGCTGCTGACCAGCGGGACGCCACGCGGTCCGGCGTACCCGCGTCAATGGAGACTTGGACGCTGGCCGTACTGCACATCATGGCGAGGCCGTACGGACTCGACCTCTCAAAGCTCCGTCGCATCGCACGGTAGCGCGGTGTGTCGAGCAGCAGCAAAGGCGGCCGGTGCGGGTCGATACCGCTGTCTCCCATGACAAGCCCTTGAGCCGCCAGCAGTTGCGTCAGCTCAGCGCTATCGGCGGCGGTGTCGGCGGCCAGGCGGGCCAGCGACGGGGAGGGGAGAGTTGAGATCTCGACCTGTCCGCCGGGTTCGACCGTGACGATGGAGCCTCGAGCCAGCGGCAACTGGGGTGAGTCAGGACTGAGGGAGGTTGGTGCATGGGCACCCAGGGCCGCGCGTAGTCGTTCAGCTTCAATCGGCAGTTCGGGATGAGAGTCGTCGTGGACCGTCCACTCCAGCTCCACGCCGGTCAGTCTTGGCGGGCCGGTCTTGAAGCAGATGGAGACGATATAACCCGCGGCCTGATCGATATCGGTCAGGACGGCCGAATCAGTCTCTGCGCTGATGCTCGCTATCTGGATCACCTCCTGATCAAAACGCTACCTAACTGAAGCGGCAAAGGGCACCCCCAACAACCAGACTATGCAAATGCGGCCCCCTGGAATTTGAGGGCGGTGGTCACAGTGCCGTACCAAGAAGGTGCAGCGCTAGTCCTGCCAGCGCGCAGATCCCGAGGGTGCGCAGCACGCTCCACTTGGCTACAAAAATGAGCAGCCCCCCGAGAATGGTGATGGCGAGCGCTGCCGGCTGCAGCGTAGCCGGCACCGGGAGGTCAAAGTCGATGGGTCCCCAGGACACCGGCTGAGTTGCGCTGAAGAGGGTGTGCACCGCGAAATAGCCGGCGAGGTTGGCGATGACGCCGACGACGGCGGCGGTAATACCGGTCAGGGCGGAACCCAGGGCGCGGTTGTGCCGCAGCCGTTCCACGTACGGTGCCCCGAGCAGGATGAACAGGAAGCACGGCACGAAGGTGACCCAGGTGGTCAACAGCGCCGCGAGGACCGCGGCCAGCCAGGGGTCGAGGGTGCCGGGGTTTCGGAATGCGCCTAGGAAGGCGACGAACTGGACGACCATGATGAGCGGGCCCGGGGTGGTCTCCGCCAGCGCCAGTCCGCGGACCATCTCACCGGGGGCGAGCCAGCCGTAGACGTTCACCGCCTGTTGCGCCACGTACGCCAAGACCGCGTACGCGCCTCCGAAGGTGACGAGTGCCGCACCGGAGAAGAACAGACCCTGGTCCACGAAGACGCTGGAACGGCCGAACACCACAGCTGCGGCCAGCACGGGGGCGGCCCATGCGGTGAGGCCGATGGCCAGGACGAGGGCGGCTCGTCGGCCGGATGGCCGCTCGGTATGCAGGGCGTCGTCACTGATCAGTGGCGGCGGACCGTCCTCGGCTTTGCCGGCCTTCGGTTCCATCAGCCCCGGTCGCCACCGCCCGAGGAGCCAACCGGTAACCCCGGCACCGAGCACCACGACCGGGAAGGGGGCCCCAAAGAAGGTCAACGCAACAAACGATGCGACAGCCAACGCCACCAGACAGGGGTGGCCGAGGCCTCGGCTGCCCACCTTGCTGACGGCCTGGACGACGATGGCGATCACCGCCGGCGCCAGACCGAGAAAGAGCCCCTGGACGAGGCCAGTATCCCCGTAGCCGACATAGATCGCCGACAGCGCCAGCAATGAGACGACGCCGGGCAGTACGAACAATATTCCGGCGATGAGGGCGCCGCGGACCCCGTTCAGCAGCCACCCGATGTAGGTTGCGAGCTGCTGCGCCTCCGGACCGGGCAGCAGAGTGCAGTAGCTGAGCGCGAACAGGAACCGGCGCTGCCCAATCCACCGCCTCTCCTCGACCAGCGTCCGTTGCATCACCGCAATCTGTCCGGCGGGGCCGCCGAACGTCTGCAGCGAGATCGCGAACCAGGTCTTCGTCGCCTCCCACAACGGCAGCACGTCGCTCGTGGGCTGCCCTGAGCTGGCAGCGGCGACGGCTTCGACGCCAGGCTGCTCCCTGGGTTCCTCCGATGTCATACCGGTCCCTTCTGACAAGGAGCCTGTTCGATCCCAGTATTTACCGCAAGGGGAGTGCCCACCGTGCCCGGTTCAGAGTGGCCGGCACACGTTGCCTGCCGAGTCCCTCGGCATCGGGGTTATCAACTGTGGTCGAGGCCGAGGAGCTCGGCTATCTGGTCATCGTCAATCGGATACTTCGCCGGGTCCGGTGCTGTGTCGTCTAGCTGGTGCAGTGGGTTGTTGAACACCTTGGAGTTTATGTAGACGAATGGGTGCACCCGGAGCATCTCGACGAGGACGTCCGGAGCGAAGTTGCGGGTGTCGTAGAGGCAGAATGCGCTGAGGTCGTGGCACATCATCTGGTTGAGGTGGTACTCATAGTGGACCAGCTCGTTCTGGTTGGCTTTGTGGAGCCACCACGAAGCTTCTCCGCCGACTCGAGCGCGGCCCCCGCCAGAGCGGGCAGACCGCACGAGAGGCTCCCAGGTTGCAATCATGTCGGACAGCGAGACCCGCTCGGGCGGGCAGTCGGCGAACTTCGGGAGTTGGACTTCGAGCTGACCTGCGCCGAGCCAGCTGATGATCTGTTCCGCTGGTCCCAGCTGCGCCAGCAGACCACTGGCTTCAGCATTGTCAAGAGCGACAATGCATCGATCTCCAATCTCAAGGCCCTCCTTGAGGAAAGGAACCAGCATGCGATCTCGCTGCTCCTCATCGGAGTAGAAGCCACAAATGTGATGGGGCCGCGGCCGACCAGTGAATGGCCTGTACGAAGGCGTGATCATGCGGAACCTTCGAGGTCTGGTGCCGTAGATAAGCGGCGAGGTTTGGGTACTTCGGGTGACCTCGTGTGGAAGGTGACGTAGCGGTAGGTGATGCCCTGGTCTGGGACGATGAAAGTGGCGGTATCGCCTCGTGTCCAGTGCAGGACCAGCTGCGCTGCGCGTTCGGCCAGCTTGGCCAGCGTCGCGAAGTCCGCGACATCGATGATCAGCCCGTCAGACGGTGTCGGATGCACCGGCGCCAACAGCGACGCGTACCGTCGTCGGATCAGCGTGGGCTCATCGACGGTCGAGCGGCGCGCCACGTAGACGATGGAGAGGCCGCCGAGCAAGGCGCCGAGCAGCAGGGCCGCCGAGACGATCCGTGCTGTCACGGCCGGAATGCCGAGGCCGAGCACCTCCACGGTCTTCGGGCCGCCGAGGACGTCCGCGTTGGCTGGGGTTTCGGTCACGAGGAGGTCATTCGGTCCGCCGGCGAGGCTGAGCTGGAGCGGAGTCAGCTTCAGTCTCAATTCGGGCTGGAACACGCCGGAGTCGTCGCTCTCGACTCGGGGCCTGACCGCGATGTTAACCTGCCCCGGGGGTGCCCCGGTGACGGCTGCAGCAGCCTTGGCTCGAGCCTCAATGGCCCCAAGATCAAGCCGTACGGTGCCTTGGTAGGTCTCCCCAGCCACCGAAACCGGCTTCGCCAGGGGCATGGTCGAATGCCAGCCATCGGAGGTGGACAGCTCGGCGTCGACAGTGATGCGACCAGGGTCGCCCAGGTAGCTGAGGTGGACGTCAACCGTGTCGGCAGCTCGGCGGAACACCGGGTCCGGCGACCTGGCCTCGGTGGCGTCGTAAGCAGGCGTGCGGCCCACCGCTGCCGAGTACGCGAAAGTCATCTGGCTGGGATCCTTGACCGCCGTGACGGCGGGTTTGGCAGTGGCGGGATTCCAGGCCAACACTCCGGTCGCGAGACCCAGGATGCCAGCCGCGGCGGACGCCGCGGCGGCGCCTCGCAGTAGCAGGGGCAGCGCTCTGACCCCACCGAACCAACCAGAGCTGCGAGCTGCAAGCTCATCCACGGGTGCTCTCCTTCGTCGGGGCCGCTTCTTGACCCCGCTAGTAAAAATGATCACCAGGCCGACGGCGATCACGAACCGTGCCACCGGGTTCGTGAGAGCCTGCAGCCAGGCACCGCCTTGCGGTATCAGCAGCACGGCCTTGCCTACAAGCTGATCCGACGTTGGTTGCGCTATGTCAATGGACTGGTTGTTGTCGCCTTTGAAGACGAAGCCGCTGTCGTCGCCGTCAATGATGCGGTGCAGCACCACGACCCGGGACTTGAGCCGGTAGGCCGCGATGTCGCCCACCTGGTAGGAGTCGGCCTTGGCGACCAGCACCAGGTCGCCTTGGTAGTAGGTCGGGTTCATGCTGACCCCGTGGGTCGTGACGAAAGCGGCGCGGCCAGTGAGCAGTACACCCACGGCCAAAGCTGCGATCACTACCGCTGCGCCCAACAGCACACCGATGACACGCTGCCGATGCCAGTGCACGAACGGACCTCAGACTAGTAAGTAAGGACAGCGGTGGGCATGGCCCGCCCAGCGGCCGCGGGGCGGGCCATGCTTAGACACCAGGTCTCAGCCGCAGATCAGGCCGCGACGGTGACGTTGATACCGTCCGCGCCGAGCTGGTTGGCTGCGACTGGTGTGCACGTCGAGGTGTGAGTGACGGCTTCCACGTCAGTGCAGGTGAATACTGCCGCGGTGCCCGTCGTCGTGAAGTTGATCGAAACCTGCTTGCCGTCCGCGTCGCTGGCGAAGGTCAGCAGAACCTCGTCGATGGCGTTGTTCGTGCTGTCGGCAAAGGAGTAGTTAACGGCGCTGAGGGTTGCACCGGTCACGGCCTGGCTGACGGTACCGCCGATGAACTGGGTGGCACCCGCGTTGTTGGTCAGACCGGTTCCGGTCAGGGCGGTGCTGCCGCCGACAACAGCGAGGCCGCCGAAAGCTAGGGCGACGAGGATCTTGGTGGGCTTGCGCATGGGTGGTTCGTCCTTCTGTTTGTGAGTAGCCCGACGGACCCCCTGTGGGCCGCGTGGCTTCGCGGCCGAGCTCCCGCTAGGTCCGCTGTGCGTGGCGTGCAAGACGTGTGCCCTGCCGCAACAACCCCCGAGATGTGCTGCGCGAGTAGCGTAAATGAGAAATAGTTCGACTGTCAACTTACTTGGTAGTCGAGATACATTGCGCACGATTTAATGGATGAGTGAGATGTTTCACGGTCGACCAACCCGAAGGGCTTCATCACGACGCGCACGCTAGGTTGGAGGTCACCAAGGGGTAACAATCGGGCGGGGATGAATGACATTGGCTGACAACACGCTGCCGGGGGGCCGGCTGTCCACTGCTGGCTTGCGACAGCTCATGCTCAACGGGCACCAGTACCGGGACGTACTCGCCCAGGCTCTCAAGCTCGGGACCAATGACCTCATTGCGATCTTCCATGTTTGCCTGGATGGTCCGCTCACGCCGCAGCAACTCGGTCGCCGGATGGGGATGACCTCGGGAACCATGACTGCGCTCCTGGACCGGGTCGAGAACGCCGGCTTCCTCACCCGCAAACACAACCCAGAGGATCGCCGCAGTCTGCTGATCAGTGCGACGCCCGCGGGCGAGGATGCGATCGACTGGACCAACCAGCAGCTTGGTGCCGTGATGGAACTGGCCCTGGCGGAGGTTCCCGATGTCACGCCCGAGCAGTTCGACTCGGTCATCACTGCGCTCAGCCGGGCCCTGGAGAGGTACGCGGAGGACGCTCAGGACTAGGGCCCGGGAAGGCATTGACACGTAGGCCCGCGGACTCTGAGCGAGGGCACCGAGCGACCGTGCGGTCGTACCCACGCTCGGTTTCCGTCATCGAACTACCCGCTGACTAGTCCCGTCCTCCGCGCCCTAGTCGGCGTGTCGCAGCACAGCTGACTTCTCAGCGAGAGGCCGGGACCGGGTCGTGGGAGGTGAAGTCCAGTAATCAGCCCCTCATCGTGGCGCTCACGGTCGTTGAACGGTGTGTCGTGCTCGGCACGGGCATGAGGGTTCAGTTTGTGGAATCCAGCCCCGCCACGACCAGCGGCCGGGTCTGACCGATCCTCGCGGCTCAGGCGTGGCCGCAGGTCAGCCGGTCCGGGCTTGCCCGCTCCCGTGACTAGTCAGCGTCGCAGCGACACGCCGACCATGGGGCGGAGGATGGGACTAGTCGCGGGGTTCCGGGAACCCTGCCCTCAGCCATGATCATCCGCTGAGTACGTTGAGCAGCAACATCTTGGGAACGCCCTTCCCCGCTACTACGAGGAGCACCGACTTGACCCCCAACAGCAGGGCCATCATCAATCTCGACATCGAAGGCCCGGCGATCAGCCGGCACATCTACGGCCACTTCGCCGAGCACCTCGGTCACTGCATCTACGGAGGCATCTACGTCGGAGAAGACAGCCAGATCCCGAACGACCAAGGCATCCGCCTTGATGTGGTGGAGGCTCTGAAGGGTCTCAACATCCCGAACCTGCGCTGGCCCGGAGGCTGCTTCGCCGACGAGTACCACTGGAAGGACGGCATCGGTCCCAAGGCCGAACGTCCCTCCATGGTCAACACCCACTGGGGCAACGTGGAGGAGAACAACCACTTCGGCACCCATGAGTTCATGCACCTGTGCGAGCTGTTGGAAACCGAGCCGTACATCAGCGGCAACGTGGGGTCGGGCACGGTTGAGGAGATGAGCCAATGGGTGGAGTACCTGACCCGCGACGGCGACAGCCCGATGGTGCGGCTGCGTAAGGAGAACGGTCGGGACGAGCCGTGGCGAGTCCAGTTCTGGGGCATCGGCAACGAGACCTGGGGCTGTGGCGGCAACATGCGGCCCGAGTACTACGCCGACCTCGCCCGGCAGTACGGCACCTACTGCCGCGACCACGGCGAGAACAAGCTGTACCGGATCGCGTCCGGGGCCAACGTCGACGACTATGCCTGGACCGAGGCCCTGATGAAGACCATCGGCGATATCGGCTGCGGCTGCCGCCCGCACAACTACTTCCAGGCCCTGTCGCTGCACCACTACACCTTCGCCAACACGTGGCAGGACAAGGGCAGCGCAACCGAGTTCGACAACGACGAGTACTACCGGACGATGCTCAACGCACAACGCATGGATGAGCTGATCACCAACCATTCCAACGTGATGGACGTCTATGACCCGAAGCGGCGGATCGGGTTAGTGGTGGACGAATGGGGCACCTGGTTCAACGTCGAGCCCGGCACCAATCCTGGCTTCCTCTACCAGCAGAACACGTTGCGCGACAGTCTGGTGGCCAGCCTTCATTTCGACATCTTCCACCGGCATGCGGAGCGGGTGGTGATGACCAACATCGCCCAGACGGTCAACGTCTTGCAGTCGATGATCTTGACCGACGGCGAGCAGATGATCTTGACGCCGACGTACCACGTCTTCGAGATGAACAAGGGCCACCACGACGCGGCCTCGCTGCCCGTTCACCTCAGCTCCCCGGGATCAAGCCGGGACATCGGCGACCAGACGTTGAACACGCTGAGCATGTCGGCCAGTGCCAAGGACGGCCGGGCGCTGATCTCGCTCACCAACCTGGAGGCGGACGTCGCCCGGACTGTGGAGATCGACCTGCGCGGCGGGGACTTCGCCATTGCTCAGTCGCGAATCCTCACCGCGGCCCGCCTGCAGGACCACAACACGACCGAGCGGCCAGCTGCAGTGGCGCCGCAAGCCTTCGACGGGGTAATCCGTGACGGCCAGCGGCTGACGGTCGAGCTCCCGGCCCACTCCTTCGTGACAGTGGAACTGCAAGTCCGCACCGCAGACTGAAGGCAAGAGCCGACAGCAGCTTTTCAGGCTGCTGTCGGCTCACAGTCTCCCCGGTCACCCGATGATCGTTTAATTGGGTGAATCCTGAGCCAAGCCAGCTGGAGAACTGATCCAGTTCCTGCTGTTGGCCGCCGATACTCCCGTTCTATGAACGGTTACCTTCGGCTCATCAGCTACCAGCAGCGCCGCGCAGAAAGGCCGATCCAGCTCGCTGACACCGAGCAGCACGGAACGGCATCCTTGAGTAGTGGGCCCGGACGGCTGATCTCGCTCATCTATGGGCTGAAGGGGCCCCGGTGACGTATATCAGGTGGGCTACGCCACCAGGGCGGACGCTAAGTTAGCAAGCACACCTCAGGACCACCTTAAGATCTGGGCCCGCTCCGCGATCACTTGATGAAGGGTGGCACTGTCTCGCTGCAGATCAAGAGCCTCGGCGCCCCGCCCGGATCGGCGATAGTCCCGCCGTCGCCCGGACAGCTGCCACTGGCAACGACCGAACCGTCTCTGGGGTCCACCAACCAGTAGCGTGACGGCACCCGCCTTTCGCTGTCGAGGAACAACACGGGGCCACCGTTCTCAAGGTACCCAAGGTAGAGCACCCCCGGGTCCAGCAGCCCGCGTGTCCCCAGCGACACGTCCCAGCAGGGGACAAGATCAGTGGTCGGGAGGCCGTCGAGAATCTTTCCGACCAGCCCGACGTACCGGCTGCCCTCGAACTTCAGCGCCTCACGCCAGCCGGCTCCCTCAGCCAGGAAGAACGGCTGATGACCGGCCTCACCGGCGTGCAGGCGCCACTGCCACAGGCTGCCGGCGCCATAGACAACTCCCATCGTGCCGCCGGCGCACAGGTTGCTCCATGCCTCATGGCCTTGCCACCAACCTGCGCCCTTGCCCCGACGTCCGGAGTTCTCATAGGTCGGCTCACCGTTGAGCACCGGCTTGGCGGGGTGGTGGTGCCACATGTCGGTGACGCGTTCGGGGACATGCTCGCCTTCATGGCCGGTCTGGCACCACTGGAAGTCCAGCCAGCTCTCGGCCTGATGTGCGTCATTGCGCGCATGCGGTCGGTAGTGGATCCCGGTTGGCTGCCGGTAGCAGTCGACCCGCTCGATCTCTGCCCCGCCAGCCGCGATCTGCGGTTCGGTGCCGGCGCCGTCGGCGCCGACGAGGTAGATCACCGGGGATGCCCCGTACCGGGCCACCAGGTAGCGGCAGTACCGCGCGTACTCCTGGGCGGGGACGACCGGACCGGCGACTCCTTGTCCCTTCCAGCCGAAACCATGGAAGACCGGCTGCAGCACGGGGGTAATGCCGTGGTTGACCAGGATGGCGCAGATCGCATCGAGATAGCGGAAGTAGTCGACGTTGAGCTGGGTCAGGCGTCCCGAAGGCAGGTCCTCGAAGCCGACATCGAAGCCGAAGTCCACACCACGCTCGCGGGGGCCGACGGCGCCCATGTCGGGCTGCACACTCATCAGCAGCGCGGCGTTGAAGCCCTTGGCCTGCCGGTCGGCGGCGTAGTGCTCGACGTCGCTGAGGGTGGCCCGCCACGGCATGGCCCACGGGGTGTCCCCGACGATGACCATCGGTGTCCCGTCGGCGTGCACCAGGGCCCGGCCCGAGGCGGCTGGCCGCGGGAAGCCGTGCCGCACCGATGCGTGCGGGTGGCTGTCATCACCAGGGATGATCTCCACGGTGCCCGACGATGGGCTGGCGGGCGCCGAACCCAGTAAGCGCCATCGCCAGCTGCCGGTCGGTCCGGGAGAGACGAACCGGACCCGCCAGGTGGAGCCGCCATCCCAGAAAGCCGGCCGGGTGAGCCTGCTGCCGTCCTGATGGGTGAACTCGACGGTCAGGTCGAGGTCGGTGTACGGATTCGCGGGCCGATCGGTGACGGCGACGGTCAGCTCGACGGGGTGCCAAGGCATGGCTGTGGCGTTCATGATGTCCTTCAAAGGTCGGTGATGAAGCGTGCGTTGATCGGGGAGCCCGACTTATTTGAGCAGTGCCCGCGCCGTCGCTACGTCGGTCAGCAGCACGTTGACCCAGCCGCCGGCGATCGCGGCTCGGATCGCGTCGTGTTTGCGTTCACCGCCGGCCACACCGATCCGGCGGGGGATCGACCGGTACGTGTCGGCGGAGATCCCGACGATCCGGCTGTCGAGGTCGCTCACCACCAGGTCTCCGGACGCGGTGAAGAAACGGTGGCACACATCGCCGACGGCGCCACCCGCCAACAGCTTCTCCTGGTCCTCGATGGCGATCGCGTTCCCGCTCTCCTGCAGCAGCTGTGACGGCTGCAGGCTTCCGATGCCGACCATGGCGAGCGTCAATGACTCCCAGGCCTGAGCCACCGAATCCATGGCCGGGTCTTCGAGGAGGCTCTTGCGGATCCGAGGATTCCCGACCAGCCCCGGCGCCGGCACGAAGGTCGGGCTGGCGCCGATCAGCTGCGCCAGCTCTCCTAGCAGCCGGTTGGCCTGCGCCTGCACCGACGCAACTCCGATACCGCCCACCAGCTGGATCACCTCGTCGGCACCCGGGCTCTTGAACGGCCGCATCCGGTCCACCACGGACAGCAAAGTCTGGCTCCACGACGAGATACCGATCCGCTCGCCGCCGGTCAAGGTGGTCTCCAGGTACGCGGCACCGGCGGAGCCGAGGGCGCTCAGGATGTCCTGCTCAGTTCCTTCCACGTCGACCACGTTGGCCTCAAGCAGCCCGTACTTCGTCTCCAGCGCGCTCTCCAGGTCGGTGTGTACGCCCTGGCTGACGACAACGATCGTCCGTACGATCCCGACCTCGGCCGCCTTCTTCAGCAGTCGCGACACCCGAGCCTGCGAGACGTGGAGCGCGGCAGCAATCTCGGCCTGGCGGATGCCTTGCTCGTGATACATGTGCGCGACCTTGGTCATCAGGCGCACCTGGCCGTCGCTGGAGCTCGGGATCCGGTTTGAGCCGGAGAACTGCAGTGGCATGAGGATCCTCTCAACGGGACTTCTTTCTATCGTGAACCCGCCAAGTGGCGCGAACGCGCCACTGCGTCCCGCCAGTTCGCCCGCGCCTGCGATCGAGTGGCCTCATCAAGGAGCGGACGGAACACCCGAGCCGCACTACCCGATCCACCATCCCCGCTCGGCGTGCCCGAGCTCGCGCCTGGGTTGAGCGTGCGCCAGCCCAGCTGGGCGGCGCCGACAGCGGAGAGCTCAGGTACGTCGGAGACCTCCACCGGACGGCGCAGCAGGTCGGCCTGGGTCTGCATCAGCAGTGCTGAGGCGGTCGCTCCACCGTCGGCCCGGAACACGGTGATCAGGTCGTCGCCGGCTTCGATCTCCTCCACCACGTCGCAGACCTGATGGGCAACGGCGTCAACGGCCGCCCGGGCTATCTGGGCCCTGGAGGTGGCCTGGCTCATGCCGATCATCAGCGCTTGAGCGGACCGGTCCCAATGGGGGGCGCCCAGGCCGGAGAATGCGGGCACCAGCTGGACCCCTCCGCTGTCCGCAGCCTCCGCGGCCAGCGCAACCAGCTCGGAGACGTCAGTCAGTCCGAGAATGTCCGCCGTCCAGGCGAGGGTGGCGCCGGAGGACAAAATGTTGCCCTCCCGCGCGTAGGTGGGGACGTCGGTCAGCCAGGCCAGCGTGGACGGTACGGGGGAGTCCCCGGCGACGAAGCTGCCGGTGGGTGTCATCACCGACGACCCGGTGCCGTAGGTCGCCTTGGCCATCCCTGGCTGCGTACAGCCCTGGCCGTACAAAGCGGCATGCGAGTCGGCCATGACGGCCAGGATCGGAACCCCGTCAGGTAGCGGACCAAGACCACGGACCGTGCCGAAGCCGCCGTTTGAAGCACGGACCTCCGGCAGTACGTCGGCCGGGATGTCGAACAGGTTCAGCAGCTCGCTCGACCAGGCCAGCTTCGCCACGTCGAACAGCAAGGTCCGGGATGCGTTACCGGCGTCGCACGCGTGAACCGCCCCACCCGTCAGACGCCAGACCAGCCAGGAGTCAACCGTGCCAACACACAGGTCGGACAGGGGAACCGTTGAGCCTGCCGACCTGATCAGCCAGTTCAGCTTCGGAGCAGAGAACATCGGGTCCACCCGGAGACCGGTGCGTTCCCTGACGACTGCGTCGGTCTGCGGCGGCAGGCTGGTGCTGCACCACTCCGCCGTCCGCCGGTCTTGCCAACCCAGGACCGGGCCGATGGGTGTCCCGCTGCTGCGCCGCCAGGCCAGCACCGACTCACGCTGGTTGGAGATGGTCACGCCGACGACCTCAGCCTCGGTGCCCGTCAGGCAGGAGGTCACCGCTCGGACCACACTGGACCAGAGGTCCTCGGCATCCTGCTCGACCCACCCCGGCGCGGGCAGCGAGAGGCGCACCGGCGCGCTCCCGGTCGCCAGTACCCGACCGTCCTCGGCGACCAGCGCGGCCTTGGAGTTCGTCGTTCCCTGGTCGATGGACAAGATGGTCTTCAATTGACTCGCCTCCCGAAGGAATTGTGACGCACGTCTTGACGTATGCCTTGAGAGTGATAGATTATGCGGCACTGAATGGATATGCAAGCCACCAAACCGAACATGGAGGTTCGATGCAGGTCGGACGACGACGCAGGGTCATCATCAACACGGACGCGAAGAACGAGGCCGACGACCAGTTCGCAATCGTGCACGCGCTGCTTTCTCCCACCTTCGACCTGAGGGGGCTGATCCCGGCCCACTTCGGCACCCGCCGCTCCACCAAGAGCATGGAGGAGTCCCGTCAGGAGATCGATCTGCTGCTCGGCCTGATGGACCTCGACGGTTCCGTGACCGTTGCCAATGGCGCCCCGGTCGGCATTCCGGACGAGCAGACACCCGTCGACTCGCCAGGCGCCCAGCTGATCATCGAGGAGTCCCTGGCGGCGAGCGAGGGCGACCCGCTGTTCGTCGCATTCCTTGGTCCGCTGACCGACATGGCGTCCGCGATCCTGCTCGATCCGGCGATCGTCCAGCGAAACGTGGTGGTGATCTGGATCGGCGGCGTCGGCTACGGCGGCCTGGAAAGCTACCCCGGCATCGAGTTCAACCTCTCCAACGACATTCCCGCGGCCAACGTGGTGTACGACTCAGGCATCCAGATCTGGCAGGTGCCAAGCAGCGTCTACTCCATGGTCTCGGTCGGCTACACCGAGCTGGAGGAGAAGATCGGCCACTGCGGGCCGCTGGGGGAGTACCTGATCACCCAGCTGAAGGAGTGGAACGAGGAGTACCACCCCGAACCTATCGAGTCGAGGTCGCTGGGTGACTCCCCGGCCATCTCGCTGATGCTCTATCCCCGCGGCGGCACATTCCGCACCATCCCGGCTCCGCGTTTCGGCGTCGAGGGTCATTACCTACCCGGGTCGGGCCATCCCATCCGGGTCTGTGAGTCAGTCGACGTGCGCTTCCTGCTGGAGGACATGTTCGCCAAGATCCGCAAGTTCGCGAGCTCCAGCACACCGCCGTCGCTCACCGCCCGGTGACGCGGCACCACCAAGTTAGACGCCCAAGACCATCAGACATCCAAGGACCGACCGGTCCTACAGACAAGGGAGACTGTAAATGACTGGAAATGCGTTCACCCGCCGAGGTTTCCTCGGCCTCTCTGCCTCGGCTGCGGCCGCATTCGGCTTGGCTGCCTGCACCGGAACCGGGGGAGCCAGCACCCAGAACTCCGCACCGGCCACCAAGGACATGCGGATGTTCACCTACGAGGGTGACGAGACGATCGGACTGCTGAAGACCCAGGTCAAGAACTGGGACGCCACCGCGGACATGACCACCACCGTCGACAGCCTGCCGGGCTCCGGCGCGGCTCAGTACCCGGACAAGCTCCGGACCGAGCTGCTGGGCGGCAAGGGCCCGGACCTGTGGCGCATCTGGGGCGGCCAGATCGGCAGTCCTTTCGCCACCGCCAAGCAGGCAGCCGACCTCGCTCCGTACTACGAGAAGTTCGGCTGGGGCGATCGGATCAACGAGAACGCGGTTGCTGGCATGACCTTCGACGGCGTGAAGTCGGGAGTTCCCTTCCTGGTCGCTGCGGTCGGCGCCTGGACCAACCAGGAGCTGTTCGCCAAGGCGAAGATCGACAACCCGCCAACCAGCTACGCGGAGCTGGAGGAGGCTAACGACAGGCTCCTCGCCGCAGGCATCACCCCGTTGGGCACCGGCGGCAAGTACGGCTGGCACATCATGCGGTTGTTCGAGTACCTGCTGGAGTCGACGGCCGGCCCAGAGCTGCACGACAAGCTGCTCGTCGGTGCGGAAAGCTGGGACCGCCCCGAGGTGGTCGAAGCCTTCACCCGCTTCAAGAAGTGGCAGGACAAGAAGTGGATTCCCGAAGGTGCGTTGGGGCTCGATCCCTCCGACATCGAGCCAGCCTTCGTGCAGGGCAAGACGGCCTACACGATCGCCGGTACCTGGGTGGAGGCGGCATTCATCGTGCCGTCCAAGAAGCCGGCTTCGGACTTCAGTACGTTCCTGCTGCCGACAGACCAGAGCGTGGTGCGTCACTCCGGGTTCGTCGAGGGTTACATGATCAACGCGAACTCGGGCAACAAGGACAAGGCGGCCGAGCTGATCGACTTCATCGTCAAGCCCGAGACCCAGAAGGCGCTGCAGAACACGTCATCGACCGTCACCGGAGCGGAGCCTGAGAAGTCCAAGCTGCCACTGTCGGCTGAATGGGCGGAGATCAACAAGACCAGCCCGTTCTACACCATCCAGGACCAGGCGTTCCCGAAGAAGCAGGCCGACCAGTACTTCACCGTGCAGAGCGACATCCTGCAGGGCAAGATCACTCCGGCGGAGTCCGCCAAGCAGATGCAGGAGATCATCTCCGCCTGGGTCCAGAAGTGAGCAGCTGAATGACCGCCCTGACGACTGCACTGGCTCGGACCGAGCCGGTCGCATGGCGGAAGCCGAAGAGGCACGGCGGGCTGAGCGCCTGGCTGTTCGCCGTGCCGGCGCTCGCCGTGTACGTGGTGTTCCTGGTCTATCCGGCGCTGACCTCGCTCTGGTTCAGCTTCACCGACTGGGACGGGCTGAGCCCGACCTACAACGTGGTGGGCCTGGACAACTACGCTGCGGTCGTCCAGGACCCGGTGGTGGCTACCGCGGCCAAGAACAACCTGGTCTGGACAGTGGTGACCCTCACCGTTCCGGTGGTGATGGGTCTCGCCCTGGCCATCCTGCTGAACGGCAAGGTACGCGGCAAGCCGATCCTCCGGCTGATCTTCTACACGCCCGCCGTCCTGCCGCTGGTATCGATCGCGTCCATCTGGGGCTGGCTGTACAACCCGCAGTACGGGGCGATCAACGAGTTCCTGCGGCTGATCGGCCTCGATGCCCTGGCTCAGCCGTGGCTCGGCCAGGATTCCACCGCGCTGGCCGCCGTGATGGTGCCGGCGATCTGGCTCCGCACCGGCTTCCCGATGCTGCTGTACTTAGCCGCTCTGCAGGGGATCCCCAAGGAGCTCTACGAGGCGGCGACCGTTGACGGCGCCACCAGGTGGCAGCAGTTCTTGTTCGTCACCATGCCGAGCCTCAAGCCGGCCCACTACATCGTGATTGCGTTGTCCTTGATCGACTCGTTCAAGGTCTTCGACCTGATCTATGCGATGACGTACGGCGGCCCCGGTACGACGACGCAGGTGATGGGTACCTGGATGTACGCCAACGTCTTCCAGTACTACAACGCCGGCTACGGCACCGCTATCGCCGTGGTGATCACGGTTGTGGCGATCGTCGTCAGCATCCCGTACGTACTGTCCCAGACAAGGGAGCACTCGAGATGACATCCATCGCCCCAGTCGCAGCCCTGCCCGAAGCGGTGGTATCGACCGGTCCGGCTGCGCCCGATACCAAGAAGCCGGCCAAAGGCGGCCTCGTGACGACCGCCATCGTGGCAGTCGTTGCCCTTGTCTGGATTGCCCCGCTTGCCCTGCTGGTGGTGACCGCGGTGCGGCCGCTGTCCGACTTCATCTCGACCGGACCGTTGGCCTGGCCGAAAGACTTCACCCTGTCCAACTTCGCCGACGCTTGGCGGATCGGGAACTTTGCGTCCACGTACCGCAACAGCTTGATCCTGGTGCTGCTGAAGGTGCCGCTGGGTGTGTTGATCTCGGCCATGCTGGCGTTTGCGCTGGCCAAGCTGCGGATCCGGTTCGGCCGGGTGATCATGTTCTCGGTGTTCCTCGGACTCACCATCCCGATCTACATCACCATCGTGCCGATCTTCATCATGTTGCGCACGGCCGGGGCCACCGACAGCCTGATCGGTCTCATGGGACCGTACCTGGCCTTCGGTATCCCGTTCGAGGTACTGGTGCTGCAGTCGTTCTTCCGTCAGGTGCCGGACGAGATTATCGAGGCGGCCAAGATCGACGGAGCCAACAGCTGGCGGATCTTCTTCACCATCATGCTGCCGCTGTCGGCTCCCGCTTTGGTCACAGTCGGCATCCTTGACGCGGTCTCGACCTGGAACGAGCTGCTGTTCGCGCTGATCCTGCTCAACTCCGACAACAGCAAGACGATCCCGGTCGGTCTACTGAACTTCCAGGGACAGTTCGCCAACAACAACACCGGGCTGGCTGCGGGCATTCTTATCGCGGTGGTGCCGATCCTCATCGCGTACACGCTGCTTCAGCGTTACATAGTCGGCGGCCTCACCGCCGGCGCGACGAAGGGCTGACCGCTATGGTCAGCAGAACCAAAGGAGAAAACATGAGTGAGCTGCCTATCTTCGGTGCTGGCATCTGGCACTTCGCCACCTACAAGGACCGCTACGCCACCGACGGCTACGGGCGGGAG
>JAOPXN010000094.1 GCA_025965155.1 Propionibacteriaceae bacterium
CTGGACCGATAGCAGCGGCTTCCTTCCCCTTCGACCGCGTGGGACTCAACACAGCGAAGTGCCAGCCGGCTACCTCGACCCCCCGCCGCCGGCGTGAGCTGACGTTGCAACCAGTTCCGCCGTTCCATATCGGCTACTGCTCCGTAAGCCGGTGGTCTTGGTGGCTGCCCGCCGAGCTGGAGCCACGACGCTTCAGCATGGTGCTCTCAGATGTCGAGCCCGAGTGGACGAGCGGTGGCAGCAAGGGACTCGAAGCCTGCCTCGACCCAGCCCTCAGCCAGTGATGCGGTGCCCTGGAACGCTGGCTTGCCGACGAGATGGAAGTGGAGGTTCTCGATGATGTTCATGATGCGTAGCCAGGGCAGGGCCTCCAGCTCGACAGGTGGTAGCGGTCGGACGGCGGTGTAGCCAGCCAGGAACGCATCGGCGAAGCCGGTCGACAAGGCTGGGGTGAGGTCCTCGACCTGCCAACCCGGCCCGGCGAGATCCAAATCGTAGAAGTGCAGCCCCGAGTCGCTGACATGGATGTTGTCCAGCGAGGGGTCGCCATGTCGAGTCCCCCAGTGCAGGCCCTGATCGGCAAGCCGGGTGAGTTGTCGCTGCGCCTCGGCGCCAGCTCCCTCGACCAGACGCCGGCGAGAGGAGTCGATGTCGAGCACATCGCTCACCTCACGGACTTCGTGACCCGTCCGGACGGTGTGACGCGGACGGCTGCTGCGGAAGTGGTCGGCGGCTACATGGAACTGCGCCAGCGACTTCCCGACGTCCCAGTAGAGGTTGTCGGTCCACGGCGGCTGTGGCTTCTCGCCAGGGACCCAATCCGCCATGGCAACGGGGCGTTCTCCCTCGGGCGCGGACAGGATCGCGACGGTGTCGCCGTTGGGTAACGGCACGTCGGCGGCGATCGGGAAGCCCGAGTTGGTGAGGTGTCGCGCCAGCTGCTGTTCCCACCGCACCTCGTCGAGGGTCCACCGGCCTGCCCCGTAGACCTTCAAGGCATATGAGCGCACAGCGGTGTCCACCCGGTAGACGTCGTTGTTGAACGACCGCACCAGCACGGCTTCGGTGACGGCAAACCTGTACTCAGTCTCAACGAGGCGGCTCACAGCGGCGACGCTCGGCACAGACCTCACCCAATCCCGCGCGTCGTTAGGGCTGTCCACCCTGGCACCCTAGCCACGTAGGGCGTCATCCACCCACGAGCCTAGCCACGGTGCCGATGCGCCTTGCCCTCGCGCTTACGGCTACTCCGCAAGGGGGCCGGTTTGCGGAACGGAGTGGGGGGCACGATCTCATGCGTCTTCGGCAAGATGGCTTCCATGAATTCGGTGATGGGACCTGCGTCCCTGCGACCTGGCGACGAGGTGCGCGTCGTGGCACCGGCCCGTAGTCGCAGACTGGTCCTCGAGCACGACCATATGGCGCTGATCGAGCGTCGATTCGCTGACCTCGGGCTGCGACTGAGCTACGGCGACCACGTCGATGAGATGGATGGCTTCCACTCGTCCTCGATTGCCTCCAGGGTGGCTGACCTGCACGCAGCCTTTGCCGACCCGGCCGTGCGCGGCATCTTGACGGTGATCGGCGGCTTCAACAGCAACGAGCTGCTGCCGCACCTGGACTGGGATCTGATAGCGCACAGCCCCAAGGTGTTCTGCGGCTACTCCGACATCACCGCCCTGCAGAACGCGATCCTTGCCCGTACTGGACTGATCACCTACACGGGACCGCACTGGTCGACTTTCGGGATGCGCGATCACTTCGAGCAGACCCTCGCCTGGTTTCGGCAGGCCGTGCTCAGCGGCGACGCCTACGAGGTGCAGCCGGCTGGCTACTGGACCGACGACGCCTGGTTCCTCGACCAAGACGCTCGTAGCCCCGAGCAAAGCCCAGGCTGGTGGCCGTTGCAGCCGGGCACGTCTATGGGCCGTCTGGTTGGCGGCAACCTGTGCACCTTCAACCTCCTCCAAGGCGGGCCTTATCGGCCCTCGCTCGCGGGTGCGGTGGTCTTGGTGGAAGACGACGAGTTGACCAACCCGGTCGAGTTCGCCCGCGACCTGACCTCACTGTTGCAGCTGCCAGACGCGGCCGAGCTGGCCGCCCTCCTGATCGGCCGGTTCCAGCGGGCCAGCGGTGTCGACCAAGCGATCCTGCAGCAGATCATCGAGCGTCAGCCGGTGTTGGCTGGGGTCCCCGTGCTCGCGAACGTCGACGTCGGCCACACCAGCCCGTTGGCCACCTTGCCTCTCGGCGACCACGTCGAAGTCCATAGCGGAGCCGCGCCACGCCTGCGAGTCGTCCGCTGATTCTTCCCGGTAGACCGTCGGCTACTGCGTGAGGCCTGCGAAATCACAGGACGGGGGCGGGACCGGCTTGCGATGCCTTGGGATCGCGGGCTGTGTCGCTCATCTCGGTCTGCAGTAGTTGAGTAAATGGCTGCTCTACGGTAGTAGGTCGCGCATCTGAGGACGCGCCTTCATGGCGTGAATCACCAGTTCGTTTTCCGTTGTCGAACGCGAGGACCACCGTCTCTAGTAGCCGGCCTTGCGTGTCGAACCCGAGCCGCAACTGCCTGGCGGGGCTCTCCTCATCGAGGTCCTCGATCCAGCGCCCAGGTCGCGGCCTGGATCGCATCCTCGGGCGGTACCCCATGTTTGAGAGCAGAGCGGTGAACCCTCACGCGGCAGAGGCAGCCAGGGCCTCGCGGATGACCTCTGAGCGGGATTTGTTCTCACGGGCTGCACGAGCATCGATGACGGCAAGCTCTGCCGAGGTCAGGCGCAGCGTGACGATCTGCGACGGCTCCGCTCCTCGCCCAGGTCTTCCGCGTCCACGCTGCTTCAGCGCTTTGACGTCATAGCCGGCTTCCGCCTCAGCTGCCCACGCAGCAATCTGCTCTTCGGTCACGGGTACCCCGTTGATTGTCTCGTCCGCACTCATGGGAATAGTGTAATACGAAATTACTGGTGCAGGGAATTTCCTTCGACATCGCCCTCCACCAGCACCTCCCCGGTCGTCCGGAAGAGGGTCGGCAAGCGGATACTGGAAGCCGTGGCTTCGAGCTGCGGGTGGCTGCTTCAGCGGTTCCAAACAACTCGGAGGTCAGAGTGCACATCCAACAAGTGAAGGCGACCAGAGCCGGCTCGAGCGAGATGTTCACCGGCACGGTCTACATCGACGAGATCACCGCCCGCAACATCCCATCCAAGATGCGCGTCAATACTGTCCGGTTCAGCCCGGGTTCGCGCACTGCTTGGCACTCGCACGCCTTTGGACAGACTCTCCGGGTCACCGAGGGCCTCGGGCGCGCTCAAGAGCGTGGCGGTGAGGTCATCACCATCAGGCCAGGCGACACCGTCTACACGCCTCCCGGTGAGTGGCATTGGCATGGAGCGGCACGTGACAACTTCATGATCCACCTCGCCATCTGGGAAGCCCCCGAGTCCGGCGCTGAGTCCGAATGGGGGGAACTGGTCACCGACGAGGAGTACCTGACCTGATCCTGGTCTCCTTATCGTTCCGGTAGCACTTCGGCATGTGATGGCGGTGGGATTGCCCCTGGCTGGCATCACCCCGTCATCACGTGTCCCCAGCACGGCGGGCCGCGAGGGCCAGCGCGAGCCCTGGCCGGTCACGGTTGGTGCCGGTGAGGCCTTGGTCGACGTAGATGCGGTTGTCACTGACGCCCAGGGCGGCGAGCCGGTCATGCTGAGCGGTGAATCTTGGTGCTCGGTTGATACGCGCGCGTATCGGACCAGTAGTTGTTCATCTCTTCGGCATGGCGACACGCTGACGGCTCGTCAACCGGACCCGGGCCCGACGGTGGTGGTACGGCTCCTGGCTGG
>JAOPXN010000129.1 GCA_025965155.1 Propionibacteriaceae bacterium
TCTGAGGACCTCGATCAGATCATGAGCAACATCAAGACCGAACGCACCCAGAAGGGGCTGCTGGGCACCAAGCTCGGCATGACCCAGCTGTGGGACGAG
Organism: Propionibacteriaceae bacterium; assembly: GCA_025965155.1. Lineage (GTDB taxonomy): Bacteria > Actinomycetota > Actinomycetes > Propionibacteriales > Propionibacteriaceae > Microlunatus. The sequence continues at coordinate 100 of JAOPXN010000129.1, forward strand.
AACAACCGAATCGTCCCGGTAACTGTGATCCAGGCCGGCCCGTGTGTCGTGACCCAGGTCCGCACGCCCGACTCCGACGGATACAACGCTGTCCAGCTCGGCTTCGGTGCGATCAAAGCCAAGAAGGTCACCAAGCCCAGTGGCGGACACTTCGCCAAGGCTGACGTCACCCCCCGCAAGCACCTGGTCGAGATCCGTACCACGGATGCCTCCGAGTACACCCTGGGCCAGGAGCTGAGCGCCGAGGTGTTCGAGGCTTCCGAGGTTCTGGACGTGACCGGAGTCAGCAAGGGTAAGGGCACCGCGGGTGTCATGAAGCGGCACGGCTTCCACGGTCTGCGCGCCAGCCACGGCGTGCACCGCAAGCACCGTTCCCCCGGATCCATCGGTGGCTGCGCCACCCCTGGTCGCGTCTTCAAGGGTATGAAGATGGCCGGTCGGATGGGTGTCGAGCGGGTCACCGTGCAGAACCTGACCGTGCACGCTGTCGATGCCGAGCGCGGGCTCATCCTGATCAAGGGCGCCATCCCCGGCGCCCGGGGTGGCCTCGTTGTGCTGCGCAGCGCCTCCAAGAAAGGACCTGTCGCATGACCGAGTCCCGAGTAGCCGAGACCGGCGCCGTCCGCACCGTTGACGTGCTCGACCCGCAGGGTGGCACGACCGGTTCGACCGAGCTGCCCGCTGAGCTGTTCGACGTCACCGCGAACATTCCGCTGATCCACCAGGTTGTGGTGGCCCAGCTGGCCGCTGCCCGTCAGGGCACGCACTCCACCAAGACGCGCGCTGAGGTGCGCGGTGGTGGCACCAAGCCGCACCGGCAGAAGGGCACCGGCCGGGCCCGTCAGGGCTCGATCCGGGCACCGCAGTACGTCGGCGGTGGCGTGGTGCACGGCCCGACACCGCACGGCTACGCCCAGCGCACCCCGAAGAAGATGATTGCCGCCGCCCTGCGTGGCGCGTTGTCCGACCGGGCGCGTGACGGCCGCATCCACGTGGTCAGCGAGCTCGTGGTGGGGGAGACCCCGTCCACCAAGGCAGCGCTGGCCGCCCTGGCTGCAGCCACCACCACCGACAAGGTGCTGGTCGTGCTGGAGCGGGACGAGGACGTTGCCTGGCTCAGCCTGCGCAACGCGGCAACGGTGCACGCTCTGGCCGTCGACCAGCTGAACGCCTACGACGTGCTGGTCAACGACGAGATCGTCTTCACCTCGGCCGCGCTGGATGCGTTCATCGCCGGCCCCGTGTCGGGCAAGTCGGTCAAGGCCGTGGCGACAAGCACCGAGGCGGAGGCCGAGCCGACCAGCATCGAGGCCGAGGCCACCAATGATGATGTCGTCGCCGAGCCGACGAACGAAGAGCTGGCTGCTGAGGAGACCAAGTGAGCAACGCGCTGAAGATCCGCGACCACCGCGATGTGCTGCTCGCCCCCGTGGTGAGCGAGAAGAGCTACGGGCTGCTGGACGAGAACAAGTACACGTTCCTCGTCTCGCCCGGCGCCAACAAGACCGAGATCAAGATCGCCGTCGAGGCCATCTTCAAGGTCAAGGTCACCGGTGTGAACACCATCAACCGTCAGGGCAAGAAGCGTCGCACCCGTGCGGGTTGGGGCAAGCGTCCCGACACCAAGCGGGCGATCGTCTCCGTCGCTGACGGTGAGCGCATCGACATCTTCTCCGCCCCGGGCGCCTGAGCGCGCGAAGACTGAGTAAAGGACAAGACCTCAATGGGTATCCGTAAGTACAAGCCGACAACGCCGGGCCGTCGCGGCAGCAGCGTTGCCGACTTCGTCGAACTCACCCGGTCCACCCCGGAGAAGTCGCTGTTGGTCCCGAACAACAAGACCGGCGGCCGCAACAACACCGGTCGGATCACGACGCGCCATATCGGCGGCGGGCACAAGCAGGCTTACCGCCTGGTCGACTTCCGTCGCTACGACAAGGACGGGGTGCCGGCCAAGGTCGCTCACATCGAGTACGACCCCAACCGCACCGCGCGCATCGCGTTGCTGCACTACCTCGACGGCGAGAAGCGTTACATCATCGCGCCGCTCGGTCTGGCTCAGGGCTCGTACGTCGAAGCCGGTGAAGGCGCCGACATCAAGCCCGGTAACAACCTGCCGCTGCGCAACATCCCGGTCGGCACCACGGTGCACGCTGTGGAGCTGCGTCCGGGTGGCGGCGCGAAGATCGGCCGTTCGGCCGGCGCGTCCGTGCAGCTGGTCGCTCGTGAGGGCAAGAGCGCCACGCTCCGGATGCCGTCCGGTGAGATGCGCCTGGTCGACGTGCGCTGCCGCGCCACCGTCGGCGAGGTCGGCAACGCCGAGCAGTCGAACATCAACTGGGGCAAGGCCGGCCGCAACCGGTGGAAGGGCAAGCGTCCGACCGTCCGCGGTGTGGCCATGAACCCGATCGACCACCCGCACGGTGGTGGTGAGGGCAAGACCTCCGGTGGTCGCCACCCGGTCTCGCCTTGGGGTCAGCCCGAGGGTCGAACTCGTAACAAGAACAAGGCGAGCAATCGCCAGATCATCCGCCGTCGTAAGTCCGGCAAGAAGCGCTGATCGGGAGCCTGAGGAAACATGCCACGCAGCCTGAAAAAGGGTCCCTTCGTTGATGACCACCTCGCCAAGAAGGTCGAGGCTCAGAACGTCAAGGGAACGAAGAACGTCATCAAGACCTGGTCGCGCCGCTCGATGATCGTGCCCGACATGATTGGTCACACCATCGCTGTGCACGACGGGCGCAAGCACGTGCCGGTGTTCGTGACCGACGCCATGGTGGGTCACAAGTTGGGCGAGTTCGCTCCGACGCGCACCTTCCGCGGCCACGTGAAGGACGACCGGAAGGCTCGCCGCCGCTGAGCGGCGGTAGCGAGAGGAATTGAGTATGAGCACATCAGAGAAGGCACGGCCGAGCCGTCGCTCCAACCTGCTCGGTGACCGCGCCGGGTCCTACGCCATCGCGCGTCAGGTCCGCGTCTCACCGACCAAGGCCCGCCGGGTCGTCGACCTGGTTCGTGGCATGGACGTCAACGACGCCCTGGTCACCCTCCAGTTCGCACCGCAGGCAGCGAGCGACCCGGTCTACAAGGTCCTGGCGAGCGCCGTGGCGAACGCCCAGAACACCGACAACCTGCGGGCCGAGGAGCTGTACGTCTCGCAGGCGTACGTGGACGAGGGCATGACCATGCGTCGCATCCGCCCCCGGGCCAAGGGCAGTGCGAGCCGGATCCTCAAGCGGTCCAGCCACATCACTGTCGTCGTCGAGCCCAAAACCGCGAAGGAGGCCTGAGCATGGGTCAGAAGATCAATCCGTACGGCTTCCGCCTCGGTATCAGCACCGACCACCGGAGCCGTTGGTACGCCGACAAGCTCTACTCGTCCTACGTGGGCGAGGACGTCAAGATCCGCAGGCTGCTGATCAAGGGCCTCGAGCGGGCCGGCATCTCCAGCGTCGAGATCGAGCGGACCCGCGACCGGGTCCGGGTCGACATCTACACCGCACGTCCTGGCATCGTCATCGGCCGTAACGGGGCCGAGGCGGAGCGGGTCCGTGGTGACCTGGAGAAGCTGACCGGCAAGCAGGTTCAGCTGAACATCCTCGAGGTGAAGAACCCCGAGATCGACGCTCAGCTCGTCGCGCAGGGCGTGGCGGAGCAGCTCGGCTCCCGGGTGGCGTTTCGTCGCGCCATGCGCAAAGCCCAGCAGACCGCCATGCGCTCCGGTGCCCAGGGCATCCGGATCCAGTGCTCCGGTCGTCTGGGTGGTGCCGAGATGAGCCGTTCGGAGTTCTACCGCGAGGGTCGGGTGCCGCTGCACACGCTGCGCGCCGACATCGACTACGGCTTCTACGAGGCCCGGACGAACTTCGGCCGGATCGGCGTCAAGGTCTGGATCTACAAGGGTGACGTCTCCGGTACCCGTTCGGAGCGCGCTGCCCAGAAGGCCGCTCGCAACGCCGCAGGTGGCAGCCGCCGTCCCGCCGGTCGTGGCGGCCGTCCGGAACGCGCCGACCGTGGCGGTCGTCCCGAGCGCGGAGGTCGGCGCCGTGCCGATGCCGCCGCTGAGCCGACCACTGCTCCCGCAGCCGACGCTGCACCAGCACCCGAGACCGCAGGACAGGAGGCCTAGCCATGTTGATTCCCCGTCGCGTGAAGTTCCGCAAGCAGCACCACCCGACCCGGCGTGGCGCTGCCAAGGGCGGCACGAAGCTCTCCTTCGGTGAGTTCGGTATCCAGGCCATCGAGCCGTCGTACCTGACAAACCGTCAGATCGAGTCGGCCCGTATCGCCATGACCCGTCACATGAAGCGTGGCGGCAAGGTGTGGATCACGGTCTACCCCGACCGCCCGTTGACCAAGAAGCCCGCCGAGACCCGGATGGGTTCCGGTAAGGGTTCCCCCGAATGGTGGATCGCCAACATCAAGCCCGGCCGAGTTCTGTTCGAGCTCTCCGGCGTGAGCGAGGATGTGGCCCGCGAGGCCATGCGACTCGCCATCCATAAGCTGCCGATGAAGGCGCGCTTCATCAAGCGTGAAGAAGGTGAGTTCTGATGGCGAAGACTGCGAGCGCAGGTGAGCTGCGTGGCCTGAGCCGCGCCGACCTGAACGCGAAGGTCGTGGAGCTGAAGGAAGAGCTGTTCAACCTGCGCTTCCAGAATGCGACCGGCCAGCTGGAGTCGCATGGCCGGCTCCGCGCCGTCCGCAAGGACATCGCGCGGATTTACACCGTGCTCCAGGAGCGCAACCTCGGCATCGTCGAGGATCCAGACGCCGATGAAGTGACCGCTGCAGACGAAGTGAAGGCCTGAACATGAGTGAGTCCGTGAACGAAACAGCCGCCGCCGAGCACCGCGGTCGACGCAAGGTCCGTGAGGGTTACGTCGTCAGCGACAAGATGGACAAGACCGTCGTCGTCGCCGTCGAGGACCGCGTCAAGCACAAGCTGTACGGCAAGGTGCTTCGGCAGACCAGCAAGCTGAAGGCTCATGACGAGGAGAACAGCGCCGGTATCGGTGACCGTGTCGTCGTGATGGAGACCCGGCCGCTGAGCGCGACCAAGCGCTGGCGTCTGATCGAGATCGTCGAGAAGGCCAAGTAACTCGCCGAGATGCCGCAGGGCTCAGCGCGTCTAGGCGCGCCAGACCTGCGACAGCTCGGAGCAAACCCACTAGTTCCACCAGGCTCCCCAGCCGCTGAATCGGCTACGGGAGAACCAGTGAGACAACCAGGAGAAATCAGATGATCCAGCAGGAGTCGCGGCTCAAGGTCGCCGACAACACGGGTGCCAAGGAGATCTTGTGCATTCGTGTCCTCGGCGGCTCCGGTCGCCGCTACGCCGGCATCGGCGACGTCATCGTCGCCACCGTGAAGGACGCGATCCCCGGTGGCAACGTCAAGAAGGGCGAAGTCGTCAAGGCCGTCATAGTCCGTACCGTCAAGGAGCGCCGTCGCGCTGACGGTTCGTACATCAAGTTCGACGAGAACGCCGCCGTCATCCTCAAGGCCGACGGCGAGCCCCGTGGAACCCGTATCTTCGGCCCGGTGGGCCGCGAGCTGCGCGAGAAGCGTTTCATGCGCATCATCTCGCTCGCACCAGAGGTGATCTGAGTTATGTCAGCCAAGAAATCTGCACCGAAGCTGCACGTCGTCAAGGGCGACAAGGTGAAGGTCATCGCCGGCAAGGACAAGGGCCTGGTCGGCGAGGTCATCGCCGTGTACCCGGAGCGTCACAAGGTGACCGTGGCCGGCGTCAACATCGTCAAGCGGCACCTGCGCGACACCTCGGCGCAGCCGCAGAGCCGGCAGACCACCAAGGGCGGGATCGTCTCCTCCGAGGCCCCCATCCACGCGTCCAACGTCCAGCTGGTCGTCAAGACCCCGGACGGCGACGAGGTCGTCACCCGGGTGGGTTACAACCGCGTCGAGGTGACGAAGCGTCGCCCGGACGGCTCTGAGTACAAAGCCTTCCGCAGCGTCCGGATCGCCACCAAGACCGGAGAGGAAATCTGATGAGCACCGCTACCACCCAGACCAAGACGCTCCCGCGGCTGAAGCAGCGCTACCGCGAAGAGATCGTCGGTGCGATGCGCGAAGAGTTCAAGTACCCGAATGTGATGCAGATCCCCGGTCTGGTCAAGGTCGTGGTGAACATGGGCGTCGGCGAGGCGGCCCGGGACTCGAAGCTGATCGACGGCGCCGTCCGCGATCTCACGACCATCACCGGTCAGAAGCCGCAGATCACCAAGGCCCGCAAGTCCATCGCCCAGTTCAAGCTGCGCGAGGGGATGCCGATCGGCTGCCACGTCACCCTGCGCGGTGATCGGATGTGGGAGTTCGCCGACCGGCTGCTGACCCTGGCTCTGCCTCGGATCCGTGACTTCCGTGGTCTGTCGCCGAAGCAGTTCGACGGCCGCGGCAACTACACCTTCGGTCTCAACGAGCAGGTCATGTTCCACGAGATCGACCAGGACCGGATTGACCGTGTCCGTGGCATGGACATCACCTTTGTGACGTCCGCGACGAACGATGACGAGGGGCGGGCGCTGTTGCGGCACCTTGGCTTCCCGTTCCAGCAGATGAGCTAGGGAGAACCGATATGGCAAAGACAGCACTCAAGGTCAAGCAGTCCCGCAAGCCGAAGTTCGCGGTGCGTGCCTACAGCCGTTGCCAGCGATGCGGACGACCCAGGGCGGTCTTCCGCAAGTTCGGCCTGTGCCGGATCTGCGTGCGCGAGATGGCGCACAAGGGCGAGCTGCCGGGCGTCACCAAGTCGTCTTGGTGAGCCCTGCTCCTCCGTACGACACTCCCTAGAACAACCAACGTGAAACAAAGACCCGCTGAAGGTCCGCTTGCGGAAACCACGGTGAGAAAGAGGCTCAATCAGCCATGACCATGACAGATCCCATTGCAGACATGCTGACCCGCGTGCGCAACGCCAACCAGGCGTACCACGACGTGGCAGTCATGCCGCACAGCAAGATCAAGGTCGGCATCGCCGAAATCCTTGCGTCCGAGGGCTATATCGCCGGCTACGAGGTTAAGGAGCCGGGCGAGGGCGAGGTCGGCAAGACCTTGGCGATCACGCTCAAGTACGGCCAGAACCGTGAGCGTTCGATCGCCGGTGTGCGCCGTGTCTCCAAGCCCGGCCTCCGGGTGTACGCGAAGTCGACCGGCCTGCCCAAGGTGCTCGGCGGGATGGGCATCGCCATCATCTCGACGTCCCAGGGCCTGCTGACCGACCGCCAGGCCCACAGAAACTCCGTCGGGGGCGAAGTTCTCGCCTACGTCTGGTAACCGGACGAGCAGAGAGGAAAGGTAGCAAGATGTCACGCATTGGCAGACTTCCGATCACGGTCCCGTCCGGCGTCGAGGTCACCCTCGACGGCCAGCAGGTCCAGATCAAGGGCCCCAAAGGCACCCTCCAGCACCGCGTCGCGGAGCCGATCACCGTCGGACGCGGCGAGAATGGCCAGATCCACGTCGACCGGCCCAACGACGAGCGCGTCAGCAAGTCGCTGCATGGTCTGACCCGGACCCTGGTGTTCAACATGGTCACCGGAGTCACCCAGGGCTACGAGAAGAAGCTCGAGATTGTGGGCGTGGGTTACCGCGTCCTGTCCAAGGGACCCACCGAGCTGGAGTTCTCCCTCGGTTACAGCCACACCATCACGGTGCGCGCTCCCGAGGGCATCACCTTCGTCGTCGAGGCTCCGACCCGGTTCTCGGTTCAGGGCATCGACAAGCAGCAGGTGGGCGAAGTGGCTGCGAACATTCGCAAGCTTCGCAAGCCAGAGCCCTACAAGGGCAAGGGCGTTCGGTACGCGGGTGAGCACATCCGCCGCAAGGTCGGAAAGGCTGGTAAGTGAGATGGCTATCTCTTTGGCACACCGGAGGTCGACGACGGGCAAGACTGCCTCGCGGTTGCGTCGTCAGCTCCGTGGTCGCAAGAAGATCTTCGGAGAGGCCGAGCGTCCGCGCCTGGTGATCTCCAAGTCCTCCAAGCACATCTCGGCCCAGGTGATCGACGACACCCGCGGTGTCACGTTGGCGCACGCCTCCACGATGGAAGCGGAGCTCCGGGTGGCGACGGGCGACAAGACGGCCAAGGCCAAGCAGGTGGGGGAGACCCTCGCCAGCCGCGCCAAGGCCGCCGGGATCGAAAACGTGGTCTTCGACCGCGCCGGACACAAGTACCACGGTCGCATCGCAGCGCTGGCAGACAGCGCCCGCGCCGGCGGCCTGGGCTTCTAGAGCACGACGAGCAAAGGAATAGCGATGAGTGGAACCCAGCGCCGCAGTGGCGGCGCAGGTGGTGAGCGTCGCGGCCGTGACGATCGTCGTGGCCAGGCGCAGGAGAAGAGCAACTACATTGAGCGCGTGGTGGCGATCAACCGCGTTGCGAAGGTGGTCAAGGGTGGACGTCGGTTCAGCTTCACCGCCCTCGTGGTGGTCGGCGACGGCGACGGCACCGTAGGGGTCGGGTACGGAAAGGCCAAGGAGGTGCCCGCGGCTATCGCCAAGGGTGTCGAGGAGGCCAAGAAGTCCTTTTTCAAGGTGCCGCGGATCCAGGGCACCATCCCGCACCCGGTCCAGGGTGAGAAGGCTGCCGGCGTGGTCATGCTGCGTCCGGCGTCTCCGGGTACCGGTGTCATCGCCGGCGGTTCGGCTCGGGCGGTGCTCGAGTGCGCAGGCGTGCACGACGTGCTCGCCAAGTCGCTCGGCTCGACCAACGCCATCAACGTGGTGCATGCCACGGTCGAGGCGCTGCAGAGCCTGGAGGAGCCGGAAGCTGTGGCCAAGCGCCGCGGCAAGTCCGTCGAGCACGTCACCCCGGCGGCCATCCTGCGCGCCCGCGCGGAGGTGACCTCCTGATGCCCCGCTTGAAGGTCAGCCAGGTCCGGTCCGGTATCGGCGGCAAGCAGAACCAGCGTGACACGCTGCGGACGCTTGGCCTGAAGCGGGTCGGCGATGTGGCTGTCAAAGAAGATCGTCCTGAAATTCGAGGAATGCTCGCCACGGTGCGGCACCTGATTACCGTCGAGGAGGTCGACTGACATGGCACTCAAGGTCCATCACCTGAGGCCGGCTCCCGGCGCCAAGACCCCTAAGACCCGCGTTGGTCGTGGTGAAGGCTCCAAGGGCAAGACAGCCGGTCGCGGCACCAAGGGCTCGAAGGCCCGTAACAACATCCCCGAGTTCTTCGAGGGTGGCCAGATGCCGCTGCACATGCGGACCCCGAAGCTTCGCGGCTTCAAGAACCCGTTCCGTACCGAGTACCAAATCGTCAACCTGGACCGGCTGAGCGAGCTCTTCCCCGAGGGTGGTTCGGTGGACGTGGCCGACCTGGCCACCGTCGGAGCGGTACGCCCAGGGCACCTGGTCAAGATTCTGGGTGACGGCGACATCTCCGTGGCTATTCAGGTGAGCGCGCACGCGTTCTCCAAGAGTGCCAAAGAGAAGATCGCTGCTGCCGGCGGGTCGACCACCCAGGTCTGATCCGGCTGAGGTTCCACAGCTGGGGGCGTGCTCGTTCATCGAGCCGCCCCCGTCTGCTATCCGGGCGCAGCGGGTTCTCCGGACCGCCAGCTGATGCATCTCGGCCCACTCGGATGGGGTCGGTCCCGGTCAGCGCTTGATAGAGTCGAGCGTCCCCATCCGGGGACGCTGGTCCCGTCGGTGCCTTCCAGCACCGGGCGGTTGCAAAAGCCCCGTAGGGGGTCGATAGGAAGAGAGGGGCCGACGTGCTGTCCGCGTTCGCTAACGCTTTCCGGACTCCGGACCTGAGGAAGAAGATCTTCTTCACGCTCGGCATCCTTGCCATCTTCCGGCTGGGGTCCATCATCCCGACGCCCAACGTCAACGTCCGGCAGGTCGACTTCTGCCTCAAGCAGGCCGCCAGCGGTGACCAGCAGGGGCTGTACTCGCTGATCAACCTGTTCTCCGGCGGGGCGCTGCTCCAGCTGGCGATTTTCGCCCTGGGGATCATGCCGTACATCACCGCCAGCATCATCCTTCAGCTGCTCACCGTGGTCATCCCGCGGTTGGAAGCGCTGAAGAAGGAAGGCCAGTCCGGCCAGACGAAGATAACCCAGTACACCCGGTATCTGACCTTGGTCCTGGCCGTGCTGAACTCCACCGCCTTCGTCACCCTCGCGGTCAACGACCGGCTGTTCACCGGCTGCCCCGGGCTGGTCTACGACACCGGCATCTTCCCGGTTGTCACCATGATCCTGACCATGACCGCGGGTACCAGCGTCATCATGTGGCTGGGTGAGCTGATCACCGAACGCGGCATCGGAAACGGTATGTCGGTGATGATCTTCACCCAGATCGCCGCCACCTTCCCGACTGCCCTGTGGAGCCTGAAGGTGGCTCGCCCCGGAGCCGACGGCTGGGTTGTCTTCCTGCTGGTGATCGCCTTGGGTCTGGTCGTGATGGCCGGTGTCATCTTCATCGAGCAGTCGCAGCGCCGGATACCGGTGCAGTACGCCAAGCGGATGGTCGGCCGCCGGATGTTCGGGGGCTCCACCACGTACATCCCGATCAAGGTGAACCAGGCGGGCGTGATCCCGGTGATCTTTGCCTCGTCACTGCTCTACCTGCCGGCGCTGTATGCGCAGTTCCAGCCGGAGTCGCGGGTGTCGGTATGGATCCAGACCAACTTCGTCAAAGGGGACCACCCGGTCTACATGATCAGCTTCTTCCTGCTGATCGTGTTCTTCGCCTACTTCTACGTCGCCATCACCTTCAACCCCAACGAGGTTGCGGACAACATGAAGAAGTACGGCGGCTTCATCCCGGGTATCCGCGCCGGCAAGCCCACCGAGGACTACCTGTCCTACGTCTTGTCGCGGCTGACGTTCCCGGGCGCCATGTACCTGGGTCTGATCGCACTGTTGCCGTCGGTGGCCTTCATCTTCTTGCAGGCAAACCAGAACTTCCCCTTCGGCGGAACGTCGATCCTGATCATCGTGGGCGTCGGTCTCGACACGGTGAAGCAGATCGAGAGCCAGCTCCAGCAACGTAACTACGAAGGGTTCTTGCGCTGATGCGTCTACTGATCATGGGTCCGCCAGGCGCGGGCAAGGGCACTCAGGCCAAGCTCGTCGCTGCGCGGTACGGCATCCCGGCCATCTCCACCGGTGACATCTTCCGGGCGAACGTCGCTGCCGGCACCCCGCTCGGCCTGGAGGCCAAGCGAATCATGGCCGAGGGCGGCTACATCAGCGACGAGATCACCAACGCGATCGTGGCCGACCGGCTGAAGGAGCCGGACGCCGAGCGGGGGTTCCTGCTCGACGGGTACCCGCGCACGCTGCCGCAGGTGGATGCGCTGGACCAGGTCCTGAAGGACCACGGCCACGCGCTCGACGCGGTCATCTCGCTGGAGGCTGACGTCGATGAGGTGGTCAAGCGGCTGCACCTGCGGGCCCAGCTCGAGGGCCGCGAGGACGACTCCGAGGATGCCATCCGCAAGCGGCAGCAGGTGTACGGCGACGAGACGTCGCCGCTGTTGGACGTCTACCGCACTCGGGGCCTGCTGGTGCCCGTCGACGGGCTCGGGACTGTGGACGAGGTCTCGGCTCGCGTCGCCGCGGCGCTGGACGCACACGCCAAGTAGCCCGCGATGTTCAGGTCCCCCCGCGGAGTGGAGATCAAGAAGCCCGAGCAGCTGCTGCAGATGCGTGCCGCCGGTCTGGTGGTAGCAAAGGCCCTGGCCGAGACCTCGGCCGCAGTGCGCCCAGGCATCAGCACCGCTGAGCTGGACGCCATCGCCGCCGACGTCATCGCCGGCGCGGGCGCGACACCCTCGTTCCTCGGCTACGGCGCCGTCCGCGGAGTCGGCGGCTTCCCCGGCGTCACCTGCATCTCGATCAATGACGAGGTGGTTCACGGCATCCCCGGCGACCGGGTGCTGAAGGAGGGCGACCTGGTCTCGATCGACTGCGGTGCCGTCGTGAACGGCTGGCACGGCGACTCGGCGCAGACCGTTTTCGTCGGCACGCCGTCGGCTGAGGACGCCGGGCTGAGCGAGGCCACCCGAATGGCGATGTGGCACGGAGTGGCCGCGGCCACCCTGGGTGGCCACGTCGGGGACATCTCCGCGGCAGTGGAGAGTTACGTCCGTGGGCTCGAGCAGGGATACGGCATCGTGGAGGAGTACGTGGGCCACGGCATCGGCTCGGCCATGCACCAGCCGCCGGACGTGCCGAACGTGGGCAAGCCCGGCCGCGGCCCGCGCATCGTGGAGGGGCTGGCTCTGGCTGTCGAGCCGATGCTGACCCGCGGTGCACCGGGCAACTCGGTGCTGGCCGACGACTGGACCGTGGTCACCGACGACGGCCGGCCCGCCGCCCACTGGGAGCACACGATGACCGTAACCCGGACCGGGATCTGGGTGCTGACCGCCGACGATGGCGGTGAGGAGATGCTCGCCGCATTTGGCGCCCCCTTCGGCCCCCTCGCCGACTAGCCCCGTCCTCCCCACCCTCGTCGGCATGTCGCGGCAGACCCGACCAGTCGCGCGTCAAACAGGCCCGGCCAGTCGGGCGATCTTTGTTACCGTTTGGTTGTTTCGCCTCGACGCGGCGCGGAGTACGCGAGACTGGCGGGGTGGATGAGCAGCAAGGCGTCGAACGCAACGTGCTCGGGGGAGTGCTCGAGTCGTGCAGCACAGATCCCATGACTGGTTACTTCCGGGACGGTTGTTGCAACAGCGGCCCGCAGGACCAGGGATCTCACACCGTCTGCGTGGTGGTGACCAGAGAGTTCCTGGACTACCAGCAAAAGATCGGCAACGATCTCAGCACCCCGATCCCGCAGTACGGGTTCCCCGGCCTGGTGCCGGGTGACCGCTGGTGCGTCGTTGCCATGCGGTGGGCCCAGGCCTACCAGGACGGTGTGGCGGCGCCCGTGGTGCTCGCCGCCAGTCACATTCGGGCGCTGGACGTGATCCCGCTGACTGCACTCCGCCGCTGCGCGGTGGATGTGCCCGAGGACGCCCGCTCCCTGGAGTAGGGCCCGGTGCGCCTATCCGGGTGAGTCCCGCTGGGCAGCTGCTCTTTAGGGTGGTCGGGTGACCTTCGACTATCCGCAGACGCGTCGCGACGACACGGTGGAGAACCTGCACGGCTGGGAGATCGCCGACCCGTTCCGCTGGCTGGAGGACGCGGATGCGCCGGAGACGGCGGACTGGGTGCGTCGGCAGAACGACGTCACCGACCAGCACCTGGCCGAGCTGGCTGACCGCGGCTGGTTCACCAAGACCATGGCCGCGATCGTGCACCGTCCGCGGGCGGGCGTGCCGCAGAAGTCGGGCGGCCGGTACTTCGTCAGCCGCAACGACGGCAGCCAGAACCAGGACGTCTGGTACACCGCCGACTCGCTGGCTGAGCTGCTGGAGGGTGGACGGGTCGTCGTCGATCCGAACACCTTCTCCGCCGACGGCACCGACTCCCTGAGCACCTTCACCGTCAGCGACGACGGCCGCTACTTCGCGTACGCGGTCAGCGAGGGGGGCAGCGACTGGCAGACGTTCAGGCTGCTCAACCTGGTTACCGGTGAGCCCGTTGAGGACGCCAGCATCCAGACCAAGTTCTCCGAGGCCGGCTGGCTGCCCGACTCCAGCTCGTACGTGTACGCCGACTTCCCGCACAGCGGGCATGCCGCCGGCACCCAGACCGACTCGCTCGGCGGCCCCAAGCTCAGGTGGCACCGGGTGGGCCGAGACACCAGCCGGGACCGGGTGCTGCTGGAGTTTCCGGAGAACGACAAGCTGATGTTCTTCACCGAGGTGTCCGCCGACCACCAGTTCCTCATTGCCTCCATTGTGCAGGGGACCGAAAGCCGTAACCGGGTCTGGGTCTACCGGCTCGGCGACGAGGACGGACGCAGCACCGTCTCGGATCCGATCAAGCTGATCGATGATCCGGTGGCGGAGTTCAGCTTCGTCCGGTCGGCCGGGTCGCGGCTGTACTTCAGTACCGACCTGGGCGCGCCCCGAGGGCGGATCGTGTCGGTCGACCTGGACACGTTCACCGCAACCGGCGCCCTGGACCTTGTCGAGGTAGTGCCGGAGAGGGCTGGCACCCTGCTCGGCGCCCAAGCCGTGGGCGAGGCCCTGGTCACCGTGTCACTCCAGGACGCCCAGCCGGTGCTCACTCGGTACGATCGCAGCGGGGTCGAGCTGGGCCGCCTGGACATCCCCGGCGGGGCACTGGTGGAGATCAACGGCCGTCCCGGTGACCCGGAGGGGTTCGTCGGCATGTCGTCGGTGACCGCGCCCACCGTGGCGTACCGCTTCGATGCCGACACGGGTGAGGTGACCGAACTGCCCGGCTTGGTTCGCGGTGATACCTCGACGTTCGCCCCGCCACACCTACGGCACGAGCGCCGCGCCGCCACCAGCAAGGACGGCACCGAGGTCCCGTACTTCCTGATCGGGCGGGCCGACCTGGATCGCTCGCGCCCGCATCCCACGCTGCTCTACGGGTACGGCGGCTTCAAGGTCCCAGTACTGGCCGACTACCGGCCGGGCTGGTCCGGGTGGCTGGCGGCCGGCGGCGTACTGGCCATCGCGAACCTCCGCGGAGGAGGCGAGTTCGGCACCTCCTGGTACGAGGACGGCCGGCTGACCCACAAGCAGAACGTCTTCGACGACTTCATCGCTGTCGCGGAACACCTGAAGACCTCCGGGGTGACGACGACCGAGCAGTTGGCGCTGCACGGCCGGAGCAACGGCGGTCTGCTGGTCGGCGCCACCATGACGCAGCGCCCGGACCTAGCGGCGGTGGCACTGCCGATGGTGGGCGTGCTGGACCTGCTGCGGTTCCACAGGTTCACTATCGGCGCCGCCCGGATCTCCGACTACGGCAACCCGGACGATCCTGACCAGTTCCTGGATGCGGTGGCCTACTCGCCGCTGCACAATGTGGTCGAGGGGACCGCCTACCCGGCGACCTTGGTGATGACCGGCGACCACGATGACCGGGTAGTGCCGCTGCACAGCCACAAGTTCACCGCAGCTCTGCAGCAGGCCCATGCCGGGGCGACTCCGGTGCTGACCCGGATCGAGGTGGCAACCGGGCATGGCGCGGGCAAGCCGACGGCGCTGGTGGTGGCGGAGTGGGCCGACCTGCTCGCCTTCGCCGCCCACCACACCGGGTTGCACCCGAGCGAAGACGCGAGCGTGCAGGCTTAGCGCGGAGGTCGGGCTCCCCCGCTAACCCTGCGGCATATCCATGTACAAGACCTCCCAGACGTGCCCGTCGGGGTCGGTGAAGCTGCGACCGTACATCGGACCCTCGTCCATCGGGTCGAGCCAGGGCTTGCCGCCGTGGGCCAGCGCCTTGCTGTGCAGGTCGTCGACCTCGTCCCGGCTGTCGGCCGACAGGCAGTTGATGACCTCGGTGCTGGAAGGGTCATCGTGCACGGAGCCGGTGACGAAGTCGCTGAAACGCCGCTGGTTGAGCAGCATCACGAAGATCGTCTCCGAGATCACGATGCAGGCGGCCGACTCGTCGGAGAAGGTGTCGTTCACCGAGAAACCCAGACCGGTGTAGAAACCCCTGGCGATGCCGAGATCGCGGACTGGCAAATTGACGAAAATCATGCGGCTCATGGGAGTTTGCCTTTCTTGGTAGCACACGCCGGACGACGTGTACCTTCAATCAGACCGGCCGAAGGGCTGAAACTCGTCGGGGTTCAGCGGTACTTTTCTTTCATGACCGCTGTCGTGACCGACGAAGCCTTCTTTGCTCTGGTGGAGCCGCTGCGAGGCGAGCTGACCGCCCACTGCTATCGGATGCTGGGATCGGTGCACGACGCCCAGGACCTGGTGCAGGAGACCTACCTGCGGGCCTGGCGTGCCTACGAGCGGTTCGAGCAGCGATCGTCCATCCGCACCTGGATGTACCAGATCGCCACCAACGCCTGCCTGACGGCGCTGCAGAACTCGGCCCGGCGGCCGATGCCCACCGGGCTCGGACAACCCCGATCCGACCCTTTCGGACGGCTCGACTCCACCCCGGAGGTGAGCTGGCTGGAGCCGATCCCCGACAGCCTGGTGTGGGGATCGGGGGAGACGGCCGACCCGGCTGCGGAGGTGGTGACCCGGGAGAGCGTGCGCCTGGCCTTCGTGGCCGCCCTGCAACACCTGACGCCGCAGCAGCGCGCCGTGATGATCTTGCGTGACGTCCTGGCCTGGCGGGCCAGCGAGGTGGCCGAAGCGCTTGACATGACCACCGCAGGGGTGAACAGCACCCTCCAACGGGCCCGGGCTCACCTGGGCAAGCTGGCGCCGGGGCAGTCGCCGGAGCTGCCCGCCGGTGATCATGCGCAGGAGCTGCTGGAACGCTACGTGGCAGCCTTCGAGAACTATGACGTGGACGGCATCGTCTCGCTGCTGAAAGAGGACGCGGTCTGGGAGATGCCTCCCTACACCGGTTGGTACCAGGGTGCGGTGCAGATCGGGCAGCTGATCTCGACCAACTGCCCCGCCAGCGCCGCCGGAGACATGCGCATGGTGCCCACCTCCGCCAACGGACAGCCTGCCTTCGGGCTGTACATGCGTGACCCCGACGGGGTGCACCGGGCCTTCCAGCTCCAGCAGCTGACGCTGTCCGGCGGCAAGGTGTCACACGTGGCCGCCTACTTTGACCTGAGTCTGTTCCCGACCTTCGGCCTGCCCGACCAGCTCTGAGCTAGCGGTTTGCGGTGCTGGCCCGTTCGACGATCGAGTGCGACAGGGTGACCGTCTCGTTCGGGCGGTCGGTGTCGGCAATCCGGTCGGCCACCAGCCGGAGCGCCGTCTCGGCGAGCAGCCGCTTGTCGAACGAGACCGTGGTCAGCGCCGGCACCGTGAACTGGGACTCTGCCACGTCGTCGTACCCGGTCACCGACACGTCGCCCGGTACGGTGAACCCGGCACCCCAGAGCACGTTCAGTGCGCCCAGCGCGAGTGAGTCGGTGAAGCACACCACCGCATCTGGCGCCGGATGCTCCGCCAGGAACCCGCGCATGGCGTTCGCACCTCCGCTGGGGTCCCAGTCGATGGTGGGTATCTCCAGCTCGGGCAGCCGCGGCAGTCCGGCGGCGTCCAGCGCCTGGCGGTAACCGGTCCGACGCAGCCGGGCGCTCTCGGTTTCCATCACCCCCAGGGCGGCGATCCGGCGATGCCCGTGCCGCAGCAGCAGCTCGACCATCTGAGACGTCGCGGCGACGTTGTCGATCCAGACGTGGTCGGCGATCGGTTGGTTGACCTCTCCGATCAGTACGGTGGGCGGCAGCGAGACACCGGGCTGTACCGCCGACGTCTCCAGCAGCACGGGGTTGAGGACGAGACCGTCGACCAGATGGGAGCGGGCCCGCGACAGCAGCTGGTGCTCCCGTTCGGCGCCACCCCGGGTCTCCTCGATCTGGATCGTCAGGTTCCGCTGAGCGGCGGCTTCCACGAAGTGGTGCGCCATCTCAGCGGAGTAGGCGGTGCTGAGGTCGGGCAACGCCAGCGCGATCACTCCGGTACGCCCGTTGCGCAGCCCGCGCGCCGACAGGTTCGGCACGTAGTCGAGCTCGGCCAGAGCCGCCTCGACCCGCAGCCGGGTCTTTGGGCTGACCGGGAAGGTGCCGTTCACCACGTTCGAGACAGTCTTCGGGGAGACTCCGGCTCGTTGAGCCACGTCCCGGACTGTCGCACGCATGAGGCAAACATATCCAACTGCCGCACCGAACGGCAGCCGATAAGCCGCGGGCCCCGTCCGAGAGGCGGACCGGCCGGCCCGGTGACAGGCAACCAGACCCAGACCTTCGCCATGATGACCGCGCATCCTCGACACAGGTCCTGGGCCAAGATCAAGTCCAGGTCCGGGCCGTGAAGGGCGTCCGGGCCGCGCAGGGTGAGAAAGAGCCCTCGGGTCGTCCTGACCGTCGACGGTGATCATCTTCTGCGCCCCTGTGAGCAGGCGGTACGAGCGACGCGCGGGAACGACTGGCCGGCGCCGGGCCAGCGAGTAGGCTGAGTTTGTGAGCAACCTGCCGATCTCATCGCCGTACCGGAGCACGCCGAACGAGCCGGTGAGTGACGCCGAGCGAGACCAGCTGAGCTCCCGGTTGAACGCTGCATTCACCGACGGGACGATCGACGCCGACGCCTATCAGCTGCGGCTCGACCAGCTGTTCGCAGCGCAGCGGATGGGGGAGCTGGTCCCCGTGGTGGAGGGCCTGCCACCCCTGCAGACCTACCAGAGCCCGGCCATCGTCGCCTCTGTCGGGGGCCGACCAGGCGAGCTTGCCGAGGGCCGGACCGGGACCAACCTGACCTTGGTGACGGTTGGCGCGATCGCTGGCGTGGTGTTGTTGATCGCGATCTTGCTGGTCGTGCTGTTGTAGCCGGCGAACGGCCGCGACGGCACAGTTCTTCGATGCCAACGGGCCCCTGGATTGGCCTGGACTGCGTTAGAAGTAACACAGGACGCTCGCTTTGTACGGCACCGTCGGCGTACCTAAACTGTCAGGGTGCCAAGGCAAATCATCACCCCGCAGAAGCTCGCTGATCATGTGCAGCGACTGGGTGATCTCTACCCACCGATTCCGCTCGACTCGGTGGACCGTACCATCCGTCGCCCCAAGCTCGTCGCCCAGCGGTTCGGTCACGTGATCGACTACCTTGCTCGGGTCGAGCTGGAGGTCGACCGCAACGTGCTGGAGCTGTTGTTGTTGCTGCCCGAAGTGGACGACACCAACAAGACGTTCTACGCCGACGTCTGGCAGCCGCAGGAGATTCAGCACGGGTTGATCTTGGACAGGCTGCAGCAGGATCTCGGCCGAACCCCAGCGTCGCCGCACCTCGACGTCTCCATGAAGATCAAGATGCTCGGTGCGCTGGCGAACCTGAAGCCGATCCAAGAAGTTGCCAAGCTGCTGTACTTCCTCACCGGCGCCAGCACCGAACGGCAGGCCGTGCTGGCGTACAACGTGATCAACGACGGCATGATCGAGATGGGGGAGCGAGCCATCTCGACGACGATCATCACGCCGATCAAGCAGCAGGAGCCGGGGCACTTCGCCTTCTACCAGATGTCCGCCACGTCGATGATCCAGAACAAGCGGCTCAAGTCGTGGCAGCTGTTCCTGGCCCGGGTGCTGCGGGAGAAGTCGTACGGGCTGGTCGGCACCAACGGGCTGGACCGCTACAAGGCGGACATGGGTGCGGTCGTCGTTGACCTGGGTCTGACCGACGACCTGAAGGCGTACGCCCGCGAAGTCGGTCGGGTGGAGAACCGGCTGCTCTGGGCGCACAAGCAGGGGATGGAGTTCCCGCCGTACATCCTCAAGGCCCTGAAGGAAAGCGTCGAGCTGTACCGCGAGCGCGGCCTTAGCGCCGTCCCGAGCTGAGTGGTCAGGGTGAGTGACATGGACATCGTCGAGATCGCCACTGACACCATCCGGCTGGGCCAGCTGCTCAAGCTCGCCAACCTGGTCGACGCCGGCTCCGATGCGAAGGCGCTCCTCAGCCAGGGCCGGGTCACGGTGAACGGTGAAGTAGAGACCCGCCGGGGACGCCAGCTCGTCCGGGGCGACGTGGTGCGGCTCGGTAACACAGCCGTCCAGGTCGCCTAACCCCAATCCGCCGAGTAGTCACCTCCTCAGCCCCGTCGTCGGCGAGTCGCAGCGGAGCTGACTACTGGCGGTAGGCGATGCCCGGCGCGCTGGGTCACTCAAGACCTGCGGCCAGCTCCAGCCAGGGTCGGTGCGCCCCATCGAAGGGCGGCTGCCGGCTCCGGATCGCCTCGACCACGAGCCGGCAGGTCGACTCCGCGGTCTCGACGAGCTCCGCCGGATAGCCGAAGCGAGCCGCGTGCTCTTCGAACTCGGGCCGGTCCAGGACCCGCACCTCGCCGTCGTCCAGCTGTTCCACGTCGAGATCGAGGTCCACGAAGCTGAACAGCTGCCCAGTACGGGTGGCGGCGGTGGTGATGTCCACGTACAGCTGCTTGGGACGTCGCCGACCAGGGTCAGCCGGTACGAAGTACGCCGACCAGGGCAGGCCGACCTGCAGCAGCCGAAGGCAGGGCGAGATCTCGAACGGGCCTGCGCCCGAGCTCACCACCGTCCCCGCAGGCATCCAGACCCAGGTCCCGTGCCGGTCGGCGCCGAGCTCGAGCCCGATCGTCTTCCGATGGAACGACCCGTCCCACTTGGTCGAGACCACCGTGACCCGGTTCACCCGCTCATCCTGCAACCTGTTGTGGCGTCGGGGATACTGGAATAGGACACACCGCTAGCTGAGCGTCCCGACCACACCCACACCGCAACCTCCGCCGACGCGTCACATCCGGCGCGGCACGCCGCAGATCCGGCGGAGCATCCGCCTAGTCGGCGGATGATAGCCGAGGATTTGGGTGCTGCGGGGAATGGGCGTATTGTTGCCTGTCGGCCATCTATGCCGGTGGTCCGTTGTTTCACGCACGAGTACACGTAGTCAACAAGATTGAGAGTTCATGGCGAAGAAAGAGGGCGCGCTCGAACTGGAGGGCACTGTCGTCGAGGCACTACCCAACGCGATGTTCCGCGTTGAGCTTGCCAACGGCCACAAGGTGCTGGCCACGATCAGTGGCAAGATGCGGCAGCACTACATCCGCATCATTCCTGCCGACCGCGTCGTCGTCGAACTCTCGGCATACGACCTCACGCGTGGCCGCATCGTCTACCGGCACAAGTAACCACACCACCCACCACCCGTTCAGGCTCGCTCCCGCGTGCTCAGGACAATGATTCAGAAAGAAGCTCGATGAAAGTTCAGCCGAGCGTCAAGAAGATCTGTGACAAGTGCAAGGTCATCCGCCGGCACGGTCGCGTCATGGTGATCTGCGAGAACCCGCGCCACAAGCAGCGCCAGGGCTGACCTGAGCTGTACGGCCGGCACCTCGCCGCCACCGAGTCCAACCGGACTCAACCAGAAAGTGTGACCGCAAGGCCGGAAGCAATCCCGGTCCCACCCTCGGACGAAGGCCGAGGCCCTGTCTCTGGACATCAGTCCGGGGAGGCGAACAGGGACGCGGCACGCCAGACACCTTCGCGGTCCGCCTCTCCTGCTAACCCAGGAACGGATCGAAAACTCGAAAGGTAGTACCGCCTGATGGCACGCCTCATTGGTGTCGACCTCCCTCGCGACAAGCGTCTCGAGGTCGCACTTACCTACATCTTCGGCGTGGGTCGTACCCGCGCTCTGGAGACCCTGGAGGCCACTGATATCAGTGGCGACCTCCGCGTTCACCAACTCACCGACGATCACCTGGTCACCTTGCGTGACTGGATCGAAGCGAACTACCAGGTCGAGGGTGACCTCCGCCGGGAGATTGCTTCCGACATCCGCCGCAAGGTTGAAATCGGCTCCTACCAGGGCCGTCGTCACCGCAGTGGCCTGCCGGTACGCGGTCAGCGCACCCGCACCAACGCTCGCGGCCGCAAAGGCGCCCGCAAGCCCGTCGCCGGTAAGAAGAAGGCCAAGTAGTCGTTCCGCGACCACTTGCCGTGAACCCGAGAACTCCAGGAGAAACCAAAACTTATGGCTACAGCAGGCCGCAACGCCCGCGCCACCAAGGTGCGTCGTAAAGAGAAGAAGAACGTGGTCGCCGGCCACGCTCACATCAAGAGCACGTTCAACAACACCGTCATCTCGATCACCGATCCGACTGGTGCTGTGATCGCGTGGGCCTCCGCCGGTACGGTCGGCTTCAAGGGCTCCCGCAAGTCGACCCCGTTCGCCGCGCAGATGGCAGCTGAGGCTGCCGGCCGCCGCGCGATGGAGCATGGAATGAAGCGAGTCGACGTGTTCGTCAAGGGACCGGGTTCGGGCCGCGAGACCGCGATCCGTTCGCTCGGTGCGATCGGCCTCGAGGTCGGCGCCATCGCCGATGTCACCCCTGTCCCACACAACGGTTGCCGCCCGCCCAAGCGTCGCCGCGTCTAACACGAATAGGACTTAACTAACCATGGCTCGCTATACCGGTCCCATGACCAAGAAGTCCCGTCGGCTGGGTGTTGACCTGGTCGGTGGCGACAAGGCGTTCGAGCGCCGTCCCTACCCGCCCGGCGTCCACGGCAAGGGCCGTACCAAGGACTCCGAGTACTCCCTCCAGCTGCGGGAGAAGCAGAAGGCTCGCTTCTCCTACGGCGTGATGGAGAAGCAGTTCGCCCGGTACTACAAGGAAGCCAACCGGATCCAGGGCAAGACAGGTGACAACCTGTTGCAGATCCTGGAGTCCCGGCTGGACAACGTGGTTTACCGTGCAGGACTGGCCCGCACCCGTCGGCAGGCCCGGCAGTTCGTCGTGCACGGTCACTTCCTGGTCAACGGCCAGCGGGTGAACATCCCCTCCTACCGGGTCAGCGCTCACGATGTCGTCGACATGGCGGAGAAGGTGCGTGAGTTCACCCCGCACATCATCAACCGGGAGACCCACGGGGAACGTGACGTGCCGGCCTGGCTGCAGGTGCTGCCGGACCGTGGCCGTATCTTCGTCCACCAGCTGCCGACCCGTCAGCAGATCGTGATCGACGTTCAGGAACAGCTGATCGTCGAGCTCTACTCGAAGTAACACCCTGCGAGTGGGCCCGCTCCGGCGGGCCCACTGCTCGCCTCCCCGACCAGATGTCGGGGCGGTTCACGTCGTCAAATAGAGGTCGACGTGGGAAGGAAGAAGGAACACCATGCTTATCGCACAACGCCCCACACTGGCCGAAGAGGTTGTCTCGGAGAACCGTTCGCGGTTCGTCATCGAGCCGCTGGAGCCGGGTTTCGGCTACACCCTCGGCAACTCGCTGCGTCGCACGCTGCTGTCGTCCATCCCGGGCGCAGCGGTGACCAGCATCAAGGTCGACGGCAACCTGCACGAGTTCTCCACCATCCCCGGTGTCGTGGAGGACGTGACCGAGATCATCTTGAACCTCAAGTCGCTGGTCGTCTCCTCCGAGGAGGACGAGCCGGTCACCATGTACCTGCGCAAGGCGGGCGCCGGCGCCGTCACCGCCGCGGACATTGCTCCGCCGGCCGGTGTCGAGGTCCACAACTCCGACCTGCACATCGCCACCCTGAACGACTCGGGCAAGCTGGAGATGGAACTGGTGGTCGAGCGCGGCCGCGGCTACGTCTCCGCAGTCCAGAACAAGACTGCTGACGCCGAGATCGGCCGGATCCCGGTCGACTCGATCTACTCTCCGGTCCTCAAGGTCACCTACAAGGTCGAGGCCACCCGGGTCGAGCAGCGTACGGACTTCGACAAGCTGATCATCGACGTCGAGACGAAGGCCGCCATCCGGCCGCGGGACGCTGTCGCCTCCGCGGGCCGGACTCTGGTCGAGCTCTTCGGCCTGGCTCGCGAGCTGAACGTCGAGGCCGAGGGCATCGAGATCGGCCCGTCGCCGATCGACGAGCAGCTCGCCGCCGACCTCGCTCTGCCGGTGGAGGACCTGAACCTCACGGTACGGTCCTACAACTGCCTGAAGCGCGAAGGCATCCACACCGTGAGCGAGCTGGTGTCCCGTAGCGAGCAGGACCTGCTGGACATCCGCAACTTCGGCTCCAAGTCCATTGACGAGGTCAAGCTGAAGCTGCACGAGATGGGCCTCTCGCTCAAGGACAGCGCACCTGGTTTCGACCCGCTGACGGCCATTGGTCGCTACGACGATCTCGAAGAGGACGAAGAGGTCGACTTCAGCGAGACCGAGCAGTACTGATCAATCGGCTCAGCCTTGAGTTGAACTAACAACCTGGAGAACTAGAAATGCCAACACCCACCAAGGGCAATCGTCTCGGCGGCAGCCCGTCTCACGAGCGGATTATTCTGGCCAACCTGGCCACGCAGCTCTTCGAGCACGGTCGCATCACCACCACCGAGGCCAAGGCCAAGCGGCTGCGCCCGCTGGCGGAGAAGCTGATCACCAAGGCCAAGCGCGGTGACCTCCACTCGCGTCGTCAGGTCCTGGCCACGGTCAAGGACAAGGGCGTCGTGCACGTGCTGTTCACCGAGATCGCTCCGACGTTCGACGGTCGCGACGGTGGATACCTCCGTATCACCAAGGTCGGCCCTCGCAAGGGTGACAACGCGCCGATGGCAGTGATCGAGCTGGTGACTGAGTCGATCGCGGACAGCAAATCGGCCAACTCCTCGGCCAGCGCCGCGAAGAAGGCTCCGGCCCAGCAGGCCGCTGCCCCGGTGGCTGTGACCCCGGTCGAGGAGTCTCCTGAGCAGGTCTCCCCGTACGAGGAGTCCCCCGCCGAGCTGCCCGCCGAGGAGCTGGTGGGTGACGCAGCCGAAGAGCAGGCGACGCCGTCGGAAGATGTTCCAAGTGACGACGTCGAGTCCGAGGAAGCTGCTTCCGACGTGACCGCCGAGGACGCTGACCCGGAGTCCGAGGCTGCCCCTGAGTCCGACGCTGCCCCTGAGTCCGACGCTGCACCGCAGGCGGGCGACGACAGCAAGGCCTGATCTCCAGGATCGACATGCGCACATGGCGCTCACCTTCGGGTGAGCGCCATGTGCGCGTTTGTGGCCCGAAACTCAGGTCCGCCAGCCGCCGGCGGCCTGGGTGGGCAGACCGCCGGCGGTGCTTAGGGCTGGAGCGGGACCGTAGTCGATGGTTATCGGTCGCACCCACCATCCTTCTCTGGGCGCGAGTACGGCCGGGCGAGGTCTTCGAGCCCCTTGTAGGCGTAGGGGTCCTCGCCTGCCACCATGACGATGTCGCGGTAGTCCGCGACCGCCATGTGCTCGTCGCTCCGCGGCGGACGCCAGGGCAGCAACGACTCCGCGCTCATGTAGTGGTTGGCCAGGGCGCGTCGGTACCCGTGCTGGCCGGAGTTCTCCAGCGAGCGGTGCAGCAGGTACCCGTTGAAGATGAGCGCGGTGCCGGCGGGAATCTCGACCGGGACCGAGTCCTCGTCGGAGTAGGGGAAGTCGAATGCCTCGGTGGTGCAGTCGAAGCGGGGGTCGTTCTGCTCCCGAGCGGGGTAGATGACTCCGCGCTTGTGCGAGCCCGGCAACACCCACAAGCAGCCGTTCTCAACGGTGGCGTCGTCCAGGGCGATCCAGACGGCGGTCAGCGACCGGTCCCGGGTCGGGATGAAGAACTCGTCCTGATGCCAGGCCTGCCCAGGCTTGCCCTCGGACTTGATGAACAGCATCGACTGCATCGCCTTGACGTTGGGCCCGATCACACTGACCAGGGCCTCCACGATCCGGGGGTGGGACAGCGCCTTCTTGGCCGCGGCTGACACCTTGTGCGGGTAGTGGATACACAGGAACCGCCGCAACACGTCCTCATCCGACTCAGCCTCCGGCGCCGCGGTGCCGTCCTGGTCCTGGTCTTGGTCCCACCAGCCGTACCGGATCTCACCGAGGTCGCCCCGACAAAGCCGAAGCGCCTCTGCGTTGATCTCGGCCACCTCCTCAGCGCTGAGTGCATTCCGTAGCAGTGCGAAGCCGTGCTCGTGGAAGTAGTCGGTCATCGCGGGACTGGCGTGGTCGAACAGCGCGAGGCCGGTGTCGGCGGCGGCGCGGTTCGGCAGTACGGAGGTCATCAGGAGTGCAGCCTTTCGGTGTCGGTGTCCGTTCAATCTGCCAGAGCGACGGAAGTGTTCCAATGTCGCGTACGCACCAATTACTATCTAAAAGTGACATTGAAGTCGGCCGTGACGCGAACTGGAACGCTCGTTCAGGTGGCGGACTATCCGGCCGGCGCGGCGTTCGGTCCGCGCAACGTGAATAACTATGAGTTCATCTGGCTGCTCCGCGGATCGGCGAACTGGCGAGTGGAGCCGACGCCGGGCCGTTCGGTGGCAGGGGCCGGCATGGATCACACCCTGAGGCCGGGCACACTGGCGCTGGCTCATGCCGACACTGTCGATTCCTACCAATGGGATAGCCGCCGCGCTTCCTCTCATGCGTACGTGCATTTCGACATCGAGGACCCCGAGGTGCTCGGGCCACCGGCGCAATGGCCCGTCACCAGGGACCTGTCCAGGCTGCCGGTGCTGGCCGGGTTGTGCGACTACCTGCTTCAGCTGGCCGGTGAGCAGGGGGGACTGGCGCGACGTCGGAGCGACCAGCTGATAGCGATCCTGCTGGACCTGTTTGTCCGCGGTCCGCTGGAGCCGCAGGCCCAGATGCCGCCGGTGGTGGAGCGGATTGTCGACTATGTCCGGACCAGCTGGGACATCGCTGGCCCGCGCATCCTGAACGTGGAGGAGCTGGCTGGGGCAGCCAGCGTGTCGCCCGGCCATCTGTTCCGAGTGTTCCGGGAGCAGTACGGCTGCGGCCCGGCGCGGGCGTTCGAGCTGATGCGGCTGGCCCGAGCCGCCATTGCCCTGCAGCGGAGCAACGCCTCGCTGTCGGAGATAGCGGAGCTGAACGGCTTCGCCAACGCGTACCACCTCTCACGGCGGTTCGCCGCGACCTACGGTTCGCCCCCGGGGCGGTACCGGGCCTCCGGTGCGGGTGAGGATCCACTTCTCCCGGTACGCGAGCACGGCCTGCTTCCGCTGAGTCTCTCCCTGACCCGGTGAACGCGCCACGTCCCGGCATCAGGACGGCCGCACGAAGAGAAGGGCTGAGCGACAACGTCGCTCAGCCCCTCTGGCGGTAGCGCTGGCCTCCCACCGAGCGCCGCTACGACGCCTGGTGCAGCTTGGGAACGTCGCTCAGCAGCCGCTGGGTGTACTCGTGCTGAGGGTTGAAGATGACGTCGTCGGTCGATCCCTGCTCGACCATCAGCCCGTTCTCCATCACCAGCACCCGGTCCGCCACGTAACACGCCTGGCCGATGTCGTGGGTGATGAAGAGCACCGTCATCCCAAGCTCGTCCCGCAGATCGGTGAGCACGTTCAAGATGTTGACCCGCAGCGACGCGTCCAACATCGAGGTCGCCTCATCCGCCACCAGCAGCTTGGGCCGCAGCATCAGGGCCCGAGCGATCATGATCCGCTGCCGTTGGCCGCCGGACAGCTGGTGCGGGTAGCGGTCGAGGACGTCCGGGCCAGTCAGGCCGACATACTGCAGGGACTCCTCGAGCCGCTCCCTGCCGACATCGGCATGAAGCAGCCGCAACGACCGGTGGAGCAGCCGCCGCACCGTGAAGAACTGGTTGAAGGAGGAGAACGGATCCTGGAACACAGCCTGCACGTCCCGCCAGTAGGCGGCGCGATCCTTCAGGTGGGTGACGTCCTGGCCCTGGAACGTCATCTGCCCAGAGGTGATCGGCAACAGCCCGAGCACCATCCGGGCCAACGTCGACTTGCCTGACCCGCTCTCACCGACGATGGTGACGACTTCCCGCTCCTGCAACGAGAACGAGACCTGCTTGACCGCTTCCACGACGTGCTTGCCGTGGCCAAAGGTCTTGGTCAGCTCCTTGGCCGCGAAAATTTCGCTCATGCCGGCACCTCGCTCGGTTCGTCGTCGGGTCGCGACGTCGTGTCGTCGTCGTCCTCCACCACCGTGTCGGTCTCGCTCAGGCTGGACGCGGTGACTGCCTTCAGCGGCACCGACTGCCCAGGGTTCTTCAGCGCCCAGAAGCACTTGGAGAACCGGAGCTGATCACCGACGTGCGGCGGCTCCTCCGTGTGGCACTCGTCCATCACCAGTCCGCAGCGCGGGTGGAAACGGCAGCCCGACGGCGGGTGTGCCAGGTTCGGCGGAGCGCCGGGGATGCCGTACACCCGCATCTTGCGGTACGCCGGCTCGGGCACCAGCACCGAGCTCAACAAGGCCGCCGAGTACGGGTGCCGTGGGGCAGTGGTGAGCTCCTCGGCGTCACCGACCTCGACGATCTTGCCGGCATACATCACCGCGATCCGGTTGGACACAGTCCGCAGCACCGGCAGGTCGTGAGTGATGAAGATGACCCCGGACATGATCTTCTGCTCCAGCATCTGCAGCAGCATGTCGATCAGCGCCTTCTGCGACGTGACGTCCAGCGCCGACGTCGGTTCGTCAGCAATCAGCAGCCGTGGGTTCAGCAGCGTGGAGATGATCGTGACGGTCCGCTGCTTCATGCCGCCGGAGAGCTGGTGCGGGTAGGCATCCAGTACCCGGGTCGGCAGGTCCAGGCTGGCCAGCCGGTCCCGTGCCCGGTCCAGCGCCTCGTCCTTCGTGACCGACCGGTTGTGCGCCCGCATCACGTCCACTACGAGGTCGCGGACCCGCATCGTCGGGCTGATCGAGTTCATCGCCCCCTGCGGCAGCAAGGAGACCACCGAACCCCGCCAGGTACGGGGAATCTTGCTGGACCCGTCCAAGGCCTGAGTCTGCCCGTCGATCTCCAGCGAACCAGAGTCCACGTAGAGCGGCGGGCGAGCGGTCAGCGACAGGATCGCACCCAGCGTGGACTTGCCGGAGCCGGACTCGCCGGCGATGCCCAGCACCTCGCCCTCGTCGATGTGCACGCTGACGCCATCGACCGCCGTCACCTCGCGGCCATCCGGCGTGTGGTAGGAGGCCCGGAGATGTTCGGCGTTAACCAGTCTGCTCATGAGTCCGCTCCACGGGAGACGCCGATCGGGGGCTGGACAAGGGTTGATCCGCCGATGGCTGTTGGTGACACTTCCTCGATCTCCTCAGGAGTACGTGGGGACGGGGGCTTGCGCCGCTTCACTGCCTTACCGCGGCGCAGGCGTGGGTTGAACACCTCATCCATGCTCGACTGCAGCAGCAGCAACGAGAAGGCGAGCACGGTCAGCATGATCGTGGGTGGCAGGAAGGCCCACCACGCCCCGGTCCGGACCGAGCCCCAGGCGATAGCCCAGTAGAGCATCGTGCCGAGGCTGACGGCGTTGGACGGGCCGAGACCCAGCAGGCTCAGCGCCGCCTCGGCCAGGATCGCACCAGAGACCTGCAGGACAAACGCCATCACCACGTACGACAACAGGTAGGGCAGCAGGTCCCAGGCGAGGATCGACCAGAACCGTGCTCCCGACAGCCTGGCCACATCTAGATGTTCACGGGTGCGCACGCTTGTCGCCTGGGCGCGGACGGCCCGGGCCATCCATGGCCAGGCCGTCACGCCGATCACGGCCCCGAGCGGGACGATCGCCCGGCTGTCCAAGGCGATGGACAGCAAGATGATGATGACGATGCCGGGGATGGCGAGCGCGATGTTCGTCGCGCCCATCAAGATCTCGTCGACGACGCCGCCCTTGTATCCGGCCACAATGCCGATCGCCAGGCCGATAACGGAGGCGATGGTGCCCGCCAGCAGGCCGACGATCAAGGAGGTACGGGTGCCGTACACCAGGTTGGCCAGAACGCTCTGACCCTCGTTGTCGGTGCCCAGCAGCAGCGGTCCGAACCCGCTGGGTGGGTCGTACAGCCCACCGACGACGGCGTCCGGGCTGGTCTTGATGATCAGCGGTCCAACGAAGCCGATCAGCACGGTTGCCAGCACGAGTGAGAAAGAAATCCAGAATCGCGTGGTGAAGTTCATGCTTTTCATCAGCGGTCTCCGCTCTGTGAGGCACGAATGCGCGGATCGATGATTCCGTAGAGGATCTCCATCAGGAAGTTCGCGCCCAGCACGGCCAAGGTGATGAAGAGGGTGATGGCCTGGATGACCGGGTAGTCCACCTGACTGATGGCGTTGAACAGCAGCGTACCGATGCCGGGGTAGGAGAAGACCAGCTCGGTGATCAAGGCGCCCGCGATCATGCCCGAGATGGAGAGGGCCAGACCGGTGATCTGCGGCAGCATCGCGTTACGGAAGATGTAGCGGACGATCTTGCTGTCGCGCAGACCGAGCCCACGCCCGTAGTTGACGTAGTCCGAGCCATTCTCGTAGATGGCCATCGACCGCATGCCGACCGCCTGGCCGCCCAAGAAGATCAACACGATGGACCAGAACGGGAGCCAGAAGTAGGTAATGGCATCCCCGAAGAACTCCAGCGACAGCTCCGGGCTGAGCCCGAACGAGTACGCGCCGCCGATCGGAAGGATCTGCAGCTTGACCCCGACGATGTACAACAGCAGGATCGCCAGGCAGTAGGGAGGCATGCTGGACAAGAACAGCGAGGGCAGAAACGCACCACGGTCAAACCAGCCGCCCTTGAATGCCGCAATGGCACCCAGGATGTTGCCGAGCACCCATCCGACCAGGATGGCTGGGAGCTGGATGGCGATGCTCCAGGGCAGCGCCGCGGCGACCAGCGTGTTCACCGAGGCGGGGAACTGAGCAAATGACGTGCCCAGGTCCCCTTGAGCCAGCTGCCCGAGGTAGACGAGGAACTGCTCCCACAGCGGCTTGTCGAGACCGAACTCACGCATGTAGTTCTCGTGAATGGCCTTGAGCTGATCACCACCCGTCCCGCCACCCCGGGAAAGCTGGCTGACGATAGCGTCAACCGGGTTTCCCGGGATGAGGCGGGGGAGGATGAAGTTCAGCAACAGCGCGATGATCAGCGCTGCCAAATACCACAGAGCCTTGCGGCCCAGGTAGCGTGCGAAGTTCATGGTGGGTGTCGAGATCGAGTGTCTAGGCGCTGACCTTCTTGATCTTGAAGAGCCATCCGATACCGGCGCCCGACCACATCGGCGGGGCGTAGGGATCCTCGGCAGTGGGGAAGCCGGACCAGTTGCTCTGGTTGAACTCGAAGAACTCCAGTGGACGGTACATCAACGGCACGACCGGGATCTGCTCGCGGTAGATCTTGTCCAGAGCCTGGTAGGCCGTCTTCCGCTCTTCGTCGGTCTTGGCCGCTCCAGCGTCGTCGAGCAGCTTCGGCACGTCCGGGTGCTTGAACCGGTTGTAGTTGTAGAACGCCGTCTTGCCCACCTCGGCGACGCCGCGGTCGTCCAGCATGTCGCGGAAGCGTGACCACGGGCTGGCGGCGCTGACGCCGGAGTAGCTGTACATGCAGAGGTCGAAGTTGCCGTTCTGCATCTTGTTCTGCATCGTCGGAGCCTGCGGGAACTCCGTCTTGATATCGATTCCCACCTCCTTGGCCGACTTCGCCACG
Source organism: Propionibacteriaceae bacterium (assembly GCA_025965155.1). Lineage (GTDB taxonomy): Bacteria > Actinomycetota > Actinomycetes > Propionibacteriales > Propionibacteriaceae > Microlunatus. The sequence continues at coordinate 31,100 of JAOPXN010000129.1, forward strand.
ATCTCGCAGGCGGTGTTCCAGTCCGTCCAGCCGGTGGGGGTGATCAGCGTCCAGCCGCCGAGCTTGGTGCCGTCGGGCAGTACGTAGATCCCGTCGGAACCCTTCTTGGCGTTCAGCTCCCCCTCCAGGATGGCGACAGCCTTCTCCTTGTCATACGTCCAGCCCTCGGCGTCAACGGCGGCCTGGTCGTAGAACTTGGACTCGTACCCGCTGGGCAGGATGACACTGGCGTTGGCCGGTTCGGAGTAGTCGGACATAGCCGTGGTCGCGATGTTGGGGTAGTTGATGGCGTGCGCGATGGCCCTGCGGACCTTGACGTTGTCCAGGCCCTTCTTGTTGATGTTGAAGATCAACAAAGGCAGGTTGCCAGGTAGGTAATACGGCTTCTCTTTCAGCCAGGTGCCGACCGGCTTCTGCTTGTCCTCCCACATCTTCCAGATCTGCGCAGTGAACTGCTGGCTGGCGTCGATCTCGCCGCTCTCCAGCTTGAGGTCGCCGTCGTTGTTGCTCTTGAAGATCGGGTGGTTGATGGTGGTCATGGCCGGAGTGCCGTAGACGGCCTTGCCCCAGTAGTCGTCGTGGCGCTTCAGGTTGACCTGGGTCTGGTCGGCCTTGTCCATCAGGAACGGGCCGCTGCCGATCGGCTGCAGGTTCGTCTCGGCGGTCAGCTTGTCGACCGGAATCTTGCTCCAGATGGCCTTCGGAATGATCAAGGTGTTGGCGATGGCGTTGCGCACCGTGCCTGGGTTGTACGGGCTCTTCTTGAGGGTGAACTGAACGGTCCGGGGGTCGGTTGCCTCGATCGAGTCGACGTACTCCCACACGTTGGAGTAGGAGAGGCTGGCCTCCTTGGCGATCTGGAAGGTGTAGACGACGTCGTCGGCTGTCAGGTCGGTGCCGTCGGACCACTTGGTTCCATCCTGCAGCGGGACGGTCATGGTCGTGTCGGTCTCCTGCAGCTCCTTGCCGAGGCCGGGTGCGAGCGAGCCGTCCAGCATGTTGAAGCGGAGCAGGCTCTCGTAGATGAGCTGGCTCTGGCCGCCGGCGGTCGGCCACTGCGGGGACGGGCCAACCGGGTTGAAGTTGGTCGGCGGGCCCCACTGGAATCCGGCCACGAACAAGGTGTCACCGGAGGCGCCGGGGCGCCCCTTGCCGCCCTCGGAGCCTGAGCTGCTGCCTGTCTGGGCGGTGCCACAGCCGGCGGCGCCGACCCCGACAATCGCTCCACCGGCGGCGAGGCCAGCGAGGGCGAGGAACCGGCGACGGCTGCTTGCCCAGGTGGTGCCCCAGTGGGAGCCGTCGGACGGAGTGGTGTCGGGGGTGTCGGTCATGGGGTCGTTCATCTAGATCCTCCCGGAAGTGTGGTGCATGGCTGAAAGGGACTGGCTGCGTGCATCGCGACCTGCCCGACTGGCCGTCGGGAAGGTCGTCAAGGGTGGAGTAGTGCTGATGAGGTGGTGATGGCGGCAGTGCCGACGGGGCACCCACGGCTCACGCCGGGGTCCACGATGGAAAACCGGCGCCGAATCGAAGCTGAGTGTGGAGGGCATGCAGGGGCCGCGGGTCCGATCACCGCGGTATGCATCGTTGCATCGCCTCACTCTCAGCCTCGTTGCTGTAGCCAACCCATCACTGAACCGGTTCGGTGTCAATCCCAAACGCGTGTTCCCGGGCTACATATTTACCCAAGCGAGACCAAAATGAGAGCGCTCCTACGGCCGACCGGCGGGGCCGGTTGCCGATCGCGGGCTCCATCCGCACCGCCGCTACCTGGAGGCCCGGAGTGAATCCATTTTTCAGCCCCTCATGGCGGCTTGGGCGGCCGCCAGCCGGGTGTCGCCGTTGCGGTGGCCACGACTGGCAACTTTGAGGACTGGGCTCCTCTGTCGGCGCGTCGGGCTCTTTGCCCGGATGCTGGAAAACGCATACCCGCTACGGATCTGGACCGAAGACTCGGTTACCGTGAGAGTGACTCATCCGATGAATCCGCCGAGATGGGCTTGACGGAGTCACATTCGCGGCACGACTAACGACCGGAGGACCGACGCGTGGGCACACCCCAGGAACCGGCTGCTGCAACCCGATGGGACTTCTTCCCGTGGCGGTTCCGCCGGGACGCGACCGAGGCGGAGCGCGCCGCGCAGCAGCAGCTGCACCAACGACTAGCCGCGGACGGCGCTGAGCTGGCCGACGACTGCTTCATTGCACCCAGCGCAGCGATCGAGGTCGGTCAGCTGGCAGTCGGAGAACGGGCCTACATTGCCGCGCACGCCTACGTCAGCGGGCAGGTCAGCCTCGGCGCCGACAGCACCATGAACCCGTTCACGGTGGTCCGTGGGGCCGTCCGGATCGGACGCGCCGTCCGGATCGGCGCTCACACCTCGCTGCTGGGCTTCAACCACTCCTTCGCCGAGCTGGACCGGGACATGTTCCGGCAGCCGCACACCAGCGAAGGAATCGTGATCGAGGACGACGTCTGGATCGGTTCCCAGGTGACCATCCTGGACGGCGTGACCGTCGGCGCGCACAGCGTTATCGGTGCCGGATCGGTGGTTACCAAGGATGTGGCTGCCTGGTCGATCGTGGCCGGTAACCCGGCCCGGCTGATCCGGGACCGTCGGAGTGCTTCTCGCGCAGCCGCGTCGACCGGCACCAGCTCCGAGCTGGGTCGGCGGTTGACCGAGTTCCAGCAGAAGGTACGTCGGCAGGTGCCGGTGATCCTGGAGCGTTCCTTCGACCCGGACCTCGGCACAGCCGGGATGTATCGGGACCCGGCCGCGCTCGGTGTGACCGTCCGCGCCCACTGCGACGCGGTCGAGATCGCGGACCTGATTCTGCAGACCGCCCCGGCCGAGCTGAGCGCTGAGGAGCATGTGGCCCGGCTCCAGTCGTGGCAGTCGGCCTCCTCCGGGCTGGTGGCTGAGGTAGACCCGAGCGGTGAGCAGACAGAGGAGGCCAAGGGTTTCGGTGAGTACGGTGCCGACTACCACGTGCTCTGCGTCGGCTACGCCCTGGACGTACTGGGCGGCGAGTTCCCGCACCCGATTATCGCGGCCCAGGACCTGTCGCCCGCGGACCTGGTCCATGCTCTGGGCGCGCTGGACTGGAGACATCGGGCCTGGAGCGCCGGATCCTTCGCCGACACCGTGGGCACCGCCATCCGTTGGAACGCCGGCCGCGGCGCGGCACACCAGCCCGGCATGGTCGAGGCGCTGTTCGGCTGGCTCACCCTGAACGCGGACCCGGTGACCGGGCTGTGGGGAGCACCCGGTGCCTCCGACGGGTTCCTGCAGCCGGTCAACGGCTTCTACCGTGCCAGCCGCGGCACGTTCGCCCAGTTCGACGTCGGCGTACCGCATCCCGAGGCCGTGGTGGACACGGTCCTGCGGCACGCCAAGGACGCCCGCTTCTTTGGTACGGGGGTAGAGAACGCGTGCAATGTGCTTGACCTGGTGCACCCGCTGTGGCTGATGCGACGCCAGACCACCCACCGCGCCGACGAGGCGAAGGCGCTGGCGCGTACCTTTGTGGACTTCATCCTGGGCCAGTGGGTGGATGAGCGGGGATTCGCGTTCGCGCCCAGCCGTACCGCCACCGACAGCACCCCGCGGACCACACCCGGACTGCAAGGCACCGAGATGTGGCTAGCGGTGCTCTGGCTGGCCGCGGATCTGTGCGGCCTCACCGACGCGATGAGCTATCGCCCCCGCGGAGTCCACCGCCCCGAGCCTGCTCTGTCGCTTCGGACGCCGCTGGGCTGACCCGGTGAGCGGGAACTGTCAGCCGCAGCGGGCAGAATCAACCCATGCTGCTGTCCAGGATTGCCCAGACGTCGGTCGCCCTCGCCGCGACGCGCTCCCGGCTGGCCAAGCGTGCGCTGATCGCCGACGTGCTCCGCGATGCCACTGCAGACGATGTCGAGATTGTGGTGTCGTACCTGTCCGGCAGCCTGCGGCAGCGGCGGACCGGACTGGGCTGGAAGTCGCTGCAGGACCTGCCTGAGCCAGCGGCCACGCCGACGCTCACGGTGCAGCAGGTCGACGCCGCCTTCGACCGCATCGCCGCCTTGAGCGGCGCGGGGTCCGTCGCATCCCGGGCCGGTCGGGTCGCCGAGCTGTTCGCGCAGGCGACTGTTGAGGAGCAGGCGCTGCTGCGAGGGCTGATCTTCTCCGACCTCCGGCAAGGGGCCCTGGAGGCGCAGGTTCAGGAGGGGTTGGCGGCCGCCTTCGACGTCCCGCTCGCCTCGGTACGTCGGGCCGCGATGCTGCTGTCCTCCACGACTGCCGCGGCCGGACTGCTGGTGTCCGGCGGTGCCGACGCATTGGACCGTGTCGGGCTTCAGGTGGGTACGGCGGTGCAGCCGATGCTCGCGGCGAGCGCGCCCGACGTCGAAGGCGCATTGGCCAAGACCGGCCTGCCAGCAGTGGTGGACTACAAGCTGGACGGCATTCGTGTCCAGGTGCACCGGAACGGCGACGAGGTGCACATCTACACCCGGAGCCTGGACGAGATCACCAGCCGGCTGCCCGAGGTGGTCGACATGGTGGCCGGGTTGCCGCCCGACCGGCTGGTGCTGGACGGGGAGGTGCTGGCGCTCCGGCCGGACGGCAGGCCGGAGGCCTTCCAGGTGACCGCCTCGCGGACAGCCACCACCCTCGAGGCTGGATCCACGGCGGCGCGCACCCCGCTGATGGTGGCTTTCTTCGACCTGCTGCACGTCGACGGAGTCGACCTGCTGGACCGCCCGCTGGCCGAACGGATGGCACAGATGAGGGCGGTGCTGCCGGCCGGGCTGATCGTTCCGCGCGCGGTCTGCGACGCAGTTGAGGAAGTCGGCGACCTCTTTGTTACGGCGGTCGCTGAGGGGTTCGAGGGCGTGGTGGTGAAGAACCCTGCATCCTCCTACGGCGCCGGACGCCGTGACTCCTCCTGGGTCAAGCTCAAACCGCGGCACACGTTCGACCTGCTGGTGACCGCGGTGGAGTGGGGGAGTGGTCGCCGGGAGGGCTGGTTGTCCAACCTGCATCTGGCGGCCCGCGACCCCGAGTCAGGACAGTTGATCATGCTCGGCAAGACCTTCAAGGGACTCACCGACGAGCTGCTCAGCTGGCAGACCACGCACTTCCTCAGCCTGGAGACCCGCCGGACCGCAGGAGTCGTCTACGTCGAGCCGACCACCGTGGTGGAGATTGCCTGCGACGGTCTGCAGGCCTCCAGCCGCTACCCGGGTGGGGTGGCGCTCAGGTTTGCCCGAGTGCTCCGCTACCGGACCGACAAGCGGCCCGACGAGGCCGACACGATCCAGACGGTGAAAGCCCTCGGGGCCGGCTGACCAGCTCAGTCCTGCAGGGCCGGGATGACTTCGCTCTCGAACAGCTCGATGCCACTGCGGTCGTATGCTGCCTCGGCGAAGTAGGTGATCGCGTAGGTCATGCCGAGCTCCCGCAGGCCGCGCAGCGTGTCGACGATCTTCTCCGGAGTGCCGACGAGCGGTCCGCTCCGCATCTGCTTCACCGTGTCGGCAGCCTTCGATGGGACGGTCTTGGCGTAGTGCTCGCCGACCCAGTTCAGCCGTTCCTCGACCTCGGCGTCGTTGTTGCCGATCACTACGTTGTAGTTCGCCGAGCGGGTGATCGCATCGAAGTCGCGGCCCAACGCCGCGCAGTGTTCGGCAAGTACCGCCGACTTGTGCTTGAACCCCTCGGGGCTGCCATCGAAGTTGGTGTACTGGGCATACTGAGCGGCGATCCGCAGTGTCTTCTTCTCGCCACCGCCGGCGATCCAGAACGGCAGGCTCGGGCCGACGTCGGGACCGGCGCCATACTGCAGCGGCTGCGGGTAGCAGCGTGCCCCGTCGACCTGGTAGTACTTGCCGTCCAGGGTGGCGGAACCGGTGCGCCACATCTGCGCCATGATCTCGACGCCTTCAGCGAGTGCACCGATCCGGTCCCCGGCGCCCGGAAAGCCGTACCCGTACGCACGCCACTCATGCTCGTACCATCCGGCGCCGATGCCCATCTCGGTCCGGCCGCCGCTGACAGTGTCGACCGTGGACGCCACCTTCGCCAGGTAGGCAGGGTTTCGGTACGCGATGCAGGTACACATCTGGCCAAGTCGAACGCGTTCGGTGACAGCGGCGAAGGCGGCCATCAGGCTCCAGGCCTCGTGCGTCGCCTGCTGCGTGGGCTCCGGCACCGTGTGGAAGTGGTCGTAGACCCAGATCGACTCCCACGCGTGGCTGTCACCGGGGGCTCCGGCGCCCGCCGGGGCGGTGTCGGCGTACTGAGCCAGTGAGCTCATCACCGCCCACTGCTCTCGCGGATCGATTCCGACTAGGTCCTGCCGCCAGCCCTGGGGGATGAAAAGTCCGAAGCGCATGTCTGCAATCTAACGCCTCGACCCCACGGTGTGACCAGGGCTGATGATCATCGATGGACGACTTTCGTCGGTATACCCGACAGCGGGGCGGGTGAGGGCAGCGGCTTCACGGCTCAAACTACGCTGTGCGGCCATGAGCATCCATCTCGTCGGTGGTGGTCGACCTTCAACCCACGACGGCGTGGTCTACGGGCCCTTCGTCAGCGAGGCGGCGACGCACGCAGCCGGACGCGGTGTGCAACGACCGAGAATCGGCCTGGTTGCGGTCGCCGACGACGATGAGGAGCTGCAGGAGCAGGTCACCCGCTTCACAGCGGTCCTGACCGGCCGAGGAGAGTGCGACGTGGTCGCGTTCCCGCTCCGACCCGGTGACCGGCTGGAATTAACCAGCCTCGCGTCGTTGGACGGGCTGCTGGTGGCCGGTGGGCTGACCCCGGCCTATCATCAGGCGTTGATGCCGGCCTCGGACGACATCGCTGGGCTGGTCGCGGGCGGCGTTCCGTACCTGGGTTTCTCCGCCGGCGCAGCCATTGCCGCCGACCATGCACTGCTGGGCGGGTGGCGTGTGGGTGAGGTCGCAGTCTGCTCCGAGGACAACGCCGAGGACCTTGATCAACTCAGCCTGCAGCCGGGTCTTGGCCTGGTGCGCAGCACCGTCGACGTGCACGCGGCCCAGTGGGGCAACGTTTCCCGGCTCATCATGGCGATCCGGGACACCGACGGAGTTGATCAAGGAATGGCGATCGACGAGCACACGGTCTTGATCATCGACGGGACCACCTCGGCCGTCCGGGGAGCTGGCCAGGTGTGGCGGGTGCGACGCAGCGGTCACGGCTTTGCCGATCGAGAGCTCACCGTAGCGCCGATTGCAGCAGGCCACCGCCTCAGTCTCTGACAGGGCTGGCATGCAAAACGGCGCCCACCCGGAGTGGACGCCGATTCACATTGGAACAGGTCAGGCCTTGACCAGACCCGCCGTCTGAGTCTTGGCCGCGGTGAAGCGCTGTTGCGCGTCGGCCCAGTTGACCACGTTCCACCAGGCCTTGACGTAGTCGGCCTTGACGTTCTTGTACTGCAGGTAGAACGCGTGCTCCCACATGTCCAGCATGACGATCGGGATCTGGGCGACGGGTACGTTGCCCTGCTGGTCGTACAGCTGGACGATGTTGAGTCGCTGACCGAGGGTGTCGTAGGCCAGGATCGACCAGCCGGAGCCCTGGATCGCGTTGGCGTTGGCCTCGAAATGGGCACGGAACTTGTCGAAGCTGCCGAAGTACTGATCGATTGCCGTCGCCAGGTCGCCGTCCGGCTTGTCGCCGCCGTCGGGGGAGAGGTTGGGCCAGAAGATGGAGTGGTTGATGTGCCCGCCCAGGTTGAAGGCCAGGGTCTTCTCCAGCCCACCGACACTGCCGAAGGAGTCCTTATCGCGAGCCTCCTCCAGCTGCTCAAGAGCGGTGTTCACGCCCTTGACGTAGGTGGCGTGGTGCTTGGAGTGGTGCAGCTCCATGATCTCACCGGAGATGTACGGGGCGAGTGCGCCGTAGTCGTAGGGAAGGTCGGGGAGGTCGTAAGCAGCCATGAGTTTCCTCTCGCAGATGTGTTTGATCGTGTGCGTTGAACTCGTTTGGCATCCTACGCTCGTCGCCGGACGCCGTGCAGGGGGTCGTACACCCCGCGGAGACCGCGCAGTGGCCCGCACTTCACACACGAAGTTGGCACTCTACGCGGGTTATAACGTGGGTGCAGTGCCGGGATCCCACGTGCACGTGGGAAACCAACAAAGCCCGAGCCCGGAAATCGGCAAGGGTGGGGCCGGAATGCCAACGAACGCGGGTGCCGGGAGCCAGAAGGGCCGGCGGCGAGCGTCTGTGGACGTCGCTGCCGGCCCGACTGGGGACGGTTAGGCCTTGATCATGAGAAGGGGAGGGCGATCACCGACTTGTTGCCGATGGCGACGGTGGTGCTGGCCCGGCCGATGGCGTTCCAGACCTCCACCTTGACGGTGCCGCCGCGGAGGTCCCCGATCCTGCCTGTCGAGGCCAGCAGTTGCTGGGCCTCGGTGTAGTGCTCGTACCCCTGGACCGGGTCGGTGGCGAAGTAACGGTACGTCTCGGTCCTGTCCCAGCTACCGTTGCCGGTGAGGTCGTAGGAGACCCTCAGCTGGACTCCGTTGCCGACCGCCGTCGTGGCGTCGACCAAGAGGTTGAACCGTGTCGGCGAACCGTTGTGCTTCAAGTTCACCTTGGTGGCTGTGAAGCTCCGCGCCGCGTGCGGTACGCCGTGGTGCTCGCCGCCGCCAGCCGACGCCACCGTGACAGTGCCCGAGGCGCCTTGCCCGGCCAGGCGACCGTTGCTGGTGAGGTACAGCTTCGGGACGCTGGGTGTGGGTTTCGGTGTCGGCTTCGGTGTGGGCTTCGGTGTGGGCTTCGGTGTCGGTGTCGGGGTCGGGCTAGGGCTGGGTGCCGGGCGTGGGCCGGTGGTAGCGCGGGCGCTGCCCCCGCTCCAGTTCTGCGCCCCCGCGGCCACAGTCTTGCCGGCGGCCGCGGTGACCTTCTTGCCGTCGGAGAACGTCACGGTGATGGTCTTCGCCGAGATGTTGGACACCACGTAGGTGCGTTTGCCGGCCCTGGTGAAGACCGCTGACAGCGGGTGGTTAGCGGTCACGCGGGCATCAACGTTCCCCAGAGCTGCCAGGTTGCGGATCCAATGGAAGGTGTGGGCCTTGCTCTCACCTTCCTCGGAGACGAAGTTCGGGTCCGCCTTGTACTTGGCCAATGCCGCGGCCGGATCGCCCAGGGCCAGGAACTCCCACAGGATGTCCTTCCAGACGTTGGGCTCGCCGCCGTTGTTGGTCACCACCTCGTTGTAGTTGATCTTGTTGTAGGAAGGGTTGTGTCCGAGGTACAGGTGGCTACCGGTGATCGGCAGCTGGTTGATGCCCTGGATCATCTCCGGCTCCGCGCTGAACCAGGTGGCGTACGCGCCACCGTCGCCCCACACCATCCCGACAGTGCTGTGCTTGAACTCCTTCGGGAACACGTCCTGGTCGACGTCGAACCAGTAGTTCTCGATCGCCGCCTGCTGCGTGGTGTAGATGAAGACACCGGCATCCCGCACTGCGGTGTTCCCGGTGGCCTGGCCCCACTGGATCAGGGCGCCGGCGAAGTTCATGCCTTCGGAGGACGACTCCTGGTTGTTGCCGGACGCGAACGACCCGTGACCGGAGGCCCAGTCGTGGCCGGCGTAGATGTCGAAGTCCCGCAGGTAGGGGAACATCTTGTCCGACCGGTCGTAGTTGTTCGCGTCCTTGATGAGCAGGTCCACCATGCCGCCGTACTGGCTCGACTTGGCCCAGTTCGGGTCGAACTTCGCCAGCGTGGCCGCCGCAGCGATGTAGTAGCCGTAGTGGAAGTGGTGGTCGTTCAGCTCCTGGTCGGAGCCGTAGCTGGCGCCGTACCCGATCAGAGTGCCCCACGCCTTGTCGTAGTAGAACAGGTGGTCGGTTTCGCCCGAGGACGCGGTGAACCAGTTGTTCAGGGTCTTCTTCATCGAGGCCAGCGCTTTGTCGCGGACTGCGGTGTTGCCAAGCTGGTCGGCGATCTCGGCGATCCGGGCCGCTCGGCCGAGACCCTTGCCGGTCCAGTAGGTGTCAGCCTTCTGACCGGCCTCCGGGTTATCGGCGACGGCGTTCAGCAGGCTCGTCATCGCCGACTTGTCGGCCCCGCCGCTGGTGGCGACGGCGGGCACCTCGGGCAGGATGCCCGTGTACTTCATCACCGTCTTGAACTGGCCGACGCCGACCAAGGTCTTCATTTTGCCGCGCGGTGAGACGTAGGTCTGGCTGATCGGCGTCGAGCCGCTCAGGGCCTTCCACTGGTGCGGGTAGAGCGAGACGACGGTGCCGCCCTGGCTTCCTTCCCGTTTGGTGGTGGTGAAGGCGTAGGTGGACGACACGCTGCCGTTGCCGGCGTTGTAGCTGTAGCTGAGCTTGGTGCCCGTCACGTGGGCGTGCGCGTACTTTCCGTACGAGGTGGCCAGCGCGGTGCGGGCTGCGTTGCTGCTGGCCGCCGTCGTCGGAAGAACAGCCACGGTGAAGTAGCTCTTGCCACCTAGCGAGGAGGAGATGGTCGAGCCGTTGACCGACCAGCTGGAACCGCTGGGTGCGTAGGCGACGTAGTCGTGGTCGCGCACGCTGAAGCCGACCATCGACCCGGACTTGGCCCACACTGTCGGCGTCCCGGCGGTGCTGATCTGAGCGTTACCGCCCAAGGCCTGGTAGTACGACATAGGAAGCCCGTGCCCGATGGTTGCCTTGAGGGTCTTGTTGCCATCGGTCCAGATGGGCGAGACGGTCCAGTCGGACCAGTTGTTCACCTTGACGTTTCCGGCACGCATGCCGGCCACCCCGACGAGCACGTCGCGGGTGTAGGGGAACTTGTACTCACCGACGGCCTTGGCGCTGCCGGTGATGACCGGCCTGGTGGTGTAGGAGATCCCCAGACCTCCGGGGTAGGTGTCGTACCCGGCGGGGTGGGCCATCATCGGTTCGCCGAACGCACAGTCGGTCTTCTTGAACAAGATGGAGGACCACCAGTCGTTGGTGGGGAGTGCGCCCTTCGGTGCGTCCGAGGTGACGAAGGCGCGCGGACGGGTGGAGATGTCGCCGCACCCGGTGGGTAGCTTGGCACCTGCCGGGAGTGAGTGGGTGTAGGAGCCGGCGCCAACGCTGGCTGCTTGGGCTGGTTGTGGCTGGCTCGCGCCCAGGAATGTGCCGAGCACGAGCGCGAAGGCGAGGACGGAGGCTGCTGTACGACAGCGGCCGGGACTAAGGACGTCGGGTTCCCGAATGCCGTGGGGGGCGGCACCTCGGGAGGGGGTGACTGTCACTTCGTACTCCTTAGGGGGGTCGGATGAAGAAGGACGTGTATGGGAGCGCTCTCACGCGTGTAACGTCACCGTAACCTTCCGTCGTGAGGAGCGCAATGGCTTGCGCCGCAACGTTAGCCTGCGGAAACCTCTGGCTTGCGCACGGCACGAATTCGGCTGGTCGTGGGGCGGTCGTGTTGACTTGTGCTTATGGCAACAGCGATGTCCCTTCAGGGGCTGTGCAAGACCTTCGGCACCAAGCGGGCCGTCGATCACCTGGACCTGCAGGTACGGCCCGGATGCATGTTCGGCCTGGTCGGCCCGAACGGTGCTGGCAAGACCACCACGTTGTCGATGGCCACCGGCCTGCTCCGCCCGGACGCCGGTACCGCAGCGGTCCTCGGACATGATGTCTGGACCGATCCAGCGGCGGCCAAGGCGCTGATCGGGGTGCTCCCCGACGGTGTGCGGTTATTCGACCGGCTCAGTGGTCGTGAGCTACTGCGCTATGTCGGTCTGCTTCGGCGGGTGCCGCCGGGAGACATCGCGAGCCGGTCGGCCGAGCTGCTGGAGGCCCTCGGGTTGACCGAGGACGGCAACACCTTGGTGGTCGAGTACTCCGCCGGGATGACCAAGAAGATCGGACTGGCGTGCGCCCTGATCCATGCGCCCCGGCTGCTGATCCTGGACGAGCCGTTCGAAGCGGTCGACCCGGTGTCCGGTGAGGGGATCCGGTCCATCCTGCGGAGCTACGTCCGCGGCGGCGGCACCGTGGTGCTGTCCAGCCACGTGATGGAGCTGGTCGAGAGCCTGTGCGACGACCTGGCTGTGGTGGCACAGGGACGGGTGCTGGTCTCTGGCACAGTCGAGGCGGTCCGGGCCGGGTCCACCTTGCAGCAGCGGTTCTTGGATCTCGTCGGTTTCACGGCCGCAGGTGGGGAGGGGCTCGCGTGGTTGCACTCATCGTCACCCTCAAGCTGACGCTGCTGAAGAACAGTCTCAAGCGCAGTGTCTGGCGTACGGTCGGCCTGGTTCTCGGGATGCTGTACGCACTCGGGATCGTCATCGTGGCGCTGGTCGGGCTGACCGCGCTCCGCTTCGGACCGGTCGACCTGGCCGCAGATGTGACGGTGCTCGTTTTCGCGGTGCTGACCCTGGGCTGGCTTTTGATGTCACTGCTCGTCTTCGGGGTGGACGAGACGGTCGATCCGGCCAAGTTCGCGCTGCTGCCGGTCCGGGCTCGGGAGCTGCTGCCGGGACTGTTCGTATCCGGCCTGATCGGTAGCCCCGGTGTCGCCACGGTGCTGGTCGCGGCGGGCCTGGTGCTGGCCTGGTCCCGCGGGTGGGCTCCGCTGCTCGCGGCCGTGGTGGCGGTCCCGATCGGGGTGGGCAGCTGCGTGCTGTTGTCCCGGGCCGGGACGGCGGCGTTCGCGTCTTTTCTTTCTTCGCGACGGTTCCGGGATCTGGCCTTCGTCGTGCTGGCGCTCTTCGGAGCCGCCGTCGGCATCGGCGGAAACCTGCTGGGTAGCGTGGCCCAGTCGGGCTCCTCGCAGCTACGCCAGGTGCTGGCGGACACCGCGACGGTCGTCGGCTGGACTCCGTTCGGCTGGGTCTGGGCGGTGCCTGCCGATGTGGCCCGGGGCCTCTGGTGGCAGGCCGGAGTGCACCTGGTGTTGGCGGTTGCACTGGTGGGTGTGCTGTGGGTGGCGTGGGGGCACCTGCTCGCCAAGCGCCTGATCGAACCGGTGGAGGCCGGTGGTGGAGGGTCCGGGCGGGTCAAAGAGAACGCGCTGATCGACCGGCTGTATCCGGCAACCCCGGCGGGCGGGGTGGCCGCGAGGACGTTGCGGTACTGGCGTCGCGATCCTCGCTACCTGGCCGGCGTCGCCGGCCTGCTGATCGCACCGGTCGTCTTGGTGGTGACCCAGCTGATGAACCCCGGCGGCAGCTCGGTGCTGGCTGCATTCGCGCCGGCCGTGCTGGGTGTGCTGATCGGGGCCAGCATCGCCCAGGACCTCTGCTACGACGGTACGGCGCTCTGGCTCCATGTGGCGTCAGGTCTGCGCGGGGCGGACGACAGGGCCGGCCGGGTGATGTCGACCCTGACCATCTTCGGCCCGGTCCTGGTGGCCCTGCTGGTGGTCAGCATGGTGGCCACCGCTGAGTGGTCGCTGCTGGCGCCGGTTGTCGGGCTCACCATCGGGCTGACGCTGACCGGCCTCGGAGTCGGCTCGTTCGTGGGCGCCCTGTGGCAGTGGCCGGCACCTCCACCGGGCGCAAACCCCTTCCAGAAGGGCAACAGCGGCGGACTTCCGTCCCTGCTGTCGTTCTCCGTCGCCTCACTCGGCACGACGGTCCTGGCCGTACCGACCATCGCGGCGGCGGTCGGGTCGCTTTGGTACGGCTGGCTCGGCTACCTGTCCGTCGTGGTCGGGCTGGCCACCGGGCTGCTGGTGCTCCGGATCGGCATTGCCCAAGGTGGCAGGGTGCTCGACCGCCGCTGGCCCGAGGTGCTGCAGAGCGTCAGCGAACGCTCAGCCTGACCGGACGGTGAGCACCCGGAAGCCCTTGGCGCTGGCGGTTCGTTCGCAGCTGTAGCCCTGCTCGACCAGCCATCGCTGCAGCGAGTCGGCGCCCAGGTTCTTTCCGACCACCAACCGGGCCACGCCGTCGGGGGTGAGCCGGGCAAGCCAGGTCAGCAGCAGCTCGTGCAGTGCCTCCTTGCCGATCCGGATCGGCGGGTTGGACCAGATCTCGTCGTACCGGACGTCGTCGGGCACCTGCTCGGGACGCAGCGCCCGTACCTGGTCCGCAACGCCCAGAGCTGCCGCGTTGTCGGCGCAGAGGGCCAACGCACGGTCGTTCACATCGACCGCATCCACCACGGCGCCCGGGCAATGCAGGGCCAGCGCGAGCGCGATCGGGCCGTAGCCGCAGCCGAGGTCGAGCAGTCGCGGTGTCCCTTCCGGCACCGGCGACTCGCGCATCAGCACGGAGGTGCCGAGATCAAGCCCGTTGCCGGAGAACACGCCGTTGGCGGTGGTCAGCTCCAGCTCGGAGTCCCAGATCCGCGCGCTGATGGTCCGTCGCTGTTCCGGTCCCGCGGGGGTACCGGAGAAGTAGTGGTCAGACACCGGCCGGCACCTCCCGGCTGGACCGGGCCTGCGCTGCACGCTCGCGGAGCTGGTCGTCCGCGGGGTAGCGGACCTCCTCCAGCGTCAACCCGTGGGCGGGCATCACCTCGACGGAGGAATCCCGTACGGCGCCGTTCGTCACCTCGGCCAGCCAGTGCAGCGAACGGCGACCCGACCCCACGGCGACCAGTGCGCCGATCAGCGAGCGGACCATCGAGTGGCAGAACGCGTCGGCGCGGACGGTGACGTCGATACTCCCGGCCAGCGGTCCCGAGTCGACCCGCCGACCGGACAGCTCCAGCAGTGTACGGATGGTGGTGGCACCGAGCCGCCGGCGGCAGAAGGCGCCGAAGTCCCGCAGCCCGAGCAGGGTGGCCGCGGCGGCGTTCAGCGCGGCCAGGTCGACCGGCTCCTTGATGCGGGTGACGTGATGGCGCATCAGCGGGTCCAAACCGGCGCCGGCATCCATCAGCCGGTACGAGTACCGCCGCCAGACTGCGCCGAACCGGGCATCGAAGTGCTCCGGCGCCCGGCTAGCGGCGCGGACGACGACGTCAGGCGGCACGATCCGGCCGAGCCGCCGCACCAGCGCGTCACCGTCGACGACTGCGCCGATGGGGAGGTCGACGTGCGCCACCTGGCCGCGGGCATGGACACCGGCGTCGGTCCGTCCGGCGCAGACCAGGCTGACCGGCGAGGTCAACCGCAGCACCTGCTGCAGCCAGTGCTCCAGCTCGCCCTGGACCGTACGCCGGTCCGGCTGCGACGCCCAGCCGGAGAAGCCGGTGCCGTCGTAGCTGATGTCGAGCCGCCAGCGCTGGAGCGCCGGCTGGCCCGCGGGCTGACCGCCGGGGGCGGCGCTCGGAGTGGCAGTCATCTCATCGCCGCCGATAGCTGAGGTCGAAGATACGCCGCCCGGCCTCGATCCCGCGCTGCTCGAACCGGGTCACCGGACGGCCCTCCCACCGGGGGGCCCAGCCGTCCGCGTGGCAGTTGCTGAACAGCTCGTGGTTGTCCAGGACCGCCCGCATCTGGGTCGCGTAGTCCGCCCAGTCGGTGGCCAGCTGCCACAGCCCGCCGGGCTTCATCCGGGACGCAGCCAGGTCCGCGAACTCCGGGCTCAGCAGCCGCCGCTTGTGATGCCGCAGCTTGTGCCACGGGTCCGGGAAGAACATCCACAGCCGGTCGACTGAGCTCTGCGGTACCAAGGTGGTGAGCCCCTCGACCGCATCTGCCTGCACCACCCGTACGTTCTGCACCGCCTCGCTCGCCAGCCGACCCAGGATGCGGGCTACCGCGGGCTGGAACACCTCGAAAGCCAGCACGTTGAAGTCGCTGTGTGCCCTCGCCATCGGCACCAGCGAGTCGCCCATGCCTGGGCCGATCTCAACGATCAGCGGTGCCGAGCGGCCGAAGGCCTCGGCCAGGTCAACCGTGTAGGTGGGGTCGATCGAGGTGTCGGTCTCGGCGCGCGGCACATCCAGGACCCAGCGGTCGTGGTGCGCGTTCCAGGCCTTGCTCTGCTGCGGGTTCATCCGGGCACTGCGGCGGACGAAGGACACCACCTCGCGCCGGACCCGGGTCCTGCCCCGATGATCGGGCTGGGTCACCGGTTATGCCGTTCGTACGCCAGCAGGATGCCGCCGAACACAGCCAGGCAGACCAGAAACACCGCAACGCCGACGGCGATGGAGTCGCTCAGGTAGACCCCGGTGGCGCCGGCGGTCGCGCAGACCATGGAGAGCAGCCACAGCCGCCCTTCCTTGGCGAGCTGGCCTCGGGTGTCAGGATCCACAACCATGGTCAGAGAATCTACCCGCACTGCTCCGCTGGGCCTGCTTCTGCCCGAGTCGGGAGACTCGCCCGGGTGCGCACGAGTTTCCCGACAGCGCCGGACGGTTCAGCTGGTGATGTCCTTGTTCGAGAACCGGGCCCAGGCGGCCAGCCAGAAGACCACAGCGTAGACAGCCGCCGTGAGCAGCCCGCGGCTGATGTTGTCGGTGGCGATGGGGTCGCGCAGCAGGTCGCCGAAGGCGGTCCACCAGTGCGTCAGTAACCACGGATGGAGCCAGTCCAGCTGCGAGATCGAGTCAAGGATGAACATCATCACGTTGATCAGGACGACCGCAATGGTGGCGGCGATCGGCTGCTCGGTCAGCGTGGACACGAACAGCCCGATGGCGCCGAGGGCAGCGAAGCACACGGCCAGATAGCCGGTGGTCAGCAGGATCCGCCACAGTCCGTCGGCGAGGCTGGTCTGGCTGCCCGACAGCAGCGTCATGTCGCCGCCACCGAACAGCGACAGACCCATCACCGTACCGACGGTGGCCACCAGGAGGGTGGCGACGAAGGCGAAGATGACGATGGCGGCGTACTTGACGGCCAGCAGCCGGGTCCGGCCCGCCGGAATGGTCAGCAGGTACCGCAGCGTCCCGAGGTTGGCCTCGCCCGCGACCGCGTCCCCGGAGACCGCGGCCACCGCAAGCGGCAAAAACAGCGGCATCTCCACCGTGAGCGCGGCCAGCGCCACGAACAGCCCGTTCCCGGTGATAGAGCTGACGAAGTCGGGGCCGTCACCTCCACCGCTGGGGCCGGACGCCTTGACGGCGATGGCGATGATCACCGGCACGACCGCCAGCACCAACATCCCGGCGAGGTTGCGGCGGCGCCCGAAGATGATCCGCAGCTCCGAGGCCAGGAACCTCAGCGACCGCCCGGGGCGCCGTACCGGCGTTGCTAAGACGCGCTCCGGCGCCAACATCTCAGCCGCTGACATCGAAACCCTCTCCGGTCAATGTCACGTACTCGTCCTCCAGGCTGGGGTACTCGACACTGAAACCGAGCACGGGGACGCAGGCATTGACCAGGTTCGGGACGATCTTCTCCACCTCGACGTCGCCCAACGTGGCCAGCACGCCGCGACCCTCGACGCGGACATTGCTCAGTCCGAGCTCGGTCAGCACCCGGACGGCGTCGGTGGTGCGGTCGGTCTGCACCCGTACGGTCTGCACCGCGCCCGCCCACAGCTCATCGAGGGGGCCTTGGGCCACCAGCTTGCCGGTGTTCATCACCCCGATGTGGGTGCACATCTGCTCGACCTCGGACAACAGGTGGCTGGACACCAGCACCGTCACCCCGTCGGCGGCCAGCTGGCCGATCAGGTGCCGCACTTCTCGGGTGCCCTGCGGGTCGAGGCCGTTGGTGGGTTCGTCCAGGACCAGCAGATCGCGCGGCATCAGCAGCGCATTGGCGATCGCCAGCCGCTGCCGCATGCCGAGTGAGTAGGCCCGGTACCGCTTCGTGGCCGCAGCCAGCAAGCCCACCCGATCCAGCGCCGCGTCGATGCGCCGCCGAGCCGTGCTCGAGTCACTGGCTGCATCGGCCGCATCCAAGCGCGCCAGGTTGGCCCGGCCCGACAGGTACGGATGGAAGGCGGGGCCCTCCACCAGCGCGCCGACCCTGGGTAGTGCCCTGGACAGCTGGGCCGGTATCGGTGACCCGAGCAGATGGATCGACCCGGCGGTGGGTGTGATCAGTCCGAGCAGCATCCGGATGGTCGTCGTCTTGCCGGAGCCGTTGGGCCCGAGAAAGCCGTAGATCGCGCCGTGGGGTACAACCAGGTCGACTGAGTCGACAGCCACCTGGGATCGGAAGTTCTTGGTCAGACCGCGGCTGAGCACTGGGTGCTCAGCCGCGTCGACCAGGCTCGGCTCGGTCACCGGGCGAGGGCTCGGTACAGCATCTCCGGCTCTACAGACCCGACCGCGACCCGACCGTCGTCGGTGAGGACGACCGAGAAGAGGGTGCCACGGAGCAGGCGACCCGAACCCCAGCTACCTTGCACCCGCTGCAGCGAGTTGAGCATCTGGCCCAGCTGCGGGTTGTCGGCGCTTTGGAGGTCACCCGTCTTCGCTACCAGCACGGTGGTCCAGCCAGTGCCGACCACGGTCGGACGGTCCGCAGCGGCAGCCTTGTCGTCGGCCTTGTGGTCACCCTTCGACGTCGAAGGATGGGGAGCGGCCTCGGTCACCTTGGCACCAGGAGGCGGGTTGAAGTCGAACTGGGCTGCATCCGGCTGGCCGAAGTCGACCGAGCTGTAGGCCACCTCGAAGGCCGGCTGCTCCTGCACTCCAACCACCTGGACCCGGAGCGGGATGGACTTCTCGCTGTCGATCGCGATCCGTACCTCACTGACCAGCGAGCGGGTGTCCTTGGGCCTGAGCAGCAGCTCGTACGCGCTCCGCCCGGCGACCGTAGCTGTGCCGTTCGTGGTGACCTCGGTGGTGGGGCTGATCGCCTCCAGCACCTTGGCGGCCGCGGCCTCGGGAGTCATCGACTGCTCGGGGGTATCGCTGGGCCGCTCACCCGGGGTGAGGGTCCGGTGGGTGGCGGTGTTGTCCTTGCTGGACCAGGTCCACAGGTCCGCACCGTTCTTGATCACGTCCGACTCGCCCAGCGTGCCCACCAGAGCCAGCCGCGCCTTGTCCGGAGCGGAGTACCAGACCCGCAGGGTGTGGGTCCCTGACACCATCGATGTCAGGCTGGAGTCGGAGCCCTGGGCACCGGGAATGTCGGGGATGCCGAGGTCCGAGGTCTGTACCACAGTTCCGGACAGCCCGTCCACCGATGCCTGCTGCATCGCAACCAGGAGCTGCTCCGCCGTCCGAGGCTCCAGCGGCGGGTCGGCGGAAGCCGTCACCGCAACCACACCACCCGTGCCACCGACCACCAGAACGAAGGCCAGCGGCGCCAGCCAGCGCAGGGCCGGCTTTCGATCAAAGATTCCCATGAGCCCAGTGTGACCCGACAGTGCTGTGGAAACGCTGAGACCGTCTCGCCGGCCTGGCCAGGATCTACTTCCGCGCCGTGCCACGCTGGAGTCGTGCGATTGCTGCTGGTCGATGACGAGGTACGGCTGGTCGAGGCGCTCCGCCGCGGTCTGGTCGCCGACGGGTTCGCGGTCGATGTGGCGACGACCGGGCCGGCGGGCCTCGAGCTGGCCCGGGACGGCGACTTCGATGCGGTCGTGCTCGACGTGATGCTGCCCGGGATGTCAGGCTACGACGTCGTACGGAAGCTCCGCGCCGAGGAGAACTGGGTGCCGGTGCTGATGCTCTCGGCCAAGGACGGCGAGCACGACCAGGCCGACGGGCTCGACTGCGGTGCCGACGACTACCTCACGAAGCCGTTCTCGTTCGTGGTCCTGCTGGCCCGGCTGCGGGCTCTGCTGCGCCGGCAGGTGAGGGCGCGGCCGGCAGTACTGGTCTGCGGGGACGTGAGTCTCGACCCGGCGAGCCGGGAGGTGCGGCTGCAGGGTGAGCCGGTGCAGCTGACCCCGCGGGAGTACCTGGTGCTGGAGTACCTGATCCGCTCCCCGGGCACAGTGGTGGGGAAGGTCGAGCTGCTCGACCATGTCTGGGACGCGGCGGCCGACACGGCGCCCAACGCGGTGGAGGTCTATGTCGGCTATCTCCGCCGCAAGATCGGCACTGAGCGGCTGGTCACGGTCCGCGGCGCGGGCTACATGCTGGTCCCATGAGGCGCGGCATCGGTGGGCGGTTCGCCCGGCTGAGTCTGCGGGCCCGGCTGATGGTCATCGGCGTCACCGGTGTCGTCGTCGGGCTGGCAGCCGGCGGCGTCGGCCTGTACGCGGTGCTGACCATCACCGTGAACCGCACCCTGGACAACGAGGCGCTGGCCAGCGCGCGGGAGGTCGCCGCGATGGTCGACGAGGGCCGGCTGCCGGCCCCGGTGCCGGTCTCAGGGGCTCAGCTGATCCAGGTGGTTGACAACAGGGGTCGGGTGGTCGGCGGCTCGGTCGGTGCGGACCGGCTGACCCCGCTGCTCAGATCGGATGAGCTGGCTCGCGCGCTCGGCGGGTCGGCGGTCCAGGTGAGCGGGGCTCGGGCCGGGCTGTCCGGACCGCTGCGGGTCAAGGCGCTGGCGGCCGGCCCCGCCGACCGCCGCGCCAGTGTCATCGTCGCCCTCCAGGTTGCCGATGTGCTGACCAGCCGGGCAGCTCTGCGGAACGGCCTGTTGATCAGCATCCCGCTGCTGGTGCTGGCGCTCGCCCTGATCGCCTGGCGGGTGATCGGGTGGACGTTGCGGCCGGTGGAGGAGCTACGGCTGGAAGCCGAGCGGATCAGCGGTCGCGACCGGGCCGAGCGTCTCGGGGTACCGCCGGCGGCCGACGAGATCCGTGCCCTGGCGGTAACGCTGAACGGCATGCTGGACCGGTTGGCCGCAGCCCGGGGGCGGCAGCAGTCCTTCGTGACCGATGCCGCGCACGAGCTCCGCAGCCCGCTGGCCAGCATTCGTACCCAGCTGGAGGTCGCCGACCGGCTGGGCGACGGTGGGTCGCTCCCGGCGGACCTGGCGGCCGACGTCGAGCGACTCTCCGCATTGGTGGAGGACCTGCTGCTGCTCGCCCGGGCCGACGCCGACAGCCGGGGACCCACCAACCCCACGGTGTTCGATGCCCGCACTGCGCTGGCCGAGCTGCGGGCCGGCTTCCGCAACGCCCGGGTTCCTGTCACGGTCGGCTCGGGCCCGCCCGTCCTGGTCCGGGCCGACGAGGCGGAGCTCCGCCGCGCGGTGGCGAACCTGGTCGACAACGCCGTCCGGCACGCCGGTTCCCAGGTCTGCCTCGACGTACAGGCTGCCGACGGTGCAGTGGTGATCTCGGTCCTGGACGACGGACCGGGCATCGCGGTGGCCGACCGGGATCGCGTCTTCGACCGCTTCACCCGGCTGGACAACGCCCGCGACCGGGACGCCGGCGGGACCGGGCTCGGGCTGGCGATTGTCCGCGAGCTCGTCACCCGCGCGGGCGGCACTGTCGGCTTCGAGACGGCGACGGGCCCAGCGGGCACCGCGCAGTCGCGGCTGGCGGTGCTGATTCGGCTGCCAGGAGTCGACCGGCCGTAAGCCGGACCGGGCGTAATTCGTTTCTCCGGCTCACCTCCAACGGCCTAGGATTCCCGCCATGGGACACGTGGATCTGTCGGGCGTGTCGTTCTCCCTGCCCGACGGGCGGGTGCTGCTGGACGAGGTGTCCTTCCGGGTAGGCGAGGGTGCCGTCGTCGCGCTGGTGGGCGCCAACGGCTCGGGCAAGACCACGATGATGCGGATCATCGCCGGCGACCTCGACCCGACCGAAGGCTCGGTGTCGCGCAGCGGCGGCCTCGGGGTGATGCGCCAGTTCATCGGCAGCATCCGGGACAGCTCCACCGTTCGTGACCTTCTCTTCTCCCTCGCGCCGCCGCGGCTCCAGGCGGCGGCGGCCGATGTGGACCGGCTCGAGCTGGCCCTGATGACCGACGACACCGAGCGGGTGCAGATGCGGTACGCCCAGGCGCTCGCCGACTACGCCGACGCCGGCGGGTACGACGCCGAGGTGACCTTCGACGCCTGCTGCACCGCGGCGCTGGGAGTCCCGTACGAGCAGGTGAAGTGGCGCGAGGTGACCACGCTGTCTGGCGGGGAGCAGAAGCGGCTGGCCCTGGAGGCCCTGCTCCGCGGACCGGATGAGGTGCTGTTGCTGGACGAGCCGGACAACTATCTCGATGTGCCCGGCAAGCGGTGGCTGGAGGCTCAGCTGCAGAACACTCAGAAGACGGTATTGCTGGTCAGCCACGACCGGGAGCTGCTGGCCGAGGCGGCGACCGCGATTGCGGCGCTCGAGCTGGGGGCCGCGGGGAACACCGTCTGGATCCATGGTGCCGGCTTCGGCACCTTTGCCGCCGCCCGGAAGGAGCGGTTCGCTCGGCTGGAGGAGCTGCGCCGACGCTGGGACGAGGAGCACGCCAAGCTTAAGGCGCTGGTGCTGATGTACAAGATCAAGGCCGCCTACAACGACGGTCTGGCTGGTCGCTACCAGGCCGCCAAGACCCGGCTGGCCAAGTTTGAGGAGGCCGGCCCACCGCAGGCCATCCCGCTGGAGCAGCGGGTGTCTATGCGGCTCAAAGGTGGCCGGACCGGCAAACGGGCCGTGGTCGTGGAGAACCTCGAGCTGACCGGCCTGATGCGCCCCTTCGACGCCGAGATCTGGTTCGGTGACCGGGTGGCTGTGCTCGGCTCCAATGGTTCCGGCAAGTCGCACTTCCTCCGGCTGCTGGCACGTGGCGGCTCCGACCCTGATCTTGAGCATCGTCCGGTCGGGTCCCTCGACATCGCCGCGGTGTCCCATACCGGTAAGGCAAAGCTGGGTGCCCGGGTCCGGCCGGGCTGGTTCGCGCAGACGCACCACCATCCGGAGCTGCTGGGCAGGACCCTGCTGGAGATCCTGCACCGCGGTGACGACCACCGTGCCGGGATGGGCCGCGAGGAGGCATCGCGCAAGCTGGACCGGTACGAGCTGGCGCATGCCGCCGAGCAGCGGTTCGAGTCCCTGTCCGGCGGCCAGCAGGCCCGGTTCCAGATTCTGCTGCTGGAGCTGTCCGGCGCCACGCTGCTGCTGCTCGACGAGCCGACCGACAACCTGGACATCGAGTCGGCCGAAGCGCTCGAGCAAGGCTTGGAGGCCTTCGAGGGGACGGTCGTCGCGGTCACCCACGACCGCTGGTTCTCCCGCGGCTTCGACCGGTTCCTGGTCTTTGGCTCCGACGGTGGTGTCTACGAGTCCGACGAGCCCGTCTGGGACGAGGCTCGGGTCCAACGCGCCCGCTGACCCGGCCGCGGATCCGGACGAGAAGCGCCCCGGCACACGCGGTGTGCCGGGGCGGTCTGCTCTGCGAGGGCCGTGCCGGCCCGGTACGGGCTAGCGCTCCGACATCGGGACGAAGTCGCGGGTACGGAAGCCGGTGTAGATCTGCTTCGGCCGGGCGATCTTCTGCTCCTTGTCCTGCACCAGCTCCGACCACTGCGCCAGCCAGCCGGGGGTCCGGCCGATGGCGAAGAGGACGGTGAACATCTCCGGCGGGAACTGCAGCGCCTCGTAGATCAGGCCGGAGTAAAAGTCGACATTCGGGTAGAGCTTGCGGGAGACGAAGTAGTCGTCCTCCAGGGCGATCTTCTCCAGCTCCTTGGCGATATTCAGCAGCGGGTTGGTCCCGGTGACCTCGAAGACGTCGTCGCAGGCCTTCTTGATGATGGTGGCCCGCGGGTCATGGTTCTTGTAGACCCGGTGCCCGAAGCCCATCAGCTTCTCCTTGCCGGCCTTCACTCCTTCGATGAAGTCCGGGATGTTCTCAGTGGTACCGATCCGGCGCAGCATCCGCAGCACCGCCTCGTTGGCGCCGCCGTGCAGCGGGCCGTACAGAGCACCGATTCCCGCGGCGACCGCCGAGTAGGGGTCGACCTGGGACGACCCCACCGAGCGGACGGCGTTCGTCGAGCAGTTCTGCTCGTGGTCGGCGTGCAGGATGAACAGAACATCCAGGGCCTTGACCAGCCGCGGGTCGGCGGAGTACTTCGGCTCGCTCATCTTGAACAGCATGGCGAGGAAGTTCTCGACGTAGGAGAGGTCGTTGTCAGGGTAGACGTACGGCTTGCCGAGCCCGTGCCGGTAGGCGAAGGCGCCCAGAGTCGGCATCTTCGCGATCAACCGGGTGATCTGCAGCTGCCGGTTCTCCGGGTCGGAGATGTCGCGCGCGTCGGGATAGAACGTGGACAGCGCGCTGACCGACGCCATCAGCATGCCCATCGGGTGCGCGTCGTAGCGGAAGCCCTGGATGAACTGCTTCAGGTTCTCGTGCAGGAAGGTATGAGTCGTGACGTCGTGGGTCCACGACGCCAGCTGGTCCGCTGTGGGCAGCTCGCCGTTCAGCAGCAGGTAGGAGACCTCGAGGAAGCTCGACTGCTCAGCCAGCTGCTCGATCGGGTATCCGCGGTACTCCAAGATGCCGGCGTCACCGTCGATGTAGGTGATGGCGCTCCGGCAGGACGCAGTGTTGACGAAACCCGGGTCGTAGGTGGCCAGCCCCGGCTCTTGGTCGAGTGCAATCTGCTTGAGGTCCGCGGCGCGGATGGTGCCGTCGGTGATCGCGATGTCGTACTCCTGGCCGGTACGATTGTCGCGAATGCTGAGCGAATCGGTCATGTCGTAAACCTACGCGGGCGCGCTGCGGCGTGACTACTCGGGCACCTATGATCCGCGACACCTCTGAGGCGCCCGGAGGCATCGAGAACCGAGGGTCAGCGGCCACGTTTTGACCCGGAGGACGTGTCGCGGGTAATCTGAACGGCTGTTGCGCTCACGCACGTGTGTGAACCGTGCTCTCCTCCGGGTCCGAGCGCTGCAGTCAACAGTCAGAACTCATGGAAGATGGTCAACGACCGTGTCTACGTACAGCCCCAAGCCTGGCGACCTCACCAGGGAATGGCATGTCATCGATGCCAACGACGTCGTCTTGGGACGGCTCGCTGTCACTGCCGCTACCTTGTTGCGCGGTAAGCACAAGCCGACGTACGCCCCGCACATGGACGGCGGCGACTTCGTCGTCATCATCAACGCCTCGAAGATTGCACTGACTGGTAAGAAGCGGACCGACAAGTTCGCCTACCGCCACTCCGGCCGCCCCGGCGGTCTGAAGTCGGTGCCGTACGGCGAGCTGATCGACCACGACCCGCGTAAGGCTGTCGAGCTCGCGGTGTGGGGCATGCTTCCCAAGAACCGGTTGAGCCGCAAGCTCATCAAGAAGCTCAAGGTCTACTCCGGCCCGGAGCACCCGCACACTGCGCAGCAGCCGCAGGCGTACGAGATCACCCAGATCGCCCAGTAGAGCCAAGGAATCATTTCGTGACTGACACCGCAGTAGAGCCCACCGAGATCGACGAGGTCGCCCCCTTCACCGAGGACGACCGCGAGATCGCCTACCGCTCCGAAGCCAACCCGCAGGCCGTCCAGGGAGCCACCGGTCGTCCGGCGGTTGTCGCGGCGAGCAACGCGACCGGCCGCCGCAAAGAGGCCGTTGCCCGGGTCCGGATGGTTCCCGGCAGCGGCCAGTGGAGCATCAACGGCCGCCCGCTGGACGACTACTTCCCCAACAAGGTGCACCAGCAGATTGTGTCGGAGCCGTTCGCCACGGCCGGTGTAGTTGGCTCCTATGACGTGATCTGCCGGATTCACGGTGGCGGCGTCACCGGTCAGGCCGGCGCTCTGCGTCTCGGTGTGGCCCGTGCGCTGAACGCCGTCGACGCCGAGGCCAGCCGTCCCGCCCTGAAGAAGGCCGGCATGCTGACCCGCGACGCGCGGATCAAGGAACGCAAGAAGGCAGGCCTGAAGAAGGCTCGTAAGGCTCCTCAGTACAGCAAGCGCTGATCCCGCCCCTCAGCAACGGAGCGAGGAATGGGTCGACTTTTCGGCACGGACGGCGTCCGCGGCAGAGCCAACGACGCTCTGACCGCGGAGCTGGCGCTGGATCTATCGGTGGCCGCTGCACATGTGCTCGGCGAGACGGGCGCCTTCGGCGGTCACCAGCCGCTGGCAGTAGTGGGTCGGGACCCGCGTGCGTCGGGGGAGTTCCTCGAGGCTGCAGTGGTGGCCGGGCTGGCCAGTGCGGGCGTCAACGTGGTTCGGCTCGGCGTGCTTCCCACGCCGGGCGTGGCCTACCTGACCGGCTCAACCAAGGCCGACCTCGGCGTGATGCTGTCCGCCAGCCATAACCCGATGCCCGACAACGGGATCAAGTTCATGGCCCGCGGCGGAGTCAAGCTCGATGACTTGCTCGAGGATGCCATCGAGGCGCGGATGGGCGAGACCTGGCAGCGTCCGACCGGCGCAGGCGTCGGCCGGGTGATCGACGACCCCGGCCTCGTTGACGACTACGTGGCACACCTGGTCTCCAGTGTTGGCCGGCCGGTCTCCCTGGAAGGCATCAAGGTCGTGGTGGACTGTGCCAACGGGGCAGCGCATCTGACTGGTCCTGCAGCGTTTCGGGCGCAGGGGGCCGAGGTGATCGCCATCCATGCCGACCCGGACGGCGCCAACATCAACCACAACTGTGGCTCCACGCACATGGGAAGCCTTCAGGCGGCCGTGCTTGAGCACCGCGCCGACCTCGGTATCGCCCTTGACGGTGACGCGGACCGCTGCCTCGCAGTGGACGCGTCGGGTGCAGTGATCGACGGCGACCAGATCCTGGCCGTCCTGGCCCTCGCGATGCAGGAGAGCGGCCAGCTGCGCGGCGATACGGTCGTCGCCACCGTGATGAGCAACCTCGGCTTCGTGAACGCGATGCGGGCGGCAGGCGTCACCGTCGAACAGACCAAGGTCGGCGACCGCTACGTGCTTGAGGCGATGAAGAGCGGCGGTTACTCCCTGGGTGGGGAACAGTCGGGCCATGTCGTGATGTCGGACTACGCCACCACCGGCGACGGTGTGCTGACCGGGCTGCACCTGATGAGCCGGATGGCCACCTCCGGCAAGGATCTGGCCGACCTGGCATCGGTGATGACCCGGCTGCCCCAGGTACTGATCAACGTGAAGGGCGTGGACAAGTCCCGCGCCGAGACAGACCCGGCCCTGACCGCAGCGGTCGCGCAAGCAACGGCTGAGCTCGGTTCCACCGGACGTGTGCTGCTCAGGCCCTCGGGTACGGAGTCACTGGTCCGGGTGATGGTCGAGGCAGCGACAGCCGACCAGGCTCAACGCGTTGCGGAGCGGCTGGCTTCGGTCGTCAAGGCTTCGTTGTCGCTCTGAGCCGGCTTAGCGGCTTCGGAGTGGTGGTCCTGCCGCGGCAGGTCGGTCACGAGGTCGGCTTGACGGCGGAGATCCTCCGCGATGGTCGTGAGTAGGGCGACCGCGTCGGCGAGGCAGTCATCATCAATCCGGTCGAATGCGTGATCAAACCAGGGTCTACTGTCCACGACGACCGCGCGGCCCCGCTCGGTGAGCCGTACCAACGTCTGTCGGCGGTCGTGCGGGTGCGGGTGCCGCTCCGCGATCCCTCGGTGTTCCAGCCGGTCCACCAAGGAGGTGGCGGCGCTGGTGGTCAGACCGAGCGCACTCGCCAGCTCCGAGTGGGACCTGTCCCCGGTGACGATCAGATGGCTGATTGCCTGTGTCTCGGTGACACCGAGCCCGACGTAGTTGGAGATGGCCTGGCGGTACTGCTCGCCGGCCAGGATCAACTGGCGCAGTGCCTTGTTAGCTGCTGCCATGTGCTGCTCGCGCATATCACTCCGCCGATCTGGTAATCATGTCCACATAGTAGTCAAGTTATTGAACTACTTGACCATTGTAGTACGCGGGCGTACTTTCGGATTGGTGGGTGACCCAGAACGTCAGGTCGGGGGGGCTGACGGTCCGTCGCTGTGGCCCGGCTTGTGCACTTGGGGAGGGTGCACAGGTCGGGCCGCGCCGCCGAGAGCCGCAACCGCGGTGATGGCACGTATCCTCAGACTCCGGCGAGTGGGAAACGCGCCAGCTCCAGCCAGGAGTCGCCGCAGCCGATGAGCTGCACCTCCCGCACGCCGACTGTCAGCGGCAGCAGTGGACCGATCTCCAGCTCCAGCTCCAGGTGGATCGCCGCGTCGCCGGAGTGGGCGACGGTGAGGTGGGGGATCACGGTATCGAACTGACCCCCGTACGGCGGGGCCTCGGGCCAGCGTTGGTGCACCGCCGCCGTCAGCTGCTGGAAGGTGGCCTCCGGCTGTGGTCGCAGATAGAACACCTCCGGGAACCGGGCGCAGCCGGTCAACGTCGCCTCGAACGCGGACTGGCCTGCGAAAAGTGCGGTCAGTTCGGTGCACACCGCGTCGTCGATGCGGTCCAACGGCAAGAAGGGGTACAGCACCGTGACATGGGGTGGCACCGACGGTGCCACCGGGTCGTACTGGCGGCGCCAGTGATCGACGACGGACCCGACCTCGTCCATCGCCACGATCAACGCGCTCTGACCGACAAACCGGTCAGCCCCTGTCATTCTGTCCAGTCCTGACGTCATTTTTCCCCGGTCCTGACGTTGACGTTTCGGATCCGATCGAGTGTCCCCACACTCACTGACCAGATCCCCGGGTCATGGTACGCGTCCGATCACTGCAAAGGGTCGGCCAGGTAAAACAGGCCGACCGTGGGCGTCTGGGTGGACGCCACGGCCGGCCTGCACTACTTCACCGTCTCGTTGCACGCGACCGTCAGGAGCCGCGCCCCCCGCAACAAGACACCCCCCGGTGGCCGGGCTCGCCCGGACCGTTGATGTGGCCGGGCTCGCCCGGACCCTTTGATGTGGCGCCGGGCTCGCCCGGACCTTTGATGTGGCAAAGACCCCGATTCCGAACCCCCGGATCCGCTTACGTTGCGCGAGCCCGTTCCGCTTCGATTGATGAAGTGCGCAACGGTGCTTCATCTCGGGTGAGCGAACTCGAAGGGTAGGAGGGGGTTGCTGCCCGGCTGATACATCCCGCTCGAAGAAACGTGGGCGTGCTGAAAGAAACCGCTTGGGGCCCGGTCAGACCTTCCGGATCCGGACCCACTTCACCTGGTGATCGCTGGCCTTGCGCAGGATCGCCGTGGCGCGTTCCCGGGTGGGACGGATGTTGGTCGCCAGGTTGGGCCCGTTGATGGTGTCCCAGAGACGCTCCGCCTGCCGGACCGCCTCGGACTCGGTCAGCTCGGCGTACCGGGTGAAGTAGGAGCGCGGGTCCCGGAACGCGGTGTCACGCAGGGACAAGAACCTGGACACGTACCAGCTGCGGATGTCGTCGGTGTCGGCGTCGACGTAGACGGAGAAGTCGAAGAAGTCGCTGACCGCCAGTCCGGTGGTGCCGTCGGGGCGAACCCGCGCCGGCTGCAGCACGTTGAGGCCCTCGACTATCAAGATGTCCGGTCGCTTCACCACGACCCGGGCGTCCGGAACGATGTCGTAGACCAGGTGGCTGTAGACCGGTGCGGTGACCTCGTCCCGACCCGACTTCACATCCATCACGAAGCGGAGCAGCGCCCGGCGGTCGTAGGACTCAGGAAACCCTTTACGATGCAGCAGCCCGCGGCGCTCCAGCTCGGCATTCGGCAGCAGGAAGCCGTCGGTGGTCACCAGCTCCACCCGCGGGTGCTCCGGCCAGCCGGCCAGCAGCTCCCGTAGCAGCCTTGCTGTGGTGGACTTGCCTACGGCGACGGAGCCGGCGATGCCGATCACGAACGGGGTGCGGCCGACTGACAGCCCGAGGAAGTCGTTGGTCGACCGGTGCAGGTCTCCTGTGTGCAGCACGTACTGGCTGAGCAGCCGGGTCAGCGGCAGGTAGACCTCCCGGACGTCAATCAGCTGGGTTGGGTCGCTCAGCCCGCGCAGCGCGTCCAAGGTCGCAACGTCGACCGTCATCGGGGTCGAGTGCGCAAGTTCGGCCCAGTCGGCCCTACTCCGCTCCACGTACGGCCCGAGCACCTGCGCATCCCGCTGCATGAGAGGCATTCTGCCGGGTTCCGGCGGGGCCGTGTCAGCAGACACCCTGACTGGTCCGCGGAGGTAGCCTTCTGCCTATGTGTGGAATCGTAGGTTATGTAGGGCCGCAGGCCGCCGTCGACGTGGTGGTCGGTGGTCTTCGTCGGCTGGAGTACCGCGGCTACGACTCCGCCGGAGTGGCGATCGTCTCCGACGGCCGGATCGAGCTGGCCAAGAAGGCCGGCAAGATCGCCAACCTGGACAAGCTCCTCGCCGACCACCCGCTGCCCACTGACGGGCTCGGAATCGGGCACACGCGCTGGGCCACCCACGGTGCTCCGAACGACTCCAACGCGCATCCGCACCTCTCCCGCGGCGGACGGGTGGCACTGGTCCACAACGGGATCGTCGAGAACTTCGTCGAGCTTCGCGACGAGCTCGCCGCCGATGGAATCACGATGGTCTCCGAAACCGACACCGAGGTAGTGGCCCAGCTGCTCGGCCAGGTGGTCGAAGCTGGCACCGAGCTTGCCGACGCGATGCGCGCTGTCTGCCGGCGGCTCACCGGCGCCTTCACGCTAGTGGCGGTTGACAGCCACAACCCGGAGCTGGTGGTCGCCGCTCGGCGGAACTCACCGCTGGTGGTCGGGGTCGGTGACGGGGAGAACTTCCTCGCTTCCGACGTCGCTGCCTTCATAGAGCACACCCGGGAGGCGATCGAGCTGGGCCAGAACCAGGTGGTCGAGCTTCGCAGTGACTCCGTGCGGGTCACCACCTTCGACGGTGCGCCGGCGGAGGTGCGGCCGTACCACGTCGACTGGGACCTGTCTGCGGCTGAGAAGGACGGCTTCGACTGGTTCATGCGCAAGGAGATCTACGAGCAGCCGAAGGCGGTCGCGGACACGCTGCTGGGCCGCCACGACTCCAAGGGCGCGTTGACCCTGGACGAGATCCGGATCAGCGAGGCCGAGCTCCGTCAGATCGACAAAATCGTCGTCATCGCCTGCGGAACGTCCTTCTACGCCGGCCTGGTCGCCAAGTACGCCATTGAGCACTGGACCCGGATCCCCTGCGAGGTGGAGCTTGCCAGCGAGTTCCGCTACCGCGACCCGATCGTCGGGCCGTCGACCCTGGTCGTCACCATCAGCCAGTCGGGTGAGACGGCGGACACGTTGATGGCGATCAGACACGCCCGGGAACAGCGGGCCAAAGTGCTGGCGATCTGCAACACCAACGGCTCCACCATCCCGCGCGAGTCCGACGCGGTGATCTACACCCACGCCGGCCCCGAGGTCGGCGTCGCTTCCACCAAGGGCTTCCTCACCCAGCTGGTGGCCTGCTACCTGCTCGGGCTCTACCTGGCACAGGTCCGCGGCACCAAGTTCGGCGACGAGATCAAGGCCACGATGGCCGAGCTGGAGACCATACCGGCCGCGATCCAGTCGCTGCTGGACAACATCCAGCCGGTGCTGGACCTGGCCGCGGAGTTCGCCGACCAGCCGTCGGTGCTGTTCCTCGGTCGGCATGTCGGCTACCCAGTGGCCCTGGAGGGTGCGCTCAAGCTCAAGGAGCTCGCGTACATCCATGCCGAGGGGTTTGCGGCCGGTGAGCTCAAGCACGGACCGATCGCCCTGATCGAGGACCAGCTTCCGGTCTTTGTGGTGGTGCCGCCGAAGGGTCGCGACATGCTGCACGAGAAGGTCGTCTCGAACATCCAGGAGATCCGGGCCCGCGGCGCCCGTACCGTGGTGCTGGCCGAGGAAGATGATCACGAGGTGGACGCGGTCGCCGACGTGCTGATCCGGCTGCCGAAGGTGTCCACGCTGCTCCAGCCGCTGGTGGCGACCGTGCCGCTGCAGGTGTTTGCCTGCGAGCTCGCCAGCCGCAAGGGCCACGATGTCGACCAACCGCGCAACCTCGCCAAGTCCGTGACGGTGGAGTGAGCGCTCGGTGATCATCGGAGTGGGGATCGACGTTTGCGACGTCGACCGCTTCGCGCTGACCATCGCCCGCCGCCCCGGACTTGTCCAGCGGCTGTTCACTCCGCATGAGGCTGAGCGTCCGATCGCCTCGCAGGCGGCGAGGTTCGCGGCCAAGGAGGCCCTGGCGAAGGCATTGGGAGCCCCGGCAGGACTGGTCTGGCTGGACGCCGAGGTGATCACCGACGACGACGGCAAGCCGTCGTTCAAGATCATCGGCACGGTCGCGGAGCGCGCGTGGCTGCTCGGAGTGGCGACGATCCACGTGTCGCTGTCACACGATGCCGGGATCGCCTCGGCTGTAGTGATCTGCGAGGCATGATGGCGGTGGCGTACACGGTGGACAAGATCCGCCGGATGGAGAGCGCGGCGATGTCCGTGCTCGGCGAGCATGCCTTGATGCAGCGGGCGGCGCGCAGCCTGGCGCTGATTGCGGCGGCAGAGCTGCGGAGTCGTCGGGGCAGCGTCTACGGCTCCCGGGTGTTGATCATGGTGGGGCCGGGCAACAACGGCGGTGATGCGCTGTATGCAGGTGCGCAGTTGGCCGGTCGCGGGGCCGTGGTGGTTGCGGTCAGCTGCCTCGGTGCTCCGCATGCGGAGGGCCTGTCGGCTCTGTACCGTGCCGGCGG
The DNA here is from genome assembly GCA_025965155.1 of Propionibacteriaceae bacterium. Lineage (GTDB taxonomy): Bacteria > Actinomycetota > Actinomycetes > Propionibacteriales > Propionibacteriaceae > Microlunatus. Next base: position 63,406 of record JAOPXN010000129.1, read on the forward strand.
CCGGCTGTTCGACCTTGATCATCTTCTGGCTCGGACCGGCAGCGATGATTCCTGGGACCTGGCGCTGGACGGTGTGCTGGGTATCGGAGGCAGACCGGGGCTGCCCGATCCGGTCAGCCGGCTAGCAGACCGGCTGCAGGCTGGTGGCGTGCCGATCGTCGCTGTCGACCTGCCGTCGGGGGTCAGCGCTGACACCGGCGCTGTGCCGAGCCGGGCGATCAAGGCAACCAGGACCGTCACCTTCGGGGAGCTCAAACCGTGCCACCTGGTGGAGCCGGCCCGCGGTTTCTGCGGCCAGATCGACCTGGTCGACATCGGTCTGGACTCGGCCGCGGAACAGCCGGACCTGGAGTCGGTCGACCGGGACGAGCTGGCCCGAGGGTGGCCGTACCCGGATGCGCGCAGCGACAAGTACTCCCGGGGTGTGCTGGGTATCGACACCGGATCCGAGCAGTACCCCGGCGCGGCCGTCATGTCCACCGCCGGAGCAGTGCACGCCGGAGTGGGCATGATCCGGTTCCTCGGCGCCCACGCCGCAGCCCAGATCATCCAGGCGCAGCTGCCGAATGTCGTGTTCAGCCCCGGCCGGGTCCAGGCCCACTTGCTGGGCTCGGGCTGGGGTGACCGGGAGGACGGCCGGGCGGTGCTGGCCCAGCTGGCCGAGGGCGACGTCCCAGCCGTGGTGGACGCCGACGGTCTGCGCTATCTGCCCGAAAGGGCCCCGGCGAGCTGGTTGCTGACTCCGCACGCCGGCGAGCTGGCACGGTTGCTCGGCACGGATCGGACCTGGGTGAGCGACGACCCGATCAGAGCTGTCCGCACCGGAGCGGAGCGCACCGGCGCCACTGTGCTGCTGAAGGGGGCGACCCAGCTCGTCGCGGTACCCGGCTCGGCCACCGTCCGGGTGGCCCTGCCCGGTCCGGCCTGGACGGCTCAGGCTGGGTCCGGCGACGTACTGGCCGGGATCTGCGGCGCCTTGCTGGCGGCAGGGGTACCCGCCGACCGGGCCGGCCAGCTCGGTGCCTCCATCCAGGCGCTGACCGCAGCCCAGCACCCCGGCCCGCTGCCACCGCACGAGCTGGCCCAGCGACTCTCGGCCACGATCGGAGCGCTGCAGCCAAATCGCTCCGAGCCCGACCAGATGGTGTCGTCATGATCAACTCCAGCAACCCGCCCAAGCCGGTCGGCTCCAGCAGTCCGGCAGCGCCGGTGGCCGGAATCGACGCTCAGACGGCACGAGCCACCATCGACCTCGCGGCCTTCCGCCGCAACATCGCGACCTTGCAACGACACGTCGGCGGGGCGGAGATGATGGTCGTAGTCAAGGCCGACGGCTACGGCCACGGCATGATCGAGTGTGCCCGGGCGGCTCGTCGCAGTGGCGTCGGCTGGTTGGGCGTTGCGACACCCACCGAGGCGTTGCAGCTGCGCCAGTCCGGCGACGAAGGCCGGCTGATGGCCTGGCTCTACGGAGTGGACGAGGACCTGACCCCGCTGGTTGCCGCGGACGTGGACGTGTCGGCCCAGTCGGCCGAGCAGATCTCCCGGCTGGTCGCCGCGGCCGGCACCGCCGAGCGGCCGGCCCGGGTGCACCTCAAGATCGACACCGGGCTGTCCCGCAACGGGATGCGCGTCGAGGGCTGGCGCGCCCTGTGCGAGGTTGCTGCCGAGGCCGAGGCAAGTGGTGCCCTGGAAGTGGTCGGAGTCTGGTCGCACCTGGCCGCCGCCGACGAGCCCGGGCACCCCAGCATCGACGCCCAGATTGAGGTGTTTGAATGGGCGACGGCCCAAGCGGCGGACGCCGGGCTACGCCCCGCCGCCCGGCACCTGGCCAACTCGGCCGGCGCCTTGGTGGTGCCAGCGGCACGTTTTGATCTTGTCCGGGTCGGCATTGCGGCGTACGGCATCGATCCCGCACCTGGGATCGCAGACCTGGCCGGCGTGGACCTGACGCCCGTCATGACGTTGCAAGGACAGTTGGTGAATGTGAAGACGATCAAGGCCGGGGACGGAGTTTCCTACGGCCACACCTGGGTGGCGGAGAAGCCCACCACGCTCGGCCTGGTGCCGTTGGGGTATGCCGACGGAATCCCCCGGCACGGCAGCAACGCAGTGCAGGTGACGGTGGGCCAGCGCCGCGCAGACATCCGCGGCCGCGTCTGCATGGACCAGTTCGTTGTTGATCTTGGGCCGGCTGCTGCTGACGTCGTCGGTGACGACGTGATCTTGTTCGGGCCGGGCCGTGACGGGGAACCGACGGCGATGGATTGGGCGCGGTGGTGCGACACCATCGGGTACGAGATCGTCACCCGGATCGGGGTCCGGGTGCCGCGACGTTATGTCGAGGAGGACCTCTGATGGAGCCTCGGCCCGGAAGCTCACGTACCCGGGTTGCTCGCCGCCCGGCGCCCCGGCGGCCGCCGGTACGTACCCCGATCCCGCCGAAGCGGCCCGTCAAAGCCAGCCGGTTCACCCAAGGGCTGGGTCTGATCGCGGGCGTCGCAGCGCTGGCTGCCGGTGGTGTGGCGGCCGGGCTGGAGCTCGAGCGGCGGATCGTGTCCAAGCGGATCTATCGCGAGGCGGGCGATGAGGGGGACGAGTTCTTCGCGCTGCGGTCCGAGGGCCCGGCGGTCCTCACCCCCGACGGTGTCGTGTTGCACACTGAGGTGGACGAGCCCGACGTCGATCATCCCCGCTACGTCGGAGACGACCTCACCTTGGTCTTCGTGCACGGATACGCGCTGAGCCTGGACTGCTGGCACTTCCAGCGACGGCACTACCGTGGTGCCATCCGGCAGGTCCTCTACGACCAGCGTTCGCACGGACGGTCCGGGCGCTCGGACCCGGAGCGTTGCCGGATCCCGCAGCTCGCCGAGGACCTGTCCCAGATCTTGGAGGAGGTGGCCGGTTCCGGGCCCGTGATCTTGGTCGGCCATTCGATGGGCAGCATGACGATCATGCGGCTGGCCCAGCAGCATCCGGAGTGGTTTGGCGACCGGGTGCGGGGCGTGGCGCTTTTCTCTACCTCGGCCGGGGACATGGCCGACTACTCCCCGATCAAGGGGCTGCCGGGGCGTACCTTCAGCCGGATCGCGCCGCCGTTGATGGCCACGTTGAACAGGATCCCTGAGCTGGTGGAGAAGAGTCGCAAGGCAGGGTCGGACATGAGCTACGTGGTCACCCGACGGATGTCGTTCGGCTCCGACGTCCCGCCGTCCTACGTCGAGTTCATGAGCCAGATGCTCGGGGACACCCCGCTAGAGGTGGTCGCCGACTTCTACCCGGCCTTCGGTCAGCTGGACGAGTTCGTGGCCTTCGGTGTGCTGAGTCAGGTCGAGACGGCGGTGGTCGGTGGGATCGATGACGTGATCACGCCGATCAAGTACACCGACCGGATCATCGAGCTCTTGCCCGGTGCGGAGTCGCTCCGCCTGCCCGACTGCGGGCACATGGGAATAATCGAGCACCACCCTCAGTTCAACAAAGTGCTGGACCACCTGATAGAGCGGGTTCGTCGCCATCTCAATGACTGAGGTGCCTCAATGAATGAGGTGGGCGACCCTGTCGGCGTACTGCGCCGATTGGGTCTATCGCGGCCTCGCTGGTATTATTGAGGTATCCCGGTTGCGTTGCGCAATTTCGGGCCGTCCGGCGCCACCATCAGAACGCGCACTGGTCCGTCTCCCGCCACAAGATGTGAAAGTTTGGGCCGTTGACGTGCCTGAACCGATCCGTCCATGTGGATGGGAAGTGAGTTAATTAATGCCTGAACGGCCGACAGGCGCGTCTTCGCGCGCCTTCACCGCCTCCAAGGGTGCCCGCAAGAACGCATCCAAGAAGGCACCCAAGAGCTTCAAGTCCGACGGCACCGCCAAGAAGCGGTGGAGCCGCGAGGAGCGGACCGAACGTGGCCTCGGCGCGCGTCGCAGCGGCGGCCAGCCCCGGAACCAGGGCCGCAGCGAGCGTTACGCTGCCCCTGAGCGCGCCCCGCAGGTCGACCGCTGGGAGCGTCCCGAGGCAGCAGATCGCACCGTGCGTTCCTACGGCAGTGACCGTCCGGCTCGGGCCGAGCGTTCCTCCGGCAGTGACCGTCCGGCTCGGGCCGAGCGTTCCTACGGCAGCGACCGCACCGAGCGTTCCTACAGCAGTGACCGTCCGGCTCGGGCCGAGCGTTCCTACGGCAGCGACCGTCCGGCTCGTGCCGAGCGTTCCTACAGCAGCGACCGCACCGAGCGTTCCTACGGCAGCGACCGTCCGGCTGGGGCCGAGCGCTCCTACAGCAGCAACCGCACCGAGCGTTCCTACAGCAGCGACCGCGGCTATCAGGGCAACAACAGCGGTGAGCGCGGGCGTTCCGAGCGCAACGACCGCGGCGCCGGCACCGGCGGCTTCGCCGACCGGGCACCGCGCACCGAGCGTGGGGACTGGAACCGTTCCGACCGAGGACAGACCGCAGACCGCGGCCGGTTCGAGCGGACCGATCGTTCCAACGCCCACGTCAACACCTCCGACACCGGCGCATTTCGGAACGGATCGTCCTGGGAGCGTCCGCAGCAGGCGGAGCGACGCACGTCGTACGGTCGCAGCGACTCAACGGAGGGTCGCTCCTCCTGGGGTGGCCGCAGCGAGCACCGTACCGATCGCCGCGACGACCGTCGCGACAACAGAGGATCGAACCGCGGCGGCTACCGCCCGGAGCACAACCATGACGAGCAGGACGAGAACGGTGGATCAGACACGATGAGCTGGACGGCACAGGAGATTGCTCCGGAGAACCTCAAGGAGGTCAGCGGCGAGAACGGGTTCGCCGCGCTGGGCCTGCCCGAGCCGCTGGTCGCAGCTCTGCAGTCGCAGGGCATTACCGAGCCGTTCCCGATCCAGGCTGCCACCATCCCGGATGCACTGACGGGCCGTGACGTGCTCGGCCGCGGACAGACCGGCTCGGGCAAGACCCTCGGCTTCGGCCTGCCGATGTTGGCCAGGCTGTCCGGTTCTCACGGCAAGACGCCTCGCGGCATCGTGCTGGTGCCGACCCGCGAGCTGGCCATGCAGGTCGCCGACGTGATCGCGCCACTGGCCAAGACCGTGGGGATGTCGGTCACTCTGATCGCCGGTGGGATGTCCTACACGCCGCAGCTGCGGGCCTTCCAGCGGGGAGTCGACATCGTCGTCGCCACGCCGGGTCGCCTGATCGACCTGCTGGAGCAGGGTGCTGTCGACCTCTCCAAGGTCGAGGTTGCAGTGCTGGACGAGGCAGACCACATGGCCGACCTCGGCTTCATGCCGGCGGTCACCACCCTCCTGGACGCGGTTCCCGAAGGCGGTCAGCGGATGCTGTTCTCCGCCACCTTGGACCGCGCGGTCGACCGCCTGGTGCGTCGCTACCTGAACAACCCGGTGACCCACGAGGTCGACTCCGGTCAGGCAACGGTCTCCACCATGGAGCACCATCTGCTGCACGTGCTGCCGCACGACAAGAACCAGCTCACCGCCGAGATCGCGGGTCGCCAGGGACGGACGGTTGTCTTCGTCCGGACCCAGCGCGGCGCCGATCGGGTGGCTGAGCAGCTCCGCGAGTCCGGGGTGATGGCCGGTGCGCTGCATGGTGGCCTGACCCAGGGTGCTCGGAGCCGGATCATGGCCGCCTTCAAGGACGGCAACGTGCCGGTCCTGGTGGCCACGGATGTGGCGGCCCGAGGCATTCACGTCGACGAGGTCGGTCTGGTCCTCCAGGTCGATCCGCCGGCCGGTCCGAAGGAGTACCTGCACCGCGCAGG